>JBGAIJ010000005.1:0-390888 GCA_044225605.1 Ferruginibacter sp.
TATTCTGTTTTTTGGTGTACTACTTGCTAAAACAGGTGAAAAAATTGCTGCTCATTATAATATATCCGGAGTTGTATTTGGGGCCACCATACTCTCATTAATTACGGCAACACCTGAAATATCAGGTGGCCTGGCTTTTGTAAAACATAAAAGATATCCGCCACTTATCAGTGATATTTTTGGGGGTAATTCTTTTTTGCCTACATTGTTTTTTGTGGCTAATATTTTGGCCGGGAGGTCCATCTTAACAGATGCTCATAATTCAGATATTTATCTAACCTCTCTGTCCATAGTGCTTACGGCAGTTTATCTGCTGGGTATGATAATTCAATCCCCAAAACGAAAATGGGGAATGGGAATTGATTCCTGGATTGCTGTGCTTATTTATATTGGGGGAGTAATCGGATTGTTGTTAATATAAAAATTTAAATATGTTTTGTAAATAACATATCTTCAATGTGATATTAAAAAAATGTCCAATGTTTAAAGTTTATCAATATTTGTAAGATTATAATGACTTTATTAATTTCTGTATCGTTAAATAATTATGTCTTTATTTTATGTTGTAAACTATAATTTAATTTGTTCAAATCTGTAAAAAAATTGTTCGAAATTTGTCTTATTGCCCCGACTTTACAAGACAAGGCACCATTATTGGTGCCTTTGTCATTTGTATCATCCTTTAAAACCCTTTTCAAGACTGCAATCTGCTCAAAAAATGGATTTGCCTTTGGAGTTAGAACTACCTCATTTTTGGTATCGTAGCATATTCCTTCCGGAAAAATGAAATTTTGAAGGGCTTCTTTTTGTTTAACCGGGTTAGAATCCCATACTGTATTGAGTTTTGACGTAAACCATAATGCCTTTTGAATATCATTTTCAAGGTTAGAACTGCTTAAATTCAAACTTTGCAGATTTCTGTTGATTTCAACCTTTTCTTCGTGGTATCGTTGGCTGAATTTCTCGTATGTCTCCCGGTTCATTTCATTTAGTGCGTAATACTTCTCTTCTATGGAATCTATCTTTTTTTGAATTTCGGATAGCTTCGTTTTGTATGCCCGTTCTTCGTCTTTTGCGGTTTGGTTTAACTGGTCGAAACTTTGATTCAAGGCATAAGCTAATGGAGCTATGTCTTCCTCGTTAATTGTATAAGTTCCTAATAGGGTTAGAAATTGGGAATTGGCAATCTTGGCATTTTTATTACAACCACAACCTTTAGTCCTGCATTTGTAATAATGGAGCTTTTTCTTTTTGATTTCATATCCGGTAAAACCAACTCCGCATTTTGCACATTTCATAAAAACTTTCAGCGGTATGGCTTCCTGCTCTTTTTGATGTGCTACCCCATATTTGTTGGCAGATTTTCTGACTTCATTTACATCAAGAAAGACTTCTTTTGAAATGAGTTTTTCATGAGTACCTTCTACTAACTTTCCGTCAAGCATTTTGGTTGAGATGATGCCACAATAAAAGGGATTACTGAATATCATACTTAACTTCTGCTTGTACAATCTTAAACCCTGTGCATTTAGTTTTTCAAGAATCTCTTCGTTCTTCATGCCTCCAGCTTTCCAGTTAAAAGCTTTCTTCAATAACTTACCTTCTTTATTTATAACAATCTTCCTTTCGCCATTGGATAATATAACATCATAACCCATCGGCGGTTTAAGACACCAAATGCCTTTTTCAAATTTTTCCTTCATGCCAGCCATTGCCCTTTGCTTTCTTAACTGGTTATCGAACTCACTGAAAAGAAAATGTATGTTCTGTTGAAAGACCCCACTTGGATTACTGGTATCAGTTGGCTGCGTAACAGCAAAAACCATTACACCATGCTTCTCCCTTAAATCCTGTGCAAGTTTAATAGCCCCGCCACCGGTTCTGCTGAATCTGTCCATTGTGTAAACAAGCACATGACTTACCCTTCCCTTATTCTTTCTGATAAAATCAAGCATCCTTGTAAATTCCTTTCTGCCATCGGTTTTAGCACTTTCGTAAGTACCTCCAAAATATCCAAGAACATTAAAAGAGTTACGAGTGGCATAATCGTCAATTGTTTTACGTTGAAAATCGAGGCTTAAATTCTTGTCAGCCTGCTCTTTTGATGACACACGGGTGTAAACAACAGCCATTTTACGGTTGACTGCCAACAAATTGTTTTCAGATCTTTTAGCCCATCTTGAAAAATTATCCATATTTGTGTTCATGCTGCATTTTTTAATTCATTTAAATCCTTAGCACAATTTACAACTTGTTGATTGTCAATTGAAATAATTTTAATTGGAGGGGTAAAATCTCTTAAAATCGGAATGATTGCAGCAAAACTTTTCAGCTTAAACTCTGCTTCTTCCTCAGTATAATTTTCACAGCCTGGGAAGGTTTTTAGCAACTCTATAGTTAATGGCGGTCGGCTTTTTAAATCAGTCCTTTTAATTAGGTAGTTCTCTATCTCGTTTGCAATGTTTTTGGATGTCCACAGCTTTGCTTTTTTCATTGAATAAGGATTTAAAAACAAAGGTTAGAAAGTCCAAATAAGCAGTTTCCCAATTGAAGCTAAATGGTTTTGAGCATTATCAACATTACTCAAACTGGCTCGATTATTTTGCACTGTTCTAACAATTACTCATTCAGCAGTGATTGAAAACAGGTATCAACTAAGACTGACTTGATGCAATTGGTTGCAGACGGATTGAAGCATTATCGCTATCTAAATAAAAACCCGGCATAAAACCGGGCTTTTACATTACGCTGCCTGTTCACTAAAGAAACTGCCAGGCATTCCCAATTTTTCAAAAATGATTTTTACCTGAACTATTGAGTAAAAGAATCCGATTCTTTCTCCAATTTGTTCTTGAAAGGGTTCCATCCATTTTCGTAGGGTTTTCTTGGATACGCCGTACATGTCGGCAAGCTCTGCAATTGTGTAGGGTCTTAACTCTACAGGGTTCTGGTGGTTCATCTAAAGATAAAATTTAGAATATTGAAATTAAAATGGGTGCAAATATGAGTATAGTCAGACATATTTGCACCCAAGCCGAACCCAAGTTGGGTAAAGTTTATTTGTCCTCCACCTCATCCATTCTTTTCTCTAAGCTAACTTTTAAAATATCAATAAACTTTGTTCTTGATGTTTTACGGGTTCTTAATTCCAAGTATGTTCTATAATAATCACCCAACTCAATATTAAAGACATTTTCAAAATATGCAGCAATTGTTTTTATGTCTGCTTTGCCGTTATCAAAAACATTTTGAGAGTAGAGAGCATAAATAAGTTCAATTAGTGAAGTCTTATTTTCTGACCAATGAAGTTTTAATGAAGGTGTAACTGATGTTATACTGGCTTCTTTTGTATCTAAACTCGCAAGTAAGTCCTCAATATAAACCTGTATTAAATCATTAGCTATAATTTTGGCTACTTTATAGTCGTGTGAAGTGCAAAATCTGTGGTCTGTCTCAAAATAAAATGTATCTAATCCCAACTTAATATCGTGTTTGCCACGCATAAAATATTTATAATCAAGGTAAGTACTGCTAGTACGGTAATACTTATAAAACTCAAGATTGTTATCAAAGAACCGTTTCAATTTATCCAGTTCATTTTGAAAATAGATTCTCAATACGCTTTCACCCCCATAAGGCTTTTTTGTTTCAATATTGAGAACCGCATTTTGGTAAATTAATTGTGAAACAAATTGCGGTTTTAGATTTTTAAAAAACGAAATTTCTTCGGTTTCGGTTTTGAATTTATACTTTATAATAAACTTCTTAATCCTTTCTATAATTGACAGGAGAATTTCTATCGACATTTCTGCTGTTTTGATATTGTTACCCGTTTCTAATCGGATAAACTGTAACTGACTATCAAGAGATTCTTTTATATGTAATACAAACTCTTTCAAAATATTTTTTTTTCAAAAGTGAAGATTTATCAATATCAAAGGCAACGTAAACCGAAGAAAAATGGATATAAATCAAAGTTGTAGGCGTACTCGTTTTTAATGTTTAATTGGCAAAAACAACATTTTTAATCCTCTCAAGATTATCTTCATACCCGCCTACATAAAAATGGGCTTCTTTTGGATCTGGCAAATTAACTTCACGAAAATATTCTGTTATTGAAGATAGAATTTTCATCAATCAACCAGGTATTTTGTATTTTTATAATAGCTAGCGGTGATTTACTGTTTAATGGTAAAAACTTTTATCTATTCAGTTCTACTTTTTTTAAAAGATTACCCCGGTCAAACTTTCTTTTTCAATTTCAAAATGCTGCCCATCTAATGTCAAAAGCTATGTCAAATGGTTTTCATTTTCAGGTAAATTAGAATTCATCTATTAAAGATTATTTGGATTATAGTTTACCCTCCTCAATTATATTTTTAGATTTTTTACGCTTGTGCAATTGCTATAGAGGAACGGTCGATAGCTAAAACATATACTCCATCAATCCGATTGGCACTCTCTTGCTGCCATGCCCGGTTAGTTAGTGACTTTTTTGGGTCTTTGTGTTATGCAATAAGAAGTAATATTTACTATTTTATTGTCTTTGTCGAACACATACACATCACAGGATGAAACATAAGAAACCCTTTTACCATTTCTGATAAATTCAGCAGTGCCGTTGATAGCGACACAGTTGTCATTTTCAATAACATTCAATTTTGTGAATTTGGTAGTAACACTATCAAAATATGCCCTAATCTTTTTACAAAATTCCTCTATCTCACCTTTGCCTTTTACATATTGCTCACCCGGTGTATCCCAAATGCTTTGTTCGGTGAGGTATGCAAAACATTTTGAAAATTCCCCTGCCGAGAATGCCTGAGCTATTGCTGATTTTGTCATAGTAATTCGTTTACATGTTAGTATTTAAATTGATAAATGGATATGATTACTCCATTGTCTATTTTTCGTTCTTCTATTAATTGCAGTACCTGATTAATTTCGTCTTCAAATAATCTTTTGCCGGTGCCGCCAATATAGGGATTGGTAAGCAACCTCAATTCGTCGAGTAATTTTTCCTTGATTAATAAGTTGACGAGGGAGGCACTTCCCTGCATTAAAATATTCCCCTGGTTTCTATCCCTCAACTTTCTAACTTCTTGCGGTACATTATTGGAGATAATAGCAGTTTCTCCCCAGTCTGCCTGTTTTAGTGTGGTTGAGACGAGATATTTTTTTGTGTTGTTGAGTTTATCTGCCACACCAAACTCATTGTTTTTTTGTTGTGCCCAATAGCTGGCAAGCATTTCGTAAGTTAGCCTGCCATACAGCATCGCTTCGCAATCTTGTATTATATCGTTGATATACTTGCCTCTTGCATCGCTATGAAACGGGGCAAACCATTTATCCATTGTAGAAGAATCGATTATTCCATCCACTGTTTGCCAAATTGAAGAAATAATTCTTGCCATAGTTTTATAGTTAAAATTTACTTTTCCGGTTTTGTCTATACTAATCATCCACTTTATAAAAATGACTTTCCTGCACAATCTTATTGTCTATCCATCGCTGTACTGAAAATCGATGCCCATTTGTTTTATTTCCCTGTTTGTCGGTATAAGCAATATACCAATTGGTGACAGACAAGCTATCTTCTGTTAGTAATGAAACTACTTCTATTGATTCAATTGTATTGGCTTTAACAAAGTTGTTCATCCAGTGTTTCAGATCATTTATTCCCTTGACAGGTGTATCTGTATTATGAGTAACAACAATTTTTTCAGCATAGAATTCTAATGCTTCATCAAATTTTCTTTGTACTATCAAATGGTTAAACGCCAATACTGCCTGATGATGTGTCATATTTATTTTGTTTCTACATGGTTTTTAAACTTTTCCAATACAGGATAGCAAAAATTTTAATGACTTTGTTTGTGCGACAGCAATTTTCACTGTTTGCTATTTTGTCTCATTAGATGTAAGCTAAGTTAAGCTTTTAACAAGAGGTCAGATTTTAGCCTCTCACCTTTTTACTAAATGTGTCATTCAGCTATACTCAGGCAGCCACTCTGTTATAAACTTTCGGTTCAAATGTATATCAACCTGCCTGAGCTGATTGGAGCCAATGTTGATGAATTTATGTGGTACACCGGCAGGGATTCTGATGATTTTGCCGCCGGATACTTCTGTCTTAATACCTCCAATTGTAAATAGCCCCAAGCCATCTAATACTATAATTACTTCATCATAAGGATGGTTGTGTAACGCTGTACCTTTGCCGGGTGCAGCATCCACGATAATGAACGTTATATCCGCATTATCAAATTTACATCCCTCAAACTCCCACCCAATGCCGGATTGTTGTAACTCCGAAAATCCCACAATATTTTTCATCAGTTGAATTTTTCTGGTTTATATTATTTCCACTTCTTCCGGAATTACAAACAACATGGTACAACCTGTTTTGGTAGTAACAGAATGTTTAAAACCGGGTGGTGTGTATAAATAATCTCCTGCTAACAGAGTGGCATCTTCCAAAACCACATCCCCACTTAGCACATAAATCTCTTCACCTGCAGGATGATTGTGATAAGGGTATTTTGCCCCGGCATCAAATTTCAACAATATTGTAGTTGACCTTTGTTTTTCTTCATCATAATGTAACGAGATTACGGATATCCCTTTGTAATGGATGCCATTTTCTACCAAAAGCTGCCATTGTTTTTGATTATTGCGAACAATATAATCATGAATGTTTTTGTTGACTGTTTTCATTTTATTATTTTTTAGTTGTTTAATAAATAATCTATGCTCCATTTATGTGCCGGCATAGTTGATAGTAATAATGCTCCAGCACTAAATGCGAATACTGAATAATCTAAGGGCTCTTTTATACCCGACGATACAGCCATTGCCAAAGCGAAAAGAAATGTTAATGCCGATGCAGCTACGGCAGCAAAACCCGTTTTGTAACCTGTTAACAGCATCAGTCCAATAATCATTTCCAGTATAGTGCTGATGATGGCAATACTGTTTGCCATGCTTTGGGGGGCAAAGGAATTAACCTGTGCCGTATAAGTAACAAAATTTTTCCAGCCCGATGAATATTTGCCCCATAAAGACAGCCTGCTGGCTACGGCTGATAAAAAGCCGGAGGCTAAAGCCAGGCGTAAAAAAAGTGCTGCTATATTCTGATCGATCTTCATGTGTTTTGTTTTAATGAATCACTTGATTTAACAACACAAAGATGAAAAGGAATGGTGCTTTAAAGAATAGAGAATATTGAGAAAAGCATGTAGTTTTTATATAGCAAAGCTTTCTTTATATTGTTTGGGTGAAAGTTTTGTTTGCTTTTTGAAGAAATTGGAAAAATAAAAGGGGTCATTAAAACCAAGCTTGTAGGCAACTTCCTTTACAGAACAGGATTCATAGGTGAGCATGCGTTTTGCCTCAGAAGCAATAAGCCCGTAAATTACGTTCTGTGCCGTTTTGCCTGCATGAAGCTTTGCCAACTCATTGAGTTTTATCTCCGTAGTACCCAGCATTTTTGAAAATTGTTTCAGCGAATAGTTGTATGCAAAATTATTGCGTACTGCTTCTAAAAATTTAAGAAAAAGAGCGTCCGGTTTCCATATTTCGTCGCCTCGTTGCATCTTAGCCCTGTTGATGGCTACCAATATCAATTCTATCTGGCTGTGAACAGAAATCAAGTATTGATAGGGCTGTTGCTTTAGTTCCTCCGCTATTAATTTGAGTTGAGGCTCTATCACACTTTTATCTACGGGAATTACTTCATTCATTGCAAAATGGCAGAATAATCCATTCTGAAAAATAAGTTCAATATCGTTGTCGTTTTTAACAAAAAAGTCGAGGGTAAATTCTAATACAAAACCTTTCGCATTAGCTGTTTTTTTTACATAATGAATTTGCCCGGATGTAATGGTAATTACCTGTGCCGCCGCAATTTTAAATTCCTTATCATCTACCACCATTATCAGATTACCGGAAGAACAATAAACCATGATGTATTTCATAATACGCCGTGGCTTACTTAAATCATTTTGTTGCTCCAATGGTTGAATGCAAATCATTGTTAAAACTAATGAAAAGCTGTAAATATTAATGTAAAAATTAAAGCCTTTGCAGTTATTCTGCCATCATCTTAAGAGAAATGAGTTAACAATTTAATTTCTTGTAACCTAGTATGTAGTCGGCTTGTTTCGTTACGGTATAATTTCTGCTATTTGATAAAGTCTCATTTTTCTGAAAATAGATAAACGAAAATACCCGCCATTATTCAGGCATTCTTATCATTCCCGTTTTTAACCAATCCTTTCCTTATACGGCTCAATGATTGCGGTGTAATTTTTAGATAGGAGGCAATGTATTGTTGCGGTACTTGTTGTGCCAAAGTTGGATAGCGTTTTACAAATTCAAGGTATTTTGTTTTAGCGTCTCCGAAATTCAAAAAGTCGTTGTCTTTGATTTTGTTCAGCAAGTTTGCTTCGGTTATACTTTTGATGAAAATATACAGGTTGGGAATTTCGTTGCTTAGTTTTTCAATTACAGATTTGTGAATAGTATGAAGTTCGGAATTTGTTACTGCCTGAAAAATGTCTGTTGCAGGTTTTGCGGTGTAGTAACTTTCCAAATCAACAAAAAATTGGTTTTCACGAATGAAAAATTTGGTTACTTCGTTTCCGTTGTTGTCTGCGACATATACCCGTAAAATACCACTTTCAACAAAAGCGATTTCATTGGCTATTTTGTGAAAATCCTGAAAATTTTCTTCCGCTTTTAATTTTCTCTCCTTGAATTGAGAAGCAACAAAATCAATGTCCTGTTTAGAAAGGATACCACCAAAACTTAATACTGACTTTAATTTTTCCATTTACTTCACTATTCCATTTTCAAAAACACTTTTTGCACAAGCAATTACTGCTTCTTGTGGCGATATAGGTTGCCAATTCAATTCTTTTTTCGCTTTGCTACTGTCGGTTATTCTTTTTATTCCCAATTCAAGCAAAATAGGTTTCAGCGATGGTTCAAAGATAGAAAATAATTTTGCGGCAAAATTGGGCAGTTCTTTTGTGGGTATTTTTCTTTCGGGATATTGTAGTTTCAATATTTGGGCAATTTCTTTGAATGTAAGATAACCCGCAGAAGCGATGTAGCGGTTTCCTGCTGCCTGTGGCAATTCCATTGCTTTAATCAGCAAGTCGGCAACAGAACGAACGTCCACAATATCAAACCCGATTTTGGGCAATACAGGCGAACTGCCGTCCAAAATTTTGATAACCGTATTGGCAGATGTACTGAAATCTTTTTCTAAAACTGTTCCTAAAATAGCACTTGGCAAAACCGTTGTAAGTTCCATGTCGGAATTGTTTTGCTTTATGAAATTCCAGGCTGCTTTTTCGGCAAGTGTTTTACTTCTGAAATAGGGTGTCGTGTCCTTTTTATTAGTTTCGTCTGTCCAATCGCTTTCATCGAAAATTTTGTTCAGTTCGCTTTTTGATTTTCCGTAAACAACAGCCGCAACGGAAGATACCACAACCACACGTTTTACCTTATTTGCGTTTGCCGCTTCCAATATGTTCAATGTGCCTTGTAAGGCAGGAGCAATCAATTCATTTTCGTGTTTGGGCAATTCGCTCGGAAATGGCGAAGCAATGTGTTGCACATAGTCCATATTTTTGGTCAGTTCCAACCAGATATTGCTGTCATTCAGGTCGGCTTCGGCAAAAGTCAGATTGTTGATGTTTGTCGTGTGTTTGGCAATGATTTCCCGAATGGAATTTATTCTGTCGTTGCTTCGCAATGTGCCAACCACTTCATAACCATTGTTCAAAAGTTGAATGGCGGTATGCGAACCGAGAAAACCTGTGATGCCTGTTAGTAAAACTCTTTTATTTTTCATAGTAATTTTATTGTGGAATTTTAATTGTTGTAAAAACCAAAGCCAATGCGGCAGCCAATAAAGCAACCCAACCCCAAAAATTCCACGAAGTGTACGCCTTTTTGTAGTCGTCCGTTAATGATGTGTCAGAAACAAGTTTGGCAATTTTCTTTTGCAACGGTGCAACTCTAACGGTATAAACAATCCCCGAAATGATGTAGGAGATTAATGCAAAGAGCAACCAACGGTTTTCAGCGATAGGGAAGTTGCTATACAAAAAACTGCCTGTCAGCGTAATGAGAAATACACAAGGAAGCGTAAAAACCTTGTCGCCTTTTATGATTTCGGTAATGGCAAAACGAATAGTTTCTTTGTTGTCTGTTTTCGTAGCTCTATAAAGCCAACGAATTTCTGTGGTGATGTTGCCTAAGAAAATAATCACGGCAAACAGATGTAATGATGTAAGTATTTTGTCCATTGCTTTTATTATTTATTTCTGCAAAGGACAGAAGGAAAATACGAACCGCAATTATCATTTGTTAAAAAATGAAATGTTGAGCTTTTCGGTGTGTAGGGCTGTGTGGTTGATTAGCCTTGCCGCTAACGGTTTTGGGTATTGCCGCAGGCGGAATTAGTATTCCGTCCGCCTGTATTTTGGCAAGCTACCTTGTTAGCGGTTCGTTGTTCTCGATTTCAATTTAGCGTGGCTATTATTGTATATTTTTCCTTTTTTAGGATGCGTAAATTTTAATGCGCTCCAAATGTCATTCAAGCTTAAACAGGTACTTTCTACCAAACCAAATTCATACCCTATTTTAATCACTTTAGGCAAAGTAAGGTCAGTGTCCAACTGTCCGCCTTTGGGCCATGATACCCAAAACATTCCATTCAATTTCAGATGCGCTTTTAGTTTGGGAAACAGCTCTATTTGTTCTGCCTGCGTTTTTGCAAATAAATGAATGTAATCAAATTCGCCTTTTAAAGTTTTTGAGATTTTCACTTCCGGAAGATGGACTGCTTCCAGAGCTTCTTTGGGTGTATTTACAAAATAAGCAGATGTACTTGCCCTTATGCCCATTTTTTGGGCTACTGTTTTCATTGTTTCATCGATTTGAGGATTTCCAAATAATGTGGATTGTACATTATGCCCAAAATATTTCCAAACGGGTCTACAACCGAAGCGGTGATAAATCCGTCCTCTCGTTCTGTTATTTTTTCGTATTCTGTAGCACCCATTTCTAACAATTTTTCAAATGTTTTTTTGATGTCGTCCACGTGCCAAAAGGCAACCGTGCCTCCAATTTTCCCTGAAGCATTTGATGGCTGGTACTTCTTGTCGATAATACCTAATTCGTGCTCAAAGTCCCCAAGTCGGAACTCAATGTATGCAGGGTTTTCAAGGTTTGGAAAAAAATAATAGGGTTCTTTACCCAAAAAATCTGAATACCATTTTTTAGCTTTATGCAAATCGTCTGCAAAAAAACTAATTGTCGCTAATCCTCTTAATGTTTCGTTCATATCTTTGTTAAAATTATTAATACTAATATTGATTGTTTTAATCATTAGGTCGTTCATAGTTTGCCATTTCTGTCATTCCATCACCTGTTCGCCAAATATTTCGATTTGCCAATTCACAAATATACCAAGTGTTGCCAACTTTAAGAAGTTTGGCTGTCAATACTGCACCTGCAAGAAAGTGTTTATCGTTAAGTGAAGGGTTTTCATCATTGTCAGCCCACAAATGCATTGCAGTTAAATTCGCTCGTAACATAGCAGTCTGCTCTTTGATTTGAATGATGTAATCCGTAATCACGTGATGTGTTGCTTTAAATCTTGCAAAACTTTTCATATGCCCATTAAATATATTGTCATGTCCTACAATGGCAGCTAACGTTCGAGACTTGCCGCAGGGCTGGTATTTTATAAGTGTCTGCCCGGCAACTGAAGCCGATTGAAAAATAGATGTTGAAGTTAACAATTAAAAGCCAAATAGAATTCGGTCAAGCCCGATATTAGCTGATAGTAGTTAGATCTGATTTAACTTCCGTCTGCCCAGCTATAATAAATACTCGTGTTGTGCGTTCGTTTTTGTCCATAATGCTAATGATACTTACTGTGCAAAATAGCTGTGTTTTCAAACAAAGAAGGATAATCAATGATAAAGCCCTGTTTGTCAATTTTAATTATTGCTTCAAAATTGTTTGGAACATTCTCAAATTTATATTCACTGTCCGAAAGCCTGATATATTTTTGTTTAGCAGCCGTTATTTTGTTTTTCAGAATGTCAAAGTATAGTACTTGAATTTCTTGCTCTTCACCTTTAGCCAGATGAAGTCTTTTGATGGGTAAGGTATTTGTAAATGGTGTCAATGCTATATCAATGTCTATACAACCTTTAACTGTCGGCAATTGTTTACCATTTGTTACCCAATTACCTTTTCCGTCATTTTTGAATTTATGATGTTGTACTTTATTGCTGTGCTGGCTTTTAATTTCAACATACTTAGTTTCCCATTTTTTATTTGTCTTGATATGATATTCTACACGATAAATCTTTGCTTTGTATTTACCAATAATAGTAGAAGTTATCTCTGTGCCATTGACTGTTGTATTCACTATACAATTTTCCAATGAATAATATTCTCGTCCTGTCCATAGTAAATTTGTCTGCATGTTAAATCAATTTCTGCGGCGGTAGTCACTTTAAAATGACGCAAAACGGCTCGGATATTGCCGCAGTGGGGGTAATAGAAATCCGTCAGCTCAAATATAGCACTAAAGGCTGATAGAAGTAATACAGTTGAATTACTTTCGTCAGCCCCCATTTCGGCAATACCATATTAGCGGCTGCTCTTTTATTCTACGATTGTTCTAAAGGTTAGATTTACTCTTTCCGTTGTTGCCTTTTTTGTTGGAGGAAGTCTGTGTAACCAATGCGTTTGCGTGGTATCTTTCATTACTAATAAACTACCGTGTGCCAAAATCAACTCTACTTTTTCTTTGCTCTGTTTGTGTTTAAATGCAAATTTTCTTTCAGCCCCAAAACTCAATGAGCCTATTGCTCCGTCTTTTTTTAAATCGGTTTCCCCGTCACTGTGCCACGCCATTCCCTCGTTCCCATTGTGGTAAAGATTGAGCAAACAGGAATTAAAATATTCGCCTGTTTCTTTCTCTATCAATGTCTTTAATTCCAATAATTCTTTTGTCCATTTCAAAGCGTATTTTGTAGTATTGGAATAGGTGTATTCAAAAGGCTTTTCGCCATACCACGCTACTTTGCGTTTGGTAATAATTTTCTTTCCGAAAATGATTGCTTCATCATTTCGCCACTCGATTGTTTCCAATAATCTGTTTAGGTAAAAATCCGCTTGCTCTTTGGATAGCAACCTGCCGTAATAATTTACTGTTCCCTCGTAAGGAAGCCAATTTTTTTGTTTGTCTATGGTTTGGTTAAATAAATCCATTCTTCCATTTTTTATATTCCACTTTCATACAATGTCCGCAAGGGCGAAAACCATTTGTAACAGCTTTCTGCTCTGATGTAAAAAAAACTCGGTTTTCTCTTTTCATTCTTTTGCCCGAAGTACACCCTAATACACCGTAAATTTTCAGCTTACTATTACCGCCAAAAGGGATTTCATTTCTTCGGATTTTGTTTCTTAATTCACTGTCCGAAATTTCAGAATGTTGTATCATCAGCACTTTTCTGCAAAGTTGAAAAATGGTTTGCTTCTAAAAAACCCGAAACTTGCTGTTTGAGAAAAGATGCAAAAGCGGACGACAAATAAAAAGCCCCGATTTTTCAGGGCTATGATTAGAAACTCTTTACTCCTAATTGTTGTAAAAGTGCCATTGCGTCTGCTACTGCCCAATGCTCTGTTATTTTTCCGTCTTTCAGTCGTAAGATAACCACCTCTTCGTAAGCAATTTTGTTACCTGTTGCGGGAATGTGCATAAACTCCGCTTGGTGCGTTCCTGTTGCAGTAAATTTTATCATCACTCTATCATCTTCCGCTATCATATCATTATGAATGAGCTTTAAGTCAGGAAATGCTGTGCGAAATATTTTCATTGTACTGCGAACTCCGTCCGAACCTTTGGGCTGTTCGGGAAATGGGTCGTGAGAAATAACGTTTGGGTGTACTAATTCATCAATGATGTCAAAGTTTCCTTTGTCGTGTAATTCGTCAAAAAAACGTTTACAGATTTCTTTGTTTTGTTTTACGATTGTTGCTTTGTCCATATCTACTATTATTTATTTTTGGACAAAGTTGGGGCTTATCGGCAATGTAAAATTGTATGGAAACGACAAATCATACTACGTCCGTACAAAAATCCCGAATGAATTTTTTCGGGCATAATCCTGTAAACTCTTTGAAATCACGATTTAGATGAGCTTGGTCGTAGTAGCCAAATCGGTAAGCCGATTGTGTCAAATTTGAATTGAGTTGATTGGATTGAACAGCCTGAAAAAAGTTTTCAAACCGTTTGAGCTTAAAATATTTTCGGAATGAAAAACCTGTCAGCGATTTAAAATCACGTTCAAATTGCCTTTTTGATAAAAAGTTGTTTTCTATCCGTTTGTTTGTTTCCGAATAGTCATTTGAAAAATTTACTGTTTCAATAAACTTTTCCAACACTTGGAATTTTGGATTTATTTTCCGCTGTTGCTCTTTTATAAACATTAAAAAAGCTGTTGATTTTTCTTACAATGTTTGTGCAGAAAACATAAGTTCGGTCAGTTTTTCGCCATTATAGCCGAACAATGTTTGCAAATCAATTTGTTGCTCTGTGATTTCAGATGCAGGGATATTCAGTGTAGTAAGCAAAACGGACGGCTTTAATTTTATGCCGAAAAGCGTTGCTTTTTCTGATTTTGTGCTGTATTGGTCAAAAGATGTTTTTTGTCCGTAGATTATTCCGTTAGATTGAAGTTCGCTTCCTGTTTCTTTATCTTTAAAACTTCCTTTGTCAAAAAATATTAAGTCTAATGTTGATGATGCAGGTGCAAGATGTTCAAAAATTTGTTTTTGGGTTTCATCAAGATATATCTCGCCTGACCAAAAATAATCAACATATTTTTGAAGTTCTGTTTCGGGCTTT
Organism: Ferruginibacter sp.; assembly: GCA_044225605.1. Classification (GTDB taxonomy): domain Bacteria; phylum Bacteroidota; class Bacteroidia; order Chitinophagales; family Chitinophagaceae; genus Ferruginibacter. The sequence goes on from JBGAIJ010000005.1 coordinate 14,945, forward strand.
AATATTTTGTAGTTGGTTTTGTCCACTTATTATTTTGCTTAACCTTGTTTTGCAATATCACAAAATTAAAAAAATCTTTCAACGTTATTGTTGTTGTGTTCGCTTTGCACGCCCAAATAAAAAAATCAACTGACAGCATCGTGAAAAATAATGCCTAATGTATAGCGTTCGCCTGTTCTTACTTCACTTACACCGTGTTTCATATTTACCCGATAATAACCTTTTGTACCTTTTTCGGGTTTGAAATTGGTCGTAAAAATCAGTATATCGCCTTTCTTCGGTTTCAGTACAATGGCTTTGGATTGTGCTCTCGGAATTTGCTGTGTCAATACAAATTCGCCACCTGTGAAATCTTTGTCGGGTTCACTCAAAAACAATACGATTTGTATTGGAAAATATATATCACCATACAAATCCTGATGTAGAGTATTGAAACCGCCTTTCCCATATTTTAGTATCAAAACCGTTGCTTTTTGTTGTCCGTTTCCGTGGCATTGCTCTAATAGTTCTGTATGTTGCAATGGGAATTGTTTGCCCATATTCAATACCCTGAACCAATCATTTGCTATATATGCCAATTTCGGGTAGATGTTTGTTCTGATAGTCTGAATAATATCAGGCAAAGGGTAATTAAAATATTTGTATTCGCCCAAACCGAAACGATAGCGTTCCATTACTACCGTTTTTCTGTAAGCATTTGGATTATCGTATTCGGATTCCAGTATTTCGCATTGTTCGTCTGACAACAAATTTGGAATAATGGCATAACCATTTTGATACATTGTTTCCGTAATGCTCTGCCAATCTGTATGTTCTATTTTCTGAATAATATCTTTCATTTGTTTGCTTTTAAATATTTGAATTTGTTTTTGCTCCCTCCCAACCGATGATAGCGGTTTTTCGTGTGTTGCCCCACATATAATCGCCAAAATTTCCTGTGGATTGAATTACTCTATGGCAAGGAATAAGGAATGCGACAGGATTACTACCGATAGCTGTACCCACTGCTCTTGATGCGTTTATATTGCCAATTTTTTCAGCTATACTTCCGTAAGTGGAAAGTTGCCCCATTGGAATTTTCAAAAGTGTTTCCCAAACTTTTAATTGAAAGTCTGTTCCCTTTAAATGCAATTTGATTTCGTTGAGCTTGCTCCAATCGTTCTGAAAAATGAACAATGCGTTTTGTTGTAGTAGATCTAATTTTCGTTGAAGGGTTGCGTTGGGAAATTTTTGCTTTAAATTGTTTAATGCGTTGGTTTCGTCATCTTCAAAAGCCATATAACAAACACCTTTCGGTGTAGAAGCTACAATCAAATTTCCAAAAGGGCTTTCAGCAAAACTGAAATTGATGTGTAAATTTATGCCGCCATTTTTATATTCTGCAGGTGTCATTCCCTCAATATTTACAAACAAATCGTGCAGCCGACTTGTACTTGAAAGACCTGTTTCGTAGGCTGTATCAAACAAAGTCGCTTTTTCTTCCTGTAGAATTTTTTTGGCGTGTTCTATACTTATAAATTGTAGGAATTTTTTTGGGCTTGTTCCCGCCCAATCAGTAAACATTCTTTGAAAATGTGCAGGACTGATATGCACTTTTTCTGCCACCTTGTCCAAATTAGGTTGCTGTTTGAAATTGCTTTTTATATATTCTATGGCTTGGGCAATTCGGCTGTAATCAATTTGATTTTGTGTTGTCATTTCTTTGAATTTTATAATGCAAATATCAAAACTATATTGCGGTTATAAAATCCGAAACTTGCTGTGTTTTGTCTGTCGACTGATGGTAGCACTATGGTTGGTTAGAGTTGCCGCAAACTAACAGGTATTGCCAAAGTGCAGGAAATAGAATTCCATCCGCCTGGTGCTACTGATACTAAGTTAGTGTTTTTGAAGAAACCAAAGTTGTAGCCCAAACACCAAATGTGTAGCTAAAATGTGAGGGCGGATTAATAAACGGTCAGAGCAAGAACAAAAGATTGGTAGAGATAAGGTTGATGTTACAACTGTCCGCCCCAGTTTTGCCAATGCTTATGTTGTACGCATACCCTATTTACGCCATCCTCTACAATAGGGACTGTGTCAAACCGTTGAGTGTTACTTGTGCGTAGGGCAAGGCAGGCTCTTGAGCAGGTTGGCTTCTACGCAATGGCTTTGTGTGCCTGACTTGCAGCGTTGGCTTGTGAGAATGGTCATGTTATTCGCATTGAATGTTTGTATGCTTAAAGTATTGAAATATGTCAAATATCTATTTGTCTGTAAGTATTTGTCCGTGAGAAAAAGTATAATAAAAAAGTTTCCAGTAAATCAAGCTGGTAATTTTTCTCTTAACAGCCCATAAACCCAAGTACCTGCAATAGCGCTAAGAAAAGTAATACCAACAACTAAAAAACCACTGCCGATTTGTGCAAATAACGGTCCTGGGCAAGCACCTGTAATTGCCCAGCCTATGCCGAAAATTAAGCCTCCATAAATTTGCCCCTTATTGAATTTTTTATTTTCAAAAGTGATTTGCTCGCCGTTAAAGGTTTTTATATTAAACCGCTTAATCAGCCAGACAGAAACCATACCCACTATTATTGCTGTTCCGATTACTCCATACATAAAAAAAGATTGCAGGTGAAACATTTCCTGAATACGAAACCAACTGATTATTTCAGCTTTTACAAAAGTTATCCCGAAAAATATGCCTATAATCATGTACTTGATATTGTGCCAAAAAGGATGTTGTAGTTTTGAATCATTTAAGATTTATGCTCGTATTTCTCTGATAGTTCGGATTCTGCAATATTCTGGGAATTACATTTTTCTCTTACAACTTGTGCAACAGGATAGCCTAAATCCTTTTCTGTTTTAAACCACCATGAAGAAGGTTTGCGAAAAACATCTGTATTTGAGAGAAAAACAAAAAATAAAACATTGCAAATTAGAAATATTTGAAAAGGCTTCATAAATGGAGTTCTGTTTCCTTTAACAAAAGCCAAGGAAAGAAATCCTGGTCTGAATAACAGGTTTTTAAAACTTTTAAAAAATTTTGAATCAAGATGTGTAAAGCCATATAAAGCTTGGCTTACAAGAGCACTAAAACTGAAATCCTTCTCTGAAACTTTTTTCTCGCCACATTTATGACAGAAATCGCCATATAACGAAGCCTGACAGGTTACACATTTATTGTCGGACAATTCAGCTTCGGGAAATGTGTCGGTTTGGCTCATTGTGTTTTATTTTTTTGACTTGTATTGAAACAAGTAAAGCACATTATCATCAGGGTCGTTGAAGTATGCCAGTAATCCGCCGCTGATTTTCTGAAAGTCAAACGACACGCCTTTCTGCCCTAAGTTTTTCATTGCAGTTTCAATGTTGTCAACTTCAAGCCCTATGGTCATGCTGTCGCCACGAATGATTTTTTTTGTTTTTACCTGTGGGTGCAAACCGATAATTAAACCGCTTGCATCAATTTCAGCCCAATGGCTGCCGTGTCGGACAAGCAAAGGCAGCCCTAAAGTTTCCGTATAAAATTTTACTGACTTTGCCATGCTTTTTACCATGATGGTGACATTGCTGCTGATAAATTTATGCTTGCTCATTTTCCTGATTTTAACTAATTGATAATTTCAAACCCTGCAAATGGATGTTGACCTTCCTGCAAGGTTGACATAGGAACAAGGTTGGCTACTTGCGAAATTTTTTCCCAAATGTCAATGACAGCCGGATGCTGATGTGCTGCCTGTGCCGCATTCATTGATGTCCATTCAAAAACTTCAATGATAGTTCCGTTTTGAGATTTCGCAACGAAGTTGCTCCGTTCAGAAGCAAGTTGAAGTTCACGCAAAACAGGAAGATGTTTTTGAATCAGTTCCAAAAGAGTTTGCTCTTTTCCTGCTTTTGGTTTGTAAGTGGCAATCGCCATTACTGTTTTTTCTGTGTTGAGATTTTTTTCCATTGTATTTGAAATTTAATTCAGTTAAACCATTTCAACCATTCGTTAACGGTGGCTGTTAGCCGTTCTTTATTTAAGGTGTAATGTTGTTCTCGGCTGATTTTGTAAACGGAGATTAATCCCGCTTCTTCCAATTGTTGTAAGTGCCTTGTCATTGTTGCCCAAGCGTAAGAGAAGTGTTCAACAATGTCGCCTGCTTTAAGTGTTCCTCCTCTTGCTTGAAGGACAGTAAGGATTGTTCGCCTTGACTCATGAGCGAGTGCTTTGAATACAAGTTCAAAGTCCTCTAACTGTTGTTCGCCACGACTTTTTTTTGTTGCCATTGTCTATTCTGAAATGAATGTAAGATGTAAAGGTAATATTATTTAGCAATTATGCTAAATAATATTTAAAAATATTTTTTGACAGAATTTGAATGGCTTAAGGAAATGAGATAGTGTGCAGAAAAGTTCGGGTTAGCAGTGTCCCAAAAAATTGCCACTAACTAACAGGTATTGTCGAAGTGCATGGAATAGAATTCTGTCCGCTCCTGCTAACTGCGGCTGAGTAAAGATAAAAAAGATGATGATATGCACTTAGCTAAATAGATAAGGTCAAGCTGGATATGCAGCCCAACAGAGTTACAACAGTTGAAACACGGCTTCCGTCAGCCTGCATTTTGGCAATACCCATGTTAGCGGTTCGTTGTTCTGCTTCATTTGTTTTGTGCATGAAGATTGGATGCTGCAATAAAATCTGCTTTTTTGTACTTCTATCTGGCGATGTCTCTTTGATTACCGTCTTCCTTTCTTTGATTACCGTTCTGATGATAGTTTGCCGGAAGAATAATTTTGTCTTACTAAATTTTTAAAGATGAAATTAATCAGCTTACTACAAAACGCTTTAATTGCAGGCGGCATTGCAGCATTGATAAACGTCATCATTTATCTTATTGCAAAAAATACAGGAGTTTTAAACAACAATGTTTTGCTTCCACCGGGAAAGCCTTTGAGTTTGATTCCTGTAATCGTCAGTTCTTTAATCCCTGCAGTAATGGCAGCCTTTGTGTTGTTTGCTTTGTCAAAGTTTACAGTAAACCCAATACAAATATTTTTAATTGTGTCTCTATTGTTATTGGCAATTTCTATTATCATTCCGTTGGCTACACTTAAAATACCCTTTAACGCCAAATTGATTTTATGCCTGATGCACCTTGTTGCAGGGCTGATAATCATTTTCATGCTTAAAAAATCCGTAGCATGAAATCAGTATTTATAACGGTTTCGGTATTGTTGGTATCAATCGCATATAGCCAAAACAAAAAAACAAGTAAAATGGAAAACAATAAAATTATTGCATCAGTGTCCGATGTTTTCAGTGGTGCGGACGAAAGGAATTGGGAAAAAGTCCGGTCAGCAATGGCAGACACCGTATTGCTGGATTATACTTCTTTAGCGGGCAACCCTGCGGCATTGTTGCCATCTAATGAAATTATATACTCCTGGAAAAATTTTCTGCCCGGCTTTGATAAGACACATCATCAACTATCAGGTTTTGATGTAAAAGAAAATGGAGAAAGGAGTACGGTAAGGTTTCGGGGAAATGCAAACCATTTTATTGGCAATGAAGTATGGACCGTTCAGGGAAATTATGAAGCCGACCTTGAAAAAATAAAAGGGAATTGGCTTGTTACGATGTTGCGTTTTAACCTGGAAAAACAAGGAGGAAATACTTCATTACCTGCACTTGCTGTTGAAAAAATGAAAAGTGCTGTAATAACAAAAAAAGTAGTTTTTAAAAGTGATGGGTTAACGCTTGCAGGTGTTTTCTATTTCCCATCAAACTTTGATGAAAGCAAAAAATATTCTGTTGTGATTACAGACGGAAGCTGGACAACAGTAAAAGAACAAATGCAAACCAATTATGCAAAAGCCCTTGCCGAAAGAGGATATGTAACTTTTACTTTTGACCATCGGTATTTTGGTGAAAGCGAAGGGCAGCCACGGGAATACGAAAATCACGAGGCAAAAGTTGAGGACATAAAAAATGCCGTTACTTATTTACAGTCGCTGGCTTTTGTAGATAACGATAAAATTGCAGCATTAGGCGTATGTGCAAGCGGTGCGTATATGATGCAGGCAGCCAGCGAAGACAAACGCATAAAGGCATTGGCAACAGTGGTAGCCTGGCTGATGACACCAGAAACGGCAAAGCTTTTTTATGGCGGGGATGAAGGTATTAGCGCAAGAATTACCAAAGCGGAAAACGCTAAAAAGAAGTTTGAGCAAATTGGCGTAGCAGAATATGTTCCTGCATACAACCCGGATAATATGGATGCCGCCATGTTCTTTCCGGTAGATTATTATGCCAAAACTGAAAGAGGTGCTTTGCCTGAATGGAAAAACAATTTTGCTGTAATGAGTTGGAAACCCTGGCTCACCTATGATGGAATTGCTTCTTCAAAAGAAATAAATATTCCTGTGGTGATGGTGGCAAGTGAAAAGCAGTTTTTACCTGGTGGAACAAAGGAGGCGTACGGCAATTTCAATAATGCGAATAAAGAAATTGTTTGGCTAAACAATTACGAACACACCGATTTTTATGATGGAGAAAAAGCGGTTAAGGAAGCTGTGAATATTATAAGCAAAGCATTTGACAAATATTTAAATGTAAAGAAGAATGTACTGCTGGTTGGAAAACTTTTGAAGAACATACCTGACACAAGTAAAATAGAAGCTAAAAATATAAACCTTTTTTCAGCTTCCACACTTGCCGAAATTGAGCAGGTGTTTTCAAAGAATAAGATTGACATCGCCATTATTGGCGCTGGCATTGAGCCTGAAGAACGAATAAAAATGATACGGTTTATTTGGACTGCCAATCATAGCACAACTATTCATCTGAAAGATAAAGAATCCGGACCTGAAAGTTTCCTACCTTTTATTAATCATGTTTTAAATGGATTTACAAAAATGAAAGATAATCAATCATTGATATCCGAACACACTGTGACCATCCAAGCACCTGTTGCAAAAGTTTGGTCGGTTATAACCAATAGCGAAACGGTTGAACAATTTATGTTGGGAATGAAACCTCAAACAAGTTGGCAATTGAGTGCTGCAATGAACTGGATGGGTCGGCACGAAGGCAAGGAAAAGGATATGGCAAAAGGCAGCATTACGCATTTGATACCCGAAGCACTATTGGAATACACTTTCTTTTATGGCGGTTATGGATATGCTGATATCCCCGGAAATTACCAAACAGTTAGATTTGCTTTGAATAAAATAAATGAAAATTCTACCTTGATTAATATATCACAAGGCGATTATGCAGTTTTTAAAGATGGGGCAACCTATCTGCAACATGCCAATGATTTTTGGCAAAAATCTATTCAAAAATTGAAAGACATTTGTGAAAACAAATGAACTGTGGAAATTTAAAATCTCAAGGAGATTGTACTCAGATTTATCAAAGAGTGGATAAAACCACCGTAAAGCAGGTTGCGTAACGAGAAATAGATTGAACACTGGTACAAAGCAACATTATGCAGGCGATACAACAGTGTTAGCTTGGTGCAGTTTAAATGGCAATAGATGCTTATTTCAGGCTTAGATATTTTTTAATCAAAAGATGATTCCCGATATTGTTTTGGCGTAAGCCCCGTGTGTTTTTTAAAGAAAGCAATAAAATGTGTAGTGGCGGAAAAATTGAAATGGTCTGCAATTTCTTTTACAGGGATTTCGGTTTGCCGTAATTCGGTTGATGCTTTTCGTATGATATGTTCCTGAATAATTTCAGAAGTCGTTTTGCCTGTGACCTGTTTTACTACTGCGTTTAAATGATTGGTATGTACAAAAAGTTGTGTAGCGTAAAAAGAAGCCTGCCGGAAATCAGTTTCAGTTGGTGGGTTTTCAAGTGTCCTAATTAATAAAACTTCAAAATCGGCAAGTAGCTTATTCGTATTTGTATTGGCGATAGTCACTGTGTCAATGCGGTTATTGTATTCCTGCTTCATCAGCAATAAGGCTATTTGTAAATATGCCTTTATTAAATTCCATTTTTCAGGAATATCGCTATAATAGCATTCGTAAATTTTATTGAAATGGAGGTGCAGTTCATCAGTCAATGAAGTTGAAAGGTGTTCATTAAAAAAATTGCTATGCCTGAAAAAAGGAAAATCAATCAGGAAGTTTTGCCACAAAATATTTGTTTTGATAAAATTTTCCGAAAAAATGATCATAATCCCCTGCATTGATTTTTTGTTACCCAAATTCCACTCAATTGTTTTGAAAGGCGACCGCACCAACACTCGTTTAGCAGTGGAGCTGTTTAGTTTTACCAACTCATTCCCGGACTTAAAAATAGATATAGAATACAGTTCGTGTTTTGTTGGCAATAAAACAGGTTTGATTTTTTGTATGTTTTCTTCGTGCCTGCCTACATAGAAATCAGGGTGTTTAGGTAGTGGCAAATTCACCTCTTTAAAATATTCCGTTATTGATTTTAGAAATTTCATTTAGGCTGTGTCTCCTTGTTAGGATGTATGGTTGTGTGACGTTGCTTGTACGATACTATCCGTTTATTCGCTGCTAAGGTTTATGCAATGTTAATACTTTGGGTGATATTTTAAAATTATTACACCATTATCAATCTGTTTCTCTTCAACCAAAATAAGTTGTTGGTTCAACTCAATTTCAAACAATCTTTTTCCTAAGCCTACAATGTATGGGTGCGTTAGAATTTTTAACTCGTCAAGTAATTTCCCTTGTAATAATAAGTTTACAATGGAAGCGCTGCCTTGCATTAAAATGTTTCCGTTTACCGCTGTCTTTACTTCGGATATTTTTTTTATTACGTCATTTGAGATAATGGTCGTATCGCCCCAATTAGCTTCCTTGACAGACGAAGAAACCAAATATTTTTTTGTATTGTTTAATTTGTCGGCAACGCCAAATTCATTATTCTTTAGCTGCGACCAATATCCCGAAAGCATTTCATAAGTAAGCCTGCCATAAAGCATTGCTTCACAATTATGAATTGTGTCGTTGATATATTCGCCCCTTGCATCGCTGTGAAACGGAGCAAACCAATTGTCCATTGAAGAAGCGTCTATTACTCCGTCAACTGTTTGCCATATTGATGAAATTATTCTTCCCATTTAGTTTGTTTTATTTTTGAACGATGTCGCTTTACAATGACCGCTAACTCCCAAATATACGACACATCCTTCATCATACTTTCGCCAATACACCCTAAACGAATCTGCATTACGAAATTTCGCCCCACTCTTATTCAAACATTCTCACGCCTATTCAAACCAAGTTGTTCCTTTGTAAACCAGCTTAACTCCAATCGAAGAACAGCTAAAAATCCGCATCTCATATTTGTGTTGTAATTGTAACCAACAATAACAATCGCTATGAAAACTGAATACATGAACACAGAAAGTACAAGTGGTAACATTTTACTTACCGGTTTTATTTTCCTCGCCAATTTAGATTTTACAGGTTATATAGACTATGCTGTAAAGGCTGCCATTGGCGGTGTTATCTGGATGGGTTTTAAAATCGGTACGGATATGTTAAGTGAAAAAATAAAGAAGAAAAACCAATGAGCAGTTTCTCCCGGTTTTTATTGGGAACAGGTGTTGGCGTGGGGATATATGCAGGCATCAGGTATATGCTTGGGCTAAAGAAGATGCAGGATGAAATTGAAATCATCCCAACCGTCAACATCCATAAACTTGATTTGAAAGGCTTGGTGATAAAAATTGATGTGCAGATGAAGAACCCAACGCAGGGAACAGTAAACCTTCAGTTCCCTTATGTGAAGTTGCAATACAAAGGAAGTGTGATAGGTAGTTCATCAGCCATCAACAAGTTTATAAAGATTCCGGCTTACGGTGAGGCAAAGATTGAGGAGATAATGATTACGATACCATTGCTAAACATTTTCTCATTAGGTGCTGCATTATATAAGGCATTACAAAATAAAGAAACAATAAAACTGGATGTAAGGGTGCTTACAGTAATACAAACACCAATTAATAAAATCCCTTACGAATCATCCACCGAAGTGTTATTGAAAAAGTAAAATGGAAGCTAACAGGAAAAGGCATATTCAACCAGGCACAGCATACGAGGCATTGTTTCCAAAAGCAGATGGGCACAATGCCACCATCAGGCGGAATGCCAATGTGTACAATACGGTTGCCTTTATACCAAAAGTGGTGAAGGAAAATGCGTGGCAAACCAGTGAGCTTTCTAAAATATTAAAAGGACAAACGATTGATGCTACCTGCCGCAACATCTGGCAATTTGTGTACGACCATATTGCCTACAAAAAAGATGCTGACGGATATGAACAGGTACGCAGCCCCGCCAGGGCATGGAAAGACAGGCACACAGGGGTAGATTGCGATTGCTACACGGTTTTTATCTCCAGTATCCTATGGAACCTTCAGATTCCGCATACCTTGAGAATAACCAAGTACCACCGTGATTACTTTCAGCATATCTACCCTGTAGTGCCTTTAGCTGATGGCAGGCATATAACGATTGATTGCGTGGTAAATGATTTTAATTATGAAGAACCCTATTCCGAGAAAAAAGATTATCCTATGGATTTACAATATTTAAGCGGCATTGATGATGACATGCAGGGTGCGGATGATGGCATGGAGTTGTTGGGAAAGGTGGTAAAGAAAAAAATGCAGAACATCAGGTCTGGCTCAGGTGGTGGGCTGCCTGTATTAAGCAAGAAGGCAAAACGCAGGCAAGCCAATGCACCTGTTGCACCAACAACGCCCAACAACGATGAAGCACCGCCTGTTTACAAACCAAAGAAGAAAGGTTTTTTCAAAAAGATATTACCGGCAGTAAATAAGATAAACCCTGCAACAGTTTTGTTACGCAATGGGCTACTTGCTTCCATGAAACTAAACCTGATGGGTGTAGCTGCTAAACTTCGCTGGAGTTATATGAGCGAAAACAAAGCTGCTGCAAAAGGTATTGACCGCATGAAGCACCGCAAGCTGGTGCAAACAAGAAACAAGATTGAAAAGATATTTCATACTGCCGGGGGCAAACCCATCAACTTACGCAAAGCCATACTGGGCGGCAAAGGCAATAAGGACAAAGCCGTAAATGGATTAGGTTGGGTAGATGAATTGAGTGGTTTGGATGGAGTGGATTATATCAATGAGAACACACCGCTTTCACAACTGTTGGGTCAAGAGGTTTTCTATTCTGAAAATGTGGATGGCATGAATGGCTTTGAAGGCTTTGGTGAACTGGGAGAACCCATCACAGGGGCAGCCATCGCAGCAGCAACAGCAGTGGTTGCAGCGATAGCAAAAAACCTGAAGAGCATCGGTGATTTATTCAGCAAGAAAAATAAAGATGCAGCCAATACTGATTTGGATGTAAATACTGATGAGCCATCCGGCAATGATAACACACCAGATACCAAAGTGGCATCAAATGATTCCCCTTCTACCCAAAACAATGCTGTTGTAAAAACAAATGCAGTTCCGCAGGAGGATATATTGCCACCTGCTGCGACACCGGAAAAAGCGAGGCCAGGTCAGCCCATTGCAAGGATAAACAATGCTGTTGCTACAGCAGATGATGCAGGCGATGATGTGGCAGGCAAAAAATCAGGCAATGAAAAAACCGGCAGTGATGATGAACCCAAAGAAACTTTTTGGGAGAAGAACAAGAAATGGGTAAAGCCTGTAGGCATTGGGCTGGGTGCAGTAACGTTATTGTATATCGGTTATAAAGCGATGCACACGGGCAACAACAACAAAGCGTCGCCACCTGCAAAACCCGTCAATGGCTTGAATGGTGTCAGAAGAAAAAAACACCATCACCGCAAAAGCAAACATACCAGTAAGCATCACCATAAACACAAAGTAAAACGTGTTGCCCTGCTTTAAAACAAATCCTATAAAAAACTAAACATATCTATGGCTAAAAAGAAAAACAGGTATGCCCAGCAAGCCAAAAAGAAAAACTTTATGCAGCACATGAGCGGGCAGCTTGATACAAAAGGAGATATTAAAAACTCCCTGCTGGAAACCGGGAAGGAACTATTAATTACCGTTATAATTGGTGGTGTGGCGGGTTCAGCTATCGGTCGCCCCTCATTGCTGATCGGAGCTGGTATCACCGGTGCCGGTCATTATACCGGCAACAGGATGCTATCCTTACTCGGTGTTGGCATGATGGCTGCCAATGGTTTCCAAAGCAAGAGCGGCACCAACGGACTGGAGGGTCTTGACGGCATGAAGGAACGCATCATGGTATTCAAAGAGAACTTCCAGGAGAAACTTTACATTGATAAAATTCTGAAGAAAAAAAGCGAAGCCACCAACGGCATGGGTGAAATCCAATACTTCACTTATCCCTCTAATGACATGAGTGGTTTGGATGCCATCGAGCAACAGATAGCCAGCAGCGGCAATGATTACTATGCCCAGATTGGCAGTGGCATCGGTAAAGTGCTTGACGAAGAATTTGCAGGCATGAACGATGAGTTCTCCGGTACGGATGACATCATCATGTAAATACAAAAAAACAATCATTTTAAATTATTACTCACTTCCTTAATTCCTCTTTAGAGGTTAAGGGCAAACTATTCAACTTATGTTAGGACTTATAGAAGGCGTAGAAGAATTTAATAATGCAGGTGCGTTGCTTGGCATTGAAGGTATTGAAGACAACGAACTGCTGGGAGCATTACGCAGGATGAACCCCATACAGCGTATGCGTTCCATTGCAAAACTCAGTAATACCGGTGGCAATAGCCGTGGCAGCCGTGGTGAGATGGAAAAACATTTTGCAGAACTTCCTTCGCACATTAAAGAAGGATTACTCAAGGGCGAACTGCGTTTGGCAGACTGCATTGTTTATTCCATCAAAGCAGTGACATCCAAAACCATCAAGCTATTTGAAACGCAGGATGACAAGGAAATCGGTTTACGCAATTTGAGCAACGCCAAACTGCAAAAGAACCAGGCACTCTTGGTAAGCGGCATTGTATTGCTGGCAGGGACATCAGCCGATGGCAGCAAGGATAAAATCATTGCAACCAATTATAAAGGTTTGGAAGATTTTCCTGCCATTGCCAATGGTGAGTTCAGTTTGAAGGCAAACAAAAAACAGATAGTTCCTGAAACCAGCAACAACGTTTTCAAGACAGCGAATTTCCACAATATACCGGTAGGTTATTACAAGCTTTCCAATCCCCGTTTAATCCATGATGACATCCTGATTGAATCCACTGTTGAGTTAGGCACGGTGGATGGCATACCCCAGAACACTTATATCTACCTGGGCCTGCACGGGACAATCACTACACCCTAATTGAAAAACCAGGGCATTGCATGAGTGGCAGGTAATCCTGCCTGCCACCCTCATGCCCAAACTGAAACAGTGTTATGATTAAGAATGTAAAGAAGCGGTTTGATGTACAGGTAACGGAAGCAGGCAGGAATTTCAGTAAAACCTTTGAACTGGATAAAACCATTACGCATGTTAAAGGTTTGCTGATAACATCGGATAAAGATGATCTGCTGTATTACAGGGGCAGTCAGAAAATTGAAATCAATAAAGAAGAGTTCTTTCCTGAAAATTATGAAAGCAAACTGCTGATGACAGGTATCAATGTTACACCCAATGCAAGGTATTATGATTTGGGTCGAGTGCCTGTTGGTAATGGCACAGTAAAAATGGATTACAAAGATGAGCAGGATGGCAGGACAACATTTGAACCATACAGGGTTTCAGTTTACCTGGACTGTGAACAGGAGCAACAGTAATGGAAAGGGTAACAGCACATATCATCAGCATTAAAAGAAAAGGGGAATGGAATTATTTCCAGGTACGCCTGCCTAAAGATGCCAAAAAGATTATTGGTATAGAAACAGGATTGAAAATCCCTGACGAGGCTTTTGCTATTACTGAACAAGGCAATAATTCATCGGAACTGATGGAAAGAAGAAGTGGAGCGGTTACAAGTTTCCTCTTTGTTGGGAATACCCCGGCGCCTATTCAAAGATTTGTAATAAACCGTAACAGGTTGATGGGTGATTTGAAACTTCAATCCCTGGATGATGCCAATATCTTTTATGCAAAAGAAATATGGGCTGATGACAAGAATATCAACAGCGATGCAATCACAATAAACAATGTTCAGCCTCCTGCATACTTAACGACACTCAGGCGTGTAGATCCACCAGGCACATCCATGCCAAAGTATTTGTGGAGGTATGGAAGCAAGATGGAAGAAGATGGCATATTGCTCTGCCGCAACCCTGTGATAACAGGCGTTTACAAAGATGCTATTGGTAAAGCGTATGACACAAATTTCAATTACAAAGTTTTTCTCTACATCTGGCATGATGGATAATAAGGATTGTTATGACAATTAACCTGGCACTGGAATACATACCACGCCGAATGAAAGAACTCGGTTATGCAGAATACACTTTACGTTTCCGGCATTGGGTACTGCATCAGGATGAGGAAATAGAAATTGATGGCAACAACCATATCTATCTGTTGATTGAGCCGCCGGAAACCGTGATAGTAGCAAGTGACTTTGGATTGTTTGATATGGCAAGCAATAATATAAACGAATACCAGTATGAACACCAGGGTACAATCAATATCAGCAGCTACGCAGCAGATGTGCAGCATGTGAGGATGATACAAGTGATACCTAAACCTTTACAACCATGCCCGTAAAAAACGAGAAGTACGACCAGTTAAAAATAGACCGGTTAAAAAAATACCTGGAAGACATGGCTTCAAAAGGTCAGCCCAAGTTCTATGAAATATTTGTGGATGGTTTGAAGGCTGTACCGAAAACGGATAACCCTGCTGATTTTGATGGCTATGAGTTGTACATGAACGAGGATACTGAAAAAATAAGATTGTTGATTTACTATACAGCTAACACACCACGCAATGATCAATACTGTTTCCATGTGCAGCAGCAAGGTGGATTGAATGCGTTAAACGGCATTAACGGCTTGGGTAATATCACTCAGATCATACAGGAAAAACTGGATGCACAAAAAGAATTGCTGGAAAAAGAAAAGCTGTTGCAGGAATTGGAAGACACCAAAACAAAACTCCAGGAATCCGAAGACTACACCGATATGCTGGAGCAGCAATTGGAACAGCTTAAATCACAGAAGTTCAAACTCGGCAATATCAACCTTGGAGAACTTGCTTCTGTTGCAATGGAAAGCATGGTAAGGCGAAATGTTCATCTGCTTTCAAAGATACCAGGCGGTGCAGCCCTTGCTGGAATCATTGATGAAGACACAAAGGAACAAGAAAAGCAATTGATGAATCCTGTTGCTTCTAAAGAAGAAGCGGCTGCATCATTCCAACCGAAAACAGAAACACAGTTATCTCAAGAGCAGCAAGGGATATTTGATTTCCTGCAGCAACTCAATACGCATTTTAACCAGCAGGAGTTGGAACAGCTCATGCATATAATCCAGGCATTTGCCGAAGAGAAGAAACACCTGCAAACAGTAGCAGAATTACTTAACATCAAACCCGATACTCCATGAAAAAATTTCATTACGACATGACCATTGAAGCCAACAATCAAACAGAAGCAGATGCAAAGATGGCTTCGCTTACCACGCTGGTTTCAAAACTCAATGTGAAGGAGCTTACTAAGTTAGCCCATATTGTAAAGAACGACCCCATTAAAACAGCCCTTGCCAAAAAAGCATTGGGTGTATAAAGCATGAACCGTTACCAGGAACATACCGAAGAATTTACACTGAAAGAAAAAGTGCAGTACAGCCTGTTAGGGTTAGTGGTACTTGGAGGTGCATTTTATTTTGGAAGGCAACTGGTGAGGAATGTAAAAGCCACCAATGAAGAAAAGAAAACCTATGAAGATGGCAGCTCCGCAACTTATGCCAAACAATTAAAGATGGCATTTGAAAACGATATGCCTTTTGGGTGGGGAACGGATGAGGAAAGTATAAGAACGGTATTAAGAAAAGTACCAAGCAAGGAAGTATTCCGACAGGTGATAACATCCTATGAAAGGTTGTATGCAAGAAGCCTGATGGAAGACATGAAAGAAGAACTGACTTCAACAGAGTATAACGAAGTGCTGGCAATACTTGCCGCAAAGCCGGATAAGATAACAGGCAATTATGCAGCATCTGTTGGTACTATTCAATACCAATCCTGGGCAAGAAGATTAAAAGCTGCGTTTGACATAACCTATGGTCCGTTTCCCGGAACTGACGAGCCTGCGATAAAAGCAGTGTTCATGGAAATCCCCACGCAGGCGGTGTTCCAGCAAGTATCAATTGCATATCAAAATGAGTACGGCAGAAACCTTATCAGTGATTTAAAAAGCGAACTGGAGTTTTGGGAGTATTCACCCATGATGGCGATTATCAACGCAAAACCAAAAGCGTAAAAAATGAAGACAAAAAGAAAACCTAATACCTATCAGAAACCTGCTGCAAAGAAAAGCCAGAAGAAGAAAATCATACTGCTAAGTGTTGGCTTGGGTGCAGCAGGTGTACTGGGTTATTTTGGCTGGCAATATTTCAAAAAGAAAAAAGCAGAAAAGAAAAATGATGATGTGGATGTGATATTGAATACAAACAGCAATTCTATCCCGGATTATCATAGACCTGATACACCAACCGTCATCAAACCAAAGATCAAAACAAAACCTAAGCCGGTTACCGAACCAACTTATGAGCCAACATATAATAATGAAGCACCAAAGATAAACAGCGATTTTCCCCTGAAGAAAGGAAGCAAGGGTGATAAGGTAAAAATATTACAGCAGGCATTGCTTGATAATTATGGCAAAAGCATACTACCCCGTTATGGTGCTGATGGCTTTTTCGGTAATGAAATGATAGCGGCTTTGAAGAAACTCAACCTTCCTTCAACAGTAAATGAAACAACATTTAATGTGCTGGTAAAAGGAAGCAGCGTTGCAGCTACAAAAGATGATTATGGTAAGCTGCTTTACATGGCTGCGGCTACCAAGAATTTTAACAAGGTGATGGAACTGCTTAAAAAGTTGAGGAACAAAGATGACTACGCCACCGCCAGTGCAAGTTTTAAAAACTACCGGTTGAATGGTGGCGTAAGGCAAACACTGGTCAATGGTATGCTCAACTCTTTTAGTAGCGAAACACAAAAGCAACAGATTAGGTTGCAGTTTACCAGGATGGGCTTGCAGTACGATGGCAACAAGTGGAGCTTGTCGGGCTTGGATGGTTTGGCTCTTATTACTACAAAGCCAACTATGATTTGGAAGGATGCACAAACAGGTGTGCAGGTTCCAGCCAATATGGTGCTTGGTAATGAAATAGCCAATCGTATGAGCTATACTTTATTTGAAAATGACGGACAGCACTTTCTTGTAAAATCCAATGCTATAAAATATCTCTAAACATAAATTTTCCAATACTCATGAAGCGACACATCAAGTACATCGTGGTGCATAGCACTGCCACTTTCGACCCGAAAATAATCCAGCATTATGGCTGCTTTCATTTTGTAATTGAACGCAATGGTGAAATAAAACGCATCCATCCAGAACAGTCCGTTGTAAAGAATGTGGAAGCAATAGATAATGAAGCCATCCATGTTGCTTATTTCGGCGGCAGGAACAAAGCCGGTATTCTCGGTGATACCAAAACACCGGTGCAGGAAGAATCCTTGTTCAATAAACTGGTGGCACTATCCATCAAGCATCCCAGTGCCACAATTGTCGGGCATGATGAACTGGATGCAAACTCCAATTGTCCCGGCTTTAACGTGAAGGAATGGCTTCGCAATTATGAACCTGATTTAAACCTTGCCGCCTGATGCTTTTAGAAATACAATCGCTGCTCAACCGCAGCAACTACAAAACATATACGAGACCGTTTGAACTAAATATTGTTGGTGTAAGGGCTGACAGTATAAAGCCAAATGCCTTTGATGATACCATCAATGTTTTTTATAAAACCAATGAAGGTAAGTGGCAATTGCATAGTTTCCCAGCCACAACAGATCCCGGCACTTACTGGCTGAAAAATATGATGAATGCAAACGGAACAGCCATCGTAAAAGAAGGGCAATATATCGGTTCACATGGTATTGGTATGCACAGGGGCAAGTACCTGGCACTTACACAAAAGCGTCCCTTGACGGTTATCCGTGATTATAACCGGGATGCGGTGCTGGACTTTATGAATGGCAAAGAGGAAACCGGCATATTCGGTATCAATATCCACCATGCTTCTGCATGGGGAACTACCAATACCGTAGATAAATATTCAGCAGGCTGCCAGGTATTTGCCAATATCAACGACTTCAACCTCTTTATGCAACTGGCACAACGGCACAAGCAGTTATATGGAAACGATTTCACCTACACTTTGGTAGATGAAAGGACGCTTGCCAGGCAGCAAAAGAAAGCCGCTGTTGCATGAACATCAGCCGCCGCCATTGGGCTGTGCATTGCAGCCATTACCTACACTATCAAAACAGCTACATCCGAATGAAAATTTTTTTTCAACAATTACTTAAAGACAAGAATGGTGATTTTTCACTTCGTGAGTTCATCATCGCCCTTTTTACCCTTGCAGTGATTACAAGTTGGCTGGCACAGCAATTCTTTGGCAAGGCTGTACCGGAATTTATCTTCTATTCTTTCATCTCACTCATTGGTGCAGGCTGCTTCGGCTACTCCTTTGAGAAAAAACATACAGACAATAACTAAACCTTTTACTTATGAAAAATTATTTCAAATTTTATTTGTGTATCGCATTTGCTCTCGGTGTTATTACAGGTTACATCATTGCATCGCTTCTTTTGGTGTTTGCCGAACCTGATAACCACGGCAGTACAGTATGGGTAAAGAAACCCGAAATGGATAAACAGGTTGCTGCTATGCAGGTGCAATATGAAAACAAACTACAACTGTTATCCAGGCGAAATGATAGCCTTGTTTCGGAGCTATCCAATAAAAAATCGGCACTCAAAAAATCTGGTGATAAAGTACTGGTACTACAGACGCAGGTAAAGGATTTAATGACTGATTACGCTGCCATTGACAGTGCGGCAACTGAAACGGTTGATTCAGCCGCATTGATAAAGAACTGTGAGGAAATGCAGGAGAAAGTAAAAGACCTGATGGATGAAACCAACCAGAAAGACAGCATTGCCTATGCTGTTATCAGCACACTGGAAGATGAGATCAAGAATAAGGATTCAACCATTGACCTGCACAAGCTGCAATACCAGTTAACTAAATCCAAGCTATCCGATATGCTCACCAATAACTTGTTTCTTACCGAACAGAATAAGGAATTGAAGAAGCAGGTTAAGAAAAAGAAATTTGGAAATTTTATGCTCAAGACCGGACTGGTTATTTTATCCGGCATCACCCTCAAAAGTGTAATCCACTAACCCAATGAAGGAAAAAACAATTGTTTCAGCTTTTACCCTTACTGCTTCAATGGTAAGCTACTTCTATGCAAAGTCGGTGCAGAAAGATACTGTGCCGTATGTGATGGTGGGTGGCTTTATCGGGGCAGTACTGGGTGAACTGGTAGCAGAAGCAATCAAAGAATCCAACCGCAATAACTCATAAGCATGGCTACAGAATTGTATAATGAAGGACCCTGTATCCGGGTGGTTAAAAATAAGCAGGAGTTCCTGGTTACAAAAGTGCAGATTAAACGCATTGATGCACTTCGTGGCAACCTGATACGGATTGATAATGGTGAAGGTGCGTTGAAGCATATCTATTTAGATATTAATGATATTAATGTTCCCCAGAAATTCGAGGATGTATTTCTACTCCGTGATACGTTGCTGCAATGGCTACGCTCCAGTGCTGCTGCTAAGGAAGCAAAGCAGGATATTGAAATAGATGAACTCCGTTTGCTCAGACAGGCGATTCAAAACCTCAACAACGGCGGTGGCGTAAAAACACAAGGTTCCATTTTTATGGAGCCAATGAGGGAAGATGAATCGCAACCCAATATTGTGTACAAGGGTTATGCTTCGCCAGATGCACAAACCTATGATGCGGTATGGGCAATTGTGAGAATATCAAGGATTGAAGACCAGATAATTTATGAATGGGCTGATGGTAACCAGTTGTATGATAATGTCTGGGATAACCGGTATGAATTGAATTACTCCGTCAATGCCCGAAAGATAAAAGAATAATCAAATGAAGGCAGGCAGCACCTGCCTTTTTTCTTATGGCAAAATATCCTGAAACCCCTGAAATCGTTCTTGGCAATGTACCTGAAACAGATATACCTGAAATCAATGTCTCTTATTCAAGGAGCGAACGAAAACATTTTGGTAAGGTTACATCATCCAAAGATGCAGCGGATTTTATCCGTGATACGTTCCATGCTGGCGAGGTAGAGTTGCAGGAGCAGTTCATTGTTTTATACCTCAGCCAATCCAATGAAATCATCGGCTATTACAAACATTCCAAAGGAGCCATCAATGCTACTATCGCCGATATACGCATCATACTTGCTGCTGCATTAAAAAGCCTTGCCGTATCAATGGTTGTTGCACACAATCATCCTTCCGGTAATTTAAAACCTTCCAGGGCTGATGAGCAATTAACCGCTAAGATTAAAGAGAGTGCTGCAACGATGGAGATAAGATTGCTCGACCATGTGATTGTAACAAGGGAAAGTTATTACTCTTTTGCTGATGAAGGTTTATTAGGATTAGATGGACTGAGCAGAAAGGAAGAACAATTTGTGGATGCCATAGAAAAAGACCTGGCATTAAAAACACCGCATAACAAAATATCAGTTGAGAAACTGGCTGCGTATTTTGGTATCACTAATAAAAATGAAGTAAAGGAATTAACAGAGCTTGCTATTGTAAACAGGGCAAGGTTGCTGGCTCACAGCGAAGGAACAGTTAGGCAAAGGTTTGACACGATTGTTGAATTGTACCACAACCAGGTAAACCTGTCGCACCGCACTTCTCAAAGTATATTACTGCAACAATATTCCACACCTGCACCCATTGGTTATCTGGCAGGAGTTTTTTGTGAGAGTGATAAACTGCAATTCAACGGAGGCTTTGCATTTGAACCATCCGCAGGAAATGGATTATTAACGATTGCAGCAAAACCAGAGAGGGTTTATGCAAACGAACTGGACAGTTTCAGGAACAATAATCTAAGAACGCAGGGTTTTGCAAATGTGTGGCAGCGTGATGCAATGAAGCCGTTCATGGATGTTCAACAAACATTCATGGCAGTAATGACCAATCCACCATTTGGTACGCTGGATGAAAAAGTGATGTATGATAGCTTTCCCATCAATACCCTCGACCATTTAATGGCTTTGAGGGCGTTGGATTGTATGGCTAACGATGGTAAGGCTGCCATCATTATCGGCGGTCATACCAATTGGGATGATAAAGGCAGAATACAGGCTGGCAAGAACCGGATTTTCTTCAATTACCTATACAGCCGCTACCATGTAAAAGATGTGATACAAATAGATGGGCATAAATTGTATTCAAGACAAGGGACATCGTTTGATGTTCGTTTGATTTTAATAGATGGCAGAAAGAATACACCTGAAGGAGTTGCCCCGGTTTACGATGCTGATAGGGATGTTGTAGTAAAATCTTTTGATGACTTATTTGAAAGAGTGGCGGATGCAATGGGAACTAAAAAAGAAGCGAATCCTATGAAACATGATATATCAAAACTGGAGAAAGAAGCCCTTGCGTTAAGTGAACTATTGGGTGAAGAATTGGGACTGCCTTATCAACCAGCATCATCCAGTAAATCCCTTGATACGCATGTTCCTGATTCAATGAGTTTTGAAACGCAGCAATCTCTGTTACGAATCAAAGAAGAAGTAGGTGGCGATATTGACCGCTTTGTAAAGCACCGTTTAAAATATTCTTCCAATGTAGCTTTGCATAAAGCTTTTTCAGCAGAACAGATTGATGCCATTGCAATGGCGATTTACAATATCGAAGCCAGGGAACAGGGAATGATTATTGGCGACCAGACTGGCATTGGTAAAGGTCGCATTGCAGCAGGTATGATACGTTATGGGGTGATGCAGGGCTTAAAACCCATCTTCATGACAGAGAAAGCAAATCTGTTTTCAGATATATACCGGGATCTGGTAGCAATCGGCTCTGCACATTTAAAGCCTTTCATTGTGAACGGCAGGGAAAGTAAAACTGATATAAAAGACGAAGATGGCAATATTATTTACCAGGCATTAGCGCCTGCAGAGCAATCAAAAATATTTGCCGACCGAAAGCCACCGGCCGCTTATGATTTTATTGTAGCCACATACTCACAATTTAATTCACCTGATAAAAAACCGGAGAAGCCAAACTTCCTGATGACAGTTGCCAGTGGCAACATGATGATTATGGATGAGGCACATAATTCCAGTGGTTCATCTAATACAGGAGAGTTCATGCAAAGGGTGGTTGCTAATACAAAAGGTGTTGTATTCCTGTCCGCAACCTTTGCCAAGCGACCGGATAACATGCCCATCTATGCCATGAAAACATCCATCAGCGATTGCAACATGACAAAGGATGAACTGGTGGAAGCTATCAATCGTGGAGGTGTGGCGTTACAGGAAGTATTGTCTTCACAACTGGTTGCCGAAGGGCAAATGCTTCGCCGTGAAAGAAGCTTTGAAGGAATAGAAGTAAATTATATCAGCCTCGATGAAAATGCAGAAGAGCATAAAGCCATTGCTGATAACATAACCGAGATACTACGGGATATTATTGCCTTTCAAACCAACCATGTAGATAGTCAGGTTGAGGAACTGGACAAGATTGCCGTAGCCGAAGGCAAGGAAGTAAACCTTCGTGAAGGCACATCACAAGCTGGTGTTGATAATACCCCTTATTTTTCAAAAGTGTTCCAGGTTATTAATCAAATGCTGTTTTCGTTAAAAGCATCTTCGGTTGCAGAGAGGGCAATCAAACGGTTAAAAGAGGGCAAGAAACCTGTGATTGCTTTTGCTTCCACAATGGGCAGTTTTATTGAACAAATGGAAAATGAGACCGGTATGCCTGTTAGTGATGGTGATACCATCAACGCAGATTTTGCAGAAGTATTAAGGCGTGGATTGGATGGCGTACTTCGCTATACAGAAAAAGATGTGGACGGGAATGCTATCCATAAAAAGTTTTCGCTTACAGATTTTACTCCTGAAGCACAGGCAGAGTATTACAAAATACTGGAGCGTATCAAATCAGTATCTACAGGCATAACTATTTCACCGATTGATGTTATCATCAAGAAATTACAGGATGCAGGCTATACAATAGCAGAAGTAACGGGCAGAAAATATGAATTACAAATGAATGGCAAAGGCAGCAAGGCTTTGATTATGCCAAGAAAGAAAATCAATACCAACGATGCTTTCCGACAGTTCAATAACAATGAGGTAGATGTGCTGATGATAAACCAGTCAGGTAGTACCGGCGCATCCGCTCATGCGATTGTTACACCAAAAGTGCCTGCAAGCGAAGTGAAGCAAAGGGTGATGATTGTGTTACAGGCAGAACTGGATATTAATACCGAAGTGCAAAAACGTGGAAGGATAAACCGCACCGGGCAAATCTTAAAACCTATTTATGATTATGTAACATCAGCGATACCGGCAGAAAAAAGATTAATGATGATGTTGCAGAAGAAACTAAAGTCTTTAGATGCCAACACAACTTCCAATCAAAAGCAATCTACCAAGATTTTGGATGTGCCGGATTTTCTGAATAAGTATGGCGATAAGATTGTAAAAGAATATCTGCTTGAAAACCCGGACGTGAATGATTTGTTGGATGATCCGTTAAGATTAAAAAGCAGCAAAGCGGATAATAGTAATGACACACAAAATACCATTGAAGATGCTGCACATAAAGTATCTGGAAGGGTTGCGGTTTTATCTACCAAAATGCAGCAGGATTTTTATAATGATATTGCTGAACGCTACAACGATTATGTAGAGTATTTAAAACAGGTGGATGAATATGACCTGGAAGTGGAAGCCATGAACCTGGAAGCAGAAACAACTCACAGCCGTATTATCAAAATGGGTAAAGGCGGCGATAGTGCTTTTGGTGATGACAGCATACTTGAAACAGTCAAAGCAAATGTGCTGAAGAAACCTTTCAGCAGGGCGGAACTGGATAACCTGTTAAGGGAATCAAACCCAAACAATGATGCACTTACCCAGCAAAATGAATTAATCAATCAATATGAAAAATCGGTGATTGACAAACTGGAAGAAGAACAAAAATCCATTGATGAAAAATATGAGAAGCTCGTAAAAGAAATTCCGACCGAGAAGAAGATAAAAAAACTTGCTACAGGTTCCGCCGAATGGACACAGGCTATACAGCAACGGGAAAAGGAACTGATGGCGGCAAAAGGTTTGCAGTTACAAAACATACAAAAGACGGCTGACAACAGGAAGCAATATCTGCAAAGGGTTTTTAAGGCATTCCATGCAGGTAAGCTGGTGAACTATCCTGTTGAAACTTATCTTGGAGAAAACGAGTTAGTGCCTGCTGTATTTTTAGGTTTTGTGATTGATAAAAAGAAAAACAACCCTTATGCACCTTCGGCAATCAAATTAAGATTTGCTATTGCCAACAGCAATAAGTTTATTGCTATCCCTGCATCTTATTCCGAAGATATTATGAGTATTGTTGGAGCAAGCACAGATATGCTACAGCCCGACCGTGAAAAGCTATTGTCACAATGGGAAGATTATACCAAAGCCACCAACACCGACCGCAAGACAAGGCATATCATTACAGGCAATCTTTTGCAGGCATTCAGTGATTTTAAGGGGAAGCTCGTAAGCTATACAACCAATGATGGTAAAACAAAGAAAGGTATTCTCATGCCGGATAACTGGACACCCAATGAACAGTTAAGCGATAAAGTGGTAGTGCCAATTGTCAAGGCTATGCCCATCATCAAATCTCTTGTAAACGGTCATAACATCAATACCAATAACGGCATTGGTTTTATAAAGAATGGAGACTATTTTAAAATCATTGTAGCTGCATCCAGGCAAAGAGGTGGCGATGTGTATTTGGATAAAGGCTTATTGGAGCTTGTAGAGAATAACAATTTTGAAAAGGTATCTGATAAGATGGTTGCCCGGTTGCATGAATCGAAAATTGATAAGGCTATCGCTATCCTTCAGGATAACCATAGTTGCAGCATTTCCTTATCCAATCACCAATTTAAAGATGTAAAGGATAATGTAACAAGGTACAGTAACCGAAAGAAAATTAAATTGCCACCGGAGCAAGCCGATGAACCGGATAATATCCGGTATTTAGAATTGGAAGCAGAAGCCCTTGCTCTGGAACTTGAATTATTAGCCGCATAAATACCGAACTATGATAAACCATAATAACTACTACGATAAGATTAAAAGCATTGATTTTTATAATCTGCCAGATGCGTTAAAGAAAGGGCATGAATATATAAAAAAAGCCACCTCGAATGGATCGAATTGGGAAGCCTATCATGGAAGCGATGCTATCAAGAAAGTGATTGATATGTATTTTGGTAAGTTAAACGAATACACCGCCAACAATCACAACGCTGAAATTAAACAACATAAGGATGAAAACCGCAAGCAATCAGGCAAGGAGATTATGCATGAAGCAATGATCCGCCAGGGAATTATTAATCCAGATGGCACTCCTAAAAAGAAAGCTCGCCAAAAAAACAATGATGAGAAAGCTGATGCAAACAGTAGTGAAAAGTTTGTTGAACGAATTCCTGAAGAAGTAAGGTTTATCAGAAGATTTTTAAACCTTAATGGTAAAACAAAAACCAAAGATGATATTCTTCGTTTTATCAACGCACTGCAAAAAGCCATTCTCGAAAAACGCATCCGCAAAACTTCTGCTTATGCAAGAGAGATTAAGCATATACAGGAAAGCCTGATTAAGGCTTTTAATTCCATGAGGGCAAAAATCAAATTGGAGATTACTGATAAAACCTACAATGAATTTAAGGAAGTTGTTGCCGGTGAAAAAGTATATCCATCACTACAGTTGATAAAGAAATATATCAACATGCATGGAAAACCTGCAATGAAAGAAAAGGCTGCGAAACTGATTAAGCAAATGGAATCTTCGGCTAAAAGAAAACGGGTTACAAAAGGTGATGAATATGAAGCTCCTTTGCAAAAGGCGTACAATAACCTTAAAGTATTTGTAGCTGATAAAAAGCAAAAGACATTGCAAATTGAGCCTAAAGAATTGAATGGTTTAAATGGCTTGCTCAAGGGATTGGATGGAGTTGATTTTGTAACACCTGTTAATCAGCCATCGGTGATGAACAGCATGGATTTTGCCAACCTGCAGTTTGACACCATTGGTTTAAAAGGCAAGTGGCTGCAGCTAATTGGCGATCCTAGCCGGAATTTCACTGCAATGGTATTCGGAAAGCCGAAAATGGGCAAATCCTATCTGTGCATTGACTTCGCTGGCTACCTGGCCAGGAACCACGGCAAGGTGCTTTATGTTGCTAAAGAAGAAGGGCTGGATATGACCTTGCAAAAGAAACTGAACGAAAAGCATGTAGCCCACCCTAATCTGTTTGTTTCCTCTTATCTGCCTGAAGATTTAACAGGATACGATTTTATCTTTTTAGATAGCGTAAACCGGTTGGAACTGACACCTGAAGACCTGAACCGGTTAAGAGCTAAAAATCCCTCTAAATCGTTCATATTCGTGTTCCAGACCTCTAAAGATGGGAAATTCAAGGGATCACAGAGTTTTCAGCATGATGTGGATGTGGTAATTGAAGTGCCGGAAAGGGGTAAGGCAGTGCAGATGGGGAGGTTTAGTCAGGGAGGTGAAATAGAGATATTTTAGGATTATTTATTTGTGTAATTAAAAGCCCATATCGCTATGGGCTTTTTTTTAGTGCTTTTACAATTTGAGCAGAATTTATTCTGCCTTCGCTTAAAATCTCATAAATAAATTAAGTAGCTTTACTAAAAATAATAGTATTTTTTGCTCAATATTTTAAGATGATTAGAATTTATTGTGATAGCAACATATACAGATACCTGAAGCAAGAACATCCAAGCTATAGTTCTGAATTGTTTGATGTCTTTGAAGCACTAAAAGATAAAATGCTTTTTACATTTTCAGATGCTCATTTGGATGATTTAAAAGATTCCATTTTAAAATATGCCGAAAAGGATTTAGTGTTTATGGGTGAGTATGTGAAGGACAACTATTTCATGCATGACTTTATTCATGATAAAGCCACAGGTCCATATTTGGCAACTCCATTGGAAGCGTTCAAAGGAAAGGATTACAATGCTTATAGGAACACACTTGAAAATCCATTTGATATTGACAGTTTGTTAGGAGATATGGATGATTTTCCTGAAGGAAAACTACTAAAGCAGTTGATGAAATCAATGTTTAATCTGCCAATTGGTGCTTTAACAGGGCAATTTGATATGGCAGATATTGATGCTAATGGTAAGAATTTAATTGAGAAAATGATACCCGATTACAGTCCTTCAATGAGCCTGCAGGAATTTATAAATGGTATGTGGCCATACAGCAAGTCTTTACTTCAAGATAAAAAAGAATTTACTGAATTAAGAAAGTATATAGCTGGGTATTTGAATAGGGATGAATATGGCTTTGAGAAATGGGGAATGACATTTAATGAAAAATTTAAAGAAAGCACACTTGGTAAATCATATCTTGAAATGATTGAGAACATGCTAACCGACAATCAAAAAAACGACTTATACCAAAAATTTATTCATGCTTACACAATGCTTGAAACTTATAATATAACACAAGAGAGGCAAGGAAAAGGGATTAAGAAATTTAATATGCAAAGCCTTAATACAGATGCACACCATGCCTGGTATGCCTCTTTCAGCGATTATTTAGTAACTGATGATAAGGGATTGCAAGTGAAAGCAAATATCGTTTACCAACTTTTAGGGTTTCCAACAAAGGTTCTTTCTTCAAGAGATTTTATCAACTATAAAACTATATTACTTGGGCAGGAAGAAACCGTGCATACATTTCAAACCTCATTACAACATGATTTGAAGCATAGTATGCAATTGTATCAAAGAATTGACCCTTTTAAAAATGAATCAGTTAATACTTACAAACCTTTACACTCGTATTTTAACTATTTTAATCGTTATCAAATTATAATTTCTGAGGGGATGACCTTTATTGCTTTTTATTGCGACAGAGAAAGCCATGCAAGTTTTATGATGTTCAGAGAAGTCGAGTTGCTGGTTGCAAAATTGATTTTTATGCTTGGTGCTGATATTGATAATCGTGGGGGATACATGATGGAGGAAAATGGAAAATATGAAAAAGATGAGTACATAAGAAAATGGAATATAAATGGTATGCACTTTCGTTTACTTACTTCTTCCAAAAGCTGGGGCAATACAATATGTTTAGGATTAGAATTAAATTAGTATGCCAAGAATTAAAAAATTTATTCTCAAAGAAATAGAAAAAATAAATGCACTTGATAAAACGCAAAGGGTAAAAGTGCATAATGGTACAAATATTATAAACAAGATCGGTTTTTTCAAAAAGAATAAAACAAAAGGATTTGTTTTAGATATTGCTACTAAAAATTATTGGCGATTAAATGTTGGGGATAGAATCACCACATCAGTTACAAATAAAAATCTGGATATTAAAATTACCGATGGCTTTGTAAAAGGAGTTGGCTCATCCGTAACAAGGAGTGAAAGCAAACACAGTTCCCAGTTACACATACACTCATACCGAAATAAAGGTTTTCGGGAAAGAAGTAACCAATATTTCCGAAGCATAATTCCCTTAAAAACCAAACTTTCATTTTTTAGTATAATTGAAGATGAAAGTTTTGACTATGAAGGCTATTCATCAAGAGGATTGGTTTCAATGTCATTTGACAATAAAAAATTTCATGCTTTTGTTGTAGAACACTCTAAAAGAAAGTACCTGTTCATTGATTGCCTTAACCCTATTCTGCTTGACGACTTCTTGGAGCTTGCATGGGAAGTTAGCGTTGCTCTTGGGTATTTACTTGGAAACCTTGCTCAAGACGGGGAGTATGTTTTTGCTTATTCCAATAAGGCTATGAAAAACTTTAATGGATTTGTTTATCAAGAACAAAGGAGCAGTATAAAATCTTTTTACACACCTGTAAATGCCAATCCATATTCTTGGGTCAAGGTTCGCACTATTGCAGATAGTTATTATGGAAAGATTAAGGAAGTTAGTTCAATCCAATTATCAAATCTGTGCGACATAATACACAAGGAGCAGGATATAAAAGCCATCATTATTCTTATTACAGAATCTATCAGCAGGTCTTTATTACTGATGCCGGCAGGCCTATCTGTTGCTATGGAAGGGCTATCTGAATATTTCTATACAAAAGAAGCTGATAGACTGAATCCAATAAAAGATAAAAAAATAGCAGCCGTATTTTTAAAGGAGCTTCAAGAGGTCCTAAACAAGTTTAAAATTTATGATAAATTTAGTGGAGAAGATGTGATTAAAGCGAAAATTGAAAACCTTAACTCTCCTACAAATAGGGAAAAACTGAAAGCTCCATTTACTTGTCAGAATATTTCGCTTACAGAGATAGATGAGGAAATACTTGAATACAGAAATGATTTTTTGCATGGGAATATTAATTTAAAACCACAAAAAGGAAAAAAATCATATTCAATGGATAGTTTTGAAATCTCATTGAGACTACTAACACTCCTAAATATGTGTATCATGAAAATGATTGGCTATGAGGGCTATATCATTAATCATGTAAAAACACAAGAAAATACCAAGAAAAAGAAAATCAATGAAGAGTATTATAGAACAATCTAATACGCAAAATGAATTATCCCAATCAATAAAACCCAAATAGCTTTAATCAGAGCTAACTAGGGTTACTAATTCTTGAATTTTCGCTAAATCTTTGATAATCAGGTTAGAACTTTGTCTATCCAAGCCGACACGCAACCCTAGCCCTTCTGATTTTATCAGGAGGGCTTTTTTATTCAATCCCTTTCAATTGCTTAATGTAACGCTCTGCTGATTGGTTGCCCAGTTTTATGAGTGGTAAAAAATGATTAATGCCGTCCAGCACTCCAATCGCCATTGGATGTTTTGAGAAGTAGATGGATTTGTTTTTCCGAAGTATTTCCAGTTCGCTGCTGTAATTGGATACCACTATCGATCTTGATTTGCCATTCAGCATATCCAAATCATTACCACTGTTACCCGCTGTAATAAAATGCTCTAAAGGCATTTTCCATTTATAACTCAGGTAACGTACAGCACTTCCTTTACTTGCACGAAAAGGCAAAAAATCAAGGTATTTATTATCGGTAAACAATACTCTTGCCCTGAATTTATTATCATCAAGAAATTTGTAAAGATTGGCTATATCATCTTCAGTAAAATCATCATCAACATAATAACTGAGTTTGAATTGCCACTGGGCCTCTTTTTCCTGCAGGCGGATTCCGGGGAATTTTAGCAAGGCTGATTGCAGTTCACTTCTTTTCCATAAATAATCAATATGGCTTTCCCAGCCTTTATCAGGAATGAATTTATCTGTATAATAAATTTCGGAGCCTGCAGAGCAAATTAAAATATCAGGGCTTGGCAAACCATATTTTTGAAAGGCATGTGCAGTGAGCTCTTTGTTGCGTCCGCTGGCAATACCAAATGCAACACGTTCTTTTTTACTGTTAACCCACTGCGTAAATTCCTTCAAACCTTCAGTATTGTTTCCTTCTAACAATGTACCGTCCAAATCAGAAATAATAAACAAGTCTGCATTGGCCAGTTTTTTTCCAAATGGCGTTTTGCTGGTTTCGCTAATAGTGCTCTTGTCTTTTTGTTGACGGAGTTCATCAATTATTTCAACATATTTATCAGCAAAAGAGCCCCAGGAGTATAGTTGGTTTGTGCCTTTAATTCCATTGGCAGAAAAATTTTGCCATGCCACCTGGTCTGCAATTATTTTTTTTAGCCCAGCAGCAATGGCTTTTGGGTTTTCTACATCCACCAGCAAACCATTATCACACTGGCTTAAAATTTCTTTGGGCCCTCCTGTTGGCGAAGCTATTACCGGCAGGCCGCATGCTGCGGCTTCCACAATGGTTAATCCAAAGTTTTCTCCGGGGGTGGCATTTACAAACACTCCTTTTTTTTTGGCCGCAATGCGGTATATCTCAGGTACATCCAACTGTGGATCATTTTTTTTTGGTATAGCCATTTTGCCATACAAATCATACTTATCCATTAGCAGCAACAAGTTTGTCAAAATATCTTTTTCATCATCTGGCATTTGACTAATGTCTTTTCTAACTCCGGCAAAAATGGCAAGGTTGGCCATTGCCTGCAATTCCACATCCTGTCCGTATGATTGAATGATGAGCTCAAAATTTTTTCTTTTGTCAGCACGGCCAATGGAAAGAATCAATGGTTTTCCTGGATTGAATAAAAAGCGGTCAATGTCTGAGTTTACCCTGTACAAAGCCTGTTCCTGTTCAATAGACATTTTAAAAGAAGGCATTTCTAATCTGTAAAAGGGGTAAAATACTTCGGGGTTAACACCGGGTGGAATTACCCTGAATTTGCCTGACTTGAAATTTTCGTAAAGGGCATATTGTGTATCGATAATGTTTTGCGTACTTACAACAATAGCATCAGCAGTTTTTAATAAAGTTTCTTCTACACTGATTCGCTGCTCCATGTTAAACTTCTCTTCTATTTTTTCAAGACTCATGCCTTGTTGCAATAACAAATTTTGTTTGTTCCTGCCAAGGGAGTGGCCGGTGGCGATAAAAGGGATGCCGAAAATTTCGCTGATGTGACCGGCGAGGTAATTGCCATCCGCATAATGCCCGTGTACCACATCCGGAAAATCAGCTTCCTCATCAATAAACCGAATGGTTTTGTCAATAAACTCATCCAGATAATTCCATAACGATTCTTTGGGCCGGTAAGCATTGCCTCCGCAGTTCATGCGTACAATACGGGCTTTTTCGTTTACGGTTTCAATTTCCTTTTCATAAGTAGTTGACACACGTTTGTCTGAAATGCGCCGTGTAAACAAATCCACTTTTCGCACTTGCGGGTGTTGGGAAAGGCATTCCAGTAGTTCTAAAACATATTTCACCTGGCCACCCGTATCTCTGTCCCGTCCAATTTCGGGGTCATGATATCGTATGAGGCCATGGGGGCTGTATAATTGTATATAGTATCCGTTCATCAAATTCGGCTGTATTATGGTGCGGTTAAAGCTAAGCCCTCCACATTAAAATGGTTATATTTATACCTTAAAAAACGATTAAAAAATTGAATGTACTCAGGATCAGGTTTTAATGACTGGGAAATTGGTGATATCACCGTGATTGTACATGATGGAGTGTATCATTTGTTTCATCTCATCATTCCCAATCATGATTATATTGCCCATGCCGTATCGGACGATGGTATCTCCTGGAAGCGGGTGAACAATGCACTTTTTGTGGGAAACCCCGGAGAATGGGATGATGACATGTTATGGACCATGCATGTGGTGCACTCAGGCAATATTTTTGAAATGTACTACACCGGTCTGCAACGCAAGGACCGTGGCATTATTTCTAAAATAGGTTATGCCAGCTCTAAAAACCTTATTGACTGGAAAAAAGACTTAAAAAATATTTATCCCATTGAACCCATGGGAGTTTATTACGAAACACATAAAACCAATCCACGTACCTGGTTAAGTTTTCGGGATCCGTATCATTTTAATTATAATGATGAATCCTATTTGTTAGTAGCAACACGTACCATTACAGGGCCTGTGTCGAGAAGAGGATGTGTAGGGCTGGTAAAAATTACAAACGACATAATGGAACTGATGCCACCCTTGTTAACTCCAATGGTGTACGATGATGTGGAATGCCCCTGTATTTTTGAAATGGACAACCGCTTTTATTTGCTCGGCTCTATAAGGGAAGATATTAAAGTGCGGTACTGGTTTGCGTCAGATTTTTTTGGTGAGTACCATTCCTTTAATACAGATGTATTACTGCCACAAGGAAATTATGCCGCAAGGGTTGTAGAAGATGGCCCTCATTTGCTGTTGTATAATTTCTTTTATGCTTATGGAAAAATAGATGCGTTACGGGTGCTGCCGCCACCTAAGGAATTAGTAACTGATAATGAAGGAAGGCTGCAGTTAAAAACCTATTACCGCTGGGAAAATATGGTGAAGGACACCATTGCACAAATGAATTTTGGAACCGTGAAAACGCTGTTACATAATACCACTGCCAGCCTTGACCAGCAGGAAAGTAAATGGATTTGCAGTTCCCGTAGCGGCTACGAAATATTTTGTTTTGAAAGACCAACCCCCAATTTTATATGGAAAGGGCAGTTAACTGTAGAAGGTATGGGTAAGTTTGGACTGGTGTGTGATATGGATGCAGATGGCAATGGATATTTTATTTCATTCGATTTGCTGAACGGGCTGGTAAACCTGCGGGCCTGGGGTTTTAACCCGGGTAATAACAGGCACAATTTTGTTTTTAAAGAAATACAGTCTGGCGTTTTTACTTTGCAACAGCCCAACACCTTTAGTTTTGTATTGATAAGGTATGGTAATTATTACGAATTGTCCATTGATGGTATTGTGAAGCTTACACTGATGGATTACACATTTACAGGTAACCATATCGGGTTGTATACAGCATCTTCTGTTATATCACTGCAGCAATCTTTTATAAGCAGCCTGCCCGATCAACAAAGTGAATATGCCAGCCAGGAAGATACGCATAAGCTGCACCAAACTGAATAAGTGAATTGGAAGGAGCTGTAACCAATAATGCTTTGACTTTATTTCAGCTTATTATTCTCATCAGGAAAAACCACCCATGGCTTAAAGGTTTTTGCCAGTTCCATATCAATAGTAAAATAGCTGATAACAATTAATACATCACCCACCATTACCTTACGGGCTGCTGCACCATTTAAGCAAATAGTGCCGGTACCTCTTGCGCCGGTTATTACATAAGTTTCAAAACGTTCCCCATTATTATTATTTACCACCTGCACTTTTTCGTTTTCAATAATATTGGCGGCATCCATCAGGTCTTCGTCAATAGTAATACTGCCAACATAATCTAAATTGGCTTCAGTAACTTTTACACGGTGTATTTTAGATTTTAATACTTCAACAAGCATCATAGTGTTAATAGTTTAGTTTTAAAGAAGTGCAAAGTTCGGCATTGCCATCAGAACAACAACATTAAATATCTTATCAGCACTTATCAAGCGCCTGCAAAATATCGTTTAAAATATCATCCACATATTCCAGCCCAACTGATATGCGGATTAAACCGGGGGTGATATTAACCGCCAGCCTGTCTGCTTCACTAAGCTTTGCATGTGTGGTGCTGGCGGGGTGAGAAGCAATACTTTTTGTATCGCCAAGGTTGGCGGTGAGTGATAACATTTTTAAATTGTTTAAAAATGCACGGCCGCTTTCTAAGCCGCCTTTTAAATTAAATGCTATTAGCCCGCCGCCGTTTTTCATTTGCTTAATGGCAATGGCATGTTGAGGATGGCTTGATAAAAAAGGATATTTGAGCCATTCAATTTTTGCATGGCTCTCTAATGCTTTTGCAATGTGCAGTGCATTAGCTGCATGGCGCTCCATGCGTACATCTAATGTTTCTAAACTTTTGCTTAATATCCATGCGTTAAATGGAGACAATGCCGGGCCAGTACTGCGGCAGAATAAATATATCTGTTGTATTAATTCTTTTTTACCAACAATAACACCACCCAGCACACGGCCCTGCCCATCTAACCATTTGGTGGCGGAGTGCACCACTAAATCTGCACCAAAATCAATAGGGCGCTGGCAAACCGGTGTGGCAAAACAATTATCTACATTCAATAAAAGCTTATGCTTTTTGGCAATAGTGTTTACTGCTTCTAAATCTATTATATCAAGCCCGGGGTTGGTGGGGGTTTCTAAAAAAATCATTTTGCTGTTAGGCTTAACAGCAGCTTCCCATTTTGAAATATCATTTGCAGGCACCCATGTTATTTCAATGCCATAATTAGGTAAGTATTTATTAAGTACTGTAACAGTGCTGCCGAATATTGAGCTGCATACAATAAGGTGATCACCGCTTTTAAGCAGTGTCATAAACGATGCAAAGATGGCGCTCATACCTGAGGCTGTTGCAAAGCCGGCTTCAGCACCTTCCAATGCCACCATACGGTCGGTAAACTCCTGCACACCGGGATTGCTGAAACGGCTGTAAATATTATCATTGCTTTCATCAGCAAAAGCGGCCCTCATTTCTTCTGCATTATCAAAACAAAAACTACTGGTGAAAAAAACAGGAGAGGAATGCTCCATTTCATTGGTACGCTCTGTTTGAATGCGTATGGCTTGTGTAATTGGATTCATTGTTGTGAGTGGTGAGTGGTCAGTCGTGAATGGTGAGTGGTCAGTGGTGAGTGGTGAATAATCAGGTATGATGCAACTCACCATTCACCGCTCTCTACTCACTTTAATTTACTTTTACTTCCCATGTTAAATTGGTACCGCTTTTCATTAAAGTGGCAGCAACGCTGCAATATTTATCCATGCTGAGCTGGCAGGCACGTTCTGCTTTTTCTTTATCAATGGTGCCTTTTAAAAAGAAAGTGATTTTTACGGTTTGCCAAAGAGATGGTTCTTTGCCCGGTTCTCTTTCTCCAGTTATTTTAATAGAAAAATCATCAATTGTCTGGCGTTGTTTTTTTAAAATCATAACAACATCTATAGCACTGCAACCGCCCAGGCCCATTAACAGCATTTGCATGGGGCGAACACCATAATTAACACCACCGGTTTCGTCACTTGTGTCTAAATGCACCACATGTCCGTTGGCATCTGTGGCTTCAAAACCAAAGTCGCCTTTTTTGCGCTGTAAATTTATTTCTACCATTTTTGAAAATTTTTACAAATATAAACAGGGATGGGCTTTACTTTGCAAACCAAAACCCCGGAATTTCCAATATGGTAAGTATGGGGTTTGATAAATGGCTAATTTAAAGCTGTTCAACAGATGGTCGACTGTTGATGTGTGATTGTTTTTTGCTCTTTTGCAAAAAGAATAAAAAATAATAAACAGCTGTTGCCAATGAAGTTTAATAATGGTTTGCAGCCGGGTACAAAAAAGAATAAATTTTAAATGACTGTTTACAAACACCACGAAGCTTTTAAGTTAGAGAATGGAGCATCATTGCCAGGGGTTGAAATTGCCTACACAACTTATGGCCAATTAAATGCTGATAAAAGCAATGTGGTTTGGGTATGCCATGCGCTTACTGCTAATTCTGATGCAGCAGACTGGTGGCATGGTGTGGTGGGTGACCGTTATGTAATTAATCCTGATAAATATTTTATTGTTTGCGCCAATATATTGGGTTCCTGTTATGGCAGCACCGGCCCGTTAAGCATAAATGCAGCAACCGGCAAACCGTACTACAACAGTTTTCCTTTAATTACTATAAGAGATATGGTGAATGCCCATATTTTACTGCGTAAGCATTTGGGCATAGAAAAAATACATGTATTAATGGGTGGCAGCATGGGCGGTTACCAGGCAATGGAATGGAGTGTGATGGAAAGCGGCGTAATTAATAATTTGTTTTTGCTGGCTACATCTGCAAGCGAAAGCGCCTGGGGTATTGCCACACACACAGCACAACGGTTAAGTATTGAGGCTGATAACACTTGGAATACTGCTAAGCCTGATGCCGGTGCCAAAGGTTTAAAAGCGGCCCGTGCCATTGGAATGCTTACTTACCGTAATTATGGTATTATGGTGCAGCAGCAAACAGATACTAATGGCGAAAAGCTGGATGATTTTAAAGCATCGTCATACATAAATTACCAGGGAGATAAATTAGTGCAGCGGTTTAATGCATACAGTTACTGGACGCTCACAAAAAGTATGGACAGCCATAACCTTGGCCGCAGCCGTGGCGGTAATCTGGAAGCGGTACTTAAATCAATTGCACAACGTACTTTAATTATTGGCATAAGCAGCGATATATTATGCCCGCTGATAGAGCAACATTTTTTAGCTAAACATATTCCGCAATCCACTTTAATTGAAATTGACTCCAGCTATGGCCACGATGGTTTTATGGTGGAAAGTAAACTGATATCTCAACATTTGGCGGAGTGGCTGGGAGATAATCCTGTGCTGGGCTATGGGGCTTCAATATAAGTTGCTGGTTTTCTTTTTCCACCACAAACGTTTGCGCCTTTTTATAAGGGATTGAGTTGATTAAATTTGAAATCAACTCAAAACGCTTGCTATGCTAACTGCTAAACCAAAACTGAGTT
This sequence comes from Ferruginibacter sp., assembly GCA_044225605.1. Taxonomy (GTDB): domain Bacteria; phylum Bacteroidota; class Bacteroidia; order Chitinophagales; family Chitinophagaceae; genus Ferruginibacter. Next base: position 52,344 of record JBGAIJ010000005.1, read on the forward strand.
TTTGGCAAATATGGAGTATGTGCTTTGGATTTTTAGGCATCCAGTACTCTTTTGGTTTACAGCAGTCTGCTGTAAATCCAATCTACACTTTTCTTGGTGCCGATCCTGACAAGCTTCCTTATTTAAATCTTGCCGGGCCAATGACAGGCTTACTTATACAGCCAATTATTGGTGCCATGAGCGATAAAACATGGAGCCCTAAATGGGGAAGAAGAAAACCCTATTTTTTAGTGGGTGCAGTAATGTGCAGCCTTGCATTGTTGTTTTTCCCTTTTAGCCAAAGTTTATGGATGGCCGCTGGTCTTTTATGGATATTGGATGCCGGTAATAATACAGCAATGGAGCCTTACAGGGCATTTGTGGCAGACAAGTTACCTAAAGAACAATTTGCAACAGGTTTTATGATGCAGAGTTTTTTTACCGGCCTTGGTATCACACTTGCAAATGTGTGCCTGTATTTTTTTGAAAAGAAAAATCTTATACCGGGTAAATCAGCATCGGGTATTCCATACTGGGTTTATATTGCTTTTTTTATTGGTGCTGTTTGCTCAATATCCACAGTACTCTGGTCTGTAAAGAAAACCCCGGAAATACCTCCAACACCAGAAGAACTGGAAAAACTAAAATCATCTAAACAAACACTTGCCACGCCTTTTACAGAAATTATTCATGCTATTGGAACTATGCCTAAAGTGATGTGGCAATTAGGAGCTGTGTACCTGTTTCAGTGGTATGCAATGTTTTGTTACTGGCAATATGTATCACACAGTGTTGCTCAATCCGTTTGGCATACTACCGCAAAAGAAAACCCTGATTTGTATGCAGATGCTGCAGGATGGGCAAGTTTATTAAATGCAACGTATAATGTTGTTACATTCATAAGCGCTTTCGGCCTTGCATGGTATGCAAAAAAAATAGGTGCTAAATGGGTGCATGCGGCAGCACTTATTTTAGCAGGCCTCGGACTTTTAATATTGCCGCATTTACAAAACCAATACCTTATGTTTTTACCAATGGTTGGTTTAGGCATTGGCTGGGCAAGCATGATGGGTATTCCATATTTGCTGGTGGTGGATAAAATTCCTAAAGAAAGATATGGTGTTTACATGGGCATTATTAATATGATGATTGTTATACCAATGCTTATTCAAACATTAACTTTTAGCTTTGTTTATAAAAATATTATAGGTAATAACCCAGGCAATGCTTTAAGTTTTGCCGGTGTATTTTTATCTATAGCCGCACTGCTTACATTATTAATTAAAGCAGAAAAACCATCAGCCAATACAGAAATAAATTTTTCTGCCGGGCATTAAAAATATTTACTATGAAGAACAGCCGATATTTTATAACCGTTGTTTTGTTTACAGCCTTGCTTGCTGCGTGCAATTCTGCAGAAAAACAAAACAACAGCACCGCTGCCTCTGAAACCAAAGAAAAAAACTGGTGGAAAGACGCCATCGTTTACCAGCTTTACCCAAGAAGTTTTAAAGATAGCGACGGAGATGGCATTGGCGATTTAAAAGGTATTATTTCAAAACTGGATTATCTAAAAAGCCTTGGCATTACAGCGGTGTGGTTGAATCCTATTTATACTTCTCCCAATGATGATAACGGATATGATGTAAGCGATTACCGCAACATTATGAAAGACTTTGGCACCATGGAAGATTTTGATGCCTTGTTGAAAGGCATGCATGAAAGAGGTATAAAAGTAATAATGGATATGGTGGTAAACCACAGCAGCGACGAGCACGAGTGGTTTAAACAAAGCCGCAGCTCCCGTACAAGCCCTTACAGAAATTATTATCATTGGTGGGATGCCGAAAGAGGCAAACCGAATTACCGCTACAGTTTATTTGATGTAAACCATGATGCATGGAAATATGATTCGCTGACCAACGCCTATTACCTGCATTATTTTTCAAGAAAGCAACCGGATTTAAACTGGGAAAATCCCAAACTGCGCCAGGAAGTATACAGTATGATGAATTTTTGGGCAGATAAAGGGGTAGATGGTTTTCGCCTGGATGCTTTTGGTTTTGCAGCAAAAGACACGGCTTTTCCTGTATGGCCAAAAGGGTTTGAAAAAAACTTTATGCAGTATTATGCCATGGGGCCACATCTGCATGATTATATAAAAGAAATGAACCAGCAGGTGTTTAGCAAACATAGTTTAATGACAGTGGCAGAAGGTACGGGCAATACCATGGAAGATGCACATAACATGGTAGATGCAGACCGTAAAGAACTGGATATGGCTTACCCTTTTGAATGGGTTGATATTGCAAAGCCCGAAGGTTATAGTGTGCTTCATTTAAAACAGGTATTTACCAAATGGGACAGTGCGTTTGCCGATAAAGGATGGATGGCAGTATTTCTTGCCAACCACGACCAGGCAAGAATGGTAAGCCGCTTTGGTAGTGATAAGCCGGAGTTCAGGGAGCTTTCTTCTAAAATGCTGAACACTTTTATACTAAGCATGCGTGGCACACCCTATTGTTACCTGGGTGATGAACTGGGAATGAGCAATGCTTATTTTAACAAGATTGAAGATTATAATGATGTGGCTACATTAAATGAATACCAGTATCAAAAAAATAATGGCGGCGATTTAAAAAAGTTTATGCAGAATGTAATGTTCAGTTGCAGAGATAATGGCCGCACACCATTTCAATGGGATAGCACGGTGAATGCTGGCTTTACAACAGGTACCCCCTGGCTTAAAACAAATCCTAATTACAAAATTATTAATGCTGCAGCACAGGAAAAAGACGCAAACAGCTGTTTAAATTATTTTAGAAAAATGGTGCAGCTGCGCAAAGATAATCCTGTATTAGTGCATGGAAAATATACATTGGTTGATAAAGACAATGCCAGTGTATTTGCATACACCCGTGAGCTGGATGGAAAAAAAATTTTAGTGCTTTTAAATTTTAAAGATAAACCTGCAACCGTAAATACAGTCATGGATGTAAGTAAAGCAAAAATTTTAATTAATAATTATTCAACTCCATCAACAGACGGTAAGCTAAAACCATACGAAGCAATAATATTTGAATTAAAATAATGAATAAAATTCTTTGCATAGGAGAAGCATTGATTGATATGATTTGTACCGATAAAGGCAAACCATTATCAGACGGTGACAACTTTCTCAAAAAGCCCGGCGGAGCTCCCACCAACGTAGCCGCTGCTATTGCTGCGTTGGGGGGCCGGGTTGAATTAGCGGCTAAAGTAGGAGCCGATCCATTTGGTAAACACTTAATGGATGTGATGCATTCTTTTGGTGTAGATACAAAATGGATGCTGCAGGATAAAAATCACTTTACCACTTTTGCCTTTGTATCGCTAATGGAAAACGGCGAACGTGATTTTTATTTTAACCGGGGAGCGGATGGGCAGTTAAGCAAAGAAGAAGTGGAAGGAATAAATTTAGAAGCATTTTCATTACTGCATTTCGGATCTGCCACTGCATTTTTACCCGGCCCGCTACAGGCAGCATATCAAAGCTTATTACATAAATCATTGCACCAGGAAATTTTTATCAGTTTCGATCCTAATTACCGCAACCTGCTTTTTCAAAATGATAAGCAGTCATTCATTGATCAAAGCTGGAATTTCTTAAACTGCTGTAATTTTTTTAAAGTAAGCGATGAAGAAGCAATGATGCTTACAAAACAATCCAGTGTGGAAAATGCCGCAACTGAACTGCTATCAAAAACAAGTGCCGTGTTTGCAATTACACTGGGTAAAGAAGGTACATTACTGGGTATTAATGGCAGCACTCAAATTATACCAAGCATTTCCATTACACCTGTTGATACAACCGGTGCTGGCGATGCCTTTGTAGGAGCAGTGCTATACCAGTTAAGCAAATTTTCACTGAACGAAATAAAAGATTTTTCTGCAGGCAAATGGCAGCAAATAATTGTAAATGGAAATAAAGCAGGTGCAAGAACCTGTGAGTATATGGGAGCTATGGAAGCCTTTAAGTATTTAAACAGTTCTATTTTTAATTAAGCGGATAATTGTGTACGAATCAGCATTACATAAAAGAATAAGCCAGGCACTTAAAAAGCAGGAAATGGATATTGGCAACAGCGATAATATGTTTTACACACGCTTTGTTGCCAATGCCGCAGCCATACAGTTTTTGTATAACGAGTTATACCAGCATCATGCAGAAGCGGATAAATATTTTAACAAGCTGATTGATATAATGGCTAATGCGTATGCACAACGATCAGCAGCATTAAAACACAGGGACGAAGAAAAAGAAAAAAAAGGCAACTGGTATTTAAGCAATGAAATTACAGGGATGAGCTTATATACCGATCGTTTTTGCGGTAACCTTTCCAGCCTTACAAATAAGCTGGATTATTTTAAAAAGCTTGGTGTAAACCTATTGCATTTAATGCCTGTAATGCAAAGCCCAATCGGTGAAAGCGATGGCGGCTATGCAGTATCTGATTTTAGAAAAGTAGATGAACGTTTTGGCACATTAGCAGATTTAGAAGCATTACAGCTGCAGATGAGCGAAGAAAAAATGTACCTGATGCTGGATATTGTGCTGAATCATACTTCGCATAAACACCAATGGGCACAAAATGCAAAAGAGGGCAGTAAAAAATACCAGGATTATTTTTATATGTATGATGACAGGCATATGCCTGATCAATTTGATAGAGCAATGCCTGAAGTTTTTCCTGAGGCAGCACCGGGCAATTTTACATGGGTGCCTGAATGTAGTAAATGGGTAATGACAGTATTTCATAATTACCAGTGGGATTTAAATTACAGCAACCCCGCTGTTTTTATTGAAATGCTGGATACCGTTTTCTTCTATGCAAATTTAGGTATAGATATATTACGCATAGATGCTCCTGCATTTATTTGGAAACAAACCGGAACAACCTGCCAGAATTTACCACAGGCACATACTATACTGCGTTTAATAAAACAATGTGTACAGGTGGCTACGCCGGGTATGGCTTTATTGGGCGAAGCAATTGTTGCGGCTAAAGAAATTATGAAATACTTTGGCTCTGGTTTATACACTGCCAAAGAATGTGACTTTGCTTACAATGCCACACAAATGGCATTACAGTGGGATGCATTAGCCACTGCTGATACAAGAGTAATGCTGGCCGCACAGCACGAGCTATTACAAAAGCCTTATGGCGCATCATGGATAACATATACCCGCTGCCACGATGATATTGGTTTAGGTTATGATGATTACATGATACAATATGCCGGTTATGATGCGTATGAGCACCGTCGTTTTTTAAAAGAATATTATTCCGGTGTGTATGAAGGTTCTCCCGCAAAAGGCGCTTTGTTTGCTGTAAATGAAAAAACAGGCGATGCCCGTATCAGCGGTTCGCTGGCATCATTATGCGGTTTGGAAAAAGCAATAAATGATAATGATGAAAACGCAATAACATCAGCTATAAAAAAAATATTGCTGATGCAGGCCCATAGTTTTTTTATTGGAGGCGTACCCATGATTTTTTATGGCGATGAGCTGGGCTATACCAACGATTATTCTTACTTAAATGATGAAGGAAAAAATTATGATAACCGCTGGATGCACCGGCCGGTTATTGACTGGAAAAAGAATGAACGTATTAATGAAGAAGGTACGGTAGAGCAACGCATTTTTTCCGGCACAAAGCAATTAATTGATATACGGAGTAAACTGGCAGTGGTAAGTGATTATAAAAACCTTACATGGATGCCGCCGCATAATATACATGTGGCAGGTTACCTGCGCACACACAACAATTCAAAATTGTATGGCCTGTTTAATTTCAGTAATAAATCGGCATGGCTTACCTGGTTTGCATTTAAACAACATGGGCCGGTAGCATCAAAATTGTTTGATCACTGGAGCAAAACAACATTTACCATGGGTTACGATAATGAATATTTTGTTTTAGAACCATATAGTTTTTACCTGCTTGAGCCTTTGTAACGTGTGGCTCAATTGCTGAGGGTGATGCTCAGCATTCTCATATGCAGTTAGTTTTGGTAAAAGCCTCCCGTTCACGGGAGGCTTCCTTTATCAGGGCAGCACATGATGGTTTTAATACATTTCGTACTAATTTACCTGCTCAAATTATTAATGCCTGAGCTTGCTTTCTTCAACGTAATTTTAAGGCGTTTAAAAATCAGTAACACCATGAATGTATTAACCTGTGTGCAACCGGGGTTGTTTGAATATGGAGAAAAACCTGTACCGGTGCTGCAGCCTGATCATGCTATTATAAAAATAAAACGTATTGGTATTTGCGGCACCGACCTGCATGCATTTGAAGGCACACAACCATTTTTTTCTTATCCAAGAATACTGGGCCATGAATTAAGCGGAGTGCTGGTGGATTTTAATAATGCACCCGGCTTTGAAAAAGGCGAAACCGTAAGTTTTATTCCTTACTTCCGCTGTGGTACCTGTGTAGCATGCCGTAATGGGCTGCCTAATTGCTGTGCGGCAATAAATGTTTGCGGTGTGCATGTAGATGGCGGCTTTGCAGAATATTTACAAGTGCCTTCTTATTCATTATTACATGGCGAAGGATTAAGTTTTGATGAGCTGGCATTGGTGGAGCCATTGGCGATTGGGGCACATGGCATACGAAGGGCAGCAGTAAAACAAGATGAATTTGTATTAGTAATTGGTGCCGGTCCAATTGGGTTGGGTATTGCAGAGTTTGGAAGAGTTGCGGGGGGAAAAGTAATTGTGATGGATGTAAATGATAACCGCCTGAAATTTTGCCAAGAAAATTTAAAAATTGATTTTACTATAAACCCGATAAAGGAAGATGCATTGCAGCGCCTGAAAGAAATTACAAATGGTGATATGCCTACGGTGGTAATTGATGCTACCGGTAATCAAAAAGCCATTAACAATGCTTTTCAATATATGGCGCATGGTGCCAGGTATGTGCTGGTGGGTTTGCAAAAAGGCGAAATTAGTTTTAGCCATCCTGAATTTCATAAACGGGAAGCCACTTTAATGAGCAGCCGCAATGCCACAAAAGAAGATTTTGAACACGTGGTTGCTTCTATGAAAAAAGGCCTGGTAAAGCCTGAAAATTATATTACACACAAAGTTTTGTTTAGTGAAGTGAAAGATAATTTTGAAAGCTGGCTGAAACCAGAAACCGGTGTAATAAAAGCAATGGTTGAATTATAAATTTACAGGGCGGAAAACATGGAATACAGAAAACTTGGTAAAACAGGAATGAATATATCGGCCATAAGTTTAGGTACATGGCAGGTAGGCGGTAAATGGGGAAGTGCTTTTAATAATGAAAATGCTGCTGCTATTTTAAATAAAGCCATTGATGCCGGTATTAATTTTATTGACACAGCCGATGTGTACAGCGATGGGGAAAGTGAAAAAGCTGTTGGCAACGTTTTGAAAAGCCGCAGCGAAAAAATATTTGTTGCCACCAAATGCGGCAGGCAAATTCAGCCACATAGTAATGAAGGTTACCAGCCTGCAGTACTTAGAAAATATGTTGAAGACAGTTTGAAACGGCTGCAATTAGAAACGATTGACTTAATTCAACTGCACTGCCCGCCCACACAGGTATATTACCGCCCCGAAATTTTTGAATTATTTGATATATTGAAACAGGAGGGAAAAATTCAACACCTGGGCGTGAGTGTAGAGAAAGTAGAAGAAGCATTGAAGGCAATTGAATATGATAATGTAGCAACGGTGCAGATTATTTTCAACATGTTTCGTCAGCGCCCTGCGCAATTATTTTTTAATGAAGCACAGAAAAAAAATATTGGTGTAATTGTACGTGTGCCGCTGGCCAGCGGTTTACTTACCGGCACTTACAGCAAGCAAACCAGTTTTACACCCGGAGATCACCGCACTTTTAACCGCAATGGCGAAGCGTTTGATAAAGGCGAAACATTTTCCGGCATTGATTATGAAACGGGACTTGCTGCTGTGGAGGAGCTAAAGAAAATTTTTCCCGGAAGAACTAATTTAGCAACAGCAGCATTGAAATGGATTTTACAACATAAAGCGGTAAGTTGCATTATTCCCGGGGCATCAGTACCGCAACAGGTTGATGCAAACTTAGCTGCATTGCAGGAGCAGGCGTTAACAAAAGAACAAAACGATGCAGTGCAGCAGGTGTATGAAAAATATATTCAGCCTTCTGTACACCATCTTTGGTAATAAAGCAGGCTAATACAATATTGAATTAACGATTGTTATGAACCATCCCATTATTGATACACATATACACGTGTGGAATTTTGACAAAGCTGAATACGGCTGGCTGAAGAATGATACATCTATTCTTAAACGTACGTATCATATTGAAGAACTAGAAACAGAAAGAATACAGGCCGGCATTACTGCCGGGGTGTTGGTACAGGCCAGCATCAATACAGATGATACTGACTGGATGCTGGAAGTGGCTGATAAAACACCATGGATAAAAGGTGTGGTGGGCTGGTTGCCTTTAACAGATCCTGCAAAAACAGAGCAGTTACTGAACGATGTTTACCTGGAAAACAACTATTATAAAGGCGTACGTCATTTAATACACGATGAAGCCGATCCTAAATGGCTGTTGCAGGAAACAGTAATTGAAAGCCTGAAGCTGCTGGTAAAATATAATCTTACATATGATGTAGTGGGAGTTTTGCCGGAACATATACGCACAGTATTAACCGTAACAGAAAAAGTGCCGGAACTAAAGATGGTATTCGATCACCTGAATCAACCACCCATTTCTCAAGGTGAAAAATTTGGTGAGTGGGGCGATTTGATGAAAGCAGCTGCAGCGAATAAAAACTTTCATGCAAAAATATCAGGACTGGGAACAGTAGTAAAGAAAGAACATAACTGGACTGCCGAAGACATACAGCCTTATGTTGAATTTGTGTTAGAGCATTTTGGTATAAACAGATGTTTTTGTGGCGGCGACTGGCCCGTATCATTACTGGCAGGCAGTTATACAAAAACATGGAATACTTACAAAGAACTTTTAAATGCTCTGCTGGATGATGCTGCCCGGCAAAAAGTATATTCAATAAATGCTGCAAATTTTTATAAACTTTAAATAACATAATTAATGATACCATCTAATAAAGCCGGTACATCAACAGCAGGTGATGGAAGAAACAAATACCTTGTTCCATTCATACTCGTGGCATTTTTATTTTTTTTGTGGGGAATGGTGCACAACCTGGATGGTATTTTAATTCCGCATTTAAAAAAAGCATGTGAGTTAAGCAATATACAATCCATGTTAATTGATGCGGCTATTTTCCTTGCGTATTTTTTTATGGCTATTCCTGCTGGCATGATCTTAAAAAAGTGGGGCTATAAAAATGGAATTGTGGCTGGTTTGATTTTAGCAGGTATTGGCGCTTTTTTATTTGTGCCAGCAGCTAATACAAGAATTTATGGTCTTTTTCTATTGGCATTGTTTATTGTAGGCTGCGGCATCGCTATTTTAGAAACAGCAGCAAATCCCTATGCAGCTGTGCTGGGTAATGAAAAAAGTGCAAGTACAAGATTAAACCTGGGAGCTGCTATAAATGGTTTAGCTGTTCTTGTGGGGCCATTAGTTGGAACAAAATTTATTTTCTCTGGTATCAATCATACACCGGAGCAACTGGCCCAAATGCCTGTAGCTGATAAACTGGCTTACTTGAATATGGAATCTGCAGCTGTAAAAATGCCTTATATATTTATTGCTTCTGGATTTTTACTCGTAGCAGTGATATTTTATTTATTCCATTTGCCCGAAGTAAAAGATGATAACAAAACAGCAAAATTCCCTGAGTTTATTAAGGCATTCCGCCATAAACACCTGACTTGGGCCGTTGTTGCACAATTTGCATATGTTGGGGCGCAGGTATGTGTAACCAGTGCATTTGTACGTATGGCGATGAAAGAGGGAGGTGTTGATGAAAAAAAAGCCGGTACTTACCTAGCATTACTATATGGTGGATTATTTTTGGGTGGCCGTTTTATTGGAACACTGCTGACAAAATATTTTTCATCTAACAAGTTGCTTACTGTTTATGGTATTGCGGCTGCAATACTTTGTTTAGGTGCGATTTTCGGTCATGGTTATACAGTTATTTACTCCCTGGGTGCAATGGGACTGTTCCTTTCGATTATGTTCCCTACAATTTTTGCTTTAGGACTTGTGAATCTTGGACATGAAACAAAAATTGGTTCATCCTTACTAGTTATGTCAATCATCGGAGGTGCTGTATTCCCAATGATAATGGGCCGTGTTATTGATTTATATAATGACAATATTAAAGCAGGTTATATCGTGCCTTTTATTTGTTTACTTGTTGTTATCTACTTTGGTGCCAGAGGCTATAAAGTAAAAGAACCCGAACAACATGTAGAGCTGGACTAATATTATTGCTTTATAAACAGTTTTCTGTAAAAAGTATACGAATGGCAGCCTGCACAAATGCTAAATGCAGACTCCAGTAATGCAAAAAATATAAGTACGGCTGCTATAGCAACAGCGGCAGTTTTAAATTGCAATAATTGTAAAACTGCAATGGCGGTTACAAAACCTAACCCAATTTTTGCCGCAAAACGTTTGGGAGCCTGATCAATTGGTTTTACACTAAGCTTAAACTGAGTTACCAAAAATTTGCTGGCAGTATTTAGCGGGCTGTATTTTCCAAAGTTGGATGCCCGTAAAAAAAAGTCGGCTATTAGAAAAACCATAATAAAAATGTTGCCAAACAATAACCATGCAATGGCTGTAAGCAACACTAAAAATGCAGTGGTGCGTACCTGTGTTTCATTCACTGTAATAAAATCTACCGGGCATTCAAGCGTGCTTTTCATTCTTATTTAGTTTTTTTTCTTGCGTCAATATTGTGAAAAAAGAAAATTCTTGCAGCATCTATACTGCGGTATTTATTACCGGCCGCAGTTTGTATAAATATATTGCTGTAGCCAAATTGTAAATTACACTGGTCGCTTAACTGGTATTTAAAACCTGCAAAAAAACGGTTTTGGTCAAAATAATTATTTACTATTTGCCTGCCAAAGTTGATATGTACTTCATCGTTTACAACAAACGACCAGGCTTTTGGTGCAATACCTTTTTTGGTAAGCGGAATATCATACCAGAAATTATAGCGTAACCTCCAGTTAAAATTATAGCCGCTTGCCAATGTGGAATCGTTTAAAATTTTGCGGCGGTACCTTTCTTCCAAACGAAACCATTGCATCATTCTTTTTTTACCATACCTGGTATGCCATTGTATTTGCTGCCATGGCCGGTGCTCCGGCTGCGAAATTTTTCGGCTGGCATCAATAGGAAAATTATTTACAAACGCATAACCTAAGGTTAATTTTGTTGCATCATTTACATAATAGGTTAAACCGACCCTTACCATAAACGTAGAAAAATTTGTAACAAAGTCTTCTTTGGTACGAAGATGAATATCCGTCCAGGTGCCGAATTTATTGGTAAAACGGGTTTGATTTAAATAACCCAGCCATACCTGGTTTACTTTTTCTGTTTGTTTGGTTTGTGCATGTGTTGATTGGAACGCAGTAACACAAATAGTAATTATTAAGCCTGTAATTCTTTGCTGCATTTTTCTTTTCACTGGTATTAATTTTATCATGCTGCAAAAATAAGTCATGTTACCCGGGCTGGACGTTTCTCGAACCATTTTGTAAATGATTTGAAAAGACTTGCTAATCTTTTAACAGAATAAAAATAAATCATGAAAAATATTAGACGGGTAGATTATAAAACATTTCACATAAGATCGGCCTGCACCGCAAGAAATTTAGTTCAAGCGAAACCGGGATAAAAGAGATGAGTATTATGATTTTTTTCATTGTATTAAATGTTTGATAGGTATGCAAACGTTTTTATCATCAGGTTTTGTTATAATTCATTTTATGAAACCCGGCGGGTTATCAACCAGCGATTCCAGTGTACGTAAAGTGTAATGAAACTCATACGGATCGTTGGGAGAGTTAAACCTTCCACCATCTCTTTCAGTTGGTTTACCGGGTTTAAGAATAAGACTGTAACTTTTATAATCAGGAAAATATTTTATTTCAAAAGTATAAGTAACTTTTTCCAGTTTATAAGCTGATGTTTTTACCAATGTCCCCCACTCCGTGGTAGTTTTCGTTTTTCCCCAAAAACCACTTTTGCCGTTTTTGGGTGTAACGGTCATTTGACCACCATTCACTTCATACGTTCCCGATTCGTATATGAATGATATATCTTTCGTTTTTACAAGCCATTGTTTATTGCGGAATGTGTAAGTGCCATCGGCATTAAAAAGATATTCCTTTCTGAAATATCCGGCAGTATATTGCGGCTGTCCGTTTACGTAATTTCCGTTGGTCTCCAGCATATAATCTGTCCACAAACCAACGATTGAGATATTACCTGAATCAGCAGCAGTTGTATTATGCGGTTGCGGCGGCGTGTTATTTTCAGTAGCAGCCGCTGCATCGTCAGCAGCATTTATATCCAGCGAACCGATGAGTTTTTGATACTCTTTCAAGTAAGGCATTGCTGTACTATTACACAACATAGCTATGCAGATCTTCTGGTTGGTATATACAGTAAGCATCGTTGCCACATTGGCACCATTGTATTGCCATACACCGCTGCCACTCATTACGGTAAACCCTTCGGCTGTTTTGGGTTCTGTTTTTTCCGGGGCGGTAATGGTTTTGCCTGCAGCCACCAGTTCATTCCAGTCCTTATCAAAATCGGCTTGTATATCTCCTTCACTGTTGCGGTGTTGATAAATAGCTATCTGCGCCCAGTTCCCACCGTCAATTCTTGAATAAGAAATATTGCCATCACTTTGTTTTTCCGTCCAGTCTTTAGGCGGTGTATAAGTAACTATATCATAAGTTTGTTTTTGAGCGAAAACTGATGCAGTAAGGATAAGATTCATTACAAAAAATATTAGCTTTTTCATTTACAGAGTTTATGTTGTAAAAGTAGCTGGATATGATAACAGCGGCAATCATAAAAAAACATGATTTTATTATAGCTTCAATGCATTGGGTTGAATCTTTTTATCTATTCCTTCTTTAGATAGCTGTGGATCATCATCACCACTTGTAAATAGCGCCTGCTCATTGCCAGGATAAGTCATTTTGGTCAGATCTTTTGAAAAGGAATAATCGTTTCTATTTTGTTCTTATCATAATCATATTGATACAAACCCATTACTGTTTTCCATTCATTATTCCCATATTTTCTTGAATAAAATCTTGTAAAGTATTTTACTCCTGCAACTGAACCCGTTTTTCTTTCCAATACATTTCCCCTGAATGCAAATGTGCCTTCACTTTTAAATTGTTTAGTCTTGATCAGGTCATTATAATAATCATACCCCACTGTGTAAGAAGATTGTATTAACACATAACACTTTCCTTCTGCAGTGTAGCTGGTAGCTGCATTCAAACTATTACCATACATACCACTACCCGACGCCCATGTACCTATTATTTGCTTTTTATAATCTACGCTTTTTTCAGCAGCTCCATTTATTTTTAAAGTGAATAAAAGAAAATTCAAAGCCTGTTCTGATTCGCTGCCCAGTATGTTATCAGCCGAATTAATAATGGCTACGTTTGCTCCCACTTGTATAAGCAGCACAGTGGCTTTTATAACATCTCCTCCTTTTTTAGTTATGCTATTGTTCAACATGTAATAGGGGAGGCCCTGGCAGGTAACTCCTTTTTCATGATTACCTAATTCAAATAACTGGTCGTTAGAACTATTATACAGGCTCCACCCATCAAAAACTTCAAAGAAAATATGTTCTATATCTTTTTCTAAACTGCCCGATGATTTTATCATACTCATAAATTCAATGATCCGTTTTCCTGTAGCGGTATTTTTTTCTAACGTTACATTATTTCCTGCTGCATTTAAACTCCATGTGGGTGGAACAGTAATTGAATAAGCATCTTTACTTCCTAAAGCTATGCTATTGGTTGCTGCCGAAGCCGGGTTTGTATTGTTGTTTTGTGCAGTTGCCGTTTCATTTAAATCCAGGCTATTTACAAAATCCAGTATCTGGTTTTGATATTTATTGGTGTTGGTCATGATAACCACATTAGCCATTTTGCCGTTTCCGGTTGCGGTTATCAGCGTTACCGATCCTTTATTGGTACCATCGGTATAGTTGCCTTGCCCCGAAAGAATGTCCCATCCTTTTTCAACAGCAGGCGCCTGCATGGTTGGCTCGCCGGAAACAGACACCGTACCTTTTACCAACGTTTGCCAACTGGCATTAAAGTTTTCCTGTGCTGTTGCCGTGGTTGCTGCTGCACTTAAAATAACAACACTTGCATAGTTTCCTTTGCCATCGTTCTTTGCAGACAACTGTATACCTTGTGCCATTGCTGTTTTATCCCAACCTTTGGGCATCGTATAGTTTACTACATCAAAAGTTTGCTTTTGGGCAAATGCGGAAATGGAAACGAGTGCAACGAATAAAACGGAGCATATTTTTTTCATGAAATAGATTTGTTTATAAAATCCTTAAGTAATGTTACAACGATTAGAGTACGGAGAGTGTAACAGTGTTATTGCTCAGATCCTGATCTCCGGTTTTATTATCCGGGTCAAGAACATAGGTAAATACCAATGGGCCGCCGCAAGCCCCGTGATAACCGTAAGCCACGCCTGAGGCAGTAAAAACCTGGCCAGGGCTAATAATATTACTAGGGCCATTTATGGTAAGCCGTACAGAAAAACCGCATACTGATGCCCCACAACTTGCCTGCATTACATTTCCTAATATTAACTGCGCCGCATAACTAGTGTATGCATTACCATTAACACAATCCCAATATTTAACTGCATTCAAATCAATATTGGTAGTTCCTATATTACCAACTGAACAGCTAACAGTGTATTCTTTATTAGTAGCATTATAATCAACTTTTAAACCGGATAGGGCTAAATCTTTGGTCTTTGGAACAAAACGACCAGCAATAGACACACTGGCGCTGTTATTGTTTTCATTTGTTTCCGCAATCAAATTATCCGCATCTGCTTTAATAGAATAATTATATGTATGGTTTACAAATAAAGGCTGTAACGGATTTGTTACATTCATCTGGGTTACTTTAAAAGGCAGCCCTGTTGAATAAACCCTGTCATTCCATTTGTCTCCGGAATGGAGTATTGACGAAGTGTTATTGAATAAAGCTGATGCTATCCCATATCCTCCAGCAGGGGCTCCGTCTAAATAACTTTGAACAGTAATATTTTTGATATCAATATCTGCTACGCCCGAATTAACAAGCGAAAAATAAACTTTCACATCAGGATTGGTGCTTGTTGATTTGTCAACAACACTGTCAATTATCACCATTAAATCTTTTCCGGGACTGAGACCTATTTTAGAAATGGATGGCTTTACTACTCCCGATGCCGGCAACACCTGTTTAGGAGTAATAACTGAGCTCTTAATTTGTGCTTTAGCTTCTACTATGTTTATAACAAGAAGGACTAAAAAAAAACATCTTTTCATTTTTTTAACTTTTATGCTGTAAAAATAATGGAGTGGTGCAGGCAGCACAATCATTTAAAAAGATGATTTTTAAAAAGGCCGGAAAAATCATTAAAAAAGATGATAGGATATGGATAGTTCGCAGTTTTTCTTTGCAATAGCAGAAATAATGTATTTTAGGCATGAAGAAATTATTACTGATAGCGTTGATGGGGTTAGCATATTTTTACGGACTATCGCAGCCCGAAAATAAAAAAGACAGCCTGCTGAAACTACTGCCTGCTGCAAAAGATGATACCACAAAAATTTTGCTGCTGCTGCAAATCAATGCAGAATACAGTAATGACGGAAAATTTGACAGCTCCCTCTTTTACGTGGATAAAGCACAGCAACTGGCGGAAGAACAAAAAGCAGTTGATTTTATCCCCCGTATCAATACCGCCTATATTCAATATTATTATACCAATAACGATTATGGCAAATCAAAGGAATATGCTTTAAAGAATATTGCCATTGCCGAAAAAAACCACGATGATGTATTGCTGGCAAAAGCGTACAATAATATTACTGCTGTTTATACTCATTTTGGCAACAACAGACAAGCCATTGAATATGCTTTAAAATGTCTTGCACTATCTGAAAAAACCAGAGACAGTGTTGATTTTGCTGCACGCTATGCCACCGTTTCCAACACTTATCTTTATTTAGAGCAGTATGACAAAACGGTTAGTTATGCAAAAAAGGCGATTGAGCTTGCAACACAATTTGATCAGAAAATGGAGCTTTGGGCAGGTTTGAATAACCTTGGGGCTGCTTACACGAGTAAACATAAATTAGATAGTGCAATTTATTATGGTTTGAAGCAGCTTGCATTTGCGCAAAAAGAAGAATATACAGAAGGGATTATTCTTTCGCTCAACAATTTGTGTTACAGGTATTTTTTGAATGGGGACCTGCCCGGGGTCGAAAAATCACTGTCTACATTACGTGGATTTGAAAGTCAAATGTCCGACAAATCAATTATCGCAGAAATGTATGTGGCCAAATCACTTCACTATATTTTAAAAAGGGATTATTCGCCTGCAAAAATATTGTTAGACAGCAGTATTTCCCTGGCAATAAAAGAAAATGCATTACGGGCATTGGGTAATGCTTACAATACTTATGCGAAGTTGTATTTTATGCAAAACAAAGTGAAAGAAGCCGAAGACTATGCCCACAAATATGACTCGCTGCAAACTGTTGCCAATCTCAAAGAATTGAATTTTTATTCCGATGAACTGGAAAAAAAATATGAAACAGAAAAGAAGGAAGTACAAATAAAATTGCAACAGTCACAACTACGCCAAAAAAACATACTGAACTATTTTTTAACAGGCGGGGCAATAGCTTTACTTGTTATTTCATTACTTGCTTACCGTAACTATAAACACCGTCAAAAACTACAACAATCAAAAATCGATGAACTGGAATCAGAAAAAAAACTCGCCGCCACCGAAGCCATACTGCTGGGAGAAGAACAGGAGCGTACCCGTTTAGCCAAAGACCTTCATGATGGATTGGGCGGCATGTTAAGCGGCATAAAATATTCACTAAATGGTATGAAAGAAAATTTAATACTCACCCCCGACAATGCCCAGGCATTTGAACGCAGCATGGATATGTTGGACACTTCTATTAAAGAAATGCGCCGTGTGGCGCACAATATGATGCCTGAAATATTAGTACGGTACGGGCTTGATACAGCACTAAAAGAATTCTGTACTGAAATAGATCAAAGTGGCGTTGTACATGTGAGTTACCAGCCAATGGGCATGAATGATCATATTATCAATCAAACAGCTTCGGTTAACGTTTACCGTATTGTGCAGGAACTGGTAAACAATGTAATTAAACACGCTATTGCCAAAAATGTATTAGTGCAGGTACATGTTTCTGAGCAAGAAAAATTATTAGCCATAACAGTAGAAGATGACGGAAAAGGATTTGATACTACTACACTCAATAAGACAGAAGGCATTGGATGGAAGAGTATTAAAAACAGGGTTGAGTTTTTAAAAGGCACCCTGGATGTGCAATCTACCCCCGGAAAAGGCACTTCAACAATGATAGAAATTAATATTGAATGAAGGCAAGTATTTTTATTGTAGACGACCATTATATGGTTATAGAAGGTATTCGTTCTTTACTGCAGCATGAAAAAGATGTGGAATGGCTGGGCCATGCAACCACTGCAGCATCCTGCCTTGCATTTTTAAAACAACAACAGCCCGATATAATATTGATGGATGTAAACCTTCCCGACAAAAGCGGTATAGAACTTTGCAGGGAGGTAACTGGCTTATACCCTGCTGTATTGGTACTCGGACTAAGCACATTTAACCAGCAGGCTATCATCAGACAGATGATGGATAACGGTGCAGCAGGGTATGTATTAAAAAACGCATCAAGGCTAGAATTACTGGAGGCAATAAACTTCGTTTTAAAAGGGAAAATTTATTTTAGTTCAGAAGCAGAACTTTCTTTTAAAAACCCTGTTGCCGAACAACCGGTAACTACCCGTCGTGAAAAAGAAGTATTACAATTGATTGCTGAAGGCCTTACCAATATTGAAATATCAGAAAAGCTTTTCATCAGTACTGCTACAGTAAATACACACCGCAAAAGTTTGCTTGAAAAATTTGAAGTAAAGAATACAGCTACGCTTATAGGCAAAGCTATCCGAGTAGGTTTGATATGATTTAAATGCTTTGGTTGATTTTTTTTGAGAGGAGCTAATATTCCAACAATGGCAAGAAGTATGGTTTCATGAATCGTTTCAACAAGGAAAAGACAAAGGAAAGTTGATAAAACTTTCCTTTGTTTTGTTACCCTGAGTGGAGTCGAATCACCCTAAATGATTTATGAAATCATGCTGCCCCTGTAGCCAGAGCAATATGGTGCAGTATGGCTGCACCTGTTTTTTTTGACGCCCCGGCTGGATTCGAACCAGCGTAAAAGTTTTTGCAGAACCTGACCTGTCCTCTCGGCCACGGGGCTTTGTAAGCACCCTTAAGAATAAGGGCGCTTTCTGTTTAACGATTGATTGTTTGCTTAAATCGTTTTAGTTTAGTTGTTACTAATTATTTATTCAATAAACCATCTACAGTAATAGCGGCATAATATAAAGCACCAATTGTTGGGCCGCCTGCATATTGTATGTAGCGGTTATTTAAAATATTTGAACCACCCAGCTTAATGGTTGAATAGTATTTAGGCAAGCGGAAAGTTACCTGTGCATCAATATTATTTATGGCATTTACAGCGCCGGTAACTAAAGGGCTTTCCCATAAAAAAGCATCCTGCCATTTCCATACCACATTAAAACCAATATTGTTCGTAATAGCCCTATTACCAAAAGATATATTGCTTACCCATTTTGGTGTGTTAAAACCGGTTACAAATAAATCGCTGGTGGCATTGCTTTTAATGTTATTGTAATTAATGTTGCCCGATACGGTGAATGTTTTGTAAAAACGCCATGTTACGCCCAGCGAAGAACCATAAGTGGTGTATTTATTTATAGCGTTTGTATAAACACGGTAACGCTCCTGGCCTTTGCTGGCTGCATTGCCGCCACTGGCTGTGGTAGCATCACGGTTGCGGTCCAGCATAGCAATTACTGCAGCATCGCTGCCAATAGTTTCTCCAATGGGAGTGTACACCTGCACCTGTCCTAAAAAACCATCGTACACATTGGTATACACATCCAGGTCAATAAATAATTTACTGTTAAATAAAGAACTTTTATAACCTACTTCAAAAGAGTTAATGCCTTCGGGCCTTCCATCTGGTAAATTAGCTGCAACTAATAAATTACGGTTGGCTAGTGCTGCTGCATCTGTATTACCTGCTGCTTTTACTGCTGCGTTAAATGCAGCTACTGATGATTGCGTATAACTGTTATCCCTAAAACCTAAACCTTTATTGATAATTGGAAGAATGCCCACACGCTTTACCCTTCCATTGTTTACATAACTCAATGCTTCAAACAAAGCAGGGTAGCGGTAACCTTTTTGAAAGGTGGCACGGAAGTTATGTTTTTGGCTGGCGGTATACACAGCAGCAATACGGGGTGTTAATTTAAAATCAAACTCAGGATTATAATCGCCACGCAGCGAGCCGGTAACTTTTAATTTATCATTAAAAAATAATTTTACTGCCTGTGCAAAACCACCCACTTTTTTATAATAAATGTTTTTACCAAAGGTTCCATCAGGCAACGCAATATTTCTTTCTTCAATACTGCGGCTAAAGTCAACAAAATTGTTACCATCAGGAATTAATTCATATACTCTTGCATCGGCACCTAACAACAGGTTAAAGTATTTTACCTGTTTGCTTAAGTCCCACTGGCCTTCAACATGGTAAACGTTACTTTTTTGAATTAATGCAGCGCCACCGGTTACAGGCGCATTAGGAATAGTGCTGGATTTAATATCCCAGTTATTTATTTTAATGATAGAGTCTTTTACAATATTGAAACGTTGTGTACCGGGTATAACACGGCTTGCATCTGCCTGTTGCCTTGCATACGCAGTAGCGGCTGCAAGGTTAGCACTGTTTAATGCACCACCGTTTGCTGCAGCATATGCATTCAATGCATTTTTATATTTGGTACCCCATGCACTGCCACTGCCGCCGCTGTATAAATCTAAATTATCAGCAAGGGGTTTTACGTTGTACGAGTCGCCGGTGTTTTCATGAGATGTATAAGCCAGCACAGTGTAGTTGCTGCCTTTCAGCTGCAGGCTGAAATTCTGCACCACTACATTATCCAGTTTTATTTTATTACCTCTTTGAAAGACCCCATCCATAGTTCCTATGCGGTAGGCGCCTGATAAAACAGTTTTTGAATTTAATTTATAGTGCAGTGATGCATCAAATTTTAAATTGCTTACATCGGGGTTTACCAAATCTTTTTCCCAATAACCGGTACGGGCTACTGTTAATGTACGATTGCTTTGTCCGTCAATTGTAAGACCGGTTATGGAAACAGTATTACTTCCTGCCAGCGCATCGTCACCATATTTATTCCATCCGTCAAATGCAATATTGTTATCGCCGTTTAAAGAAGCATAAGCAGGATTAGCTGTGTTTCTGTTGTTGGGGTTTTGGTCTGTTCTGGTGTCTGAAATCCAGTCGGTGCCTTTTAAATAACCGAAGTTTACTTTAAAGGCAAATTTATCTTTGTATGCCCTGCCAAAGCGTATGGCTGTTTCAGTTAAAACAGATGGTGCATGGTCATTGCCATCCACATGGTTTACACCGGTGCGCTGAAACACACTAAGCCCCTGCGATGTAAACGGATTTTTTGTTTGCAGGTTTGCTAAACCGTTAATAGCATTTAAACCATATAAGGCAGATGCGGCACCGGGTGTTATTTCGATGCTTTGTATATCTAATTCTGTTGGGCCAATGGCATTGCCTAATGGCACACCCAATGTGGCCGCCTGCATATCAATACCATCTACCAATTGCATAAAACGAAAATTGTTGGGAATATTAAACCCTCTTGTGTTGGGTACTTTAAATGTGATGGATGATGTGGTAAGCTGCACGCCTTTTACATTGCCCAATGCATCATAAAAACTGGCGGCGGGTGTTTCTTTTAGTGCACGTATATCAAGCTTTTCAATACTTACGGGTGATTTTAAAATCTTTTCCTGGCCACGGCTGGCGGTTACCACCACTTCGTTTGCCAATACGCTTTGCGTAGCTAATTGTATAGCCAGTTTTGAATTGGCATTTTTTATTTCCACTTCCTGTGTGGCAAAGCCAATAGATGAAACAATTATAGTAAATGGAAATTTTTGGTTGATGGTGAATGCAAATTTGCCGGCAGAGTCGGTACTGGTGGCAGTTGAAGTTCCTTTTATGCTGATGGTGGCGCCGGGGATGCTTTCATGATTTTCTCCCACAATGCGGCCACTTAATTGCAACGAACCGTTTAACTGGGCAAATGATATTACAGGCCCTGCTAACAACAGGGCAATAAGAATCCGTTTCATTAGTTGGTAATGTTTAAAATTGTAAGTCTATAAAAATAGTAGACTAATTAAATAAAAAATTTTGTAATCAGTTCTGCATGGCACAACATCGCATTCGTGTGTCGTGTAATAAATATGTACTGTGTTTAAGGAGCATAAAATTGTTGTGACACAAAAGTAGTGGTAAAATATTAGTCTACCAAAATAATAGACTTTATTTTTCAAAAATGTTTTTAAAAATTTTACAATAAATATTTACGTAGTAATTTTTATAGCTGTGTTTAACCGCTGTGCTGCATTGTCCCAGTTAATAATGTTAAAAAGCGCATCCACGAAATCGGCTCTTTTATTTTTATACTTAAGGTAATAGGAGTGTTCCCACACGTCAATTACCAGCAATGGAATTACGCCCCACTGTGTCAGTTTTTCGTGATTTTCGCATTGCATGATAGTCAACTTATCAGAATATGGTTGATAACCCAATATGCCCCATCCATTGCCATCTACATTTTTTGAAGTAGCCGCTAAATAGGCTTTTAATTTATCGTAGCTGCCAAAGTCTTTTTCTATACGCTTTAATAAATCTCCGCCGGGGTCCATTTTTTTATTGGTAAGGTTGGTCCAGAATATAGAGTGCAGTACATGCGACGAAAAATGGTAGGTGAGTTTCTTAGTCCAATAATCTACCGTTTCTAAATTATTTTCATCCAGCGCTTTTTTAATCATGGCTGCATCTTTATTGGCTGCTTTTGCAGCGCCGCCATGATGAAAGGTGTAATGCAGGTGTACCGTTTCTGCATCCATGTAGGGCTCTAAAAAATTTTCATTATAGGGCAGCGGCTGCATTACGTAATTACCGTTTGCGTCCACCAGTTTATCAATAGGATTATCTACCAGGTTTTGTGCAAACATGTTGTTTGCAGCGGTAAGCACTGCGGCACCAGTTAATGCTCCCGCTTTTAAAAAATCTTTCCTGTTCATATAAATGATTTTAGAAGTATACCAATTACAGCGGCTGCAAGAATAATGTACGGCTCCTGTATTTTCTTGATGTAAAGTAAACAAAGTATTGTACAAATAATAATGCCGGTTGCATACAGGTCAATGCTTCCTGAGTGAAAAACAGTACGCTTTGCCATAATAACAACAGCGCCAGCCAATGCACCCACCACAGCAGCAGTTATACCATCTACAAAAGCTTTAACAGGTTTGTTTTTTGCAATTTTATGAAAGTATGGCGCCGGAATAACGGTAAATAAATAACAAGGTAAAAATGTGGCTGCTGCTGCAACACAAGCGCCGGGAAAGCCAGCTACGAGGTAACCTATAAAACCAACCGTTATAACAACTGGTCCGGGTGTTATCATTGCCACAGCTACCGCATCTACAAATTGCTGTTCTGTAAGCCAATGATTTTCGGTTACAACACCACTATGTAAAAAAGGAACAATGGCTAAACCGCTGCCAAAAACAAATGCACCGGCTTTGCTGAAGAACAGCGCCATTTTTTGCAGTGTGGAATATTGAAAATCCCAAAAGCCAATTTGCAGCAAAATGAAACCGCCTGCAATATTATTTTTAGAAAATTTTGGTGGCGCTTTTACAAGCATGTATAAAACACCAGCACCAATAAACAATAGTATGTTTTCATTTTCTGTTATAAAAGTGATAACGGCTGCAACAAGAAAAAGCAGCCATAGCAGCCAGTTAGTTTTAAAAGAAGCCGCATTAAATTTACCAATTGATTTTATAGTGAGTTTATACAGGCTTATAATTATAATGCCGATTACAGCAGTACCTACACCATAAAAAACTGCAGTCATCCAGGGCAGGCCGCCATAAAGCTTGTATAACATACCAAGCAGTACTACCATTATAAACGATGGTAAAATAAAAGCCAGCCCGGCAACGGTGGCTCCCCAAACCCTGAAATGCACAAAGCCTAAATAAATACCAAGTTGCGCTGCTAAAGGTCCAGGTGCCAGTTGTGCTAAAGCAAGGCCTTGTTTATATTCGTCTTCACTTATCCATCTTTTTTCTTCCACTAAATTTTTATGCATGTAACCTACCAATGCCACAGGGCCGCCAAAGCCGGTGGCACCCAGCTTTAAAAAATATGTAATTAACTGGCGTAACGAATAAGAACATTTAGTAGCTGTACTCATGCTTTATATTTTAATACGAATAACAGGTGTTTACAAAAACAAAGCCCTGTAAATAGTAATAAAACCCATAATAATTACAACACAACCTACAACTATAAACATTTTTTTTGTAGGCAGTTTTGCAGTAAGCATGGCAGAGAATGGCGCTGTAATAACACCACCAATTAACAAGCCTGCTACAATGTTCCAATGATGGATGCCTACTGTAAAAATAAATGTGATGGCACTGGCAACGGTTAATATAAACTTTGCCATAGTGCTGCTGCCAATTACATAACGTGGTGTGTGGCCGTTTTTAATAAATGTGCCGGTAACCAGCGGGCCCCAGCCACCGCCACCAAACGAATCGATAAATCCACCAACTAAACCCAATGCAGTGATATTTGTTTTTTTCTTTTGTGCATTATTTTCTTTACGCTTAAAAGCATTTTGTAAAATGCGAAAACCGAGATACATGGTATAGGCTGCAATAAAAGGCTTCGTCATTTTTGCATAGCGTTCGCCAATATAACTAAGAGAAACAGCGCCGATAACAGCACCGATAATAGCAGGAACAGCCAGTGCTTTTACTAATTTTTTATTTACATTACCCAGTTGCCAATGGCTGATGGTGCCTGCGGCGCTGGTAAATGATTCGGCAGAATGTATACTGGCACTGATAACAGGTGGCGGTACATTTAGTATTAATAATATGGTGGTGCACATTACGCCATAACCCATGCCCATGGAACCAGCCACCACTTCTGCAGCAAAACCAGCCAGCAGCATCCAGTAAAAAAGATAATTGTCTTTATGCAATGCGGCCTGTAATGCGGTTAACTGTTCTGCCGAAAGAAAAAGGTAAGTAAATAGTGCGCCTAATGCAATAATGGTAATAGCCACCATGTATTTATTAAATACTTTACGGCGGCTGGAACTGAGCTCTGTATCTGCCGTCACCACTTCATGCGAATGCGTAATTTCCTCAATGATTTCTTCTGGTGTATGTTGCGGCATGACATGCTTTTTTGTAAGAAGCAAAAATAGGCAAAAATGAGTAACCTATAAAATTAGTAGACTAAAATTTTTACTTGTTTTTATCATCCACAAGGCCTTTGGTGAGCTCGTTCAGCTGCTTCACTTTATCTGCAAAATCACCACTCATTTTATTGCGTATGTTTTGCATGTTTTGCAACAGGTCATCAATTTCATCGGGTAATGTATTGTTCAATACTTCCTTTACCCGTTTTGCAATGGTGGGAGATTTACCATTGGTACTGATGGCAATTTTTAAATCGCCTTTTTGTACAATACTGCCCAGATAAAAATCACAGAGATCAGGAGTATCAGCCACATTTACCAGCAATCCTTTGTCATTAGCCAGTTTTTTTATTTGCTGATGTAATGCAGGGTTATTCGTAGCACAAATAACAATGTGCTTATTTTCTAAATCTACCGATTCAAACTCTCTTTCAATTATAGTGCATAAAGGAAATTGTTTTACAAAATCTTTCAGTTCCTGTTTAATAAGCGGTGCCACAATTGTAATAGTTGCAGAAGGAGAGTTGCCTAAAAGCGATTCCAGCTTTTCCAAACCAACATTACCGGCGCCAACCAGCAGCACCTGCATGTTTTCCAGCTTTAGAAAAACAGGGTATAGTGTGTTACGGTTTGGCATGTAAAGAAATGTTTTTTTGAAAAGTGATGTTTAAAATATGCTGGTTTGAGTGTGCCGGCCAGCGTAACCACATGTAACCTGCAGCAATATTTGTTTGTGCGTTTGCAAAGTACACTGCATTTGCCATTGCACGGTTTTGATCGAACGACCAGGTGCTGCGGTGTTGTTGAAAGTATTCATCCACCAACTGCAAGCCCCAGTGTTTGTTTAATTGTTGCTGCAGTTGTGTGCGTATACGATAGCGAAATGCATTATAAGCTGCTCTTGTACTGGTTGCTGCAAAATTCCTTTCTTCTGCACGCAGGCGTATATACAACTGAAACGGTTTGATAATATTTTTCCGGTATGCTACTTCCTGCCAAAAACGAAACTCCCTCCCAAATTCATCATGCTGCTTTGAAAAACCATTTCGGGTAAAAAAGAAAGCCGTACCTGCAGTTACACTCCAGGTAGGATTTAAAAAATATCGTAAGCCAGTTCGGTATTCATATTGCAATGGTGCAATAGAACTACCGAGTGTACGATAGCTTACATCGTTATGCCATTGCCATTTTTTAGTAAATGATACAGGCACATTTGCATTTACCCACATGCCTGTATGCGGCCGTTGTGTAAAAGCTTTTGCAGAAATAAGGAATGATGGTATGATGATAATTTTTTTCAATGGTATTTATTAATGCAAAACATAATCTTCACTTTGTTCTCCTTTAGGGGATAGGGGTTTTAATACTCAATTTTTTCAATCCAATCTTTTGCATGGCGTGCTGCATAACTGATAATAATATCTGCACCACCACGTTTAAGCGCCGTCCAAATTTCAATATGCGCTTTGTCCCTTTCAATAATATTATTTTGTGCCAGCAGTTCAATGCTTTGGTATTCGCCGCTTACATGATAAGCTGCCAGCGGCACATTGAGTTGCGCATGCAAATCCTGTATTACATCTAAATAAGGAAGAGCCGGTTTTACCATAACCATATCGGCACCTTCATTAATATCTCTTATGGTAGAAGCAATAGCATCTTTTTTATTAAAGGCAGAAGCCTGGTATGTTTTGCGGTTGTGAATATTGCAATTGCCGCCGGGTGCCGATTTACAAGCATCTCTAAACGGTCCGTAAAACTGCGAACTGAATTTAGCTGAGTAACTCATAATGCTTACATCATCAAAATTATTTTCATTCAGTATGGCTCTGATGGCACCAACTCTTCCATCCATCATATCGCTGGGCGCAATACAATCGGCACCGGCTTGCACTAATTGTAATGAATATGCAGCAAGCTCTTTTACAGATGCATCATTCAGCACTTTATCTTTTGCTGCATTTAAAATACCGCAATGCCCATGACTGGTGTAAGCACACAAACAAACATCAGCAGCCAGCCAAATGCTGTTGCCAAATGTTTTTTTTATTTCACTAATAACAGTAGTTGTAAAACTGTAGTCAAAATTACTCTCCGCTTTTTTTGCAGGTACAGGAAATAATAAAAACTTACTGATGCCTTTCTTTAAGTCAGCAGCTATTTGCTGCAATACTGATTCAACTGTATCGCTGTTTATTTCGTTTAAAGTGGCAATGGGAGTTTGTGCGGCAATGCTTTCATCAACAAACAGCGGTTGTATAAACTGTTTATGATTTAACTGAACGCTTGCAGCCAGTTCACGTATATGTGTGCTGCTGCGCAGGCGGCGCTGGTTGTTATGATAAAATCCGCTCACTGTTGCTGTGCTTGCTTTAGGTGGTTGTTTTGTACCACAGCGGTTAAAACTTTTTTTAATGAAGCAGCAAGATACTTCATTTCATCTTCGCCATGCTTTAATGTGGTGGTAATGCGCAGGCAGGCTTCTCCTTTTTTTACGGTAGGATAATTTACGGGTTGTAAGTACAAACCATATTCCCTTAACAAGGTGTCAGCAATTTTTTTGCACAGGCTTTCATCACCAATGGTAATGGTGGTGATGTGTGTTGCATTTTGATTAAACGCAACATCCTGCAATTTTAAATGCCTGCGCAGCAGTTGTATGTTAAAATGAAAATGGTCTCTCCATTCTGCGTGGCTTTGTAATAATTCAATACTTTTTGTTGCCGCAGCACAAACAGCCGGTGGTAGTGATGTAGTAAAAATAAAACCACTGCCAAAACTGCGAATGGCATCTACAATAGTTCTATCAGCAGCAATATAACCGCCAATAACGCCAAAGCCTTTTGCCAGTGTGCCGTTAATAATGTCAATACCCTTTTGTAATGCTAAATGCGATGTAATGCCTCCGCCATCGTTGCCATATAAACCCACGGCATGCACTTCGTCAATATAAGTTAGTGCATTGTATTTTTTTGCAAGCAAAACAATTTCTTCCACCGGGCCCATAGTGCCGCTGATAGAATACACCGATTCAAACACAATTATTTTTGGCCGCTCAATTGCAATACTTTTTAAAATTTCTTCTAAGTGATTTACATTATTATGGCGGAAAATATGTTTCTCTGCATGGCAACCTTTAATTCCTTCAATTAAGGAAGCATGGTTTTCTTCATCAGAAATAAACACCACATCTTTAAACAATTTACCAAGAGTACTTAATGCAGTGGTGTTAGCAATATAAGCGCCGCCAAAAAGTAAAGCGGCTTCTTTTTTATGTAAGGCAGCAAGTGTTTTCTCCAGCTCTTTATGGTAATTGGTGGTGCCCGAAATATTTCTTGTGCCGCCACTGCCTGCGCCACTGCGGTGTGTTACAGCAGTGAGCTTGGCAATTACATCTTCATGCACACTCATGCACATGTAGTCGTTACTGCACCAGTTAACAGCAGCTTTCTTTTCGCCCATTTCGTTTTCATAATAAAAACGGGGAAAATGCTGAGCACTTTTATTTACATCTAAAAAATAACGGTAACTGCCGCTGTCTTTTAATGCCTGTAGTTTTTCGTTTAATATTTTTAAGTAGTCTATACTCACACCAATTGTTTTCTTACCGCATAATCACCAAAAGTTTCTGCGGCATTTTTTTCCGCTTTAAAATTACCAAATAAACCATCCAGCTCATTCAGTATTTCTGCTTCGCCTAAATTTTCTTTGTATTTTTTATTTAAACGCAAACCTTCATTATCACCGCCAATATGCAAATTATATTTACCCGGTGCAGTGCCAATTAAGCCAATTTCAGATGCAGCACTTCGTCCGCAACCATTAGGGCAACCGGTCATACGTAAAATAATACCTTCATCCTGTAAGCCATGTTTGTTTACCAGGGGTTCAATTTTATCAATAAGCTCAGGCAAATACCTTTGTGCTTCTGATAATGCCAGCGGGCATGTTGGCAATGCAACACAGGCAATGGAATTTTTCCGAATCAACGATGCTGCTTCTGTATGCTCAATTAATTTAAACTGCTGCAACAATGCATCAATGGTGTTTTTATCTTCTTCACTAACATCTGCAATAATGATATTTTGCGAACTGGTAAATAAAAAATTATTTTTATTCAGTTTGGCAATTTCCAGCAAGGCTGTTTTCATTGCCAGTTTTTCATCATCCAGCACACGGCCATTTTCAACAAACAAAGTGTAATACCATAAACCGTTTAATCCTTTTTGCCAGCCATAATAATCTTTGCGCTCTGTAAACGTAAATGGTTTTGCAGGCTCCAGTTTAAAGCCCGTGCGTTTTTCCACTTCTTCTTTATATTTTTCTACGCCCAGTTTATCAATGGTGTATTTTAATCTTGCCAGTTTTCGGTCGCTGCGGTTACCAAAGTCACGCTGTACGGTTGCAATTTCATATACTGTTTTCAATACTTTTTCTTCCGTATCAACAAACCCCAACACTGTTGCCAGCCTCGGATAAGTTTCTGCATTGCCATGTGTTGCCGATAAGCCACCACCTGCTGCAATGTTAAACCCTTTCAATTGTCCATTTTCTTCAATGGCAATAAGTGCAATATCATTTATTAAAACATCCACTTCATTATTAGGCGGAATGCCAATACCGATTTTTAATTTACGTGGTAAATACCTGTCCTGGTACAATGGGTCAACTTCTTCATTTTTATCCGCAACTTTTTCTTCGTTAAGCCATATTTCGTAATACGCTTTTGTTTTAGGAAAAAGCAGGTTGCTTATTTTGCTGGCGTACGAAAATATTTCTGCATGCAGCGGCGATTGTGCCGGGTGCGATGCACAGGTTACATTGCGGTTAATATCGCCGCAGGTGGCCACACTATCCAGCTTTGCTTTATTAAACGATTGTATAGTTGGCTTGATATGCGATTTTAAAATGCCATGCAGTTGTATCGTTTGGCGTGTGGTAATTTTTATTACACCGGTAGAATGTTCATTGGCAATTTCATTCATTGCAATCCATTTATCAGCCGTAATAAAACCACCCGGCAAACGCAGGCGAATCATAAAGGAATACAGGCGGTCAAGTTTTTTTGCGGCCCGTTCGTCACGGCGGTCACGGTCATCCTGCTGGTACATGCCATGAAATTTTATCAGTGCCTGGTCATCTTCCCTGATGGCGCCGGTAACTTCATCCAGCAAACTTTCTTTAATAGTTCCCCTTAAACCATCACTGCTGGTTTTTATTTTTTCAATGGCCGATAAATTATTTTTCTCTGACATTATTTTTTTCTTTTGAGCCCAACAGCAAATCTTTTTTCAACTTCATTGGTGTCGCACTCTTCAACAATATTTTTCTATTCAACTTTTTCTTGGCGTAGTTGTTGGTCAGGCGACCAACAACGGCAGGTGCTTAATACACATCCAGCTCATACCTTCCTTCTTCTTCCAACTGGTGCAAATATTTTTTTGCTTCTTCTTCTGTTTTGTTACCGTACTGCTGAATAATTTGCAGCAATGTATTTTCAACATCAGTACTCATGGGGTGTTTTTTACCACACACAAAAAACGAAGCGCCACCTTCCAGCCATTCAAATAATGCTGCACCATGCTCCTGCATTTTATGCTGCACATAAATCTTTTCCTGCTGGTCACGGCTAAAGGCAAGGTTCACTTTGTTAAGCACACCAGTTTCGTACCAGTTTTGTATTTCTGTTTGGTATAAGAAATCTGTGGTAAAACGCTGCTCGCCAAAAAACAACCAGTTTCTGCCAGTGGCGCCAGTAGCATCTCTTTCTGCAAGAAAAGAACGGAACGCTGCAATACCAGTACCCGGGCCCACCATAATAATATCTTTATCTTCTGCAGGCAGTTTAAAACGTTTGTTGGGCTGCACAAAAAATTGCTGGGTGCTGTTCAGTTTTATTTTGCTTAAATAATCTGAGCATAAGCCAAAACGCAGTTTATCATTTGCAGTAAACTGGTCTTTCACCACCACAATATGCACTTCACCATCGTGTGCTGCAGGCGAAGATGCAATGGTGTACAAGCGTGGCGACATTGCATTTAACGTAACCAGTATTTCTTCAAATTGTGCGGCGTTTTTAACAGGATATTGTTTTAATAAGTCCAGTAAATCGTAACGGCCCGCTGCAATGGTGTGGCCTGTTGCAACTGCATACAACTGCACCAGCCTTTCTGTTAAATGAACAATATTTATTTTACGCTTCAGTAATTCGTAAATAGTAACTTTTTCTTTTTTATACTCCACGCTTTTATTGCCGTCTAAATTTACTTTGGCAATAATATCCGTTACCAGTTGCGAATCATTTTCAGGAACAATGCCAATAGAGTCACCGCATTGGTATTCCACACCTTCGGCTGCAATTTCAATATGCCATGTTTCTTTATTGGAGCCACGGTCATTTAAATTAACAGCATGAACAACTTTACCGGCATATTGCTGCTTGCCTTTTTTAGCCGGTGCAGCAACAGTAACTGCAGGTGCAACTACCGGTGCAGCAGCTGGTGCTTCTAAACTTTTAATAACATTCGAAAACCATTTCTCTGCATCCTCTTCATAATCCAAATCGCATTTTTGTATGGGTGCAATGCGGCTGCCGCCTAACTTCAGTAATTGCTCATCCACATCTTCGCCGGTTTTGCAAAACAATGGATACGATGTATCACCCAATGCCAGCACACTGTATTTTAATTTATCTAACTTAAAACCGTTGTTATGTATATGGTCGTAAAAAGGTTTTGCAGCAGCAGGTGGCTCGCCTTCACCATGTGTGCTGATAACTGCTAACAAATATTCTTCCTTTGTTAAATCGGTAAGGCGATATTGGTCTAATCCAACAACTTTAGCAGTAATGCGGTTTTGTTTTGCTTTGGCAGCAAATGCTGTAGCCAGGCGTTTTGAGTTGCCGGTTTCTGTACCATATACAATAGTCATTTTTTTTGCAGCACCTGCAGCAACAGGCGCAGCAACTGTTGTAACGGCTGCCTTATTTTTTACAATACCGTTTAAATAGCCATTCATCCAAATCAATTCATCATTGTTTGAATTTTTAATCAGCTCATCAAGCACTTTTAATTTTACGTCCGCCAGCATTTCTGTAATAATTAGCCCCTATCCCCTAAAGGGGGACATGGAGACGATTTATAATTGAGATTGTGTTATCGGTTTAAAGTAAAGTTTGTTGTTGGTGATATTATTTTCAAGCCATGCAAACTGCTGGTGCAGCGCCACCACTTTTCCAATTATCACCAAGGTGGGAGAAGCAAACTGCTTGCCCTTAATAGTATCATCGTAGTCATACAAACTGCTGGTGGTAACTGTTTGCAAAGGCGTTGTGGCCTGTTCAATAACTGCCAGTAGTTTTTCTTCGCTGATATTATTTGCCACCAAATTTGATACAACCGCTTCCAGCGTATCGCTGCTCATATAAAAAACGAGTGTATCGTTTGTTGCAGCCAGTTCTTTCCAATATGCATCACTTACCACATCTGTTTTGTAATAAGTAAGAAAACGTACTGAAGTAGTGAAACCTCTTGCCGTAAGCGGAATTCCTGCATAGGCCGATGCGCCCGATGCTGCAGTAATACCCGGAATGATTTCATAAGGGATATTATTTTGCACCAGTGTTTCCAACTCATCCAGCACATTGCTGAAGAAAGCAATATCGCCGCCTTTTAAACGAACCACCAGTTTGCCCTGCAAGGCATAATGCGCCAGCAATTGATTAATGGTTTGCTGCGGCACCGATGCTGCTGCATTGTTTTGTTTGCCTACATAAACAATTTCGGCAGCAGGGTTTGCATGCGCTTTTAATATTTCTTCGCTTACTAAACGGTCAGTTAATATAACATCAGCCTGTTGCAAATACTTTACAGCTTTAACTGTAATCAGCTCCGGGTCGCCGCAACCGGCGCCTGCTAATATTACAGTACCGACAGCCCCTCCTAACCTCCCCCGTGGGGAGGAACTATCACGTTTTATGTTTTCAAATTGTTGCACTGTAATATTTTAGTTTTGCTTAACTGTTAGTAAGCGTCGAATTTAATGTGTCGAACAAAGTTGTTGCCGTACAAGTGAGTGACACAACTATGTTCAATAGAATTAATAATGTTTGTTACAAAAAATAATTTTCTTCAATTTCGATTTCTCCTTTCAGTCGAAATGACAAAATCTTTTTTTACATCAATCTTCTCCTTTTCCCTTCCCTCTGGGAAGGATAGGATGGGCTTCTTAATACAACCCCTCAATACTCAAATACCTTTCTCCTGTATCATAATTAAACGTCAGCACTTTTGCACCTGCAGGAATTTCTGCCAGTTTTTTTGCAACCGCTGCTAACGCTGCGCCGGTTGATACACCAACAAAAATGCCTTCTTCTTTTGCAATGCGCTGTGCATAGGAAAATGATTCGTCTTTACCAACCTGTATAACACCATCTAAAATTTTTGTGTTTAAAATAGATGGCACAAAGCCGGCGCCAAGGCCCTGCAACGGATGTGGTGATGGTGCACCGCCGCTTAACACCGGCGATAACTCAGGCTCTACCGCCAGCACTTTAAGATTAGGCCATTTTTCTTTTAATACTTCTGCCACGCCGGTGATATGCCCGCCGGTACCAACACCTGTAATGATATAATCCAACCCTTCCGGAAAATCATTTGCAATTTCCAGTGCAGTTGTTTTACGGTGTATTTCTGTATTGGCAGGATTATCAAATTGCGAAGGCACCCAACTGTTTGGTGTTTCTTTTGCCAGTTCGTTTGCTTTTTCAATAGCGCCTTTCATACCTTTTTCACGGGGCGTTAATACAAACTCTGCACCATACAAACTCATCAGCCTGCGCCTTTCAATACTCATGCTCTCGGGCATTACTAAAATTATTTTGTAACCTTTTACAGCAGCCACCAATGCTAAACCAATGCCGGTGTTGCCGCTGGTGGGTTCAATAATCACACTGTCTTTTTTTAATAAACCTTTTTGCTCTGCATCTTCAATCATTGATAAAGCAATACGGTCTTTAATACTGGCACCCGGATTACTTCTTTCCAGTTTAATCCACACGTTGTGATTGTTGCCAAACAAACGGTTAAGTTTTACATGCGGCGTGTTGCCAATAGTTTCTAAAATATTATTTGCTTTCATCTTTACTTATTTAAATAAAATAGTTTAATGGTTCTGTAAACGTTTTTTTATCCTGGATGGTTACACCGGTTTCGTGGTAAACAATTGAAAATGGTTGTACCGGTTTTGTTAGCCAGACATTTCCACCAATTATACTGTCGTGGCCAACAACTGTTTCTCCACCAAGTATAGTGGCCCCTGAATAAATCACCACATTATCTTCAATAGTGGGATGGCGCTTTTCACTTGCTTTTTCTTTTAGCACACTTAATGCGCCCAAGGTAACACCCTGGAATATTTTTACTTTGTTGCCAATTACACTTGTTTCGCCAATTACAATGCCGGTGCCGTGGTCAATGGCAAATGATTCGCCGATTTTTGCACCGGGATGAATATCGATACCGGTTTTGCTATGTGCATACTCACTGATAATGCGTGGCAGCAATGTAATTTTTTGAAGGTGCAACTGGTTTGCTATGCGGTGTGCTGCCACTGCAAAAAAACCAGGATAAGAAACCAATACTTCATCAATGGTTTTTGCGGCAGGGTCTGCATCAAACAATGATTTAGCATCCAGCAATAATTTTTTGTACAATGCAGGAATGCTGTTGAAGAATACAGCAGTTTGTTCAGCGCTTACTTTTTCGCTGTGTAAAACAGGCTCCAGCAATAACTGTAACTGGCGCTCCAGTTTTTTTAACTGGCTTGCTATTTCAAACTCATTATTGTCAGCTTCATTTTTACAAATGAACAGCACTTCAAATAAACGGCGCACAAAGCGGCGTGCCCTTGCTGCATCCGGCAAAGAACAGCCCTGCTGCTTTTTAAAATTTACTATGTCTTTATAAAATGCCTGTTCCATAACTATTGAAATAAAACTGCTGCTACAGTTGCGTTACTTGTTTCGTCAATTAAAATGGCAGCGCCATTGCTGCGGTTGGCAGCATATGCATCTTTTACCACCGGTGATGCAGTTTTTACCGATGCTTTTACAATTTCATTCAGCTTCACCTGTTGCACATCTTCAACATGGTCCAATGTATTTACATCAATTTTGTACGACAGGTTTTTAACCACTGTTTTTACACGGCGGGTGTTGTGCTGCAAAATATATTTGTTACCGGGCTGCAATGGTTTTTCATCCAGCCAGCACAACAATACTTCTGCTTCATTGGTGGCAGCAATACTGTCTTCTATTTTAATAATACTGTCGCCGCGGCTTATGTCAATATCATGCTCCAGTAAAATAGTTACGCTTTGTGGTGCAAACGCTTCTGCCACTTCTTTACCGGCAATTTCAATTTTGTCAATGGTGGTTTCAATACCGGCAGGCAATACTTTTACTTTATCGCCTTTTTTATAAACACCGCTGGTAATTTTTCCGGCGTAGCCACGGTAATCATGCAGGTCATCTGTTTGCGGACGAATTACAAACTGCACCTGGAAACGGGCATCTTCATAATTCAGCGCATTATCAATTTGTACTTCTTCTAAAAATTGTAATAAAGGTTTGCCATCATACCAGGGTGTTTGTGCAGATTTCTCCACAATGTTATCTCCCTTTAATGCACTCAGCGG
Source organism: Ferruginibacter sp. (assembly GCA_044225605.1). Classification (GTDB taxonomy): domain Bacteria; phylum Bacteroidota; class Bacteroidia; order Chitinophagales; family Chitinophagaceae; genus Ferruginibacter. Next base: position 87,790 of record JBGAIJ010000005.1, read on the forward strand.
AATGTAAGTGGCATTTTTAATACCGAGTTTTTGCGCCAGCTTGTTGTATTCAATAACAATATTGTTGTACACATCTTCGCTGTAATCCACCAAATCAATTTTATTTATGGCCACCACCACTTGAGGTATGCCCAGCAGCGATGCAATAATGCTGTGGCGTTTGGTTTGTTCCACCACGCCATGTCTTGCATCAATTAATACAATGGCTAAATCAACATTGCTTGCACCTGTAATCATGTTACGGGTATATTGCACATGGCCGGGAGCATCAGCAATAATAAATTTTCTTTTATCGGTAGTAAAATAGCGGTAGGCAACATCAATGGTAATGCCCTGTTCTCTTTCTGCACGCAAACCATCCGTCAACAAAGCCAAATCAATTTCACCATTGTCTTTATTCTTGGTGCTTTTTTCAATAGCTTCCAGTTGGTCCGCCAAAATACTTTTACTGTCGTATAATAAACGTCCAATTAATGTGCTTTTACCATCATCCACACTGCCTGCTGTTATAAATCTTAAAATATCCATGTTTTAAAAATTATGAGTTATAAGTTATGAGTTCAGAGTTGTGACAAGGAGATGAACTTTCAATTTTCAACTCTCCACTTTCAACTACTAAAAATATCCCCCTTTCTTCCTGTCTTCCATTGCAGCTTCGGTTACTTTATCATCAATACGTGTTTCGCCACGTTCGCTGATACGTGTTTGTTTAATTTCATTCACTACTTCATCCAGCGTGGCGGCATAACTTTCAACTGCAGCAGTACAAGTCATATCACCCACCGTTCTGTAACGCACCTGCTTTTTTATAATCACATCTTCCGCATCAATGCGAATGAAAGGAGAAACAGCAATCAGTTGCCCGTCGTGTTCTATCACTTCCCTTTCATGCGAAAAATAAATTGAAGGCAAAGGAATTTCTTCTGCACGTATATAACTCCATACATCCAGCTCCGTCCAGTTACTAATGGGGAACACACGAACGTTTTCACCCTTATTAATTTTACCGTTGTAAATATTCCATAATTCAGGGCGCTGCAGTTTTGGGTCCCACTGGCCAAAATCATCCCTTACAGAAAATATTCTTTCCTTAGCCCTTGCTTTTTCTTCATCACGCCTTGCACCGCCAATGCATGCATCAAAACCAAATTCTTCAATAGTATCTAAAAGCGTATGCGTTTGCAGCCAGTTACGGCTGGCAAATTTTCCTTTAGGTTCCGTTAAGTTTTTCGCTTTAATTGTGTCTTCCACTTTACGCACAATTAAAGTGGCGCCCACTTCATTTGCCAACCAATCTCTGTACGCCAATGCCTCAGGAAAATTGTGCCCGGTATCAATATGTACCAATGGAAAAGGTATTTTGCCCGGTGCAAATGCTTTCTTCGCTAATTGTACCAGCGTGATCGAATCTTTACCACCGCTAAACAGCAATGCCGGTTTTTCAAACTGTGCAGCCACTTCTCTAAAAATGTGAATGCTCTCGGCTTCTAACTGCTCCAAATAATTTAAACTGTACTGACTCATATTATTTTGTTGTATAGATATTTTGATTATTAGCTGCTTACTTTAGTTTCTTCATGCACATGCAGGCCACATTCTTTCTTGCTGGCATCTTCCCACCACCAGCGGCCGGCCCTAAAATCTTCCCCGGGTTTTACTGCTCTTGTACAAGGTGCACAGCCAATGCTTACAAAACCTTTATCGTGTAAAGGGTTGTAAGGAATATTGTTTTCACGAATGTGCTTAACTACTTCTTCTGTTGTCCAGTGCAGCAGCGGATGGTATTTAATAATATTATTGCTTTCGTCCCATTCCAGTATAGGTAAATCATGCCTGTCCGGCGAATGTTCTGCTCTTAAACCTGTAACCCAAACAGCATTACCGGCTAAAGCTCTTTTCAACGGCTCCACTTTTCTAATGTAACAGCATTGCTTCCTGTTTTCAACAGATTCATAAAAAGCATTGGGGCCGTTGGCAACAATAAAATCCTGCAAAGGCTCTGCCTGCGGATAATACGCTTTTACTGATGTATTGTATTTAGCATTGGTGCTGCTCCATACAGCATAGGTTTCTGCAAAAAGCCTTCCGGTATCCAGTGTAAATATTTTTACGGGCAGGTTGTTATTCAGTATTTCGTGTGTTATCACCTGGTCTTCGTAACTAAAACTGCTGCTGAATGTAACCTGGCCGGGAAACTGTTTTGTAAGCAGCTGAACAGCCTCAAAAACATTTAGTCTACTAATTTGGTGGAGTAATTCTGATATAATATTTTGTTTAGCGGCTGACATTGTTTTTAAAAAGTTTTATGAAAATTGGTATGGAAACCGGGCTGCATTAACAGCGGAAGATGGTGCACATACAGTGCATACACAGCCCCTTTATGAAGTTGGTTTTACGCATACAAATCAAACGTGACTTAATTAGTCTATTAAACAGATGGACAAAAATACAGTACTTTTTGTGTTTGCCCTAATTTTTTTATGTTAAAAGCAATATTTTCATAACAGTGCGGTATAGTTATGCCGCTTTAAACAAGCTTTCAGTCAGTAATAATAATTAAGGCGGCATGATGCGCTGTATAAAATCTTAAACCGATACATCTGGAATTGGCTTAAAAAAGGGCATCACAGCACCACACCTGCCAGTTCCAGGCTGCGTTTGCTTATTTTCCGGTAATCAATATTCTCAATTACTGCATCGGGGTAGGCAATTAATGATACACCATCCTGTTTCCACCATTGTGTGCTGAATAATTTTTTTGCATGTATAACACCTGTAAGCCAGCTAAACTTAAGTTCATTGTGCCATTCTTCAATCCACTCAAAAGCACTTTTATCCAGTTTGGTAATATCGTCAGTGCTTACAAATACTTTTAGGTAAAAATCATCGGTTAACTCAGTATCGGTTTGATGATGAATTTTTTTATACTCATATTTATAATCGTACCGCAATGCAGAAACATCACTCAATACAGCAGATGCTGTAGGAAATGCACCAGCGCCTTTGCCTTTAAAGAAGTGTTTATCAGCAAAAGTGCTTTCGGTAGTAATGGCATTAAATTCATTCTTCACATAGTACAAATCATCTGTATTGGCAACAAACTGTGGTAAAAGGAATACAGCCAGTTTGCCATTCTGCAGTTTTTGAGCATTAGCCACCAGCTTAATGGAATAATTTTTTTCCTTGGCAACTGTAGCATCATTCAGTGTAATATTTTCAATACCATTAAAAATAAAACCGTTTGTTTTTGTAACCACGCCAAAAGAATGTGCCAGTATAATGGCTAATTTATTAGCGGCATCAAAACCACCAATATCCAGTTTGGGATTGCTTTCAGCAAAACCCAATTGCTGCGCCAGCAAAAGGGCTTCACTGAATTCGAGTTTTTCATCAAATATTTTAGTTAAAATAAAATTAGTGGAACCGTTAATAATACCTCTTATCGATTGCAGCAAATCATTATCATAATATTCTTCCAGGTTACGGATGATGGGCATACTGGCGCAGCAGGAAGCTTCATACAAAAAAGGTACATTGTACTGTTCCTGCAACTGCAGCAGTTCTTCAAAATGCTCTGCAATCATTTTTTTATTGGCGCTTACCACCGCTTTACCATTTTGCAAAGCAGTTTTTACAATAGCAAAAGCGGCATCGGCATCATCAATTACTTCTACAATTACATTAATGTCTTTATCATTTAAAATTACTGCTGCATCGGTAGTAAAATTTTCTGCGGCAATGCTGCGCTTTTTATCAGCACTTTTAATGCATATTTTTTTAATAGAAGATTGCAAAGTAGGCGTGCTGTGCAGTACATCATATAATCCTTTACCCACCACACCAAAGCCAAACAGGCCGATTGTTAATTGATTTGTTGCCATTACTGATAATTCTTTTTTTGATTTTTAGTTTTCAGTAAAACTTATCAGCAAGGTAGATGGGGAAGCAACTGCTTATTTTACGAGAGTGGTAAAATAAAAAAGCTCACCCGTAAATCAGATGAGCTTTAACTATGTTGTAACAGTGTTATGCAGCTTTAAAATCTGACTTATCTGTCACGCCGGCGGCGTGATGGAATTGGCACCTTTTCATTTGTCATCCTGAACTTGTCGAAGGAAAATAAATGATAGGTTGTCAAGGCTTCAACGGGCCATTACCCTCTGCCTTTCTTGATAAGATTAACTAAAGAACTGGCGCAAAGGTAATGGCATTACCGGTAATCTGCCAAATTAAAATGTAATACAATTGTAAATACTTGTTAAGCAGTGAGGTTTTTCTCCAACCACTCCTTTTGCGATGATGCATTTTGCTCCATCTCCACCATTCCTGCAATTTTATCCTGCCCTTTAATTATTGATTTTGTAACCAGTGAATGTTCTATTACTTCGTCTTCCTTCATACCCAGCAGTTTCATCAATCCCAGCATTTTTTCACTGCCAAAATGTATAAACAGGGGTTCGTCCATAGCGCTGTAAACTATAATGGGTTGCTGTTGCCAGTTTTTAACCAGTTCCAGCTCTTTGGTGTGCAGTGGATGGTGTTCTGTAAAAACAGCTTTTTTATTTTGCAGCATGGCTGTATTAAAACGACGGGCATCTACAACCAGGCTTTCATTCAGTCCTTGCTGTATAAAATAATTTGTAAACTTTTTTAAAGTGTCGGCAAACCAGCAAATAAAAAAAGTATCGGGCTGTTGCTGGGCAAGTGCAGCACAGGCCTTCAGCTTTGCATTGGTGGTTTGGTAACAGCGGTCGGTAAAAATACTTTGGGGTGTTTCTTCTTTTTTACCAAATAAATTAAACAGCATAAAACAAATTATGCTGCAAATTACAGAAGTTTTACCCGGCTGCGCCGAATGATATTTGCCACAGCTGCATTGAAACACAAAATTTCAGGTATTGTATTTTTCAGTGCTTCTGTGTAATCGGTGGCAATTGAACCAAACCGCACCTGTTTTGTTTTATCTTTACCACAGTAAGTACTTATGGCAAAGGCAAAAAAGAGTTTACCGCAGCAGGTAATTAATAATGATATTATTGAAGTAACAGGAGCAAGGGAGCACAACCTTAAAAACCTTGATATTTCCATTCCCAAAAATAAACTGGTGGTGTTTACCGGCGTAAGCGGCAGCGGTAAATCATCGCTGGCGTTTGATACTATTTATAACGAAGGCCAGCGCCGTTACATGGAAAGTTTTAGTGCATATGCCCGCCAGTTTGTGGGTGATATGGAGCGACCCGATGTTGATAAAATCACCGGGCTTTCACCTGTAATTTCTATTGAGCAAAAAACCACCAATAAAAATCCCCGCAGTACAGTAGGAACTGTTACCGAGATTTACGATTTCCTGCGTTTGTTATATGCACGGGTGGGTGAAGCATACAGTTATAACACCGGCAAAAAAATGGTGAAGTTTAGTGAAGAGGAAATTGTGGCATCCATATTTACCCGCTTTTGCAATAAAAAAATAAACTTACTGGCACCGTTGGTAAGAGGAAGAAAGGGGCATTACCGGGAATTGTTTGAAGAAATGCGTAAGAAAGGTTATTTAAAAGTGAGGGTGGATGGAGAGATAAAAGACCTGGCGCCTAAAATGCAGGTAGACCGTTATAAAATTCATGATATAGAACTGGTGGTGGACCGTATGCCGGTGAATGATGACATGAGATTACGGCTGAGCCAGAGTGTGCAAAAAACATTACAGCTTGGCAAAGACTTGCTATTTCTGCAAATTGAAGGCGATAATAAAGTAACACAGTTTAGTAAACAACTGATGTGTGAAGACACAGGCATTAGCTACGAAGAACCATCACCCAATGCATTTTCATTTAACAGCCCTTATGGTGCCTGCCCCACTTGTAAAGGTTTGGGCAATGTATATACCATAAGTATGGATGAAGTGTTGCCTGATAAAACACTGAGTGTAAAAGCAGGCGCCATAGTTCCATTGGGCGAAGAACGGGATGCCAGTGTGTACCGGCAGGTGGAAGCCTTTGCAAAAAAATATAAAATCAATTTAGATAAACCGGTAAAAGATTTACCACAGGCGCAACTGGATTTATTATTGTACGGCGATAAAGATATTAACCCGGCGCTTGAAATGGACTTAAGTGATGAAACAGTGCCGCAGGAATATACCGGCAGTTATGAAGGTATAATACCGATGCTGAAAAGATGGTTTTCATCGCCACAAAGCAATGATGGTTTAAGAGAGTGGGTGGAAAAATTTACAGAACTGAAAGTATGCGGCACCTGCAATGGCGCCAGGTTGCGTAAAGAAAGCCTTTGGTTTAAAATTGTTGACCGCAATATTGCCGAACTGGGTGACATGAATTTAGATAATTTGGCGGCATGGTTTGATGGTATTGAACTGCGGCTGGATAAAAAACAAAATGCCATTGCGAAAGATATTTTAAAAGAAATAAGAGAACGTTTGCAATTTTTATTAGACGTGGGGCTTACTTATCTCACTATAAACCGTCCCAGCAAAACACTCAGTGGCGGCGAAAGCCAGCGCATACGTTTGGCTACACAAATTGGCAGCCAGTTGCAGGGCATTACTTATGTATTGGATGAACCAAGTATTGGTTTGCACCAAAGAGATAATCATCGTTTAATAACAGCGCTGCAAAATTTACGTGATATTGGTAATAGTGTATTGGTGGTGGAGCATGATAAAGATATTATGATGGCCAGTGATTATTTAGTTGACATTGGCCCCAAAGCAGGTAAACACGGCGGAGCAATTGTTGCCGCAGGCACACCGGATGAAGTAGTAAAATCAAAAAGCGAAACAGCACAATATTTAAGCGGCAAGAAAAATATTGATGTGCCGAAAGAAAGGAGGAAAGGAAATGCAAAGTTTATTGAGTTGACAGGGGTGAACGGAAATAATTTACAAAACGTAAGTGTGAAGTTTCCGTTGGGTAAATTGATTTTGGTAACGGGTGTAAGCGGCAGCGGAAAATCAACTTTAATAAATGAAACATTATACCCGCTGCTGAACAAATTTTGTTACAACAGCAAGGCCAACCCTATGCCGTATAAAAAAATTACGGGCATGGAAAATATTGATAAGGTGATTGAAATTGACCAAAGCCCCATTGGCCGTACACCCCGCAGTAACCCTGCAACGTACTGTGGTTTTTTTACTGATATACGTACATTGTTTGCAAGTGTGCCCGAAGCAAAAATTCGTGGGTACAATGCCGGCCGTTTTAGTTTTAATGTAAAAACAGGAAGATGTGATGTGTGTGAAGGCGGTGGCATGCGTGTGATTGAAATGAATTTTTTACCCGATGTTTATGTGCATTGCGAAAAATGCAATGGCAGAAGGTATAACAGGGAAACGCTTGAAATACGTTACAAAGGAAAAAGCATCAGCGATGTACTGGATATGACGGTGGATGAAGCCGTGGAATTTTTTCAACCAGTGCCATTTATATACCGTAAAATAAAAGTGCTGCAGGAAGTTGGCTTAGGTTATATCACACTCGGGCAAAGTGCTGTAACACTCAGCGGCGGCGAAGCACAGCGTGTAAAATTGTCAACTGAACTTGGTAAAAAAGATACCGGCAAAACATTTTATATTTTAGATGAACCCACTACTGGTTTGCACTTTCAGGATATACAGCATTTACTGGATGTGCTGAACAAACTGGTTGACCGTGGTAATACTGTTTTGGTAATTGAACACAATATGGATGTAATAAAAGTGGCCGACCATATTATTGACATTGGCCCCGAAGGTGGTGATGGTGGCGGCAATGTGTTATTTGAAGGCACGCCGGAAGGTTTGGTAAAAGTAAAAGAAAGTTTTACCGGTAAGTTTTTGCTGCCGGAACTAAAATAACTGTTGATAAAAGCCCAATAGTATTTAAACTGTTGAAGAGTGCGACGCAACAATGCTGCACCGGGGAACAACAGCTGATTTTAAAAAGAAATATTTTTATTTTGTTTTTACCAGCCGGTATTGCATACCGCCGTTATCCATACATAATATCCTTCCGCCGCGTATTACTTTAAACCAGCTGTTGAACTCTTCTGTTTTTCCATCCCAGCGGTTAGTGGCAGTAATGCTCCAGTTGGTAACGGTGTATTTGCCTTTATAATTTTGCTGAAAAGTAGTCATAGCACCCACTGCACCGGTTGCGCCATTGTGAATACTGGTATAATTGCCTCCGGTATTAAAATTGAAAGTTGCACTGCGTGCAGCCACCGTCATGCCGGCATAACCGCCGGGGTTGCTGGATCCGGCAGAGTAATACCATTGCATGGTGGATGTGTTACCATCCTGCCAGGTGCCTAAAATATCATTTTCTCCAATAGCAAATTTGTTATAACCGCTCATGTTTGAAAGATCAGAAGGGCCAAAACCAGTACCATTGGCTTTGGGAAACTGTGCCCATAATGATGCCTCATCTTTTGCAGAGCCAATGGTAATATAGGCGGTGTTGGGAGCATTGTCTAAGCGCATTCCAATAAATCTTTTTTCGCCGGTGGCTTTGTCGGTGGCCCATCCTTCCACATAGTCGGGTTGTAAGCTGCTACTTATTTCACCATTGTCCTTGTATTGTTTTGTTTCAACAGTGTAATATTTTGTTACAAAGTTATCCCAATAATAATCCCTGGCTCTCAGTCCTGTGCCGGTGAAATCGGAGCCATTAAAAGGTAATGCATAAAACAGGTATACTTTAATATCGCCTTTTGTTACCAGTACCCAGTCATTTTGTATAGTACTGGTCCAGCCATCATCAAAGTTGGTAGTGCTGTAAGCAAAACCATCTTTTACTGCAGCCTGGTTATTATTTTGTGCAGTTTGCTGCACTTCGGTTTGTTGCTGTGGAGGAGCAGGGTTTTGCTGTGTTACATCGGTGCTGGTGATTTGTTGCTGAGATGAAGAGTTACTGATGGTAGTTTCTCCCACATAAAATTCTGACTGCATTTCTTTGGTTGAAAAATAAGATAATACGGAGTGGCCGTCTTTCTTTAACCATAAATATTTTTTGTCTGTTGCAACAGGTGTGGCAACCCAGCCTGATGCGCCGATTAACAGCATTAATGAATCTTTTGTAAATGTTACCGGCAGGTATAACACTTCTATATTGTTAACCGTACTGCCCGTTTTTTGCGCTTCTGTTTGCAGTAAACTTTTTGCAGCAGCAGTTACCAGCAGCCTGCTGTCTTTTTTAGAACCTGCAGGTAATGCAACGGCTGTAACAGCTGATTGCGAAACAGGCACTACTTTTTTTTGTGCATTTGCTGTATTCTGCGTGAGTGCACCTACGCTGCAAACAAAAATTTTTATTAAAATAAACAGGTGCTTTTTCATTTTATTTTTTTTGATTGTGGCTTGCAAATGAAGCTGCCGTTATTGTATTGTAAAGATGGAAATTGCCGCTATGCTTTGCAATCCTGTTTTTACAGGATTTTTAAATTTTAAAATGCTCTACAGGTTAGTTACTGCAACATTGCTGATGTACACTTTAATTTCATCTGACTTGTCGGTGATATTGGTAAAAAAAATACTGTTAATCAGGGTGCCTGCAGGCAGCCCACACACTTTACAAGCGCCATCATACAGCAGCTTAAAGCCTGATGATGAAGTGAGTTCTTTATTATTAATGAAAATGCCGAGGTTATTGTTTTTTACTTTTACAGCAACATGCACTTTGGTTTGTTCATTGGTAAATTCCTTTAAGGGCTTTACATCATAAATTCCTTCAGAATAATTCTGATTGTTTTCTGACGGTGCGGAATTTATTTTAGTGCGTACTTCACCCCGGTAGTTATTATTGTTATAATCAGCTTCATTGCCCGATGTAATATTTATTTCCACTCTTGTTCCATTGCCTCCTGATACTTCGGCACCATTGTCTGTTGCCTTACGGCTGTTTAAAACCAAACGTACAGCGCCGCCGGTAGGGGTGGAATAATCACCATCTGTAACTACATCAAACTCCAGTGTAAAATTTTGCGGCAAAGGTTTTTTTAATAATGTGGGAGATAATGGTGTGTTATAGCCCAGCTGCACCCATTTGCCTTCCACGCCCTTAACACTGGCTATATAACACCTTTTGGAGTATGTGTTAAAGAACCAGTTTGCAGGTTCTTTACCAATTATACCGGTTGAAAAATTATCCATAAAGTGAACCCCGGGCGGCAACGTTGTATTGGTAACAACAGTGCTGCTGCCTGCCCTGTATTTATTTCTGTAAGCAGTAATTCTTGCATTTAACTGTTCTTCATTTGCAGGCCTGTAAGTAATGCCTTTTATTTTTTCAGGGTTATAAAAGTAGTTGTAGATGTAATCGTAGTTGATGTTTTCAGTAACTGCGGTGTACAGTTCATGCAACTGGTTACCGCTTTCAAGTGTTTCAAATGGTAAAGAAACAGTTAACCATTGCGGCTCTGCGTTTTTTAATTTTTGCAGCACATCTGCTGTAAGTTTATATAAAGGATAGTAACGTTTCCACTTGCGGTCATTATCAGAAAGCTCAAAAGGGTCGCTGTAATCAAAGTTGTACATAGTTGGCTGCATGTTGCTTAAAAGGGCAGCATCCTGCAATGAATTTTTATATTTTTCTTTTAGCTGTGCAATGTTTTTGCGTATGCGTTCAATAGCTTTTTTATCAAAATCATTTGCTGTAAGAAATTTATTTGCAAGGGCTTCATCCGCCAGTTGCATAAATTCTCCTTTTGTTACCGGCGTAATGGGCAGTTTGTTGTTGGGTGCAAGAATGATACTTTGCATTTCGTTACGTACGGTGATATATTTTGAAGCATTTGGATGAATACCTGCAAGGCGTTTATCATTTTCAGGCGTGCCGCCAAATTGCTGGTAGCCGTCTAACTGCCAGGTAAAAACAAACAGGTCCGGATTATTTACAAAACTGGCGGGGTATGCGCCAAACAGTTTATTAACTGACATGTAAAATTTTGTATTTTCTTCCGGTATAGGCCTGAAATTCCCTTTTACATCCGTCCATTCTTTTTTATGGCTTACATTCCATACCATAAACTTTACACCATAGCCGCCGTTTTCTAAGTAGCGTGTAACAGTGCCCAGCCCGCCAACAGGCGTATAACTTTTTTTCATCCACTCCACCATGCTGTTAAGGTTAGCTTCTTTCTTTTTTCCAGTGGGGTCTGTTTGCGCTTTCCAGTTGCGGTCATAATAGTTATCACTCCACCAGCCAATTACACTGTCCTGTATACGTTGCTCATTGGTAAGTTGTGCAAATGAAATACAGTAAAAAAAAATAAATGCTGTTGTTAAAACTGGTTGCTTCATTTTATTCTTTTGTGATTTTTATGTTGCTGATGTACACATTGGGCATTTTTCCGTCAACAGTACGGCTTATTGTGAGGTTGGTAAAAGTAATTTTCCGGAATACGGTATTAGGCGGAATGCCTTTACAAACACAATCATTGCAATAATCTTTTTTAAACTTGTTTGTAACGGCAATCTCTTTTCCATTAATAAAAAATGAAGCCTGCCCTTTATTCACTTTTACAGTGGCATGAATAACCGTTTTTTTATTGGTAAATTCTCTTGGAACATAAGCAGCATTATATTTTCCTTCATAACCTGCAACGGTGGAATTGATAATAGTTGCTGCTTCGCCTGAATAATTATTGTTGTTGAAATCTGCTTCATTACCTGCCAATAGCTGTAAGTCAAGAATTGTGCCTTTAGAATTGCTGACAATTAAACCTTCGGAGGTGGTGGGGTATGAACTCAAACTTAGTTTTAGAGCTCCGCCAGCTCTTGCTTCAAATTCATCGGTAGCCACATCAAACTCCATTGTAAAATTTTCGGGTAAAGAATTTTTTATCGAAGGGGATAAATCGGAATGCCCTAACTGCACCCACTTACCGGTTTTATTTTTTAATTCAACAACAGTTGCAGGGTTGGCTCTTGAATCGCTCCAGCCTGCAGGCCTGTTGCCATTTGCATTGGCGGAAAAATCATCCATAAAAAATACGCCTTGCGGCAATGTTTTATTTTCAGCAACAGCATAATTTTTGTTCAGCCGCTGTATTTGTGTTTTTTGCTCTTCAGCGTTTGATGGTGTGTAGGCAATGCCTTTCACTTTTTCAGGGTTAAAAAAATAATCATACACATAATCGAAATTAAAATAGCGCAGCATGGCTTTATGCACTTCGTAAGATTTTACCCTTGTGCCTTTTTTTTGCAAAGGCCAGGTAACTTCCACCCAAAGCGGTTTGTCTTTTTTACTGTTCTCAATCGCTTCTTTTGTGTAACGGTAAACAGGATAACCATCAATGTTTTGATACCAGTCTTCCACAAACAGAGTGGTATTATTGTTTACAAAATCTGCAAAGGAAGGGCCTGCCCATCCGTATAAAACCGCAGGTTCGTTCAGCCGGTCTTTATATTTTTCTTTTAACGTGTTCAGGTTTTTTAGGCACTGTGGATATTGCTTTTCATCCAAATCTTTTATTACTCCGGCATAGTAGGATGGATTGTTAGATGACATGTGCCTGGCTTCGTTCTTTTTTTCTTCCAGTTCTCTCTGCAAACCTTTTTCACAAAGTGCCAGCACTTCTCCTTTTGTTAATTGCACAATGGGCAGTTTGTTACCCGGAATTAGTACAACAGTTACCCAGCTTTGCGATGGAAAATAAACCATGTATTTTGAAAACCTTGGGTCGCTGTGCAGCCCAAAATCTTTTACAGCATTTATTACAGCCTGGTTAGTAAAAGTGCTGGCATAGTTTTGTTTTGCCATGGTAAAATAAAAACCATCCTGCGAACTTAGCAATGCTGCATTGTTAATACCTGCCAGTGTGTTGGTGTAAATAAAAATATCATCATGGTCTTCATTCGGTGTCAGCGCATATTTGCCGGTACGTTCATTTTTAAACAAACCATAAATACCGGCTGTCATTCCAATGCATTGCGGCACGGGAAATTTATTTTGACGTGATGTGAAATCTTTTTGATAAATATCTCCAAAGCCGCCAATGGGTACATAGCTTTTTTGCATCCAGGTAATGAATGTATCCCGTAATGATTGCTGGTATGCAGAAAATGTTTGCCCATCTACAGCAAGAGGCTTGTATATTTTGTTTTTAAAATTGTAAGTTGTCTTCCAGCCAATCACACTGTCTTCAATACGCTGCTGCATGGTTGGTTGAGCAAACATTTTTGCTGATGTAAAGCTTAGCAGTATTCCAATAAAAAAAACTTCGAATAAATTTTTCATAACCAATGTTATTTTTCAATCACTAACGGTAAAATAATTTTACCACTGCGATAATTTGACTGTGCCCAACGGACCAGAAGCAGTTACGCTGCCATGCCCGCTTATTAGGCTCACCCTGTCTTCCACACCAACCTGAACTGATTTACCAACAGGTCCCACTTTTACACCAACACTTGCTTCAGCCTTGGTTACCATCGTTACATCACCAATACCTTTGCTGCCAATTTCCACTTCCACTGCTTCAGAAACTGTGGCGCCTGCTTTTACAGGGCCTTTACTAATACCCACACCAGCTTCAATACCAGCAGTAACGGTGCCACCCCATTCTTTTACCTGGTTATCTTTATCCAGCTCAACAGTAACATCAGCGCCGATAGATCCTTCTATTTTAATGGGGCCAGCCTGTCCGCCTATACCAACCTTAGGTGTTAGTTTTACAGTGCTGCCAATGTATTCTGTTCCCAGTTCTTTTTCGGTAATCTTTACCTGCCCCATGTTATAAGTGGTTTTGCTATGGCTGCAATTGGTTTCAATAACTACTGCTTTCAAATCAATTTTACTGTTGTACTGGCAGGCAACATCATCAAACTCCTGCAGCTTGGTTTTGCCGGGTTCTTTTTCGTTTTTTTTGCATATATATTGTGTTATGGAAACGAAGGGGAAATTATAAAAAGGAGGTTCGCCTTCACCCATTCCCTGTTTCAGCGTGCCCAGCCAGCTCATTTGCAAACCGAGTTTAGAAGCTTCGAACATGGGCGGCCACTGAATATATGTATACCAATAAGCATTTTCATTAAGGAATTCTTTCTGCAGCTGTAACTGTTCCTGGTAAAACTGGTAGAGCTTAGGATTTACTGCTTTTAAATACTTGTCACTGGTTTCTTTATACTTCGGGCAATAATCTTTGTTGGGCTTTCCTTCGCCTGTTTGTTCTTCATCTTCCTCATGAAGTTTTTTCATTTCATCTTCATACGCATCCTTCAGGTTTTTCCATTCGCCTTGCGTAAAGTCGCTTATCTTTTTACCTAACGCAGTCATTTTTTTACTGTACAAATCAGTATATGCACTTAATGTTTTACCCGCCCTGTCTGCAAACATGGGCACTGATATAAAATCGCCGGTAGTACCAGGGTTAGCCATGGCTGCTTTTACTAAATTTAAATCGGCATTCATTCGCTGCTGCTGGTCTTTTACCGCCATTTCATCCGCTTCCTTTTTCTGTTTTGACAGTTGCTTCATTTTATCATTAACCTGAATAAAAAATGCTGTCCATTCTTTTTCTGATTGTACACATTCTTCCACCGATGAAGGGAAACCCGGTGCCTGGAAACCACCAAGATTCATTGGGTCGGCTTTTGTGCGCCTGGGCAGCCTGAAACTTTTTGTATTCAATTTTTCTCCAAGCTTTGCCAGCTTATCTTCTTTGTCCTTGGTATAAGAATGTAAAATGGATTTTTCCAAAGCTTCTTTTGCCTGTGAAATATTTCCTTTGCTTTCTTCAATGGCAGCCTTTGTATAGTTGGCTTGCGGATGATAGGCATAGATGCGGATAACACTGTCTAAGTATTTTTCTGCTTTACCAATTTCTCCCAAACCAAACCATGCCTGACCCAGGTTATTAAGCAGTGTACTGTTTTTAGGAAATTTTGCATTCAGGTTGTTGAGAATGGGTATGGCCAGTTGTGGTGCATCCAGCATAGAGAGCATGGATGCATAGTTGTTGAGGTTATCTGTATTGGCGGCGTCATCCGTACAAAGTCTTCCTAAAATATGTATGGCAATTTGTGATTGGCCTGCCATCCACAGGCCCACAGCCATATTACCTGCTGCACCGGAATTTTTGCTGATGGATTTTATGTAGCCGTACGCTTGATTACCCGTTGCCACTGCCTCAGGTTTTAAAACTGCTGTAACACTTTTTTGCACCGCTGCTATATAAGCCGGCATGCGGGCATCTGTAACTGCATTGGGTATGGCTGCAATACGGGCTGCATCTCTTTTCGGCACAATGCGGTTTTCATCTTCCCAGGCTGTTGCCAGTTGTTTATCGCTAACACCGGAAACATTTTTTGCAGTTTTTTTTAAGTCGGGCATTTTAATACCCATGCTGTCCATCATCTTTTTATCCTCCGGGCTCATTTCACCCATCATCTTTTCTGCCTCTTTCATCATTTCCTGCATTTCTTTTTGAGTGGGCGGTTTTTCCTTTTCATTTTTTTTGCCGGGTTGTGCTGTTGCAAACAAACCTGTGGTTAATATAAGCAACAAGCAAAAATGCTTTTTCATATTATTTATTTAGTGTGTAAATATTGCATTTGGTTATAGGTTTAGCTATCCCTTAAAAGCAGGATATTTATGAGAAAGTAAAAAATCATGGAAAAAAGGGAGAAAAGGACAATGAGAATCATGTTCTTTTGTAAAGCCCAAATTGCCTTTCAATTAACTGGCTAACTAAACCTTCGGCTCATGCAGAAAAAATGTATAATTATTTCGGCGTTTTTTATTGCTGTTTCATCTTTGTATGGTCAGCAGCATGTACTTGACAGCATAAAGAACAGAATTAAAACAGAGGCAAATGATTCTGAAAGGGTACGCTTGCTGGTACAGCTGGGTAATAAAAGCAGGCTGACAGATACTGTGGAGAGCTGGCGTTGTTATGCGTCTGTTGACTCAATTGCAAAGGCAACCGGCAATGCATTTTTTGCCGCACAGGCAGATTTTTTGCATGGCACAATCTGTATTACTTCCAGGAAATTTGAAGCAATTAGTTTTTTGGATAAATCGGCGCAGGGGTTTTCAAAATTCCCCGGAAACAAAAGAGCGCAGGTTTCTTTGGGATCGGCACTTATTAATGCAGGGCTGGTGCATTACATTGGTGGCGATTGTGCAACTGCAGTGGATTATTTTTTACGTGCAGAAGAAATTTATCTTAAGTACAACCCGGCCAGCCCTGATCTTGCTGCATTGTACAGTAATATGTCAATGGCTTATTCAACATTGAATAAACCGGAAGAAGCACTGGCCATCAGTAAAAAAGGATATGACTTTGCAAAACGAATCAACGATAAGCAAACTTTAACCGCTGCATATTTTACATATGGCGGTAACCTTGTGGCTGCAAAAAAAGGAAACAGCGGCCTTGCCATTCTTGATTCAGCAAAAGCTTTAGCAAAAGAAGTGGGCAATCAAAACATAGTTTACATGAGCGATTTTATGAAAGCCATGTATTACTATAACAATAAACTGTACCAGGAAGCCATTGATTATTACACTGCCTGTTTGAAGCAGGCAACTGCAAATAATTTTGCTGTTGGTATTGGCAGCAACTATCTCAATATTGCTGCCTGTGAGGCAGAGTTGAAAAGGGCAGCACTGGCAGCAGCACACCTCGATTCGTCTGCAAAATACCTGGATTATACAAATCCTTCTGAAGCCAAAATGCAATATTTTGAAAATTATGCACAGGTGTACAGGCTGATGGGCAAATATGAAAAAGCATTTTCGTTTAAAGATTCAGTTGGTGTTATAAAAGATTCTTTATACCAGCAGGATAATATGCGTCAAATGGAATTCAGGCAGGCAAGGTATAATTATGATGCAAAGCAACAAGAAGTAAACGCATTGCAATCGGAACAAAAAATACAGCAACTGGAAATTAGCCGTAAAAGCACACTGAATTATTTGCTGGGAGGCGGTGCAGTTGCTTTAATACTCATTTCCTTTCTTGGCTTCCGCAACTTTAAACAAAAACAAAAATTACAACAGCAACGCATTAGCGAACTGGAAACAGAAAAACAATTAGCTGCTACCGAATCTGTTTTAAAAGGAGAGGAGCAGGAACGCACCCGCCTTGCAAAAGATTTACATGATGGCCTGGGAGGAATGCTTTCAGGAATAAAATACTCATTAAACACTATGAAAGGAAATTTAGTAATGACCCCCGACAATGCACAGGCGTTTGAACGAAGCATGGATATGCTTGACAGTTCAATTAAAGAAATGCGCCGTGTGGCACATAATATGATGCCAGAGGCTTTGGTAAAATTTGGGCTGGATACAGCGCTGAAAGATTTTTGCAATGATATAAACCAAAGCGGCGCTTTAAAAATAAACTACCAAAGCATTGGTATGGAAAATGCAGCTATTAATCAAACCACTGCTATAACCATATACCGTATTGTGCAGGAGCTCATAAACAACACCATTAAACATGCAGCTGCTAAAACTGCCATTGTGCAGCTTGCAAAAACGGAAGGCCGGGTTGCAGTAACTGTGGAAGATGACGGGAAAGGATTTGATGCTGTACTTTTACAAAAAGCAAAAGGCATCGGGTGGACGAATATTCAAAGCCGGGTGGAGTTTTTAAAAGGCACTATGGATGTACAATCCGGCGAAGGCAAAGGCACATCGGTGCATATTGAATTAACTGTATGAGGCATTATTTACTTGTAATAATTCTGTTTTTTTGTGCAGCCTTGCAAACGGCTGCACAAACTATTTCGGGCAGTAACGACACTGCTGCTGCCAACCGCATGAATGAGTATGCGGAAAAAATTCAGTTTACCGACCCATTAAAAGCTATTGCCACAATTGAATCATCAATAGCATTGTGCACTAAGATAAATTATGCTTACGGGCTTTCTGTTGCATACGGTTTGCGTGCCGGGCTGTTGTTTTACGAAATGAAATTAGACAGCAGCAAACTATTGCTGGACAAAGCGTACACCGTAATACAGGATAAAAAAGACAAAGCAGCCACCACGCAGGCTGCCACCATATTAAACCGCTATGCAGCCATTTTTCAACGCAGGAAGAATTATGATTCTGCTGTGGCATATTACCTGCGTGCCATGAATGTTTTTACAGCAAATGGCGATGGACTGAAAATTATAAACTCCTATTACAACCTTTCGGGCATATACAAATATTTAAATGACACGGCTAAAATGTTTTTTTACGCAAGGGAAACAAACCGCCTGGCAGCAAACGCAAAAGATACTGGCTTAATAATACGTGGATTAATTACGCTGGCAGATGCATATAATTTTATTAAAGATTACGATAGTGCCGTTTACATTTCTAAAAAAGGATTGGCACTTGCTCAACCACTGCGTATAACTTTTGCCATTGGTATTTTTAACAATTATACCGGGCAATATTTTGCCAATAAAGCATTGCAGTACGACTCTGCTATTAAATACTACAATGCAGCGCTAACATCTTTTAAAGCCATCAACACACAGTATGATATTGCGCTGGCGCTGCAAAACCTGGGGCAGGTTTACCTTAAAAAGAAAGAATATGCTACTGCACTCAGGTTTTCTAAACAGGCTTTAGCATTGGCACAAGAATATAAGTTTGATGAAGTGCAAACAACCAGCCTGCTTAATTTGGTATATGCCCAGGAACAATCTGGGAACATTACGGAAAGCTTTAACTATTTAAAAAAATATGTACAGCTGAATGACTCAGTACAGAGCCGCAACAGCCAGAAAAAAGTTTTTGAGCTGGAAGCAAAATACCAGGCACAAAAAAAGGAACTGGAATTGCAGGCAAAGCAGGATATTATTGCACAAAAAAGTTCACTGAATTATTTATTGTCTGGCAGTACATTATTGCTGTTGGTTACATTGTCGCTTTTATACCTTAACTACCGTCATAAACAAAAACTGCAACAACAACGCATTGCCGATTTGGAAATGCAACAGCAATTAACAGCTACAGCAGCAGTTTTAAAAGGAGAGGAACAGGAACGCACACGCCTTGCAAAAGATTTACATGACGGGTTGGGTGGTATGCTCAGCGGCATAAAATATGCTATGGGCGCTATGAAAGATAACTTGATAATGACACTGGAAAACAACCAGTCGTTTGAACGCAGCATGGATATGCTGGACAGCTCTATAAAAGAAATGCGCCGTGTGGCGCATAACATGATGCCTGAAATATTGGTAAAATTTGGGCTGGATATTGCTTTGAAAGATTTCTGTAACGACATTAATCAAAGTGGCGCATTGAATGTAACCTATCAAAGCATTGGTATGGAAAACGCAGCGGTGGAACAAACAACTGCAATTACTATTTACCGTGTAGTACAGGAGCTGGTTAATAATACTATGAAACACGCTGCGGCAAAAAATGCCATTGTGCAAATAACAAAGCTGGATGGACAGATTGCAGTAACAGTGGAAGATGACGGTAAAGGTTTTGATGTTGCACAAATGCATAAAGTAAAAGGTATTGGGTGGACAAATATTAAAAGCAGGGTTGAGTTTTTAAAAGGCAGTTTAGATATTCAGTCAGGGCCGGGAAAAGGCACCTCAGTTCATATTGAAATAAATGCATAAACTATGCGCACAAAAGTATTTATTGTTGACGACCATTACATGGTTATAGAGGGCATCCGCTCTTTATTGCAAAACGAAAAAGATATTGAATGGGCAGGCCATGCCTCTAATGCAGCCAGCTGTCTGGCTTTTTTACAGCAGCAACAGCCCGATGTTATTTTAATGGACATAAACCTGCCCGATAAAAGTGGTATTGATTTGTGTAAAGAGGTAAGAGAAAAATACCCTGCAGTTTTTGTAATTGGTTTAAGTACGTTTAACCAGCAGAGTTTTATACAAAAAATGATAGAAAATGGTGCCAGCGGCTATGTGCTTAAAAATGCCACACAGGAAGAATTAATGGAAGCAATTGCTGCTGTTGCCGGCGGAAAAACATTTTTAAGTGATGAAGCAGCTCAATCGCTGCGAAAAAATAATGAAGGAGACATACCTGTGTTAACCCGCCGTGAAAAAGAAGTGCTGGAACTAATTGCTGATGGATTAACCAACAACGAAATTGCAGGCAAACTTTTTATAAGTGTAACAACAGTTGATACCCACCGTAAAAATTTATTGGCAAAGTTTGATGCCCGCAATATAGCATCACTTATAAAAGCTGCTATGCAAATGCAGTTGATTTAAGGCAGGCTATTATTCAAAATCATTGTACAGCAGGTATTTTTTGCGTATAGCTTTAAATTTAACCAGGCCCGGTTGCCAGCTTTGTTTAATTTCTTTTTCTGTTTTACCCTTTTTTACCTGTTGCTGAAAAATACTGTTGCCGGCAAGTTTGTCAATAAAATTATTTTTAAGGAAGAAGCTGTCTTTACCGGGAAAAAGTTTGTAAGCATCTAAAATATATTTAAGCTGAATTTTGCCATCCACAATTTTCAAAATTTCTTCATTATTGCCATTAATAAACCAGCCATAACAGGTTTGATAAAAACACTTGCTGCTTTTTGAGCCCAGGTTGGGTTTGGGTACAAAACTGTACAGGTTTTTGGGTAAGCTGGGGTGGCCAAAAATTTGAAAAGGATAATCGGTGCCGCGGCCTTCACTTAAAACAGTACCTTCTATTAAACAGGTGCTGGGGTATAAATAAATGCTTTGCATTGTTTTTAAATTGGGGCTGGGCATTACGGGCAGCACGTATTTGCTTTTGTGTGTGTAGTTCTGGTTTTTAATAACCATAAAATGAAATGGTGTATCTGCATTGGGTTTGGTGGTAATATTATATGCATTAACAGCAACCGCTTCTTTCGATATCCATTTTTCACCCAGCAGCATCATGGCATATTCACCCATCGTCATGCCGTAAACAATGGGTACAGGCTGCCAGCCAATACCACTTTTAAATTTCAGGTCCAGCACGGGGCCATCTACATAAAAACCATTGGGGTTAGGCCGGTCAAGCAATAATAATGGTTTGTGATTTTCCAATGCTGCTTCTAAAAAATCCTGCATAGAATTGATGTAGGTGTAAAACCGGCAGCCTACATCCTGCAGGTCAAATACCAGTACGTCCACACCTTTCAAATCATCTGGAGTGGGTTTGTGGTGGCTGCCATATAAACTTATTACAGTTATACCTGTTTTTTTATCTTTTGCATCGCTCACGTGTTCGCCTGCATCAGCATCGCCGCGGAAACCATGCTCCGGCCCAAAAATTTTAACTACGTTAATACCGCTTTTCAATAATGTATCTATAAGGTGTGTATTGCCCACCATACTGGTTTGATTGGCAAAAACTGCTACGGCCTTGCCTTTCAGCAGCGGAAAATAAACTGCTGTTCTTTCAGCACCGGGAATAATTTTATTTTGCGCCGTGGCAGTGCCGGCAATTACTAAAAACGAAATGAAACAGCTAATCAGTTTTTTCATGCCTTAAAGGTGCTGAAAAGTTTTTAAATCACTCTCCCTTTTATCAAGTAATTTGCAGCCGGTTTCAATATAAATCAATGCTGCTGCGCATTTAGGGCAATGCTGAATAAAGCTGAAAATGTTAAAGTGTCCGCCAGCGGCGGAACGATGTTGAAACAAATTAATTAGTTGACAACAAAAAAAATAAAAAATGAGTACAGCAAAAAATGGCGATAATGTAAAAGTACATTATACAGGCAAGTTAACAACCGGTGAAGAATTTGACTCAAGCGCCGGAAGAGAACCATTGGAATTTACAGTGGGCGCAGGGCAAATGATTAAAGGTTTTGATGCCGCTATTCCGGGTATGGCAATAGGCGATAAAAAAACAATCAATATTCCTGCAGCGGAAGGTTATGGGGAAAGAAGTGAAGAAGCGGTTATTCCTTTTCCAAAAGAAAACGTACCAGCCGATATGAAACTGGAACCCGGTATGCAATTAACCCTGAGCAACCAGATGGGCCAGCCTGTACCTGTTGTGGTGCTGGAAGTAAAAGATGATGTGATTATGCTGGATGCCAATCATTTTTTAGCCGGTAAAGAGCTGGTGTTTGATATTGAACTGGTTGCTATTAATTGATAATTTATAATTGATAATGAATATTGAAGCAGTTTGTAAAAGCAGGCTGCTTTTTTTTAACTTCGGGTGTTGTATATCGAATGTTCTTAAACCCGGTAACATTTGATATTCACAAATTCGGCATTTATATATTTTACCATGATTCAAATAAGCCCCGACAACATTGCAGACCGCTTTATGCGATACGTACGCATAGACACACAGAGCGACCCTAACAGCACTGCTCATCCCACAACAGAAAAACAAAAAGACTTAAGTAAATTATTGCTGAAAGAATTATATGGCATGGGCATTACCGATGCTTCCACTGATGAGTATGGATATGTGTATGCAACCATTCCCGGTAACAGTGATAAAAAAAATATACCTGCCATTTGTTTTTGTGCGCATGTGGATACAGCGCCTGATTGCAGTGGCACCGATGTAAAACCCATTCATCACCGTTATTATGACGGTAACGATATTGTATTGCCCGATGATAATACACAAGTGTTGAGTGTAAATAATTCACCTTACTTAAAAGAACATATTGGCTATGGTGTAATTACCGCCAGCGGTTTAACCTTGTTGGGTGCCGATGATAAAAGCGGTGTGGCTGCAATAATGGAAGCGGCCATGTATTTTATGCAATACCCCAACGTTAAACACGGCGATATAAAAATTTTATTTACGCCTGATGAAGAAGTAGGGCAGGGCACCGCAAAAGTGGATATGCAAAAACTGGGCGCTGCTTTTGGTTATACTTTAGATGGTGGCGAAGCCGGAAGTTTGGAAGATGAAACATTTAGTGCCGATGCCGCAACAATTATTATTAACGGCGTTATTACGCACCCCGGTTATGCAAAAGATAAATTGGTAAATGCATTAAAAATTGCAGGCGCTGTTTTAGAAGCATTGCCAAAAAATGAATGGAGCCCCGAAACAACAGATAAAATGCAGGGCTTTGTACATCCTGTGGCGGTAAATGGCATTGCAGAAAAAGCCACCATACAATTTATTGTTCGTGATTTTGATGATGCAACTTTGCAGCAGCATCACGAAAGGTTAAAAGCAATTGCAGCAGCAGTAGTGGCAAAATTTCCAGGCGCCACCATGGAGTATAAAACACAGGAGCAATACCGCAATATGAAAAATGTGCTGCGTGACTATCCGCAGGTGGCTGCTTATGCAGACGAAGCCATACAGCGTGCCGGGCTTACTGTAAAAAAAGAAAGCATCCGCGGCGGCACCGACGGCAGCCGCTTTGGTTATTTGGGTATGCCCTGCCCCAATATTTTTACTGGTATGCAAAACATACACAGCAAGCTGGAGTGGATTGGCACCAAAGACATGGCCAAAGCAGCAGAAACCATTGTGCATTTAAGTATGATTTGGGAAGAGAAAACCCCCTCCGCCGCCTGAAGGGGAAACCAGCGAAGATAAAAGCGAAGTGGTGTTTTTCAATTGAATGTTGGGTGTTGAAAATTGATTGTTGAATACTTTGCAACAAGCATTTGCTTTTCATGGCAGCATCGTTGTGAACTTGTTCTGTTCTTCTTTTCTTTCAGTGAAAGGAAAGAAGAATCACACTTCAACGGCATACCTTTGTTCATTATTACAGAATTTTACTTTTAGAATTTAGGTTTTAATTTTTTAGAATTTTCTTTCCAATGTATTACATCATTTATCCATTACTATACCTTGTATCGCTGCTGCCATTTTTTATTTTATATGGCATAAGTGATTTTATAGCTTTTTTACTGTACCATGTAATTGGTTACCGGAAAAATGTGGTGCTGCATAACTTAAGTATTGCCTTCCCGGAAAAAACGGAACAGGAGCGAAAGCAAATTGCAAAAAAATTCTACCGTTACTTTACCGATACGTTTATAGAAACCATCAAATTCATTTCTATTTCAAAAAAGCAAATTGAAAAGCGCAGCACAGGCTCCTTTGAAATTATAAATGCACTCATAGAAAAAGGGTATAACATAAATATTATGGCGGGGCACCAGTTTAATTGGGAATACGCCAATTTGTTGTACGCTATGAATTTAAAAATTCCCTTTGTAGGTATATATATGCCTATAAAAAATAAAGCGCTGGATAAAATATTTTTTGATTTCCGCAGCCGCTATGGCACCATACTTATAAGCGCCACCGATTTCAAAAATAAAATGCATGATGTTTTTAAAAGCCAGTATATGCTGGCACTGGCAGCAGACCAAAACCCCGGTGCACCCACATCAGGCTATTGGCTTAATTTTTTTGGCAGGCCTACACCATTTGTAACAGGCCCGGAAAAAGGCGCACTAAAAAATAATGCAGCGGTGGTGTATGTAGGCTTTAAAAAAGTAAAACGTGGGCACTATCATTTTGATGTTACGCTGCTGGCAGAGCGAAGCACTGATTTGCCAACCGGGGAACTTACCCGCCGCTACCGTGATGTTTTAGAACAAACAATAAAACAAGACCCTGCCAATTATTTATGGAGCCACCGCAGGTTTAAGTTTGAGTGGAAGGAGGAGTACCGGAGTTTGTGGATGGATAAGTAAAATAGATGTTAGTTAAGCAATCAAGAATGGTAAAAGTTAAATACTTTTCAGAATGGTGATTTGCATCGAAGACAGGTTTTTGAAGGGTTACAATATGAATCCATCACACACCCTCCCAAAGCGTATTCTCCAGGTTTTAACCCACCGATTTTTCCGTCTTCATTAAATATTGGGAGGCCATAAATAATAGGAACAACTTTGTCTTTTTTTCTACATTTTGGGCAGAATGCCCAATCCTTTGTTTTATCATAAGGGCATGTTACCATCAAATAAAATACCTTGTAATAATTGATTTGTGTGGCGATATCAGTACTTGAGTCAATATCCTGACGTAAGCCATGAAAACCTAAATTCTTTATTTCTGGCATGATAAAATCGGCAATAATGCTACAGGACTTTGGAACTAAATTATTAAAAGAATAATAGCCAGTAGAATCTGTTTTTGTTTGAAAAAGTATCTTGTATTTGATAAAGGTAAAATAATAAATATTAACAGTATCATCAGTATTATCCTGAGTAACTAAGTACACAGAAGAATTTGCTAAAGGCTTTTTAGTTTCTAAGTCACGCACTTTACCGCTGATTATTTGGGAGTAACAGTCCTGCATGAGGAATAATAGTGGTACAAGAATATGGATTCTCATATATGCACAATTGTGTCTTAAAATTAGAAAGCTTCATTAGGCCCAAACACTTAATACAACTCAATTCAACACACTCTTATCCTTTTCTGTCTTAATTTTCTTTTGTTCTTTTATTGCACTCCAGCCACCTAAAACATTCCTTAAATTATGTATTCCCTGCCGCTTCATTAAAGATGCAGCAATTACACTACGGTAACCACCGGCACAATGCACATATAAATTCTGGTTGTCTTCAAAATCTGCAATGCTGGCAACATCTGTCATTTCATTCAGCGGTATATTTTGTGCATCTTTAATATGCCCATCGCCATATTCAGTTTCACGGCGTACATCCACTACAACAATATTTGGATCGTGTGGTAAATCCATTGCAAGTTCATCAGCTTCCACGTTAATAATCATATCCACTTTTTCACCGGCTTTTTGCCATGATTCAAATCCGCCCTGCAAATAACCTTTCATTTTATCAAATCCCACTCTTGCCAAACGTATTACGGTTTCTTCTTCCTTACCGGTTTCGGTAACTAAAATCATGGGTTTATCAAATGGCAGCAAAGCGCCTGCCCATTCAGCAAAGCGGCCTTCCAGCCCAATAAAAATACTGCCCGGTACAAAGCCTTCGGTAAATTGCACAGCAGGCCTTGTATCTAAAAGCAATACATCATCTGCCAGCATTTTCTTTATATCTGCAACACTTAAAGCTGTTAATGCTTCTTCTTTCACTGCATCCAAACTTTCATAACCCTGCTGGTTTATTTGTGCATTAATGGCAAAGTATTTAGGTGCATCACTTAAACCGGTGGTAACTGCTTTTATAAACTCATCACGTGTTTGAGGCTGTAATGCATAATTTGTTTTCTTTTCTTCGCCAATAGTGCTGAAAGTATTTGGGCCTAAATTTTTACCGCAACTGCTGCCTGCGCCATGTGCAGGGTAAACAATAATATCATCTGCCAATGGCAAAATTTTATTGTGAATGGTATCGTACATAATACCTGCCAGTTCTTCGCTGGTTAAATTGCCACTGCTTAAATCGGGGCGGCCCACATCACCAACAAATAAAGTGTCGCCGGTAAATATGGCATAAGGCTTATCGTTTTCGTCACGCAGTAAATAACAGGTGCTTTCAATGGTGTGGCCTGGGGTATGCAGCACTTCAATAGTAACTTTGCCCAGTTTAAAAATTTCACCATCTTTTGCAATATGGGCTGTAAAACTGGTTACAGCACCGGGCCCGTAAATAATGGGTGCGCCGGTTTGTTTGCTAAGGTCTAAATGCCCGCTTACAAAATCGGCATGAAAATGTGTTTCAAAAATATATTTAATACCGGCATTGTTTTCTTTAGCCAGTATAATGTATTCATCAGTATCCCTTAGCGGATCAATAATGGCAGCTTCGCCTTCGCTTTCTATGTAATAAGCGGCTTCGCTTAAACAGCCGGTGTATAATTGTTTTATGAACATTTGCGTAGTTTAGTTTATGCAAAAATAAAAAACGTCCCGCAAATAGCAGGACGTTTTAACGCTTCGTAAAAAAAGATTAACCTACCAGTTGCTTTACAAAAGTCTCAATTTCCTCAAGGCGTTTAAAGTTTACCGAGTAATAAATAAACTTACCATCACGTTGAGTAATTACAATACCGGCTTTACGTAAAATAGCCAGGTGTTGTGATGCTACAGACTGCTCCAGGCGCAGACGCACATAGATTTCTGTAACAGTGATCTTTTTTTCTTCTTCAATCAGTTTTAATAACTGCTGACGCAATTTGTGGTTAAGCGCACGCAATACCATTGCAGCTTTTTTGCTGGCATGATAATCAAACGTGGTTGAAGAAATTGAACTGGTTTTTGCGGATGATGATCCGTGTGATTGTGTTGCAACCATCATAAGGCTTTAAATTTTAATTATGCTTGAACAATATCTGTAACGTAAAAATATACAAACAATTGCTTATGCAACTATTTTTTAATCAAAATTTTTAAAAATGCCTTTTACAGATAGATATAATCTCTTACCCGTTGGCTTTAAACTCTTTAATATAAAAAGGGTCGGTATAAGCCAGGTTAGCAAAGCTTTTGTTGCTGTAATACTGGTAAGATAATGCAGCAAACGCCACTGGTAATTGTTCCAGTTGAAGAAATAATGCGTTTGCATTATTTATAACAGGTTTCCATTTTGCTGCACCATTGCCTGTAAATAAAAGTGTATTGTGTTGCAAATAACCGGCAAAAGAATTCTCGTCAAGTATTAACGCACAAGGCGGCATCACTTCTTGTAAAGCAATATTATAAACTGCTGTAAACACTTCCATTCTTCTTGCATCAATCATGGGGCAGTACAAAATATTTTCGTCACTCATTTGCAGGGTGGCAGCTTTAGCCATTACTGCCAATGTATTAACAGCAATAAAAGGTTTATTAAGTGCATAGCAAATTCCTTTTGCACTTGCCATGCCAACACGAATGCCTGTATAAGAACCCGGTCCGGCAGTTACAGCAACAGCTTTTATATCAGCAAAATTCAGCCCTGTATCCTTTAGCGCCTGTTCTATTGCAGGCTGCACAAATGCAGCATGGTCTTTTTGTACTTCGTTTACCAGTTTGTACAGCAATGTTCCGTTTGCAGCAATGGATATATGTGCTGTTTCTGTAGCTGTATCAATATTTAAAATATAGTTCATCATTGTGTAGCTGCTGCTGTTAATGCAGGCGCAGGTGTGTAACGGGTATCAGTTTCGCTCAGTTTTTTCAGTAATTCATACACATTGGTAATACCAATTTTGTCTGCCCATTCAAAAGGGCCATAGGGGTAATTAGTGCCCAGTTTCATAGCGGTATCAATAGCAGTCTTATCGCTTATTGCATCCCCTAAAGCAAAATAAGCTTCGTTAATAATCATTGCCACAGTGCTGCCTGCAATAAAGCCGGGCTCGTCTTTTACGGCAATAATGCGTTTGTTTATCTGCAGTAAAATATTTTCAGCAGTTGTTGTTATTTCACCTGCAACTTCCCACAGTGGCCGTTGTAAAAAAGTATGCCAGCCATTTATCCGCAAAACATTTTTTGGCATACGCATATACAGCAGGGTATTTGTTACGCTGTTAATAAAAACAGGTTTGTCCGTTGCTGAAAAATCTGTTGTGATAATATTCTTCAAAATAAAAAAGGCAGCTGCATTATCATATGCACTCAATAAAAAAGGATTTGCAGCTCTTACCCATTCCACGCCGGCAGTAACTGTTGCCAGTTCCTTCCATTGTTCATCTTCCGCCAGTACTACTAATTGCATGAAAAATATTTTTGCAAAAATAGGTGGTTGTAAAAAGATATATTTGCATTTAGCACAAATAAAAAATTATGGCAAAAAAAATTATCAATACAACTAATGCGCCGGCCCCAATTGGCCCTTACAACCAGGCAGTGCAAACAGGCAATTTATTATTCATATCTGGCCAGGTGGCTTTAAAACCCGGCAGCGGCGAACTGGCTATGGCAGATATTACTGAAGAAACACACCAGGTAATGCAAAACCTGAAAGCTATTTTATCCGAAGCTTCTATGAATTTTGATAATGTAGTGAAGACAACAATTTTTTTAAGTGATATGGCATTGTTTGGCCAGGTAAATGAAATTTATGGCAAATATTTTAGTGGAGATTTTCCGGCAAGGGAAACGATTGCGGTAAAAGGACTGCCTAAAAATGTAAATGTTGAAATTAGTATGATTGCAGCAGGATAAAATTGCTGAAGAAAATGGCTACTACACAAAATGAAAAACTGGTAATTGTTACTGCAAAAGTACACAGCTATTTAGTTGAAAGACTTGAAAGCAAACAATACCAGGTTTTATACAGCCCCCAAATTTCTTACAACGAACTATTGGCTTTAATTGATAAAGCAGCAGGGCTTATTGTAACCACACGTTTAAAAATTGATAAAGCAATTTTAGATAAGGCCGTTAATTTAAAGTGGATAGGCCGCCTGGGCAGCGGCATGGAATTAATTGATGTGGAATATGCACAGGCAAAGGGCATTACCTGCGTTAGCAGCCCCGAAGGTAACCGCAATGCAGTGGCTGAACATGTATTGGGATTGCTGTTAAACCTGCTGAATAAAATAAACAGCAGTGCTGCACAGGTAAAAAATGGTGAGTGGATAAGAGATGCCAACCGCGGCACAGAATTAACCGGCAAAACTGTAGGTATTATTGGTTATGGAAATACCGGCGGAGCATTTGCAAAACTGCTTGCAGCTTTTAATGTTACCGTACTGGCTTACGATAAATATAAATTTGGTTTTGGCGGTGGTTATATTAAAGAAGCCAGCCTGGAACAAGTGTGCCGCTATGCAGATGCTATAAGTTTTCATGTGCCGCTTACAGACGAAACATACCATATGGCCAATGCTGATTTTTTTAATGCTTTGCAACAAAAGCCATACATACTAAATGCATCAAGAGGTAAAGTGGTGAATACAGCTGCACTAATTACGGCATTGCAGCAAAACCAAGCAGCAGGTGCAGGGCTGGACGTACTTGAAAACGAAAAATTGGAAACATATACCGATACTGAAAAGCAGCAACTTGCATGGCTTAGCAACCAGCCCAATGTAATTATTACGCCGCATATTGCAGGCTACAGCCACGAAGCTTTTTATAAAATGAGCGAAGTAGTGCTGGAAAAGCTCGGAATTTAAAATTTTCGCTATTTTTGTAATACATGCAACGCCTTGGACATTCCGGGGCGTTGTATTTTTTTTCTCTTTACTAAAAAGAAATTTTATGAGCGGAACGAATTATGTAACACAGGACACGTTTGAAAAAATGAAGGCAGAGCTGCAGCATATGAAAGGAGTGGACCGTCCGGCTGCCAGTAAAGCCATTGCAGAAGCCCGTGAAAAAGGCGACTTAAAAGAAAATGCCGAGTATGATGCAGCCAAAGAAGCACAAGGGATGCTGGAAGCTAAAATAAAATACCTGGAAGGCGTTATTGCAACTGCACGTATACTGGACGAAAGCAATATTGATACCAGTAAAGTAAGCATACTTACCAAAGTAACATTAACCAATTTAGGCACTAAAAAGAAGGTTACTTACCAGATAGTATCAGAAAAAGAAGCAGATTTAAAAGCAGGTAAAATTTCTGTTACTTCACCCATTGGCAAAGGATTGCTTGGTAAAGAAGTGGGTGAAGAAGCAACAATTACTGTACCCGCAGGTGTATTAAAATTTAAAATAGAAGATATTACTGCATAAAACTTTTAAACAGTAAAAAAGCCTGCCCAAACTGGGCAGGCTTTTTTTATTATTCCAGGCGAAGTGACGAAGCTGCTTATTTTTTGTTACCAGCATTTGTTCCTTGATGCAGCATTGTTGCGAACTTGTTCTGTTAAAATTTAGTTTTGCGAAAACTTGATTTTAATCAATCACTTCAACTGCATACCTTTTTTCAACTTTTATTGCAGCGTATTTATTTAGTGCCATGTCTTTTAATTAAATTTATAAAAACATACTGAATGACGATCTTCTCCAAAATAATTGCCGGGCAAATACCCTCTTATAAAATTGCAGAGAACGAACAGTTTTATGCTTTCCTGGATATTTTTCCTTTAGTGGAGGGCCATGTACTGGTGGTACCCAAAACAGAAACCGATAAGTTTTTTGATTTGGAAGACGCTTACTTAAGCCAGTTGCTGCTGTTTGCAAAACCTATTGCACATGCCATTGAAAAAGCATTTGACTGCAACCGCTGCGGCATAAGTGTTGTAGGGCTTGAAGTGCCACATGCACATTTACACTTGCTGCCCATTAACGAAGCAGATGATTTAAATTTTACACGGGGAAAATTAAAACTGAGTGCAGAAGAATTGAAAAATGTGCAGGAAACTATTTTGAGGTATTTATAATCAATAACCGAATCACCAATCATGCGTATTCTTCTTGTCTTTTCTTTTTGCACACTTTTTTGTTTTCAAGTTTTTGGTCAAAAAAATATAAAGTTTTCAAAACTTAAATATGACAGTGTGAGAATGTATGATTTTGAGGGAGGTAAAGGAACAGATTTATACATTATTAATGAAAAGGGAGGCCTTGCGAAAAACATCAAAAAGCAAACTGTATTAAAACAAGCTGAAATTGTAGCACTCAACCAACGCCTTAATAATAAAAAATCATTTGGTTGGCCAACAGCTGCCTGTTTCGATCCGCATTTAGGGTTTGTGTATTATCGAAAGGGGAAGGTAATAGCTCATGTTACTATTTGTCTGGATTGTAACCGTTTGCATTCCAGTATAACTATACCCGAACAACAGCAAGGTAAAGTGGGTAAAGGCGAAGCTGCTTATTATATTAGCGATGGATTAAGCAGTGGGTTTAGAAATTATTTGAACAAACTTTTAGTGCGATATAAATTTTCACACCAGATTAAATAAATTTCATCCCACCACCAATCTGAAACCAACGCCATGTATCGTTTCTAACGATATTGAAGGATCGGCTTTTAAATGCTTGCGCAGTTTGGTAATAAAAACATCCATGCTGCGGCCTAAAAAATAATCATCTTTACCCCACACATTTAATAATACTTCTTCACGTTTTAAAATTTTATTGGGGTGCAGGGCAAAAAATTTAAGCAGGTCGGCTTCTTTTTGTGTAAGGGAACTGGTGCTGCCGGCACCGGTTATTTTTAAATTATGGTATACAAATTTTAAACTGCCTATTGCATATTCTTCTGCAGCATCGCTCTGCAGTTTTTTTGTGCGGCGTAAAAAAACTTCCATACGCAGCAGCAGTTCCTGCATGCTAAAGGGTTTTATAATATAATCATCTGCCCCGGTTTGAAAACCTTTTATACGGTCCTCTTCAAGGCTTTTGGCAGTGATAAATAAAACTGGTATTACATCGCTTTGCTGCCGTATTTTTTTTGCAAGTGAAAAGCCGTCTCTAACAGGCATATTCACATCCAGCAAACAAATATCAAAATCTTTTTTTTGAAACTGCTGCCAGGCGGCTTCGCCATCCGCACAATGTGTTACTTCATAACCGGCATCCTGCAAATTATCTTTAATAACAAAACTCAGGCTCATGTCATCTTCTGCCAGTAAAACTTTTGCCTTGCTCATGGTATAATTTATTGCATGGAAATTTTCATGGTAAATGTACTTCCTTTTCCGGGTTCGCTCTGCACTTCAATTTTGCCGCCATGTGCTTCCACCACTTTTTTTACAAAATTCAGGCCAAGCCCAAAACCTTTTACAGTGTGCAGTTCTCCTTTTGTAATTCTGAAAAAACGGTCAAATATTTTTTTGTGGTATTCTTCTTTTATGCCAATGCCATTATCGGTAACAGCCACGCAGCAATCATTGCCATCGCTGTATGCTTTAATGGCTATTTCAGGGTTAGCGATTGTATACTTTACTGCGTTTTCAATTAGGTTAATAAGCGTAAGCAATATGTAATAACGGTCGGCATTTAATAAAACATTGCCCTGTGTAAAATCTGTTTTCACAACCGCATTTTTTTGATCAATCAGCGGCTGCAGGCTGGTAATGGCTTCTTTAATAACATCGTTAATAACAAAGGTGGTTTTTTCAAGCGCCAGTGAGGTACGATCGGTATAAGCAATTTCCAGCAGGCGCTGTACCTGGCTTTGCAGGTGAGTGGTTTGCTCGCCAATAATGCCGGCATAATTATGCAGGCGCTCCGGTTTTTGAGCAATATCCGGCTGCTGCAATACTTCACTGGCAATTTTAATTACAGCAAGCGGTGTTTTAAACTCATGAGTAAAATTATTTACAAAGTCTTTTTGTGTTTCATTAAAAAACTTTTGCCGGTATAAATAAAATACACTGGCTCCAAACGCAGTAAGCACCAGCAGCAGCATTATGCCCGATGCAATCCAAAAATACATTTGCTTTAAAATGTACTCGCCACGGTGCGGAAAGTAAAGCGACAGATAAGAATACTCTCTTTGTAAAAGCGGTATGGCTGCTTTCGATGTGGAAGAGTCGTATGCATCCGGCAGGTCAATATATTTTTCTGTGGTAAACAATTTTTTTTCGTGGCTGTAAATACCGGCTTTGCAATCGGTGTATACATCAAAATCTGTAAACTCTTCTTTCAGGTTTAGCCATAAGCTGTCGGTAAAAGGCGTGCAGTCTATTTTTAATAAATATAAATCGGGCTGCGGATTATTAATTTCTTTTTGTGCAAAATCACTTACATCGTTTACCAGCTGCATGTCTTTGTATAACGAACGGATGCTTTTAGAAACATTGATGTTAAACTGCTTTTCCTCGTAACGGTAAACTTTTTGCAGCCAGAATAACTGTATGGCAACAATTACAGCAATAAGCACAGAGCTTATTAGTATTACCAGCCGTAATGTTTTTGAACGGATAACCATTTTGAGTTTATAGTTTGTGGCTTACAGCTTGTTGTTATGTAAACCCCGGCAGTTTTGCAAAAGCAGTTTTATTATTTGCAAAGATGAAACAGAGTTATGTTAATTAAATGTTGTTGCAAAGCAGTTTTATGCCTTTAGTTTTCAGCTTTGCGCTATTTCTTCTTCACCCTTTCCGGGTTTTGTGCAATAAACGCATCCCAGCCTTTTAATTTTTTTGCAGCAGGCTGTAATGTTTTATTTTGAAAATGATGACATACTGCCACTGCCAGTGCATCGGTGGCATCGTAATGTTTTGGGTTTTCGGTAAACTGTAAAATGCGCTGCAGCATTTTCATCACCTGTTCTTTATCAGCGTTGCCATTACCGGTAACGCTTTGCTTTACTTTTTTGGGTGAGTATTCTGTAACATCAATACCATGCTGCATGGCAGCAGCAATAGCCACCCCTTGTGCCCGCCCAAGTTTAAGCATGCTCTGTACATTCTTGCCAAAAAAGGGCGCTTCAATGGCAAATGTATCGGGTTTGTATTTAACTATAAGACCGCTGACTGTTTCAAAAATCAGCTGCAGTTTTTTATAAGTGTCTTTTATATTTCCCGGTTTAAGCACACCCATTTCCAGCAATGTAATATTGCTTTGCCGCACTTCAATTAATCCATAGCCCATTACAATGGTACCGGGGTCAATTCCTAAAATAACAGTAGCTTTTTGTTTGGGCACTTAATTGTTTTTTGTGTTTAATAATTGAAGTAACATTGTGTATTGAACAAAAATATTAAAATATTACTCAACTGGTTTTTAGGGCCGGTGTTGTTTATAATTATCAGTTACAGTTTATACCGGCAGGTAATGCGCCAGCCGGATTTAGCACAGCGCTGGCAGCAAATTAAACTGGGCTGGCAAAACTGGAAATTTTTATTGGTAATTACACTGTTGTTTATTAATTGGGGTATTGAGGCAGCTAAATGGAAATTGCTTGTAAACCATGTGCAGCAAATGTCTTTTTTAAAGGCATTTAAATCTGTGCTGGCGGGTTGCAGTGTAACAATGCTTACGCCCAACCGTATAGGAGAATATGGAGGCCGTATGCTATTTGTGGAGCCGCAGCACCGTATAAAAGCCATTTCGCTTACAATTACAGGCAGCATCAGCCAATTGCTTATTACAATGATAATGGGCTGTTTGGGCCTGCTCTTTTTAAGATATTTTTCACATAACAGCAGCAACGCTTTAAGCGTTTTGCCGCACTTTTGGGGAGATGTGCTGATATACTTTAGTGTTGCAGGCACATTAGTGCTCTTTTTATTTTACATACGTTTGGGCTGGCTGGTGCGTTTATTAGAAAAACTGCCGGCATTAAACAAAGCAGTAAAGCATATTGCCGTGCTGGATGAGTTTAATACCAGCCAACTGGTACAATTATTGGCTTTGTCCCTGTTACGCTATGGCGTATTTGTGCTGCAATACGTATTATTGCTGCAGGTAATGCAGGTGCAAATAAGTTTTGGTTTGTGCTTTTGGTTAATTACAGTGTTTTATTTAGTAATGGCTGTTGCACCCACCATTGGTTTTTTAGAGTTGCCCATACGTGTAAAAGCAAGTTTGCAGTTAATGCAACTGTACAGTGCCAATACGCTGGGCATACAAACTGCGGCGCTGGCAATATGGTTAATTAATTTAGTGGTGCCCGCTGTAATGGGCAGTATATTAATATTAGGAATTAAAATTGTAAAAGATAAATGATGCTGTTACACATTGCTAAAGTTGGAACTATGGTTGCTGCACTGTGCTGCGTAAGTTTAAAACCTGCTTACGATGATGAGTTTTGCGGCATAAAAAATACTGCCTTCCAGGCGGATGAAGTGGTAACCATGAAGGTTTACTACAGTGCTATGGGCGCTTACATTGGCGCTGGTGAGGCAACATTTAGCACCACGCTGGAAAAATACAATGGCAAACCTGTTTATCATTGTGTGGGTGAAGGAAAAACTTATTCTTTCTTCGATAACTTTTTTAAAGTGCGTGACCGCTACGAAAGTTATATTGACACTTCCAACCTTATTCCCTATAAATTTATACGCAATGTGGATGAGGGCGGATATAAAAAATACAATAACGTAACCTTTAACCAAACTGCCGGAACAGCCGTAAGCACCAATGGTGTTTTTAAGGTAACCAAATGTATACAGGATGTGGTGAGTGCAGTATACTATGCCCGCAATATTGATTGGAGCAAGTATAAAAAGGATGATAAAATTCCCTTTGATATGTTTTTGGATGATGAAGTGTTTCACCTCTACATCCGCTATATGGGTAAAGAAAAAATTAAAACCCGTTACGGAAAATTTAATGCTATAAAATTTAAACCGCTGCTGGTTAAAGGAACTATTTTTGACGGTGGTGAAAAAATGAACGCCTGGGTAAGCGATGATCCCAATCATTTATTGCTGCGTGTAGAAAGCCCTATTGCTGTTGGAAGCGTTAAAGTAGATATGATGGGATACAAGAATTTGCGCTATCCGTTATCATCGTTGATAAGTGTAAAGTAAATGCCGACGGGATAAATACTGTCAGCCTGAGCTTGCCGAAGGCGGCTTATTATAAATGTTATTTCTGTTCGTTGCGTCCCGGCTTCGATAAGCTCAGCCTGACACAACCTAAATTAAAGCGCATTTACACTTCACTCAGCTTAAGCACATCCTTCACTCTTACACCTTTCTCTGTTTGTTGTAATGTGCAACATTCATTAACGGGGTCGTGTTCAAAAAATAAAATGTAATCGTTAGCTAATGCTTCTTCAAAAAATTGTTTCTTTTCATTTAGCGTGGTAAGCGGAAACATATCGTATCCCATAACATAGGGCAAAGGAATATGTGCTGTTGAAGGCAGCAGGTCTGCCATGTACACAATTGTTTTACCGTTGTATTTAATTACCGGCAGCATCATGGCGCCGGTATGGCCATATACAGTTTTTACAAAAATATTTTCTGAAACAGTTGTCGGTAATGTATTATTTGCATCATCGGCCACATCAATAAACTTCAGCTTACCGCTTTCTTCAATGGGTAAAATATTTTCTTTTAAAAAACTGGCTTTTTCCCTTGCATTAGGTTCAACAGCCCATTGCCAGTGTTTTTTATTGCTCCAGTAAGTAGCATTTTTAAAAGCCGGTATTAACTTTTCTCCTTCACGTATAATGGCACCGCCGCAATGGTCAAAATGCAGGTGCGTTAAAAATACATCGGTAATATCATCTTTGGTAAAACCATGGGTGGCTAATGATTTTTCCAAAGTATCATCGCCATGCATGTAATAATGACTGAAGAATTTTGCATCCTGTTTATCACCCATGCCGGTATCAATCAAAATTAATTTATTACCGTCTTCAATAAGCATACAACGGAGTGCCCAGCTGCACATATTATTTTCATCAGCGGGGTTTAATTTATTCCAGATGCTTTTGGGCACCACGCCAAACATGGCGCCGCCATCTAACTTAAAATAACCGGCGTTTATACTGTGTAATTTCATTTAGCTTCTTCCTGTTGTTTTTTTAAAGCACTGTACAAAATTACTAAGCCAATTACAAAAAATGTCATCAATGCTAAAACAGAACCTCTTTGGGAACCCGTCAATTCTGTAATGTAGCCAAAGCTTAACATGCCAATTACCACTGCAATTTTTTCAGTAACATCATAAAAACTAAAAAAAGATGCCGTGTCTTTTGTTTCGGGCATCAGCTTGCTGTAAGTGCTGCGGCTTAGTGATTGTATGCCGCCCATTACAAAACCCACGCAGGCACCTAAAATATAAAACTGAACAATGGCATGTTTTGGAACAAAGTAGGCAGCAATACATATCAGCACCCAAAAAAACACCACCACCATTAATGCCTTAAAGTTGCCAATGCGGCCAGACAGTTTGCTTATTATAAATGCACCGGGTATTGCTACAAGCTGTATCAATAAAATAGCAATAATTAAATTTGAAACAGGAATCTCCAGTTCGCTTTTGCCATACAATGTGGCTGCCAGCATTACAGTTTGCACACCCATGTTGTAAAAAAAGAAAGCGCCTAAATATCTTTTTATTACCGGCATGTGCTTTAGCTGCTGCCAAACTTTTACCAGCTCTTTATAACCGCCGCTTATAAAATTAAGATTTGAATTATTACTGTTACCCGCTGCAACAGGCTTGGGCAAACGGCTTAATGAAAAGTAACCAAACACCAGCCACCAAATACCTACTGCTAAAAAAGAAATGCGTGAGCCTTCTCCGTCATCTTTTATACCAAACCATTCTTTTTTCATGATGAATGCAAAACAGATTACCTGTAAAATAACACTGCCTACATAACCATAAGCAAAACCTTTGGCGCTTACACGGTCCCTGTCTTTAGGTGCAGCTATTTCCGGTAAAAATGAATTGCTGAAAACATAACTGCTCCAGAAACAAATACATGCCACAATCATGCATAAAATACCTACCCATAAAGTATTGGCTCCTTTAAAGAAAAATAAGGCTGCACAGGCAATACTGCCCAATGTAAAAAAGAAAGCCATAAAACTTTTTTTACTGCCCTTATAATCGGCAATAGAAGTAAGCAGGGGTAAAATGAGTGCCACAATAAGCAGGGCAAATGCCAATGTGTAATTATAAAGCGATGTGTTTACAAACTCCCTGCCCATAAAATGTACATATGCCACATTGCCTTCTGTACGTGTTGCCGTCATACTCTCATAATACGCAGGAAAAATAGTGGAAGTGATAACCAGGTTGTAAACACTGTTGGCCCAGTCGAACATGGCCCAGCCATTAATTACTTTTTTAGAAGCAGTAACCTGCCCGCCTGTTGTTTCATCTTCATTAAGTAAATCTTGTTGCATGGTAAAGGGTTGTTGAGTAAATATAAAGCATTTGGCAAATTATTGCGGCAAACAAAAGCCCGTTGTTACACACAACGGGCTTTTTATTAAAATGAAATTATGGTTACTGCCCCGGGCTGTTAAAATCCAGTTTTTTATACGGGATTTTTTTAAATGTTTTAAATGTATTGTCTGTCAACTCCACTGTAACAGGTTTGCCGGAAAAAACACTGTCGCTGATAATAGTGCCTATTGCCTGGAAAGCCATATCATCCACACCTTCCAGTTTATCTTTATTAGCTACCATGCGAAAAATAACGGTGTCTTTAGCAGCAACCAGTTGCATACTTCTTGTTTCTTTAGAGTTATTGTTTTGCACACTGTCTATTTCAGCTAAAACAGCTGCGGTGCGGCTGGCTTCGTTTTCGCCAATGCCGTCTTTATAGTACACTTCTACTGTGCCCTTTTTCACTTTTTTACCATAATTGTTACAAGATGCTAAAAGAACTGCTGCAAATACGAGCACTAATAAATTTTTCATGATGTGTTGTTTATGCTGCATAGTTACAGCATCACTCAATTAAATGCAATACCCTTAACAAGGTATTTTATTTAATAACGTTGGTGTAAATAAGCGCCAGCAAAATAATACCTGCAATAATGCGGTACCAGCCCCAAATTTTAAAGCCATGCTTTTTTAAAAAGCCAATAAAAAATTTAATGGCAAGTAAGGCAACAACAAAAGCTACAATATTGCCAATGGCAAGCTGTTTAATTTCGTTCGATGTAAAACCGCCACTTTTAGTGTAATAGTCAAGTAGCTTATAACCTGTAGCTGCAAGCATGGTGGGTACTGCTAAAAAGAAAGAAAATTCTGCAGCAGCATTACGGGTTAGTTTTAAACTCATACCACCAATAATGGTGGCAGCGCTGCGGCTAAGGCCGGGAAAAAGAATTGCCAGGCACTGAAACAAACCAATTTTAAAAGCAGTGGCAAAATTTACTTTTTCTTCAGTGTCTATTGTATGCGTTTTAAAAATGTTTTCTATAAATAAAAACAGTATGCCGCCTGCAATCATAATGCCTGCAATAAACAGCGGTGTTTCCAGCAGCGCATCAATTTTATCGCTGAAGAGTTTGCCAAATATTAATGCCGGTATAACCGCCACCAGCAGCTTTAAATAAAACTGCCAGCGTTTAAAATCAAAAAACTTTTTCCAGTACAGCACCACTACAGATAGTATAGCACCTAACTGAATGGCTACGGTAAAAGCTTCGGTAAATTTGTCGGTATTGCTTATGCCCAGCAGGTTTTCGGTAATGCGCATGTGCGCTGTGGATGAGATGGGCAAAAATTCGGTAAGGCCTTCTACTATACCGATAATAATTGATTGTACTGTATTCATATTGGTGTTAAATAAAAATTGCGAAGATGCAATCTCCGCAATTTTTTATTAAAAGTTTACTATTAATTATTCATTAACCTTTGGTTTTTTCATAATGGCAAAAATTTCAAGCACCAAGCCAGCAATAATAAGCAGCGGCGCAACGGTAATACGGGTGCTGCTGTACACTTCATTGTCGTTAAACACTTTTGGGTCGGTGCTTTTACCACCGCTCATTAAAAAAAAGCCCACGGCCATTACTGCAATGCCAATAAGCATCCACATATAATTGTCTTTAGTAAACAAAACGTTGTTGTTGCCGGCAGGTTGTTTTTTTTCGTTGCTCATAATTGCGTTATTAGTGTGCAATATTAATACAAATCATCCAATTTCATCCGCAGGTATTTAATTACCGAACGGTGAGTGCTCACCAGTGTGATTGAAATTCCAATAAATACCATTATCAGGCTTAGCCAAATCATGTTCTGGCTGTTGTGCAGCAGTTTAAACACCGGTACCGATGATTCCAGCACCAGTATAAAAATCCACAGCAGGGCAATGGCTATTCCTGCGGCAATAAGCCCGTTAATAATAGCCCTTATGTTCATAGGCTTTGCTATAAAACCACGGGTGGCACCCACCATTTGCATGGTTTTTACCAAAAAGCGGTTGCTGTACATAGCCAGCCTTATAGTATTATCAATTAAGAATATAACCAGTATGGTAAGCAGTGCCGCAACAGACAATACAATTATAGCCGTCCATTTGGCAAAGTAGCCAATTTTAGAAACCGTTTCTGTAGGAAACTGAAA
Source organism: Ferruginibacter sp. (assembly GCA_044225605.1). GTDB lineage: Bacteria > Bacteroidota > Bacteroidia > Chitinophagales > Chitinophagaceae > Ferruginibacter. Next base: position 128,488 of record JBGAIJ010000005.1, read on the forward strand.
CTCCTTTACATACGTGGGAAAATTGGTTAAAATATTATTGGCCATTTGATCCAGGCTGTCTTTATCAACATAACTGGCTTTTACATAAAAGTCAATACTTTCCGGCAGCGGGTTATTATCTAATATTTTTTTCCAGCTGCTGTCGTTTTCTTTATTCCAGTTGGCAGCTGCCATTTCTTTGGTAACATACTCCACCGATTTTGTATAAGGCAGGCTGCTTACATATGTTTTTACGCTGTCAATTTGCTTTTTGGTAGCCGTTGGCGAAAGCCATGCATGCACCTGTATGCTTTCTTTAAAAAAGATGCCCGTATTTCTTAAATTAAGAAATACCCAGCCCACAATACCAAACAGAAACAATACCAGCGATACACCAATTATTACATTTACATAACTGGGTTTGCCACGTTTGCTGCTCGATTTTCCGAATTGAGACATGATGAAAAAGAATTTATTTAATGGAATGGTTAGTACAGGGCGCAAATTAACTCAATTTGGGTGTATTGCAGTAAATTTGCCCACTTCAAAACGGCTGCCTGCTGCATTTATTTTTATAAATGGGGCAGATGTGGTGTGAACGGGGTTTAAATAACTTTTCTTTCACAGTTTGATGGATGATTTGGCTAAGAGCGTAAAGGAGAAAAAGGAAAAATTTCAATAGAGAGATATTGTTGAAGTGTGCGACGCCACCGCAGCTGAATAAAGAAATATTGCTGATAACAAAATAAAAATACGCCGCAGGCGAACGAACAATGGAATACCAATTTAACGAGATTGAAAAAAAGTGGCAGGATTACTGGAAAGAAAAAAGAGTTTACAGTGTAAGCAACGAAAGTGATAAGCCAAAATATTATGTGCTGGATATGTTTCCGTACCCAAGCGGTGCAGGTTTGCATGTGGGGCACCCATTAGGCTATATTGCCAGCGATATTTATGCCCGCTATAAGAGGCTGAAGGGTTTTAATGTGCTGCACCCAATGGGGTTTGACAGTTTTGGTTTACCGGCGGAACAATACGCCATTGAAACCGGCCAGCACCCGGCAGAAACCACCAAAAAAAATATTGCCACATTCAAATCTCAATTAGATAAAATTGGTTTTTGTTACGATTGGGAACGTGAAGTGCAAACCAGCGACCCTAATTATTATAAATGGACGCAGTGGATTTTTTTGCAACTGTACAACAGCTATTTCTGTAATAGCTGCAAGCAGGCAAAGCCGATAACTGAGTTAATTAAAAAATACGAAACCAAAGGCAGCAGTAAATTTTCTGCGGAGCAATGGAATAATTTTTCTGTTGCGGAAAAAGAAGAATGGCTGATGTTGCGCCGCCTTGCCTTTAGTAAATACGGCGAGGTAAACTGGTGTGAAGCATTGGGCACTGTATTGGCAAATGATGAAGTTGTAAACGGTGTAAGTGAGCGTGGTGGTTTTCCGGTGGTGAAAAAGAAAATGCGCCAATGGTATTTGCGCATTACGGCGTATGCCGACCGTTTACTGGAAGGTTTGGAAACGGTTGACTTTAGCGACAGCATGAAAGACATGCAGCGCAACTGGATTGGAAGAAGTGAAGGAGCGGAGATAGAGTTTGAAGTCAAAAGTCAAAAGTCAAAATTAAAAGTATACACCACAAGGCCTGATACGATTTTTGGAGTGGATTTTATGGTTGTTGCTCCCGAATCAGACATTATTAATGAGATTACAACTGAAGCACAAAAAAACGCCGTGGATGAATACGTGGCTTATGTAAAAAGCCGCAGCGATGTGGACCGCATGGCGGAGAAAAAAATTACCGGCTGCTTTACGGGTGCGTATGCCATTAATCCTTTTAATGGAAGAGAAATTCCCATCTGGATTAGTGAATATGTTTTGGCCGGTTATGGCACCGGTGCAATTATGGCGGTGCCCTGCGGCGATGAACGGGATTTTAAATTCGCCAAGCATTTTAATATTCCCATTACCAATATTATTGGCAGCCATTACAATGGTGAGGAAGCTAACCCTACTAAAGAAGCCATTTTGGAAAACAGTGGTTTTTTAAACGGCCTGCTGATGAAAGATGCCATTGCTGTTGCCAATAACAAAATTGAAGAACTGGGCATTGGCAAACGCAAAGTAAATTATAAAATGAGGGATGCCGGTTTCAGCCGCCAGCGTTATTGGGGCGAACCTTTCCCCATTGTGTGGAATGGTGAAACACCCATGATTGCAAAAGATGCATTGCCTTTACAACTGCCGCATGTAGATAAATACGGCCCCGGCCCCGAAGGCGAAGGCCCACTGGCAAATATTACCGAATGGGTAAACACGCCGGAGGGCAGGAGAGAAACCAGCACCATGCCGGGTTACGCAGGTTCATCCTGGTATTTTTTACGCTACATGGACCCAAAGAACAATGAAACTTTTTGCAACCGCAAAGCCAGCGATTACTGGAACCAGGTGGATTTATACATTGGCGGCACAGAACATGCCGTGGGCCATTTGCTGTACAGCCGCATGTGGACGAAAGTGTTATTTGATTTAGGATTGATTGGTTATGATGAGCCGTTTAAGAGATTAGTGAACCAAGGGATGATACAGGGGAGTAGCAGGTTTGTATATTTAATTCAATTTTCTTTTAGTCATGGTACTAATGCAAAAATGTACAATGATATTTTATCACAACACCAAATTTTCATTTCTGCTAATAGATATAATGAAGTAATTGACAAAACTGCTTCAAGTGATAAAGAAACTTTACTTTATAGAGATTTATTTAGTGCAGTACCTGAATTAAAAAGGTTTGATATAACAAATGATGACGTAACTAGTAGCGGTTGGGCAGTATATAATTTAAACGTAGACGTTAATTTTGTTGATGGTGTTATATTAGATACTAATGAATTCAAAAAATGGAAAAATGGTGTATATGCTAATGCAAAATTTATATCGGAAAAAGATGGTAAGTACATCTGCGGCGTAGAAACCGAAAAGATGTCCAAATCAAAATACAACACGGTTAACCCAAATGATTTGTGTGATAAATACGGCGCCGATACCTTCCGTATGTATGAAATGTTCCTCGGCCCGGTGGAAGCCAGCAAACCGTGGGACACAAAAGGCATTGAAGGGGTACACCGCTTCTTAAAAAAATTGTGGCGATTGTTTAATGATGAACTAAAAGGCAAAGTTTGGAACAACGATAAAGCAACCGATGCTGAATTAAAAATTCTGCACCGCACCATTAAAAAAATTGAAGAAGATACCGAGCGCTTTAGCTTTAACACCGCCGTAAGTACGTTTATGATTTGTGTAAACGAACTGGCCGATGCTAAATGCCACAAAAAAGAAGTGCTGGAGCAATTACTGATTTTATTAACACCCTACGCACCGCATATTGCAGAAGAATTGTGGAGCCAGTTAGGTAATGAGGGAACGGTGTTAGATGCAGCCTATCCAAAATTTAATGCAGCATTGTTAGTAGAGAGCAGTAAAGAATATCCTGTTTCTATTAATGGTAAAGTGCGTACCAACTTAAACCTTGCTTTGGATATTGACCCGAAAGAAGTAGAAGCGCTGGTGTTGCAAAACGAAGTGGTGCAAAAATGGCTGGAAGGCAAAGCGCCTAAAAAAATCATTTATGTAAAAAACAAGATGATTAACGTGGTGATATAAATATTGATTACACTAACTTTTACGAATTACACGAATGAAGCAATTCATTCGTGTTTTTATTTATGCCTGTTGCATTAAACAAAGTTTTGCAGGAATAGTGGTTTCTGTTATTTTCATGCCATGCTTTTTAGTTTTAACCGCTACAGTTCTTTACTGCTTATTTTTTTTGTGCATATAACGGTATATGCAGTTATGCTGTGGCGGCGTGGCATAAAGCAGGACAGCACTGCCGATAAACTCCTGGCCACTTTTTTATTACTGGCAGCTTTATATGTTATTCCATGGATGACGGGTTTTGCCGGCTGGTACGATAACCAGCCGTACAGGGATATATTATTTTACATTCCATTTACACAGGGGTTGTTTATTGGCCCTGTTCTCTATCTCTACGTTAAAGCCATCACTAATTTTAATTTCAGCATTACAAAAAAGGACTGGCTGCATTTTGTTCCAGGGTTGTTGTATTTGCTGTGGTGTGTTGTGGTGGCAATAACAGACTGGCTGGTGGTGCATCCTTATTATTTAAACAACGAGCAAACAGACCCGGATTTTGCCCTGTGGTACCAGTGGCTGCAAAAAATTGCCACTATTAGTTATCTTATTTTAAGTGTGAGGTATTACCAGCAGTATAAAAAATATGTTGATTTAGAAACCAGTTTTGCCGATGCAGCAAGCATGCGCTGGTTGCGTAATTTTATTTTTGCATTTGGCGCATTAACGGTGCTGCCTTTATTGATGGATGCTGCTTCTTTTATTCCTGCTGTAAAAAAACTGAATGAATACATTACTTCGTGGTATTACTTTTTAGCTTTTGCCGTGGTGGTGTACTATATAGCCATCAATGGGTACAGTGCTGTAAATATTCCCCTGCACCGGCTGCATTTTGAGCCGCAGTTGTTATTGCAATACCAGCCTGTTAAACAATTGCAGGCACCGGCCGTTACTGAAGATGCAGTGTATGAACTATTAGAAACCGGCAAAGAAGATGCATTGCTGGAACAATGGAAACAAAAAGTAAAAGAGCTGGTAGAAAAAGAAGAATTATATACCCAGCCGGAATTAACACTGTCGCTGCTGGCAAAAAAATTAGCCACCAATACCTCCGTTTTAAGTCGCATAATTAACCAGGGTTTTAATACCAGCTTTAACGATTTTGTAAATGAATACCGGGTTAATGCTGTAAAAGAAAAATTGCTGGCAGGTGAGCAGCAAACACAAACACTCTTGGGTATTGCCTTCGATTGCGGCTTTAACAGCAAAGCCACTTTTAACCGGGCATTTAAAAAAGCAACGGGTTGTACGCCGCAGCAGTGGCTCAGCCGGCAATAATTATCATTTGATACTTCTTGTTACAATTTGATACCTGTTTAACTGGTGTCAAATCATCATTTGCAGCGACAACCCCTGCCGCCTGCCCACATCTTTGCTGTATCATCAAAAAAAAATTAAAAAAATGAAATGGCTTAAAAAACAAGTAAAACCCATTTGCATGCCATATTGGTGGCAAGATTTGTTATTGACGATACCAAGAGTTGTATGCGGCTATTTAATGGCATTTGATTTTGGCTGCTCCAAATTTGGCATGCCCTGGAGCCCGGATGAAAATAATTTAAAACTATTTGAAGTAGCCTTTTGGTTTCCGGAAGATGTAGCTTCTTATGGCGGCATTTTTAAAATGATGCCGGCTTTTTTTGCATGGATGGGTGCTTTTAGCGAAGCTGTTGGCGGTATGTTTTTAATACTGGGTTTATGCACCAGGCCTTTTTCTTATTTATTGGTAACTACCATGATGGTGGCCGTTTTTTTACAACAGTGGGATAATGGCTTGTGGAGTATGCTGGCCGGTATGGGTTTTATGTGGGTGTTTTTATATACTGCTGTTATTGGCAGCGGCCGCTTTGGAATTGATTACATCATCTCAAAAAAACTAAAATAATGAAAAGGATAATTCTTTCAATAAGCCTTGCCGCATGTTTGTATTCATGCGTGCAAAAAACATATAAAAAAACAGTGGTGTACACCTTAATTGTAAGCAATCAAAAAAATATTGAAACAGCAGGTATAAGAGGTTACAATCCTCTTAAGTGGGATGCTGATTCATTAATGACTGAAATTGTAAAAGACAGTATGTACCGTCTTGCAATTACTTATAACACGGGTTATAAAGGTGCCCGTGCAATATTTACTATTAACGGCAAAGAGGAAACAGAAATTAAACCTAACCGGAGCATTGCATTTGCTGCCGGCGACACTACATTTTATAAAGCGGTATTTAATAAACAATAAAAACTATAGCCATGAAATAATGCGGACTGGTACCAGTCCGCATTATAATTTATACCACTGCCGTTTAGTAACTTTAGTTTCTAAACTGGAATAATGGATTCACTGCTGCAGCTTTTACAACAATACCGGAAGAGTTTTCATAAAGTGGTTGATTTTACCGAAAAGGATGTTATCACATTACTTGACCTTACCAAAAACAACACTGCCCTCACCGAATTTATTTTTAATGATACAGCAGCATTTAGTGAATACATACAACAGGAATTAAATAAAACAAACTCCCGCTACTTAATTGGCGGCTATAACGAACTGAGGGAAATGTACAAACGCAGCGCATTGTTCAATTTTGAAAAAACACAATTACGCACAGCAGATATTTCTTTTAATAATACAGAACCCCGCCGCCTGCATTTAGGTATTGATATTTGGGGTGCGGCAGGAACGGAAGTGTATGCACCACTGGGCGGTATGGTGCATAGTTTTGCCAACAACAATAATTACGGCGATTATGGTGCCACCATTATTCTGCAACATCAAATAGACATGGTGCCTTTTTATACTTTATACGGCCACTTAAGCTTGAAGGATATAAGTGCACTAAGGCACGGGCAGGTAATTACCCGTGGGCAATGCTTTGCACATTTTGGTACACCAATAGAAAACGGCAACTGGCCACCGCACCTGCACTTCCAGGTAATAGAAGATATGCAACTGAAAGAAGGTGATTATCCCGGTGTATGCAAAGCTTCTGAAGCTGTAAAGTATTTGGCAAACTGCCCCAATCCCAACTTAATATTAAATATGCTGCCCAATGAAAATGCTTAAATACATTTTTATTGTATGTTTTTTAATGTTGGCAATTGTTTGCCATTCGCAATCCCTTACCGGCATCTGGAGTGGAAAAATAAGCAGGAAAGCCCCAGGATACAGCGGTGTGGAAAGTATTGAAATGCAGGTGCTGCAGTCGGGCAAACATTTACGGGGTTATACATTTGCATTTAAAGATACCAGCCGTTTTGTATTGTTTGATATGGCCGGTAACAGAAATAAACGTACCCAGGCTATTTATATTCGTGAAGTGGGGAATGGTTTTTTTTCATTGCCACAGGGTTTTTTGCCCTGCGAAAAAATTTTCAGCCTGAAGTATTATAAAATCGGCAAAACACAATACCTCTCCGGCACATGGACGGGGCAGGGCCGTGACACTTCCTGTTTTCCCGGTGAAGATTTACTGGTGGTGCTGCAGAAAATTAAAAAGCCGGAATACCCGATTGAACAGTTTGTACAAAAAAAAATAACGGATTACATTATAAAAAGAACCACCCCAAAAACTAATACGGATTTGCCTGAACAGGAAATAGCTGAAGTGACGGAGCCTGTAATAAAAACTATTGCAGACAGTTTGCCTGCCGACCGCAAGCTGGATATACAGGAAATTATAAAACTGCCCGATACTTCTGTACATATTACCCTGTATGATAACGCTGTTGTGGATGATGATACCGTATCGGTATTTGTAAACAAAAAACCGGTTTTACTGCGGCAGCGCATCAGCGACAAGGCCTTAAGTTTTGATGTAAAGCTGACAGAACCCGATAAACCCATGGAAATACTGATGCAGGCGGAAAACCTTGGTTCTATTCCCCCAAATACCGCAGTTATGATAATAGAAACCTCCCGGAAACGTTATGAAGTACGGTTAAGCGCCGGCTTCGAAAAACATGCAGTGGTCATTATTACCTACAATACAGATTAACAGCCCGATACCAGCCCGAACCTTTGCCGTTAAAAATTGTTTAATCTCCCTTTAGGCAGTATAAAAAATGTACCTTTGCCACGTAATTTAAAACTATGGAAATAAAGCCAGGCCCGCTTTTAAGTACTATAAATTCCCCAGCAGATTTAAAAAAAATAAGCCGGGAAGATTTGCATAAAGTGTGCGACGAACTGCGCCAGTATATTATTGATGTGGTGAGTGTGCACGGCGGCCACTTTGGCGCAAGCCTTGGTGTGGTGGAATTAAGCACTGCATTGCATTATGTGTACGATACGCCCTACGACCAATTGGTGTGGGATGTAGGCCACCAGGCTTATGGCCATAAAATTCTTACCGGCCGCAGAGATGTTTTTCCTACCAACAGAAAATACAAAGGCATTAGCGGTTTTCCCAAACGCAGCGAAAGTGAATACGACACTTTTGGTGTAGGCCATTCATCTACTTCAATAAGTGCAGCATTAGGTATGGCAATGGCTGCAAAATATAAAGGCGAAAAAAGAAAGAGCATTGCCGTGATAGGTGATGGCGCCATGACAGCTGGTTTGCCTTTTGAAGCCATGAACCATGCTGGTGTGGCCGATGCAGATGTGCTCATTATTTTGAATGATAACTGCATGAGCATTGACCCGAATGTGGGAGCGCTGAAGGAATATTTAACCGACATTACCACTTCTCAAACTTATAATAAAGTAAAAGACGAAGTGTGGAAGCTGTTAGGAAAATTACCCGTGGGTAAAACTTTCAGCCGTTCTATGGCGCATAAATTAACCGAAGGTGTAAAAGGTATGGTAAGCGGCAGCGCTAATTTATTTGAATCATTAAAGCTGCGTTACTTTGGCCCAATTGACGGGCACAATATTACCAAGCTGGTAGATACACTCAATGATTTAAAAAATATTCCCGGTCCAAAAATTTTGCACATACTTACTGTAAAAGGTAAAGGATATGATTTAGCAGAAAAAGACCAAACCCTTTGGCATGCACCCGGTTTGTTCGATAAAGTAACCGGCGAAATACAAAAAAAGAAATTCGATATTCCGCAGCCCATGAAATACCAGGATGTATTTGGTTACACCATGATAGAGCTGGCGGAACAAAACGAAAAAATATTTGGCATCACGCCAGCCATGCCAAGCGGCTCTTCTTTAAAATACATGATGGAAAAAATGCCCCACCGTGCTTTTGATGTGGGCATTGCAGAGCAACACGCCGTAACATTAAGCGCCGGTATGGCAACGCAGGGTATGAAGGTGTTCTGCAATATCTACTCATCATTTATGCAAAGGGCCTACGATATGGTGGTGCATGATGTGGCCATACAAAAACTGCCCGTGGTATTTTGTTTAGACAGGGCAGGCCTTGTGGGTGAAGACGGTCCCACACACCACGGCTGTTACGATATTGCTTACATGCGCTGCATACCCAACATGGTGGTGTGTGCACCCATGAACGAACGGGAACTGCGTAACATGATGTACACTGCACAACTGGAAAGCAAGAAACTGCCCATAAGCATACGCTACCCACGTGGCGAAGGTGTAATGCCTGATTTGCAAAAAGATACCATGGCAGAAAAATACCCGTTTGAAGAAATACAAATTGGTAAAGGCCGTAAAATAAAAGACGGTGCTGAAGTAGCAATACTAAGCTTTGGCCACCCCGGCAATTTTGCTGCCGCCGCCATACGTGATGTAAAGCCCGAGGGCATTAACCCGGCGCATTACGATATGCGTTTTGCAAAACCCATTGATGAGGAACTGCTGCATGAAGTGTTTACTAAATTCAATAAAATAATTACGGTGGAAGATGGTACGGTAGTGGGCGGCTTTGGTACTGCTGTGTTAGAGTTTATGAATGCACACGGTTACAAAGCAGCCGTAAAAATTATGGGCATACCAGATGAACTGATTGAGCACGGCACACCCAAACAACTGTACAGCGAAATTGGTATTGATGCCAATGGTATTGCGGAAGCGGTGAGAGAAATTGTAAGTATTAATGTAAATAAATTAGTGAGTAGTAGATAATTAGTAGAAAATTTAATTTATTTTTTAAAAAGGTAGAAATTAAGTTATTAGAACATATCTTTATGAAATAACAAAACCTTAAGATTTCCCTATTTCATAAAGATGAATGAAATTCTTGCAAATTCTTATTTTAAGGATTTTATAATACCATTACTTGCTGTTTTTATAACGATTGGTGTGAAAGTTGTTAGTAGACGTGATACATTCATGCAAATGAGCAGGGATGATTTCGCAATTGGTTTTGACCTTGTTGTGAGTTCATTGATATTATTAGCAACTTATTCATCAAAAATTGCTATAGAATTACATGAAAACAAAGCTGTTAATCCTGAACTCTGTAAATCAAAGCTTGAATATTTACCATGGATACTTTTCTTTGCCGTTCTAGGTTTATGGGGTTTATCAACCTTTGTGCGAAAATATGGATGGATAAATAATAGTAGTCAAACTCTTAGAATGTGGCCAGGAGTTATAATTCCTCTTATTTTAGGGTTAGTAGCATTATTATTAACTGTTAATTTTATTGAATAATGTTAGAAGTCATTAATAGATATTTTTCGATTATTGCAATAGCAGTATCAACGCTTGGATTATTTATACTTAGTTATAAATCCGAAACGGATATCTCTATCCTTAAATTCTTTTTGGGATTTCTTGGCGGGATTGCTGGAATAGGGATATCATATTTTGCTGGTAAAATAATTTTAACTAAGCCTAAATCTACAGTATTCATAGTGCATTCACTTCATGATAAAGCGTTTGCTATGAAGTTGTCAAGCACACTGGAAAAGAAAAAAATAAAAGTTATTGATGAAGATGAGATTATTCAAGTCGGAGATAATATTGTTACAGAATCGAAGAAGGCAATTGAAGAAAGTGATTATGTGATTTTTATTTTATCGAATGATTCAAAAAAAGATAAGATTATTCATAAATTAATAGTTCAAAGCAAATCAAAAGCAAAAAAAATAGTGCCTGTTATTATTGAAAAAGGTGAAGAAGTGCCTAATCTAATTTCTTCATATAAGGCAATTGATACCACAGAAAATTATGAAAAGGCTACTAACGAGTTAGCCAATCGATTAATTGGAGCATAACTATAACTGGGTTACCACATAGCTCCGCCGTAGTTGGTCGCCTTACCAACTACACTACTCAAACTGCTTAGTCCTTCAACCAATTCAAAAACGCCGTAATCTTCGTTTTGTTAATCACAATCTCTGCATTGGTTTGTACAGTAAGCACTACAAATAGTTTACGCAGGCCGTAATGCATTACTTCTTTAACAGCAGTTTTATTTACAAGGTACTGGCGGCTGGCACGGTAAAATTGTGCGCCGCATATATCTTCCAGCTCATCCAACGCATAGTTAACATTATACTTTTCGTTGTTAAAAGTTATAATGCTGGTGCCTTTAGCTTCGGTGCTAAAAAAAGCAATATCGCTTGTTTTTACGGGTATAATTTTATTGGCAGCATTTACCAGCAGTGTAGCAGGTTTGGGTGTTTTACCTGTAACCGCATCCAGCAATTGTGTATAGTTAATATTTACGGCAGGTGTAAATGCTTTTTCCAGCAACTGGTATTTCTGTAAAGCTTTTTTAATTGTGTCTTTACTGTATGGTTTTAATACATAAGCAATACCATTGTTGTCAAAAGCTTCCAGTGCATGCTGGTTAAAAGCAGTACAGTAAATTACAGGTGCCGTGCTTTTAACTTCGTTAAACACTTCAAAGCTGTAACCATCGCCTAATTGTATATCACTAAAAATTAAATGCGGTGTTTGTGCTGTACGCATATAACTCACCGCTTCTTTAACCGAACGCAGCGTACTGCTGATGGTGATATCGCTGTTTATTTCATGCAACAATCCTGCAAGGTCGTCGGCCACCATTTTTTCATCTTCTATAATTACAACATTCATAAGCTTAGGTTTTGGTTATATAATTTTTATGCTCACAGCAAATTCATCGTCGTTGTTATTTACAGTAATGGGCTGGTTGCTTAACAGGCGGTAACGTTCATCTAAATTTTTTAAACCGGTTTGTGTGGTTACCTCCGTTAATTTTTTTGGCCGTAGTTTATTGCGAATAGTTATCAGTTGCCGCTCAGCTTCATAATCAATAAAAATATGCAACGGCTGCTCGTAAGTAAATGCATTGTGTTTAATGGCGTTTTCGGCAAGCAGCTGTAAAGCAAACACGGGCAGTTTGCCTTTTGCAGTAAGCAGTTGTTTGTTGGTTACATCGTACAGCAGCATATCGCCAAAACGCACTTCCTGCATTTGTAAATACGATAAGCAAAGATTCAATTCATCAGTTACGTCCGTAACACTATTGGCAGCAGATGTAGTGCTTACCCGTAAGATTTCCGACAGCTTCAGTAAATAGGTTTCAGCTTTGTCAGCATCTTTTTTCAACAACAGCCGCAGTGTGTTTAATGAGTTAAATAAAAAGTGCGGGTGCAATTGATTTCTCAGCTGGCTGTTACGGGCTTCTAAATTAGTTTGACGCAGTCGTGCATTTTCAATTTCAGTTTTTTGCTGCCGGTAATGCAGCATTACCAGCGCACATAAAATAAGAATGATAACATTAATGGTAAGTGCATGCATCAGCTGCGGAAAAGGGAAGAAATTTTTAGTGAATATTTTTTCTTTAGGTGGAGGCGGTATCAGCTTTAGCAGCGAGTCAGCAGGGCCGGAAACGCTGGCTGTTTTATTATTTTCAAAAAACACCACGTTAAACATGGGCTTGCCTTCTTTTACTGCAAAATGTGGCCCCGGCGGGTAAGCTTTATGAAATGCATTTATAACAATAACTGAAATAGAAAGGCAGGCAACTACACTAAATGCAGAGCGGATGAAAATATTTTTTAACCAGGTAATTTTTTCAGCAGTTGCCAGCAATAAAATATTTATTATCCAGCAAATAAAAGTAATGGATGCTATCAACCATATAAAACGAAAAAAGAAACGGAATTCATCCAGTTTAAAATTTAATACCGGCACGCCACCCAGCAGCCCAAACAGCGGTGTGGTAATAAGCGCCAAAAGCAACAGCCGCCAAAAAATCTTTTTGTTTAAGCCCAAAATCATAAGCAGTTTTTATTGTGCCGCAAAAATCTATACGGGGTTGATGCCTGCCAAATACAAACAGTTGGTTTAACATTTTATACTGTTAAAGCATTAACATAATTTTTAGAACCCTTTTACGTCAATTATTTTTTAAACAGTTTTTTGTCCGCTTCACAATTGTATTTGTCCTGTTTAGTGTCTTTAACATTTTGTTGCGTTGCTGCTTATAAAAATTTGCACAAAAGAAAAACTAAGGCATATGCAATTATCAACACCTAAACTGATTTTAAATTTTTTTGCAGCTACAGTGCTGCTGAGTTTTACAGCCTGTACAAAATCATCTTCGTCATCTGATGAAGATATTATCGGTAACTGGAAACGCAGTTCTGAATTTGAAGGTGTGGGGCGAACTGAAGCCGTAACATTTACTATTGGGGACAAAGTTTATGTGGGCGGCGGCTTTGATGGTACTAACCGGTTGAATGATTTTTGGGAGTTTAACCAAACTACCGGCACCTGGGTGCGTAAAACAGATTTTCCCGGCACGGCACGTAACAGCGCAGTGGCTTTTGCTGTAAATGGTAAAGGCTATGTGGGCAGTGGTTACGATGGGTTAAACAAACTGAAAGATTTTTGGGAATACAATCCCACCACCAACACATGGAAACAAGTTGCTGATTTTGGTGGTACGGCACGTTATGGCGCTGTAGCATTTTCCATTGGAAGCAAAGGGTATGTTACCACGGGCTATGATGGTAATTACTTAAAAGATTTATGGGAGTACAACCCAACAACCAATGCATGGACACAACTGGCCAGCTTAACAGGCAGCAAACGCAGCGATGCGGTGGCTTTTGTTTACAACAGCAAAGCGTATGTGGTTACCGGTGTAAACAACGGCAGTTATTTAAATGATTTTTGGGTGTATGATCCCACATCCAACTCATGGGAAGAAAAAAGAAAAATAAGCAGCAGCAGCGATGATTCTTATGATGATGATTACGGTGATTATATTACCCGTAGCAATGCCGCTGTATTTATAATGAACAACAAAGCTTATGTAAGCACGGGTTACCGCAGTGGTGTAATTAACACTACCTGGGAATATGATATAGCCAATGATTTATGGAAACAAAAAACCGGCTTTGAAGGTACGGCAAGGGAAGGTGCGCTGGGTTTTAGTTTAAACAACCGTGGATACATTACCACCGGTGCCAACAGCAGCAGCCGTTTTGATGATTTATGGGAGTTCTTTCCTGATGCCGACCAAAGCGACAGCGATAACTAATAATCTTTCAACACGTGTTACAGTTTAGGTTAAGTAAAGGGTGTTGCATAAAGGCAACTTCATTGCAATGCCCTTTTTTAAAATCTTATATGGGTTTACAAATAAATAATTTAAAGGGCAGTGTGTTTGCCGCTGTTATAATAACCTTGTTTTTTTTATCTTCCTGCGATAAGGCAGATATAACATTTGGAGCAACTGATGCTGCATCGGATCCCAATATTACTTACTACGATAACTTTACTGTTGATCTTGCCACTTATAAACCTGATTCATTTATTACTTCGGGTCATAATGTTATTGCGGCCGGTTATCATACAGATACAGCGTTGGGTGTAATGAAAGCAGGGGCATACATGCAAATTGCGCTGCCTTCCACAAATGCTGTTTTAAATGAAAATGCAGCTTTCGATTCGCTGGAGCTGATATTAAAACCTTCCGGAGAATTTTATGGCGACAGCACTTTGCCTGTTACCATTAAAGTGCACCAGCTTACAAAAAATATTTATAATGAAAACGGGGACACTTATTACAACACATCGGCATTTGCATACAACCCTGTTGTGCTTGCGCAAAAAACAGTTTCATTATATGGAAAGGCGGGCACAGAAATAAAAATCCGCCTTGCAAATGCAACAGGGCAGGAGTTGTTTGATAAATTCCGCACTGGAGATGATGCAGTAGCCTCTGCGGAAAAATTTATTGATTACTTCAAAGGCCTGTTTATTACAACCGACTCTGCACAAACCAAAGCAGTTACTTTTTTTAACCTCACTGCAGATTCACCTGTTGTACGCCTGCATTATCACCTCCGTGATTTGTATGGAACTGCAAAGCAACTTGATTTTTTATATACCGCTGCAAGGCAGTTCAGTAATATGAACTACCGCTTTACAAATGCAAAATATACCGCTTTAAATACCAATACAAGTAAACTGCTGCCCAGTACAGAAAGCGGCAACCAGGCTGTGTTAAATACCGGTTTTGTCAGCAGTATAAAAATGACTTTTTCCGGCCTGCTGGATTTAAAAGAAAAACATCCTTATGTAAAAATTGTAAAAGCAATATTGGTAATAAGGCCCGATGCAGCAACATACAGCTTTCCTTACCAGTTGCCGCAAACCCTGTATTTATATCAAACAGACGATGGCAATTTACCGGGGCTGGGTATTTTTAATGGAGGCAGTTCTACTGCAGGGCTGCAAACAGGCAGCCTGTCTGTTGATTACCTCTATGGAGAAAACACCACATACAGTTATGATATTACCAGTTTTATTAATAGCAAAATTGCAGAAGGGGAGTTTTCAAAATCTGCACTGTTGTTAACCAATACCCTCACTAATTATGATGGGGCAATGCAACGGATTTTTGTAAATAATCAAAAAGGCACACGCCCCATACAATTAAAATTATTTGTACTGGGCTTATAAACACCATGAAAAATTCAGCTGTTTTTATTTTTATCTTATTGTGCCTCCGCGGTAATGCACAAAACACATCATCGCCTTATTCTGTTTTAGGAATAGGCGATATTGAAAACGATGATTATGGACGTTACAGTTCAACGGGCAGCGCCGCAGTATCACGAAGGGAAAATGGGTATTATAATTTTTCCAATCCGGCATCATTAACAATAATGAATTATAAAGCCATTAATCTCGACTTTGGATTCAGGGGCCGGGTAAGCCGCTTTAAAGTGCCCGGTGCAGACACATTTACTGCTGCAACAAAAGATTTTATTGTAAAGCGGGTAACATTGGCTTTTAAAGTAACGCCTTCCACAGCAATAGCTTTTGGCATAAAGCCATACAGCAGTGTTAACTACCAGTATAACGTTATTTCATCTGTTGCAGATGGCAGCGCACAGTACATCCGGTACACGGATGGTAACGGTGGTATTTATCAATCTTATTTTTCTGCTGCTAAACAACTGAATAAACACTTATCTGTCGGTGCTACTGCATCCTGGTTATTTGGCTCTTTACAAAACAGTACAGAATACTATAATCCAAATATTGGGCTGGATGTTGTTAAAAATGAAAACAAATTTTATTACGGAGCCGGCTTGCAGGCAGGGTTACAATATTATACTGCTGCAGAAAAAAAATGGAAGCATACTGTTGGTATTACCGGCACAGCATATACCCAACTTAAAGGGCAAAACACGGTTGATTATACAGAAAGCAGCACCACTATAAAAACATTGAATCCGGAAGATATCAGCTTTAAACTGCCACTGGCTGTTACTGCCGGTTATTCTGCAAAACATATTAGCGGGCTGGGTTTTCATGTACAGGGAAATTATCAAAAATGGCCGGTGCAGAAACTGGCTTACAAAGGCAGTTTTGTAAACAATGCTTACAATTTTAATACAGGGCTTGAATACAGCCATAACCTGAAAGATGTACCCGTGGAAAGCTATTATTTTGGAGCAGGGTTTAAAATGGAACAGTCTTATTTACTGGTAAATAACCGGCAATTAAATACCTATGCTTTTACATTTGGCGGCGGTAAAAATATTTCACGGCTTATAAGCGTAAATGGCAGTTTTGAAGCAGGTAAAAAAGGCAGTGCTGTCATTAATCAAATTCAGGAAAACTATTTTCAATTTTCAATTGGCCTTACGCTAAAAGATTTTTGGCTGGGTACAAAACGTTTTGGAAGATTTAATTAATACAATGAAAGTATTTATAAGTTTACTCTTATTACTTACAATAACACAGCACTCAAAAGCGCAGGAAATAACAGGTTATTGGTTTTCGGCCGACAGCAGCCGGGTATATGCAATAAAGCAAACGGGCAATAATTTGTATGAAGCAGTTATTAAAACATCTTCCCGTAATACCGACAGTATTGGATTTGCAGTTATTAAAAACCTGCACTATAATGCCAATAAAAAAAGATACGAAGGCATTATGTATGCTATTAGTGATAACCAGGCCTGCTTTGTAAAAATTACCTGTGCAAATAACCGGTTGCAATTAAAGCTGCGCCGTATGTTTTTGTTTGATGCAGTGTTGCAATGGAACAGGGCTGGTGATAATACAGTTGCTGCACATTAGTTTTCAGTTTTCTTTAACAGCCTTCATAATAATTTTATGGAAATGCTTCCGTTAGGCATCAAAGCCCGGTAAAACTCCATGCAATTTTTTATGAAACTCTTTTTTACAGCATTGCTGTTTTGCGCCAGCTTATCTGCACTGGCATATTTTTTTTGGTACAAGCCAAAATTTAATAAACATGCTGCCGCCAAAACATTTGCAGTAACAAAAAGTAAAACTGATAATGAAGTAAAAGAAAGAATTACAAGCCATGCAGCTTCTATTAATAAGTATGCAAAAGCAAATGGCTGCAATACGCAATATTGCTTTTTGGTGGATATGAAAGTGGCTTCGGGCAAAAACAGGTTTTTTGTTTATAACCTGGCTAAAGATTCTGTAGAAATTGAAGGGCTTGTAACACATGGCAGCGGTAAAACCAGCAGCAGCGGCATTCAGTTTTCAAATGCAGCAGGAAGCCTTTGCACTTCATTGGGCAAATACAAAATTGGTAATTCATATACGGGCAAATTTGGCCTTGCTTATAAACTGTATGGCTTAGATGCTACCAACAGTAATGCCTTTAATCGTTTTGTAGTGCTGCATTCGCACAGCTGCGTGCCCAATGAAGAAACAGCGCCATTTCCTATTTGCGAAAGCTGGGGCTGCCCAACTGTAGCGCCTTCATTTTTAACCGCCTTAACAAAATACATTGACAAAGCTGATAAACCTGTTTTGCTAAGTATTTATAACGAATAAGGTTTCCGGCTTTGCCGGAAACCTTATAAGCAAAATCAATAAGCATATTAATACATTGGAACTTCAATTGCCAGTAACTCTGTATCTTCTGTTGCAGTTACAGTAAACTTGTCTGTTTCAGATATACCAACAGCATCTCTTTTGCCCAGCACAACATCTGCCACGGATGCATTACCACTAATGTTAACCAGGAATACGCCATTGTTTTTAAAAGCATTGGTGTAATCAATTGTTTTACCTGCTTCTAATTTGGTTAATGAAAATTTAGCATTTTGGTTTATCCATAAAGCATTATCTGCTTCAACGGGAGAAACAACGGTTTGCCATTTATTTATTCTTTCGTTTACATCAAAATTGCGCTGATCATAACGGGGAGTTATGTTGCGTTCTTTTGGAAACACCCAAATTTGAAACAATGTAACAGGGTCTGTTTGTGAAGCATTAAACTCGGAGTGCTGCACACCGCTGCCTGCACTCATTATTTGTACATCGCCTGCTTTTATAACACCCTGCCCGCCGGTGCTGTCTTTATGCTGCAATGCACCGGTAAAAGGTATGGTTACAATTTCCATATTGTCGTGCGGATGAGTAGGGAAGCCGCCTCCGCCGGCAACAAAATCATCGTTCAATACCCGTAATAATCCAAAGTGAATTCTTTTTGGATTATGATACTGGCTGAAGCTGAAATAGTAATTGGGTTTTAACCAACCATAATCGGCGCTGCCCCTGTCGGCTGCTTTATATACTTCTGTTTTCATGTTAATTCCTTTTTTTTATTAGGTGACTTTAAATTCAATGTTTAAACATCAAATTAAATGCCAATTTTCAAACTGTCAAAATAGCGGTTGCCGGGTATAAAAAAAATCCCCTTTTCAAATAAGGGGATTAAAATCAGTTCCATATTGTGGGGTCAATTTCCGGCGCCTGCCCGGCAACTTCTTCCTCCCGGTTTTCGTTCCACTCCACAATAAAATTGTTGCGGCCTTCGCCAATTAAAAGAGTAATGTAACGGGCTTGTGCCATTTCCAGCATATTTAAAAACAGGAACAGTGCATGTATACGGTTTTCGCACACATCAAATATTTTTTCAAACGATAGTGTTTTTTCTGTACGGCAAAGATTGTGCATGTACTCCCGGCTGCCTTCCATGGTGTAATTGTATTGCACTACTGTGTGTACCGGCTTGTTATTGCGTTCCTGCAATTTTGCCACCACCCGTTCAAAAGCCTTCATTAATTTAAACAGGGTTACTGTTTGTATTTCTGTGCCTTCGCCTGCCTCTTCTCCAATAGTAACCAGTTCTCTTTGCAAATTGCCCCGTTTTACCATCATCATGCGCAGGGCTTCCATTTCTGCCATTTTTGCACTGGCTTCTTTAAATTTCTTATACTCCAGAATTTTATCAATCAGCTCCTGCCTTGGGTCAATTTCGTTGCCTTCTGCATCCAGCTCTTTACGGGGTATCAGCATTTTGGCTTTAATCCGCATTAATGTGCTTACAAACAAAATAAACTCACTGCTCAGTTCTATGTTCAGTTTTTCGGTGGTATGTATAAAATCTAAAAAGTCGTTGGTTATTTTAGTAATGGGAATATTGTAAATATCCAGTTCATCCCTTTCAATAAAAAACAACAACAAGTCAAAAGGTCCCTCAAAATCTGCCAGCTTTATCTGGTATGTTTCGTTAGTAGCCATGTATGTAAAATTAAAAGCCTCTCCCGTAATTTTCGGGAGAGGCAAATGTATTAATAAAACTGTTAGCAGCCGAGGCTGTTATTACACATTTAGTTTACAGTTTTACAGTGAGGCCAACACCTAAAATTTCTTTTATCTGCGTCTTTTTTATCACATCATCGTCATAAACCATATCAACACTTACATTGGTACCCAGCCATTTATTAAATTTCATGCTCAGTAGGTTGGTAAAATATACATCCACATTTTGTGGGTTTCTTTTATAATTGCTGAATAAATCCAGGCGGCCGGTATATGTAGCCCATTTTGACAGTGGCTTATTGTATTTAGCTGTTAAATAAGCACCCAGTTCATTATACGATTTGCTTAAAGCCGGTACGCCAAACTTGGTTTGGGTATAAAAATCGGGGTCTTTCTTAAATATCCAGCGGGTGGTAATGGGCGAAATAAATACAGAGAAGTTTTCGTTAGGCCTGTAATCCATACCTAAAGAAAGCAGCAACTTACCCGGGGCTAAAAAGTTTGATATTTTGGTATTGGTGGTAGTGCCGTAATCAAACCCCTCCAGCATTTGAGTATTAAAATTGGTTAATGCTGTGGCGTACCATTTTTTGCTTACCTGGTAGCCATATTTACTGGTAAAGTCAAAACGGTCGTCCGTTTTACGGAATTTGCTGTAGCTGGTGGCATTTTGCATACCCAGGGCAATATCAAAATAATTATCCCATGTATTCTTTCCCTTACGGTAATTAATGGCATAATTAAAAATACCGTTTATACCCAGTGTATTTTGCTCTCCGCCGGCGGCCCAGTTGGTCAAGCTGCCCTGGTTAATGTTTAAAAGAAAAACGCCCCCTTTTTTCCAGCCATCTTTTTCGGCACTTTTTAAATCTTTGTTTGCTGACTTTTGTAAGTCTTTTACTGTGGCATCCTGCGCCTGTGCTATTAATGCTGTTAATGCAAGTGCAGCACTAAATAAAATACGATTCATAAATTAAAGTTTAATAAATAAAAAAAGCATTGTTGCCGCTAAGACAAGCAATGCTTTTAAATAGTTGTATGCTGAATACTATTTTTTCAGAGAATCTCTTATTTCCATTAACAGGGCATCGGTAGATGATGGTCCTGCAGGGGCTTCTGCTTTAGCCTTTTTCATTTTATTAATTGCCTTTAAAGCAATGAATACAACTAATGCAACCAATAAAAAAGTTACAAATGCAGAAATAAAACTGCCATAAGCAAAAACAGGACCCAGCTTTTGAGCATCTGCTAAGGCAGCGCCATTAGCAGCAGCAGTTTTTGTAGCATCATTTAATCCAAAGTAAAGATTACTAAAATCTTTGCCAGAAATTATGCCTACTACTGGCAAAACCATTCCATCAATAAACGCAGAAACTACTTTTCCAACTGCAGCTCCCATAACAACACCCACAGCTAAGTCAACAAAATTGCCTGTTGCGGCAAACTCCTTAAATTCTTTGATAAATCCCATAATTGTAAGTTTTAATTTTTAAAAAAATTCTCAATTAATCACAAGATGAGGCTAAGGTTTCTAAAAATATAGCATTATTGATATACTTCAAACTATTTTGATTTTTTTATTGAAATGTGATGATAAAATATCTTTTGCAGTTAATTCAACTAAAAATATAACCTTTGCTGCTTAATTTTTTTAAGGTGAACAAAGGATTAGTAAACTGGTTGATATTTATTGCACTTTCAATTATTTGGGGCAGCAGTTTTGTTTTAATGAAGGAAGGGTTGAAAAATTTGTCGCCGTACCAGGTAGCATCTTTGCGTATTGTTTTTTCCGGCATTGTATTATTACCCACCGCTGTAAAATACTTCAGCCAAATACCTAAAAATAAAATTGGTATAATTTTTCTTTCGGGCCTGCTGGGCAGTTTGTTGCCGGCCTATTTATTTTGTATTGCAGAAGAAGGCATTGACAGTGCTTTGGCAGGCACTTTAAATTCACTAACACCCATTTTTGTAATTATTACAGGTGCTTTGTTTTTTAACAGTAAAACTTCCTTTAATAAAATACTGGGCATTGTCATTTCTTTTACGGGCAGTATTTTATTGCTGCTAAGTAAAGGGCATATGCAGGAAAACCAAAACCTGCTTTATATAAGCTACGTGGTTTTGGCTACAGCTTTTTACGGCATTAATGTAAACATGGTGCACCGTCATTTACACCATATAGGGTCGTTGCAAATTGCTGCGGTGGCGCTTACTTTAAATGCTGTACCTGCGTTAGTGGTGCTGGCGGCTACCGGTTACTTCAACTTACCACTTACACAAAGTGGCGTAATGTGGAGCACAGGAGCTGCTGCAATATTAGGTATAATGGGTACGGCAGTTGCTTCAATAATTTTTTACATGCTGGTAAAAAGGGCAGGGGCAGTATTTGCGTCAATGGTTACATATGGCATACCGGTAGTAGCCATTATTTGGGGTGTTATTTATAAAGAAGATGTAGGATGGAAACAGGTACTATGTCTTGCACTGATTTTGTCAGGTGTTTATGTGGCTAACCGTAAAACTGCCTGATATTATTTAAGCGCTGATGTCTTTTTTAATTCTTTTCTAAGGGCTGCTGCTGTTTTTGTACTGCCATCGTGGCTCCAGCCCGGGGGCATAAACAGGTACTTTAGTTTTATTGCCAGCGACGATTGTTTACTTATATCATTCCCAATATTTTGCCATTCGTGAAAAATAATCCGCAATGGATGGTTATGATTTTCCACCGGTTTAGTAAGGCCATACTTAACAGGTTCTTCTTTTAACTCTTTCTGAAAAGTGCCAAACATTTTATCCCAGATAATAAGGCACATGCCCATGTTTTTGTCTAAGTAAATAATATTGCTGGCATGATGCACTCTGTGGTGGCTTGGGCTTACAAAAACAGCTTCGAACCAACCGGGCATTTTGTTTATGTACTGGGTATGTACCAGTATGCCATAAGTTTGGGTAATACTGTACATAAATACAATATCCAGTGGGTGAAACCCCAATAAAGCCAGCGGCATTAAATAAATAAAACGGTAAACGGGCTGTAATACGGAGGATCTGAAACCGGTGCTTAAATTAAATTCTTCTGATGAATGGTGCGTAACATGCACTGCCCAAAAAACACGGCAGTAATGGTCCACACGGTGTTCAAAATAAAAAGCAAGGTCTTCCAGGAAAAATAATAATAGCCAATATAACCACGGTGTTTCAATCTTATATAATTGATGGTTATAGCACCACATTAATACGCTAATGTAAAATGCCCAGCGTAGTAATCCATCCAGGCAGGCATTTATAATCATTAAATAAACATTGCGTAATGTTTCCTTTAACGAATAAAATTTTTTATGCTGCCAGTTGCTTAATAAAATTTCGCCTGCAATAAGTAAAATATATAAGGGAGTGGACAATAACAAAAACCAGGTTTCCCTCACAGAGTTCATATAGAAAATTTAAAGGTATAAAGCCTTATACAGCCATTATTTCTTTTTCTTTTGCCGACAGGTGTTTTTCAACCAATGCAATGTATTTGTTGGTAGTATCCTGTATACTTGCTTCCGCTTCTTTTGAGGCATCTTCACTCAGCCCGTCTTTTTGCAGTTTTTTTATGTTTTCAATACCATCCCTGCGTATGTTACGCACAGCCACTTTTGCATGCTCACCTTCGCCGTTACATTTTTTTACCAGTTCTTTTCTGCGCTCTTCGGTTAAAGGGGGTAAAAAAAGGCGTATTGAAGTACCATCGTTTTGAGGGTTGATGCCAATATTTGCGGCGCCTATTGCTCTTTCAATAACTGCCAGCATATTTTTTTCCCATGGCTGCACGGAAATAGTTCTTGCATCCAGCACTGAAATATTAGCCACCTGGTTAATAGGCGTTGGGTTACCATAATAATCAGCCATTATACCATCCAGCATGGCCGGGCTGGCTTTGCCGGCACGTATTTTAACCAATTCTGCTTCCAGGTGGTTTATTGCTTTTGTCATTGCAGCTTCTGTATCGCTGATTACTTTGTCTAATCCTTCGGCCATAATTGTAATTTTTTTGCTGCCGCAAAGCTATAAAAAAAGCGCCATTGGTAAATGGCGCAATATGTTTAAAAGAAACAAAAAATTTAATCTGCTTCCACAGCTTCCTGTACCAATGAGAAAACCTTTTGGGGTTTTAGTATAGCGGTGCTGCCAGAAGACTTTTTGCCAGCACTAACAAGTTTGCTTTTAGGCCTGCTGTAGTATACAATACCTATAAAAATAAAAGCAGCCGAAAGTAAAATGCCTAACAAAGTAGTGGTGCCCAGGTGGCGGAAGAAATAAGCCGCAGCTATAAAAATTATGTTTACCCCCACGCATGTAAAAGTTATCATGCGGTGGTTGAAGCCAATATCCAGTAAAAAGTGGTGTACATGCGTTCTGTCGGGGCTAAATGGCGAGCGGCGGTCCAATATGCGTAATGTAAATACCCGCAATGTGTCAAACAAAGGAATCATTAAAACTGCAAAGCCAATGGCCGGGGCAGATTCTAAAGGTACTTTAACCGCAGGATTGCCTGCAACGTTTATAAACTTAATTACCAGTATAGAATTGATGAGGCCGAGTAAAAGCGAGCCTGTATCACCCATAAATATTTTTGCAGGAGAAAAATTGTAAATAAGAAAACCAATGGTGCTGCCTGCCAATGCAAAAGCCATTACAGCATAAGTAAGCTGGCCGGCAAAATAAAAATAGGTGCCAAAAACCAGCGTGGTTAATACACCCAAACTGCCTGCAAGGCCATCCACACCATCAATAAGGTTAAATGAATTGGTTATTACTATTATTGTAAAAATGGTTAAAACGATGCTGGCAACCCGGGGTATTTCATTAATACCTAAAAAGCCATGCATGTTATTTAACTGAATGCCGCCAAATTTTATAATAATACCTGCCGCCAGTAACTGGCCAATAAATTTTTTGCTGGCTGATAAAATGAGAATATCATCTTTTAAACCCAAAAAGAATATAACAATAGATGCTGCGGCAAAATATTGAAGCTCATTTGTAATACTGGAAGGCACCCCCATTAAAGTGGCAATAATAAAACCTGCAAAAATGCCAACACCGCCTAATGTAGGAATTACAGTTTTATGCACTTTCCGCTCATCAGGCTCATCAAAAAGTTTTTTGCTTTTAGTAATTTGTATAATAACGGGGATCGCAAAAAAAGTAATGAGAAAAGCAAGTGCCGCACTTAGTAAAATATTATCCATTAGTTTACTTTAAGGGTAATTGATAACGATAATTCTGATTCTTCTGCAAAAGTATTAAATATGTTTTAAGCAAACCTAATATTTAGGTCAAAATACTTAATAACATTTTCACATTTAGACTCCCGGTTTTAGCAAAAGGTTGCCCAGTTAAGATAAAATTTAAAGGGCATCAGAAAACCCATGTGTACCGCTAAATAACGCATAAATTATGAACTTATTATTAACTGTTTAGCAGCTGTATTTTTTTTAGTTTTTGCATTAAATCATTTTAAAGTAGGTTTGCACAACTTTTTAATGATAAACAGTTTTTAATATAAAGTAATGACTACAGAAAGCCTTAAAGAAACAGCTTCACAAGTACGAAGGGATATTGTAAGAATGGTGCATGGCGTTCAAAGTGGCCACCCCGGCGGGTCGCTGGGTTGTGCTGATTTTTTAACAGCCTTGTATTTTAAAATAATGAAGCATAATCCATCTTTTAATATGGATGCTCCCGGCGAAGATGTGTTTTTTCTGAGTAACGGGCATATTTCGCCTGTTTTTTACAGTGTATTGGCCCGCAGTGGTTATTTTCCGGTAAGTGAACTGGCTACTTTTCGCAAATTAAATTCGAGATTACAAGGGCACCCCACCACACATGAGCATTTACCCGGTGTACGTGTGGCAAGCGGCTCATTAGGGCAGGGTATGAGTGTTGCCATTGGCTCCGCACTTGCTAAAAAACTAAATAACGACGATCGTATTGTGTACTCATTACATGGTGATGGCGAACTGGATGAGGGACAGAACTGGGAAGCCATTATGTTTGCGGCCCACAAAAAAGTTGACAACCTCATTTCAACCATTGACTATAACGGCCAGCAAATTGATGGCCCTACCAGTAAAGTAATGGGTTTGGGTAACTTAAGGGCAAAATTTGAAGCATTTGGCTGGCAGGTGCTGGATATGGATGGCAACGATATGGATGCCGTTTTGGCTGGTATTGAAAACGCCAAAACGTATGTTGGTAAAGGTAAACCCATTGCAATTTTGATGAAAACCATCATGGGCAAGGGCGTAGACTTTATGGAAGGCAGCCACGAATGGCATGGCATTGCACCTAATGATGAGCAATTACAGAAGGCATTGGCTCAATTGCCCGAAACGTTGGGAGATTATTAATAAATTGAGATAACACTTTTTAAAGCCGTTTTTTAAACGGCTTTTTTATTTCAATTCAAAAGCCTGTTTACTGGCTTTATTTGCCGGAAACCATGCGGCTATAAAAGCAATAATGCCGGCAGTAGCTGCTACCAATAAAAAATCTGTTATTATCAGTTTAACAGGAAAGTAGTCAATTAAAAAAGAGCCACCGCCAATTTTAATAAGTTTAAACTTCATTTGTAAAAAGCACAGCAATGTTGCAAGTGCAATACCCAAAGCAGTACCAATAACACCCAATAAAAGGCCTTCGCTTAAAAATATTTTTTTAATAATGCTTGTATGAGCACCCATACTTTGCAATACGCTTATATCTTTTTGTTTTTCCAGCACCAGCATGGTTAAGGCACTTATCATAGTAAAAGCAGAAACAATTAATATAAGTGTGAATACTGCATAAATTACCCACTTTTCCATGCGCATGGTGTTGTATAAACTCATGTTCTGTTCATACAAAGTTTGCACTGTATAATTGTTACCTAATAAATTGCTTAGCTGAAGCTGTGCTGTTTTAATATCCGTTTTTTCTTTTAGTTTAAGTTCAACAGCACTGTATTCATCCGCAGCCATGCCAACTTGCCTTTTTACAAAAGCAAGGTTGGTAATTGCATATTTGTTGTCAAAATCCTGCTGAATATAAAAAACACCTTCCGGTGTTACATTGCCTTCGCTTAATGATTCTAAAGGGTCATTAGTGTTGCTGTTTTTTTTTGGTAAAATAATGGTAAGCGTTTTTGTAGCAACCGCAGCATTCATATTTACTGCTGCAGCATACTGAATGCCTGCGCCCATAACAAGCCCCGGCTCATCAAGCGTGCCGGTATTAAAAACGCCCCTGCTGGTTTTGCCGGGCACACCACAAACAGCGCCATAGTTTTCATCTACCCCTTTTAAAAAAACTACTGTTTGTGCCCCATCTGCATCATTGTTTTGCAAAAGGGCTTTTTCTTCTGCCTCCAGGCAAATAGCCTGTACAAAAGGCTGTTGTTTTATTTGTGCAATTTGCTGTGGGGAGAGTGTAAAGGTTTTGCCTTTGGCCGGTACTACTTTTATATCGGTATAAAAAGATGCATACAGGGATTTTACTAAATCTTCAAACCCGTTAAAAACACTTAAAACTAAAACCTGGCAGCAGGTGGCAAAAGCAATTACCCCTGTAGTTACCCATGCAATAATGTTTATGGCATTGGCACTTTTTTTTGCTTTAAAATATCTCCAGGCAAAGGTTAAATACATGTTCATAGTTGATGGTTCATGGTTGATGGTTCATAGTGCTTAGGTGTTACAAAACCGTACAGAAAAAATCTATGAACCACGAACTATTAACTATGAACCCTTTTCTTTATTTATGTCTTTAAAAAGCTGCTCTATTTTGTCCACGTATTCCAGTGTATCATCAATATAAAAAGTAAGTTTGGGCATGCTGCGTAACTGGTGGCGCACTTTTTCTGTAAGCTCTCTTTTTATTTCCCAACTGCGGTCTTCAATTTTTTTAAGTGCTGCCTGGGTATCGGTTACTTTAAAAAAACTTAAGTAAATACGGGCATCAAAAAGGTCAGGCGTAATTTTTACAGATGCAATAGAAACCATGCCGCCATCTATCATGTTTAGGCCAAGGCGCTGAAAAATGCCGCTTAATTCTTCGTTTAACAGGCCAGCAACCTGTTTTTGTCGTTTACCTTCTAGCATATTACGTTGCTTTAATCGTTGTAAAATTAGTTACTTTGCCGTTTATATTCAGATTTATTACAGATGAAGAAATATTCAAGGGTTTTTCAATATCTCAGCAATTATAAATCATCCATAGCTTTATACTTTATTAATATACTGCTGTCCATTATTTTTTCCATCGTTTCTATTGGAATGCTGTTGCCGTTTATGCAGTTAATATTCGATGTGCCGCAAATCGGCATAAGCAAAACATCGGGTAACTTCCTGATGAAATGGATAAATGAAAACCTTACCAATTTAATTTTTACAGGGGATAAACTGCATGATTTAGGTTTGGTTTGTGTTTTGATCATCACTTTTATTTTTCTTAAAAACCTTTTTTTGTATTTATCATACAGGGCAATGGGGCCTGTAAAAAATGGTATTGTAAACAGGTTTCGTTTGGATTTATATGATAAAATACTAAGATTGCCTATTGGCTTTTTTACCGAAAAAAGAAAAGGCGATTTAATGAGCCGTGTTACAAATGATGTGGGTGAAATAGAAGGCTCTGTTGTTGGCACATTAGAAGGATGGGTAAGAGATCCTTTAACCATTGTCATCAATTTATTTGTATTGTTTTCCATCAGCCCTAAACTCACTGCATTTATTTTGCTGATGATTCCTGTAATGGGCTTTGTTATAGGCAGGCTGAGCCGTTCATTAAAAAAGCAATCTGCAATTGTAGCTCAGAAAAATGGCGAAAGCATTTCTATAATTGAGGAAACATTAAGTGGTTTAAGGGTAATTAAAGCATTTAATGTTGAAAGTGTATTAAAGACAAAGTTTTTTACAACCAGTAATGAACTGCTGCATGCACGCAACAGTATTGGTTTCAGGCGTGACCTTGCATCACCCATGAGTGAAATGATGGGGGTGGCCATATTTGCAGCTATTTTATGGTTTGGAGGAAGATTGGTTTTAAATAATGAACTGGGTTTAACAGGGGCTTTGTTTTTAACCTACATGGGATTGTTTTATAACATAATCGATCCGGCAAAATCTATTTCTACTGCATTCAGCAATATGCAAAAGGGCTCATCTGCTATTGACAGAATTGACGAAGTTTTAAATGCGCCCGTTACAGTAGATGATAACCCGAATGGTAAAAAACTGGATACGTTTAATTATAAAATTGAATTTAAAAACGTTGGCTTTAAATATGAAGATGTTGAAATTTTGAAAAACATCAATCTTACTATTGAAAAAGGGAAGACTGTGGCATTGGTTGGCAGCAGCGGTGCCGGTAAAAGCACATTGGCAGATTTAGTGCCCCGCTTTCATGATGTAAGTAGTGGTGAACTGTTAATTGACGGAGTTAATATAAAAGATTATTCGCTGCATTCCTTGAGAAATTTAATGAGTATTGTTACACAAGAACCTATTTTGTTTAACGATACCATTGCAAATAACATTGCACTGGGCATGACAAACGCAACGGCAGAAGAAATTACAACTGCAGCAAAAATTGCCAATGCACATAACTTTATTGCATTAAAAGAAAATGGTTATGATACCAATATTGGCGACCGTGGCAGTAAATTAAGCGGTGGCGAAAGACAACGTGTTACTATTGCACGGGCTGTTTTAAAAAATCCACCAATTTTAATTTTAGATGAAGCAACCTCAAGCTTAGATACAGAAAGCGAGCGCCTGGTGCAGGATGCTATTAATAATTTAATGACAAACCGCACCAGTATTGTTATTGCCCACCGCTTAAGCACCATACGCCATGCAGACGAAATTATTGTTTTGCAAAAAGGCGAAATTGTAGAGCGTGGCACTCACGATGAGCTGATTGCACAGAATGGTTTTTACAACCGCCTGGTGGAAATGCAGGAAGTGAAATAGTTTTTAAACATGGCTTTCAGCATCTTTCCATAGCAATTCACCTTTAACAATCCACGAAAACCCGAATGAAAAAAGCGCAATTGTTTCAAACCAAAAAACAAGATGGTAGTTTTCTGCCGCAGTGCCCAAAATATTGAATGAGGCAAGGGCAATACCAATAATGCAGGCAATCATAATAACGCCGCATGTTACATATACCCGGTTACGCAGTACTTTCTTTTTTGTTACTGTTTTGGCGCCGCTGGTTTTTCTAAATAAATAGAGGCAGAAAAAAATGAAAGTTGAAAACAATAAAAAAGCAAAAACAAAATGCATGATATGTACCGCTTTAATACTGCTGGTGGTGGGAAACAGCGCTATACCTAATGCAGCAATACAGCCAACATCCGATGCATGGTCGTCTATTTTTTCATAGCCTTTATAGGATAACAGGAAAAAGCCCAGCACAAACAATACTCCCACCAGCACGTAACCTGCACTGCCATTATCATAATAATCACTTATGGAAAATTCTACAACCGTACTTTTTTCTGAGATGTATTTGAAAATTACCATCAGCAGCGGCAGTATAATGCCTAACACACCAATAAGTTTTCTTAAGGTGAAATAAGAAATAATCTGTTGTTGATTTCTGTCGTTAGTGTCCATAGTAAAGTGGTTTATACTTCACAAGGAACAAAAAATATCGGATAATTGCAATATGATGAAAATTGATTGTGCAATTGGTTACTATAAAAAAAGGGAATGATATTATCATTCCCTTTTTTTCTTCATCTAAAAAGATATTTATTTTACAGCTCCCATCTTTGCCTCAATACTTAAAGTAGCATGCGGCACAGCACGTAAACGGGCTTTATCAATAAGCTTACCTGTTACACGACAAATACCGTATGTTTTATTTTCAATACGCATTAATGCTTTTTCAAGGTGGTCAATAAACGTAATTTGGCGGCTGGCCATTTGACTTAATTGCTCCCTTTCCATGCTAATGCTGCCATCTTCCATGGTCATGTAACGGCTGTCGTCCATATCACCACCGGTTTCATCTTTACGGGTAATTAATCCCTGTAAATAGGCCAGCTCTTTTTTAGCAGCTTCCAGTTTACGCTGAATTAACTCTCTGAATTCAGTTAATTCTGCATCGCTGTAACGTACTATTGGTGCACCCGGGTCATGCGCTGGCTGATCCAATACCGACTTTGTAAAGTCTGGCTGGTATTTGCGGGTGGTTTTAGTAGTAATTTTTGGTATTACCACAGGTTTGGGCGGCGCCACTTTAATATCTTTTGCTTTTAAAGCAGCTGTAGATTTTACAGGTGCTGCAGCTTTAACAGGGGCGGCTTTTTTTACTTCTTTAGCCTCAGGCTTCTTTACTTCTACTTTTTTAGGCATAATTTTTACAACCGGTTTTTTAGCCGGGATAGTTTTTTTTGATACTGGCTTCACCACTTTTTTAGCAGGGGCCGCTTTTTTAGGAGCAGGCTTGGCAGCTTTTACAGGCTTTTTAGCTACAGGTTTAGCTGCTTTTTTAGGAGCAGGTTTGGCCGATTTTGCAGCTTTTTTAGCCGGAACAGGCTTTTTTGCAGCAGGTTTTACGGGTTTTGCAGGCTTTTTAGCCGCTTTTACCACTTTCTTTTTTGTTGCCATACTATACTAATTTTTTAGTACGTTCACTTTTAAAATGGCGCTATTCACTTCAATGTCAACACCGTTGGTTAAAACCGGCTCAAAAGCAAGCGAATCTGCCAGAATTTCGGCGCAAATATAGGTTTTATATTCAATTAACGATGGTTGCAGTGCCTCATTTACCAACACTTTTACCGCTATTCTGTCAGTAAGTTCAAAGCCACTTTCCTTGCGAATGTTCTGTATCCGGTTCACAAACTCACGGGCATCTCCTTCTTTTTTCAGGGCTTCGGTAATGGTAATATCCAGCGCCACGGTAAGGGAGCCTTTACTGGCCACTTCAAATCCAGGAACTTCATCCGTTGAAACTTCCACATCCTCTCTTGTAATAATAATGGCGTCACCGGCTGCATCGGTTAAAGTAATATCAGCTTTGTCTAACTGATCCAGCTCGGCATTTGTAAACGCCCCAATTTTTTCCGCTGCCCATTTCATTTTTTGCCCCAGCTTTTTGCCCAGGGTTTTAAAATTGGCCTTGGCTTTTTTGCGTATGAAGTCATTATCTGCTGCCAGAATCTCAATTTCTTTAATATTAGTTTCGGCTTTAATAATTTCTTCAGCGTCTTTTATATTTTTTATCATGGCTTCATCCAGTGCAGGAATCATTACCTTTTGTAATGGCTGCCTTACCTTAATATTTACTTTTTTGCGAAGTGATAATATTAATGAAGAAGCATCCTGCGCCAGTTGCATGCGTTTTTCCAAATCTGCATTAATCACCTCTTCTTTTACTTTAGGAAAAAGAACATAGTGTACCGATTCGTTCTGGTAACGGCCACTCACTTCATTCAGGTTGCCGAACAACCAGTCTGCAAAGAAAGGAGCGATAGGCGCTATTAATAATGAAATGGTTTCTAAACACTCATATAAAGTTTGGTAAGCACATACTTTATCCTGCTCGTACTCGCCTTTCCAAAAACGGCGGCGGCACAGGCGCACATACCAGTTACTTAAATGTTCATCCACAAAATCTTCAATAGCACGGCCTGCTTGTGTAGGCTCGTACTCATCCATATTTTGCTGAACAGTTTTTATCAGCGTATTTAAACTTGATAAAATCCATTGGTCAATTTCAGGCCTGTCTTTTACCGGAACATAATTTTCTTTAAATGCAAAACCATCTACATTCGCATACAATGCAAAAAACTGGTAAGTATTATAAAGTGTACCGAAGAATTTGCGTTGCACTTCCTGTATGCCGCCAATATCAAACTTTAAACTATCCCACGGGCTTGCGTTAGTAATGAGGTACCAACGTGTGGCATCGGCGCCGTATTTATTAATGGTATCAAAAGGGTCAACCACGTTGCCGAGGCGCTTGCTCATTTTATTACCGTTTTTATCAAGCACCAAACCATTGCTTACAACAGTTTTGTACGCAACAGAATCAAACAACAACACCCCTAAAGCATGTAATGTATAAAACCAGCCACGGGTTTGGTCCACCCCTTCGGCAATAAAATCTGCCGGAAAGTTTTCTTTAAATGTTGCTGCATTTTCAAACGGAAAATGCCATTGTGCGTAAGGCATGGCGCCACTGTCAAACCAAACATCAATTAAATCGGGCACACGTTTCATTGGTTTGCCTGTGGCAGATACCAATGTAATATCATCCACATAAGGTTTGTGTAAATCTAAAATGCCCTCATGCAGGTAATGTTTGTTGGTTTCACCGCCTAAAACTTCCGCAGCTTTTCTTATTTCTGTATTCAGTTCTTCAATACTTCCAATACATTTTTCTTCTTCACCATCTTCTGTTTTCCATATTGGCAATGGTGTTCCCCAAAACCTGCTGCGGCTAAGGTTCCAGTCTACCATATTTTCCAGCCAGTTACCAAAGCGGCCGGTGCCGGTGGCGGCGGGTTTCCAGTTAATGGTTTTGTTCAGTTCCACCATGCGGTCTTTAACAGCGGTGGTTTTTATAAACCATGCATCCAGCGGATAATAAATTATTGGTTTATCAGTACGCCAGCAATGCGGATAATTGTGTTCGTATTTTTCAACTTTAAAGGCACGGTTTTCTAATTTAAGTTTTACGGCTATGTCCACATTCACATCCACATAATCTTTATCATCTTTATAATTTTTTACAAAGCGGCCGCTGAATTCGCCCACACCATCAACAAATTTTCCTTCTTTATCAACCAGTGTTAAAATGCCCAGGTTATTTTTCTTTCCTACTTTAAAGTCATCTGCACCAAAAGCAGGAGCAGTATGTACAATGCCGGTACCATCTTCTGTAGTAACAAAATCACCCAGTATAACACGGAAGGGCTGTGCGCCGGGAGTTATTTCCTGTATTTTTTCTAAAGTGTTTGCTTCTGAAGGAATAAGTTGTTCATAATGCAAGCCATCTAATTCACTTCCCTTAAACGTTGTAATTATTTTGTAAGGAATATTCTTGCCATCTTTAGCATAGGCTTCAAAATCTCCGTTCTCATTTTCTGCTTTAAAATATTTTCCTACCAATGCTTTTGCAAGAATTACATTGATTGGAAGATGTGTATAAGGATTGAATGTAGAAACCAAAACATAATCAATATTTGGTCCTGCTGTTAATCCTAAGTTTGATGGTAAGGTCCAGGGCGTGGTCGTCCATGCCATTAAATAAATGTCGCCATCAACACTTTCAACTTTCAACTGTCCTCTGTCAACTAATTTAAACATTACCGTCGCACTCGTATCCTTCACATCTTTATATGTTCCCGGCTGGTTTAATTCATGGCTGCTTAAGCCTGTACCGGCAGCAGGAGAGTAGGGCTGTATACTCACACTCTCGTACAAATAATTTTTTTTGTACAGTTCGCTTAAACACCACCACAAACTTTCAATATAATTATTTTCAAAAGTGATGTATGGATTGTTTAAATCAACCCAGTAACCGCTTTTTTCTGTTATTTCATCCCACTTGTGTTTATAACGAAGCACTGCCTCACGGCATTTTTGGTTATATTCTTCTACAGATATTTTTTTACCAATATCTTCTTTAGTAATACCCAGTTCTTTCTCTACGCCCAGTTCAACCGGCAGGCCATGTGTATCCCAACCGCCCTTGCGTTTTACCTGGAAACCCTGCATGGTTTTATAGCGGCACACCAAATCCTTCAACGTACGGCTGATAACATGGTGAATGCCGGGCATTCCATTAGCGCTTGGCGGGCCTTCGTAAAACACAAATGGCTGATTGCCTTGGCGTAAGCTTACACTTTTTTCAAAAGCATTGTGTGCTTTCCATTTTGCTAATATTTCTTCGCCTATTGAGGGAAGGTTTAATTGCTGATATTCTTTATACCGGGTGCTCATAAATTATACTGAAAACGTATTTAAAACAGGTGTGCAAAGGTACGAAAATGTACAGTGCTGCACTTCATCATTTTAGGTTGTTGCAAGCCGCTTAAAACTTTTTGATAAAAGCCCGGTTAAAGGCATAAAAAACTAATAGGAAATATACGCCGTAACATTTTTTTTTGCCGCAAGATATAATAGTAAAATTCCCTGAAACCCTTGCTGGTATTGATTTGCAGGGTTAGTTATCCACATTTTTAGCCATTGGCATAGTATTGGTAATTATGTATTTGAGAACTTTTTTAAGATTAAAGGTTTTACCAAAATAATGTTACAAAAAGTCCCGTTTTTATCTATATACATTTATTCCAATACCGTTGAAATATAAAGTGGTTATTAAAAGTAATGCGTTTAATTTTTTTGCTGGTTTAGGGTTTTATTAGGGTAAAGACGGGAGTAGTCTTACTCCCGTCACTTTTTAATAAAACTCACCTGCTCCCGTTTTAAAATCCCGTATCAACCAATATTCTTTTGAAAGCCCGTTAATATCCAAAATGCTATAACGTTATCCGCTGAAATTTAAAGCTATTAAAAAACCCCGGAAATCCGGGGCTTTTAATTTTGTAGGTTTTTCATATCAACCTTTAATAACAAAACGGTTTATTTCGGTTGTAATTTTTTGGTCTATATCAGCAGGTGCTATTTTTCCAGCAGCATAATCCTTTGCAAGAACCATCAGGTATTCGTGCAATAATTTACCCTCAATTTTTGTCTGCAAGTGTACGGTATTTGTATTTTTTATATAATTACTCCATACTGTACGTACTTTTTGCCAGTAATCTTTATTCTTTTCCCAATATACTTTTGCAGCATTGCAGGCAGCAGGGTTTAAGCGCTTGTAACTATTAATGCCTTTCTCTTCAACAAGTAATTTATCTACTGTACCATTGCTGCGGATGATTTTTTTGTTTTCCTGCTCATGTATATAACCGCTGTCGGTTATGTTTAAGCGGTTGGTGCGGTTTAAAATATTGTAATCATCTCTTACTGAATATTCTCTCCTGGGCAATGGTGCATCTGTAGTACTTTGCCAAATAGTTTTGCCATCTAAGTTTATGAACTGGCTAAAGCCCTGGTAACGGGGTTCATCGCTTACCTCCCAAACAGTTTGTGTCCATTTGCCTTTTACTTCTTCAGGTTTAAGCATTGTTTTTTTCCATGTTTTATTTCCCTGGTACACCCATAGCTCAGGGTTTTCGTAAGTCCATTCTTCCCTCCAGTGTTTTACAATAATGCTGTCGGTTATTACAAGCAGGTGCTGAATTACAATTTTTTTATCTGATTCTTCAATGGGTAATGATAATTCTGTGCCGCCATCAATATATTCCCTTTCATGGTATTTATAATTGGGGTCAGGGGCAAAAGTTTCTGCATATTTAAACTCCACGCTAAAGCAACCACACAAAGCATCTACATTTTTTTTACCATTTTGTTGCTGCGCCATGCTTATAAAAGAGCTGAGTAAACTTGCTGCTAAGAATATTTTTCTCATTGTATTTTTTTTATCAAAACAATTACAAAGGCATGACAAAGCGCTGCCATATTGGTAAATGCATTTACGCAAAAAGAAAAAGCTGTTCTAACAAGAACAGCTTTTTCTTCAGATAGATATTTAAAGCGGGGTTATTTTATCAGCGCATATTTAAATTCAGGCTTGCCTCTTGTGCCACCATCTGTACCAACACCCATAGCAATGCATTTAAGTTTGTAATAATTACCATTAGGGTCTTTTATTACATAAAACCTGTCTTGCTTTGCACCCGTTGCAGGTTGTGTACTGCGCCAGTTGCTGCCAATCGTCCAGCGGCCGTTAATCATGGTTGTATTGCTTACACTGTCTTTATTAAATGCAGTAAAAGCTGCTGTAGCTGTTGCCGCATCCGCATATACTTTTTGTGCCACTGTTACATTTGATAAATGATTTACTGCAATTAAATCAGAAAAATTATAAGGCACGTTGCCTGCACCAAAATTGGTTTGAAAAAGAGAATAGCTCCATACTAAATCCCACTTTTCTTTTTCAGGTTCACCATCTACAATACCATTGTTAAAAGATACATGCGTAAAATTGTAGTTTGCATTTTTTGTTACCTGTAATGTTTTAAAACTTGTTTCGGTTATGCCGGCATATTGCAGTGTATAACCTGTAGTGCCGTTACGCAACACTCTTATTTTTACCCAGGGCCTTGCAGCAATACCACCACCGTTACCACGGTTAATGATAATTACTTTGTTATCTGCATCTACAGCAGAAACTGCAGGTATAACCGTTTTTGTAATATCGCCGTTTATGTCATCAAAATAAGCCAGGTGTTCGGGTAATGGATTTGTTTGACTGGTTGTTAATGTTAAGCCAATTGTATCTGCAGCACCCACTGCATTTATATCACTTGTTGCCAAAACTTTGGCACCAGCAACAGAGAAAGTATTTAATACCACTCTAAAATCTGTACCGCCATAAAAACCTACATCCCAGCCAGAGCGTAATACGGCTGTTTGTTTATCTGCAGATAAATCTAAATACACTGAATTACCTGCAGCACTACCAGCCTCGCTGCCGGCAATACCATTCAGTTGTACTTGTGCGCCTTCGGATGGCGGTATGATAATTACAGGATCCACATCTTTTTTGCAGGCAGTTAACATAACTGTTATAACAGCAGCAGTTGTCAATTTTGTTTTCATCTTATTCATCTTAATCTGTCTTTATTTATTGTTAGTGTTTATTTTTTATTCCATTGAAAGTTGAGGCCGATAAAATAGCTGCGGCCATAGCCCACCATTACAGGGCCTGCGCTGCTGTGTATGCTGCCGCTGGCAGTAGCTGTGTTATTTACATTAATAACATCAAAAATATTTTTTACACCTGCTGTAACATTTATGTATTTGTTTACAGAGGTAACAGTTGTAAAATCGGCCCAGTTAAATGCATCAGTTTCTGCTATATACAACACCTGCTGGTTGCTGGCATTTTTTCCATATACATATTGTGGTTTTAAACCGGTGTATTTATATAACACATTAAATTTGGTTTTTAAAGCGGCGGCATTGTAACTGAGTGTTGCAGTAACCTCAGGGCTCCATAAAAAATCTTTATTGTCTATCCTTATATAATCTTTATCATCGTACTGTTTTCTGTAATAGCCAATTAATGAAGTACCCAGAGATGCATCAAATTGTTTCCATGCCAGTTTATTTTCTAAATTAAAACCGGTGGTTTTTGCTTTGTTTACATTTAAGTAAGTGTATTGACCGGTGGCAGCAGATGCCAGTGCAAAATCAATTTGATTATTAAACTCATTATAAAAAGCAGTAAGTGTGGCATTATACAGCACATTATTTTTTAATGAAGGTGTTATATGTAATGCCGCAGAAAAATTATTTGAGTATTCTGCCTTAAGATTTGGATTGCCTACAATATTGTGATTAACATCTACAAAATAAAAATACAATTCACGCAATGCAGGCGAGCGGAAACCGTATGCGTATGCAAGGCGTAAATCGGCCTGTTTGCTTAAACTGATTTTTGCATTCAGTGATGGTATTGCAGGCGGCGCAGTGTAATCGGAGTTTTTTATGAAACGTACACCCGGCCTTATGTTTATTTTTTCGGTTGGTTTAATTTCTGCAGATGCAAACAACGCCACATCAGTAATAGAAGGAGTGCCCTGTATTCTTTCGCCGCTGGTATTTTCTGTGTTAATATCCACACCATACTGCATATTTACTTTAGCCGATGCCTGCCAAAAAAGTGTATTACGGAAAGTAAAACTTTTAAATTTAGAAATATCCTGTTCACCTGTACCGGTGGTTAACTCGTCAGTGTTTTTTTGAAAATCATGCAGGGTGGTTTTTGTACGGCGTTTATAGTTAGTAAATGCAGCAACGGATGAAAGCTGCAATTTATTATTAAACGCATAGTTTGCCTGCAACTGGTGCATATACCGGTTAGTAAAATACCGCTGGTCAACCGTTTTATAGTTGCTTAAGTTGATGCTGTTACGTGCAGTAATGGTTTCATCCAAACCATCAATGCGATAATAAATGTTAAACCCGCCTTTTGCATAACCCAGTTTTGCATTAGCCAGCCATTGTTCTTTTGGTTTCCAGTCTTTTCCACGGCCATAAGCATCGCCGCCAAAACCATTAAAGTCATAATGCGTGGCGCCGGTTGAAAAATTCCAATTATTTTTTGCAGCCCCCACATTTATATTTTGCTGGTGCAGCCCCCTGTAATTAAAAGGGTGATATTCGCTGCCCGCAGTCTCTTCCTGTATTTTTGCAGTTACATTTAATGTGTTGTTGCTGTTCTTTTTTGTAATGATATTAATAACGCCTGCCAATGCATCCGATCCATAGCTAACGCTCATTGGCCCTTCCACAATTTCAATGCGCTCAATATTGTTTATATCAATTTGATTAAGGCTTTCCCTTGTATCGCCACGGTCAAGCATTGGTACGCCATCCAGTAAAATTTTTACATTACGGCCACTCATGCCCATCATCGTTATGTCTGATGTGCCCAGCGCTTTATCTGCACTAAAGCGAAAACCAATTAGGGTGCCCAGCACCTGCTGCAGGTTATTGGCACCGCTTATGCGGATGCGTTCGCTATTAATAACACGTACCTGGTAAACAGAATTTTTTACAGATTGTGGTTTGTGCTGGCCGGTAACAATTAACTCGTTTAAAGATTTTGTTTTTAAAGAATCCTGTTGTGCAAATACACCAATTGCGGGTACTAATAGCACGGATAAAAATATTTTTCTCATATTAATTTTAAGTTGCGGCGCAAAGTTCAATTATTGTGTAATGGTTATTATCATGTATTTGTCAGGAATGAAAGCCGTAATATTGTTTTTACATTAGTATGACAGATACGAAAACTTATTGCAGGCTGATACAATTGCAATATGTGTTTGCAAAGTTGCCCTTTATAAAAAAATATTTCAGTTATAATTGAAAAGCTGTTTGCACAAAAAGAAAACTGACCTGTTTGTGACAAATGCAAAATCATTATTAAAAAAACAGCGGGGGATACAAATAAAAAAGCACACCTTTTAAGTGTGCTTTTTTATTTATTGCAGTTAATTAAAACTTATAAGAAACTGTAGCAGTAAATTGCCTTGGTGCAATAGGGTTTACACTGTTGTCATCATGCACATTATAACTTAACTGATTAAAAATATTGCTGAGTTTAACACGTACACCAACATTTTGATAAGTGTAGCCAATACCTGCTTCAAACAAAAAATAATCAGGCAAGGGCATTAAAGCATAACCCGGGTTTGCTTTGGTGGTGCTGCGGCCAGCCACTCTTTCGCCTACATAGTAAATGCCAATGCCTGCATTCAGGCCATTCAATTTGTAAGTTGGCTTAACAGTGTAGTAAATATGCATGTTAGCAGTATGGTTAGGGTTGTACCTTAATTTACTGCCGGGTTCATACAAAGTGCTTTTTGTATAGCGGGTATCATTATAACTGTAACCTGCATTAATATTAAAACCATTCAGGCTTTTAGTAATAATATCCAGTTCAAAACCGCTGCTTTGTGTTTGCCCGCCACTTTCCCTGCGGCTGTCCGTTGCAGCAAGGTTAGGATAACTTTGTACAGCATTATTGTTATTAATAAGGTATGCTGTTACGTTAACAGATATTTTATTTTTGAACAAGAGTGTTTTTATACCCAGTTCATATTGATCGATTATAGACGGCGGCAATACTTTTGCAAAAGTATCCAGTGCTGTATTCAGCTCGTAGGTGTTGGTGTAACTTGTAAATAACGAAATGTTTTTTGCAGGCTGGTAAACAATACCAAATCTTGGGCTAAAGGCATTTTCCCTGCGGTATTCGCTGTGCATTTTAGTTATACTGTTTGCATAAACACTATCGCTTACACCTGTTTTTGAAGATGTGTAACGTACACCTGCAAGCACTTTTAATTTTTCAGTTACTTCAATAAAGTCCTGTACGTATACGCCTGTGCGGCTTACGGGAGTTGATGTATAAAGCGTCCACGGTACATTGGGTAT
Organism: Ferruginibacter sp.; assembly: GCA_044225605.1. Lineage (GTDB taxonomy): Bacteria > Bacteroidota > Bacteroidia > Chitinophagales > Chitinophagaceae > Ferruginibacter. The sequence goes on from JBGAIJ010000005.1 coordinate 169,166, forward strand.
GTCGTTGCGCTGTAAATATTGTTTGGTGCCAAAAATATTCAGTGTGTCGTAAATATTTTTTTTGTCCGTACGGAATTGGGTGTAATCAAATATGTAATTATCAGTACTTACTTTATCAACATCTATGCCCGCCAGTAAAGTATGTTTTAAAATACCGGTGTTTATTTTGCCGGTAATATCCAGCGATGCAAAGTTGTATGTTTCATTTGATTTTGCTTTTACCAAACCACGTACCCATCTGCCATAATTAGCAGCAGAAGAATCAATAAACTGGCTGTTGGCATTTGGCCTTGCTGCACCAAAAGATTCGTTATTGTATTTACGGGTGCTTGCAATTGCCCTTAGTTGCCAGTTGCTGTTAAGTTTATGCGTAATAGTGGCGGTTGCGGCTAATTGATCACTGTTATTATAACTCCACGGCAGGTTTAAGTATGTACTGCGGGAGATGGGAGCCACTTTATAATAAATAGCACCGGTACCATAATCCAGGTTGCGCTTATCTTGTGTGTAATCACCTTCAAGCAGCACTTCTGTTTTTGCACCAATATTAATGAGTAAAGAAGGGTTTATATTATAACGTTGCGATGCAACAACATTCCTGAAACTGCCAGCTTTTGTAAAGCTGCTGTTAACACGGTAAGCAACATGTTTACTGTTATTAACAGCGCCATAAATATCAATGGATGGTTTATAAAAATCATAACTGCCGGTTTGAAAACTAATACTGCCTCCATTATTAAATTTCGGTTTTTTAGTTACAATATTTAAAATGCCGCCGGCGCCTACAGTACCAAATAAAATAGCGTTACCGCCTTTTAATACTTCAATGGTTTCAATACTGTTTACTTCCGGCATAATGCTGTTATTAAAACGTACACCGTTTTTAAAAGTATTATTGCTGCCAAAAGCAAAACCACGGCTTGCCAGTTCTTCCTGGTAACCGCCTGTTGTACTCATAACATATACGCCGTTTAAATTTTGCACCGCATCACCCAATGTTTGCACCTGTTGCCTTTCTAATACCGCTCTTTCAACAACAGCAGTAGCTTGCGGAAGATCCATTGGTTTTACAGGCAGTTTACCCAGTGATACAGGCTTATCTGATTTAGTAAGTGTGGCTGCTACAATAATCTCTTTTAGTTCTGTGTGGTTTTCAAGCAATGTTATTTTAATTAATTGCTCAGGCGCTGTAACTGATAAAATAATGTGGCGGTTTTGTGTGGCCATACCGGTAAATGATGCCACTAATGTGTATTTACCAGCGTGGAGACCGGTAAATTCAAAAACGCCATTGTCATTAGTTACAATAGTTTTATTTATTTCGGCAAGCTGCACATTAACCTGTGCTGCCGGTTTACTATCGCTGGTAACAATGGTGCCTTTAATTACAAAGTTTTGAGATGCTGCAGTTGCTGTAAAAGATAATAAAGCCAAAAAGATAAGTACGGGTTGCAATAGTTTTGATGCCATGACTGGTAGTTTCTGTTAGTTTTTAATTGGCTGCAAAGAAAACCCGGTACCGGTAAGCAATGGTTACGGTATCAGAAACTCAGTTTACGGTAAAAGGAAAAAATGAAGAATTAATGCATGAGTAACTCACAAGGCTTAATACCTGTGTGTTTTTTAAACGCTGTGCTAAAGTGAGATATGGAAGAGTAACCCAGCAATGAAGAAACATCTGTTACGCTGAGCCCTTTATCGTACAATAAATATTTGGCATGCTCCATTCGCTGTGTTTGATAAAAGTCGAAAATAGTGGTGCCAAATAATTCTTTAAACCCTTTTTTAAGATAGCATTCGTTAATAGCCACTTTGCGGCTTAACGCTTTAATGGTAAGCGGCTCGCCAATATGCTGCAATAAAATTTCACGGGCTTTTGTAATCTTCTCCCTGTCTGCCTCGTTTGCCAAAAACTTGCAGGTAAATTTTTCTTCGGGGTCACCCATCATGCAATCCATACTGTATAATAACAGTATTTGTGTTTGGGCATTCAGAAAAATATTTTCAAGTGTATCTGTGTAAGTATGGTTTAGCAGTGCTTCTATAGCCAAACGTGTTTTACCGCACAGGGGCAGCACTTTGCTAAAAGCAGTGTTGTGGTTAAATGCAAGCACATCATCGCTTAACGTAGTATTTTTTTTGCCGCTTGCAAATTGTTTTAAATACGATGGTGTAAATGTAAAACTCAGCACATCCACACTGTCTACTTTTTCAACGCAGCTTTTGCTGGCGCTGAACTTACAGTAGTCGCACTCCATTTTTTTATCCCGGCAATACACATTGCCGCTTACGCAAAACTTAAGTTCCAGGTAATTGGCTTCGGGATTGTTTTTTTCGGTGTGGTAAATAATCATACCAATATCATCCATACTCCATTGCAAAGGTTTGCTGTACCGTTTAATGGCATAGGTAACGCTGCCGGGAATTTGCTTTTCCTTATGCTGCAGCAATTGCAGGTCTTCCTGCATAAATGGCTGCCGGCTGGCTTGTTGCAATATGTCTGAATGCTGATTCACTGTTGCAACTGCAAAGATACGGACTTATCATTTTACCTGCGGTGCTGCTCTGTCATGGGGTTGTTAAATTTCCTTATTTCGGTAACAAAAAAGCCATGTGGAAAACTATGTAATAAATGCCTCTTTAAGAAGCTGGTTAAGCATCTTTTTACCCTCTTATTTTAGTATATTTGCAGATACATTTTTTGCTTAAAAATTCACCTGTTTCTTAATATATTATGAGTACCGAAACAATAGAAAAAACACCAGCGGCACCGGCTAGTTATGGTGCAGACAGTATACAGGTTTTAGAGGGGCTTGAAGCCGTACGTAAACGCCCCGCCATGTACATTGGCGATATTGGCAATAAGGGCCTTCATCATTTAGTGTATGAAGTGGTTGACAACTCCATTGATGAGGCTTTGGCAGGGCATTGTAAAAACATCAGCGTAACTATTCATGAAGATAATTCCATTAGCGTGCAGGACGATGGCCGTGGTATACCCACTGCCATGCACACAAAAGAAAAACGCAGTGCGCTTGAAGTGGTAATGACAGTGCTGCATGCAGGTGGTAAATTCGATAAGGATTCTTACAAAGTATCAGGCGGTTTGCATGGTGTGGGTGTAAGTTGCGTAAACGCATTAAGCACCAAACTGCATGTAACTGTAAAGCGTGAAGGAAAAGTGTTTGAACAGGAATATGCAACCGGTATTCCACAATACGCAGTAAGAGAAATTGGTGTAACCGATGAGCGTGGCACAAGGGTGCATTTTTGGCCCGATGGCTCCATTTTTTCTGTTACTGTTTATAATAAAGATATTTTAGAAGGCCGTTTGCGTGAGCTTGCTTATTTAAACCGTAAAATAAGTATTACACTTACTGATTTAAGAGAGCTGGATGAAAACGGTAAAGCATATACCAAAACATTTTACAGCGAAGGCGGTATTACAGAGTTTGTAGAGCATATTGATAAAAACGCTAACCGTCTTGCCTTAATACCCCGTGTGGTTAATTGCGAAGGGCATGATGCAGCAACTAATGTTGCAGTGGAAGTGGCTATGATTTATAATGCCGGTTACCAGGAGCATATTTTTAGTTATGTAAATAACATTAACACTATTGAAGGTGGTACGCATGTGGCAGGTTTCCGCCGCAGCATTACCCGTGTGTTTAAAAGCTATGGCGAAAAAGAAGGCATGTTTGAAAAAGCCAAGGTTGAAATTGAAGGGGATGATTTTCGTGAAGGTTTAACAGCCATTATTTCTGTAAAAGTACCGGAGCCGCAATTTGAAGGCCAGACAAAAACCAAACTGGGCAACAGTGAGGTTATGGGTGTGGTGGATACAACTTTAAGCCGTGTGCTGGAAGCTTATTTGGAGGAAAATCCGAAAGAAGCTAAAACCATTATACAAAAAGTGATACTGGCAGCGCAGGCCCGTGCCGCAGCCCGTAAAGCAAGGGAAATGGTGCAGCGCAAAAGCGTTTTAACCGGTGGTGGTTTGCCCGGTAAACTGGCAGACTGTAGTGATAAAGACCCCGGTAAATGCGAATTGTTTTTGGTTGAGGGTGACTCGGCAGGAGGAACAGCCAAACAAGGCCGTGACAGAAGCTACCAGGCTATACTTCCATTGCGTGGTAAAATATTGAATGTAGAAAAAGCAATGGAACATAAAATTTATGATAACGAGGAGATACGCAATATGTTTACAGCTTTGGGTGTAAAAATCGGTACGCCGGAAGACCCCAAAGCGCTGGACATATCTAAGCTGCGTTATCACAAGCTTATTATTATGACCGATGCTGATGTGGACGGAAGCCATATTGCCACGCTGATACTCACTTTTATTTTCCGTTATATGAAGGAACTGGTGGAGCAGGGTTATGTATATATTGCCCAGCCGCCATTATACCTTGTTAAAAAAGGAAAGGAACAGGAATATGCATGGAACGATGATGAACGCAAAGGCCTGGTAACACAAATTGGTGGTGGAAAAGATGACAGCGTAACCATACAACGCTACAAAGGTTTGGGTGAAATGAATGCCGAACAATTATGGGATACCACTATGAACCCTATTACCCGTACATTAAAACAGGTAACATTGGAAAGTGCTGCCGAAGCAGACCGTGTGTTTAGTATGCTGATGGGTGATGAAGTGCCACCACGCCGTGAGTTTATTGAAAAAAATGCTAAATACGCCAAAATTGATGTGTAATTAAGCATACTTAATAATATACCAAAGCCGCAGCAAAACCTTGTTGCGGCTTTTTAGTGTAAATATGTAGCTTTGCATCACATTTGAATTTTACAAACGCATGACAACCGCAGTATCCGTTAAGGAATTTTACAAAGATGTATTTGGCAAAGCCTGCCCGGAGCTGGAGCAGTTTTTAGACGGGCAGAATAATAACGACATTGGCCATTTTAATGTTTTTAATATTGCCGATATGTACGGCAACGGACAATGCAAGGCAAAGCCCAGTATGCCATATAACCGCCGCACTTACTATAAAATAAGTTTAATAAAAGGTAAAAATAAAGTGGAGTTTGCAGACAGGGTGGTGGATATTGAAGAGTATGGTGTATTGTTTGCCACACCAAAAATTCCTTACCGCTACACACCGCAGGATGCAAACCAGCAGGGCCACTTTTGCATTTTTACCAAAGACTTTTTAACACGGGCTAAAACCGGTTTGGTAATTGATGATGTGCCGGTGTTTAAAACCGGCAGCCAGTTTATATACAGCATCACCCAACAGCAATACGAGCAAATTGAGAGTGTATTTGCAAAAATGCATGATGAAATAGCATCGGATTATGAATTTAAATACGACCTGCTGCGCAATTTTGTTGTGGAGCTGATTCACTACGGGCAAAAGCTAAAACCTGTTACTGCCGTGGCAAATACTATTAATGCCTCGGCCCGTATTACCACCTTGTTTATAGAGCTGCTGGAAAGGCAATTTCCCATCGAATCAATAAACCAGGTATTACAACTGCGTACTGCAAAAGATTATGCCGATATGCTGCGGGTGCATGTAAACCATCTTAATAAAGTATTGAGAGAAACCACCGGCAAAACCACCACTGAAATAATTGCCAGCAGGGTAATACAGGAAGCCAAGGTTTTACTGAAGCAAACCAGCTGGAATATTTCTGAAATTGCTTTTACCCTTGGCTTTGATGAAGTAGCCCATTTTTCCAACTTTTTTAAAAAGCAGGCAAACCTGTCTCCTTTATCGTTTAGAAAGTAAATATTTGAATTTTGCAAATAATTCGCTGAAATAAGCAACAGGCAGTTGCAGCCGCTGTGTCAACTTTGCTGTAGAAATAAAACAGCAAACAATATGACAACAAGTACATCAAAAATTGCCTTAGTAACCGGCGGCAGCCGTGGGTTAGGCAAAAACATGGCATTGCAATTAGCACAAAAAGGAAATAACGTAATTATTACCTACCACAGCAAAAAAGACGAAGCAGAAAAAGTGGTGGCAGAAATAAACGCCACGGGCAAAAAAGCCTATGCGCTGCAGCTGGATGTTGAAAATGCTGGCAGTTTCGGCAATTTTGTAAACTCCGTTAAAACAGTTTTAAAAACAGAATTTGCCAGCGAAGGTTTTGATGCATTGGTAAACAATGCTGGCACCGGCCTGCACGCCAGCTTTGGCGATACTACCGAGGCCCAATTCGATGCTATGGTAAACATTCACCTGAAAGCGCCCTTTTTCCTCACTCAAAAATTACTGCCTTTGTTAAATAATGGCAGCAGCGTGGTAAATATATCATCGGGCCTTACCCGTTTTAGTTTTACCGGTTACGATGCGTATGCAGTAATGAAAGGGGCAGTGGAAACACTCAGCAGCTACCAGGCAAAATTTTTAGGCGCAAAAGGCATACGTGTAAACACTGTGGCACCCGGTGCTATTGAAACCGACTTTGGCGGCGGCGCCGTAAGGGACAATAAAGAACTGAATGGTTACATCGCATCTCAAACCGCCCTGGGCAGGGTAGGTTTGCCTGATGATATTGGTGGCGTAGTGGCCTTTTTATGTTCCGACGATGCCAAATGGGTAAATGCACAACGTATTGAAGTTTCTGGCGGTATGTACGTTTAAATACGGCGGCGCCGTATTATTTACTAACATATGCGGCAAATAAAAAATGGGGGCTTTCGGCTCCCATTTTTAATGTAACAGCAGTTCCGGCTGTACACTGCAATGCTTTGGCACTGCGCCATAAAACCCACGCCGCCAAAGCATTTCCGTTGCCATCCGGCAGCCTTTGGGCAATTATAACACTGTTCAACAATGGTAAGGCACCGGCATACAATTGCCAGGTTCCAATCTCTTATTTCAGTATAAAATCACTGTTTTCAACATAACAGCTTTTGTAAAATGCCCCTTTTTAAGTAGCTTGAACCCTCAAAATTGTACTTAAACCCATTTCATAATTTATAAACACTAAGAAAATGAGCAACATGATTACCGCTTATTGCATGAAAACAAAAGAAAAGAATGTTCCCATGCAGGATGCTGTTATTACAAAAACTGCCCGTGGCGGTTATATGGCACAAGGCCATGATGGTAAAGGAAACAAAATGACTACTATGCTGGGTGAAGCTGCTGCTTTAAAAGCTGTGGCTGATGGCGTGGCTAAAAAAGCCTGGTAAATTTTTAAAAATAGTATTGAAAAAGCTGCTGATGAGGCAGCTTTTTTGTTGGCATAAAGCAGGGTGTGCGCCAAAATTGAAGTAATTTTATTACCTCTTTATGTTTAAAAAAATTGTTTCGTTTTGTTTAATGCTGGGTTGCACAGCAGCAGCATTGGCACAGTACACGGTAAATGGCAGTGCTTCTCAGGATGCCTGTAACCTATATACATTAACGCAGGCTTTTAACGGCCAAAGCGGTTCGGTGTGGAATAATAACAAAATCAACCTCACCCAGTCTTTCGATTTTAATTTTGATGTTTTTTTAGGTTATAACGACAGCCCTGGTGCAGATGGAATAGCCTTTGTACTCCAGCCAATCAGCACCAGTGTTGGTTCGTCTGGTGGCGGGTTAGGTTACCAGAATATAACACCTGCCGTTGGTGTTACGCTGGATACATACCCTAATGCCGGAGATAACGACCCTGCATATGACCATATTGCCGTTCAGTTAAATGGCGATTTAAGCCATAATACCACAAATAATATTGCCGGGCCTGTACAGTTAAAAACGGGTGTTAATAATATTGAAGACGGACTGTGGCATTCCCTTCGGGTTGTTTGGGATGCCACCGGGCAAAAATTGTCTGTATATGTTGATGGTGAGCTAAGGCTTACCACAAGTAAAAATTTTGTAACCGATGTATTTGCAGGCAATCCATTAGTATATTGGGGGTTTACCGGCAGCACCGGTGGTGAAAATAATTTGCAGCGTTTTAAAACAGCGCTTAATCCATCTTTTCATTTTGCAGCGGGGCAAAAACGTTGTGTAAACGAGCCTGTACAGTTTATTGATTCAACCATTTCTTTTACCAATATTGTAAAATTTTATTGGGACTTTGGCGATGGCAGCCCTATTGATTCTGTAAACTTAAACCCTGTACATGCTTATACAATTGGAGGCGATTATACAGTTAAACAACGTGTAATTGGTGCTGATGGATGTGAAGCAACGAATACACAAATTGTGAGGATTGGGACAAAGCCGGTGGTTGATTTTTTTAATGCAGGAGGAAGTTGTGCGCCAACGAATGTGGGAACTGGAGTTTCACCTGCTTTAGTAACGGATGCTTCTTCTGTAACGGTTGGCAGTTTACTGTATTATTATTGGGATTTCGGAACACAAATTTTCACTGGTCCTCAAAGTGCGATAACCTTTAATTATTTAACTCCGGGTGATAAACTTATAAGGCATATGGTAATCACTCAGGAAGGTTGTGCATCCGATACATTGGATAAAACTATACATATGTATGGTCCGCCTGTTGCCGACTTTACTTTTACTGACTCTGTATGTTTAGGACAACCCACTTCATTTTTTGCAACTATTAACCCTGCCCCTGGTGATACAGCAATATTAGAATGGGTATGGGTTATTAATGGCATTAATAACCTCTATCATAATATTCAAAATCCTGTTATAAATTTTTCGATGCCGGGAGCTCAAAGTGTTTTCTTAATTGTAACTCCTGTACAAACCGGTATGGGGTGTTTTACAGCCAAAATTAAGTCACCAATAGTACTTAATAAACCAACAGCATATTTTAAGTATAGCACTATCTGCCAGTCTGCTGCCACAACTTTTTTTGATTCTTCTTACAGCCCCGATAATGTACCCATTAACCAATGGTGGTGGAGTGCTAATGGCGGTATAACCGGCACACAAAACACTTTTTCTTCTACGTATAATAATGCCGGTACCGATACAGTAAAATTAGTAGTGCATAACAGCAAAGGCTGTGCTTCTGATACATTGAAAAAAGTAATAATTATTAATGCAAAACCCATTGCAAAATTTGGCGTGGGTACACCAATATGTTCAGGATTGCCGGTGCTGTTTACAGATTCAACCGCAGGCGGTGCAATAAGCAACTGGAGCTGGGTGTATAATTATGCACAATGGAGCACACAGCAAAATGCCACTCAAATATTTGCAAGCGGTAATCAAACAGCAGGGCTTGTTGTTACCAATGCAATGGGCTGTAAAAGCGATACTGCATACAAAACATTTTATGTAAACCCGGTGCCCAGTGTAACCATGAGTTTTAAAGATGCCTGCAAATTTGCAACTACAGGTTTTACAGCAGTGGATAACAGCGGTACTGTAACACAATGGAAATGGGAGTTTGGTGATGGTGGTATTGCCAATACACAAAACGCATCACACATATACAATGCCAATGGAACTTATAAAGTAAAATTGTTTGCCACGGCTGCCGCCACCGGTTGTTATGATGGTAAGCTGGAAAAAGATATAAATATTTACGGCACCAATGTCTTTGCCGGTAACGATACTATTGCGGCAGCAGGCCAGCCTGTTATGCTGCATGCAAGCGGCGGATTAAGTTATACATGGAGCCCGGCTAATTTATTAAATGATGCCACCAGCGCAACACCTGTTACTGTTTTAAACAGCACTCAAACATTTACAGTAAAAGCATTTACACCCGAAGGCTGCGAAAGTTATGATGATGTGGTGGTGAAAATTTATAAAGGCCCCGATATTTATTTACCCAATGCATTTACACCTAACGGCGATAATTTGAATGATATTTTCCGAGGCATACCCGTTGGCCTGCAGGAATTTAGTTATCTAAAAATTTACAACCGCTGGGGGCAAATGGTGTTTTATACCACCGATTACCGGAATGGCTGGAATGGTATTTGGCAAAGCCAGCAACAACCCGGTGGTGTATACGTTGTATTGGCAAAAGGAAAAGATTATAAAGGCAACATAGTGGAGAAAAAAGCAACAGTTATGCTGATAAGATAATTGCAGTTATTTCAATATATTTACCATGTAATCAGCAACAGTATTTCCGTATGAAACATTTTTTGTTTACCCTTTTTTTAATCAGTACCATACAAATAACACAAGGGCAGTTTAATTATGCTGCACTAACAATTCCGGACAGTATGCGCAAAAATGCCGACGCTGTAACAAGGGATGAGTATATAAAGTTTACCATAAAAGATATTAATACCGCTAAATACGAAGTACATGAAGTGGTTACTGTTTTAAATGAGGCAGGCAACAGGTATTTGGGTTTTAATTATCATTCCTCCAAATTCAGGTATTTAGACGAAGCTGAAATTAAAGTGTATGATGCACTGGGTATTAAAAAAGCATCGTACTCAAAAAAAGATATGGCTTCTGTTAATTATGGCGATGGCCTTGTTCCGGAAGGTAAAATGACTTACATGTCGGTTAACGCACCATCCTACCCAATAACCATAGAAAAAAATTATACCGTAAAATACAACGGGCTTTTTAATTACCCGGGCAATTATTTTCAACCTCCGTACCACTCAATAGAAAAAGCAATTTTTGAAGTGGAGGCGCCGGTTGATTTACTCTTCAGGTATAAATTATTCAACTGCAGTTACCAGCCTCAAATAACTAAAACCGGCGATAAAGAATTATATCATTGGGAGCTAAAAAATCTTACTGCTTATAAATCGGAAAAAAAAGCAGGCGCATCTGAAAACTATGTGCCACAGGTGGTATTAGCACCTAATAAATTTCAACTTGAAGATTATGAGGGTGACATGACAAGCTGGAAAAATTTTGGCGAATGGTTAAACAAACTGTATACAAAAACAAATGAGCTAAAAGAAGACCGGAAACAATTTTACAGGGGTTTGGTAAAAAATGCAGCCACTGATAAAGAGAAAGCTAAAATTTTATACAGCTACCTGCAGAATAACATGCGTTATGTAAGTATCCAGTTGGGTATTGGCGGCTGGCGGCCTTTTCCGGCAGGTTTTGTAGATGATAAAAAGTATGGTGATTGCAAGGCATTGAGTAATTATTTAAAATCTGCACTGGATGCTGTTGGTGTACCATCTAACTTAGTAATTATATACCGGGACTATGAAGCAAATAAGCTGGATGAAAAATTTCCGGTAAACGATTTTAACCACGCCATACTTTGCATACCACAATCCAAAGACAGTATTTGGCTGGAGTGTACCAGTAATTATCTGCCCTTTGCAGAACTGGATGAAACCACCTTAAACAGGAAAGCATTAATGGTGTGCAGCAATGGCGGTGTGCTGGTGAATACACCCATGAGTAATTACAAAAACAACACTGTAAATTTTTATACAGAAATTAATGTGAATGAAGAAGGCGGCGCTGCAGTTAATGTGGTATATAAATCAAGTGGTGAAGAAAGAAGCAATTTGCTCAATGGCTTTCATGATTTAAAAGATGATGATAAAAGGAAGGGTTTTATACGTTATACCGAGTGGCGCCAGCCGGATCTTTTTGACTTAACTGTTTCTGATAAAACGGCAAACCCATATATTGTTACCGGCAAAATGGAATATGAAAACATCGCTTCTTTTAAAGCCGGCAGTAAATTATTTTTAGAACCAAGGCTGTATCATTTTTTTGATGAGGATATCCCCGAAACAAACAACAGGAAGTACGATTATTTTTTTGATTACCCTTATCAACAAACAGACACCACCATTTATAAAATGCCTGCAGGTTATACGGCAGAAAATTTACCGAAAGATAAAAGCATTCAATTGCCATTTGCCGTTTACAATGCTTCGTATAAATGGGAGGCAGCCTCACACACCCTTACCTGTATAAGCATAGTGCAAATAAAAGAACGCATAGTTAAAGCAGCCGATTATGCAAAACTGCTGGACTTTAAAAACCAGGTAACTGCTGATGCAAATGAAAAAGTGGTGATGAAGAAAGAATAGATTTACACCTCCACAAAATCTAAATCTTTTCCAAAGCTTTCTTTGGTTTTATACAATGCTGTAAACGAAATAAGCATTACCACAATACCAATCATCCAGGCTGCTTTTAAATAACCGAATGATGGCAGCCCTCTTAAATTACTGAACACTAATAAAAGCAATGGCGTAAACCCTCTTACAAAGTTGGTAATAGATGTGGCGGCGCTTGCACGCAGGTTAGTGCCAAATTGTTCTGCACTTGTAATAATGTATAAAACAGAAATACCGCTGCCAAACCCAAGGCCGCTGCAAATAAAATAAAACCATGCAGCAGAGCTGTTATGTTGTGTAAAGAATAAAATCATGAACACAGCAAATACTGCGTAAAAAAGATACAATGCTTTTTTCCTGCTTTTAAATGCGTGACTGATTAAACCTGCAGTTACATCGCCAAAACCCAAACCAATGTATTGAAACAAAATTGCATTGCCGGGAGTAACACCCTGTATGTTCATGCGTTTTGCAAATTCATCAGCAAAAAATATTAAAATGCCTATACAATACCAAACGGGCATACCAATCAGCATGCCTTTTGCATAACGGTAAAAACGTTCCTTGTTATTAAAAAACTGTAAATAATTACCACGTTGTACATTGCTTTGCTGCAACGATGCATACATGCTGCTTTCTGCAACAGATATTCTTAAAACTAAAAGCAATAAGCCCATACCGCCGCCAATAAAATATAATGTGCGCCAGTCTGTAATAACTTTTGAAAGTAATGCAGCGCTTATGCCGCCTAATACACCGCAAGTTGCAATAACAGTGCCTGCAAGGCCTCGTTTTTCCGCCGGTAAAATTTCTGAAGTAAGTGTAATGCCGGCACCTAACTCACCTGCCAAACCAATACCTGCAATAAAACGAATGATGATATAAGTATTTACATCCTGCACAAAGCCATTGGTGATATTGGCAATGGAGTAAAGAAGAATAGAGCCAAACAAAACTTTCAATCTTCCGTATTTGTCGCCAATAATGCCCCATATTACACCACCCACCACCATGCCCAACAACTGAATACTTACGGTAAGTTCGCCTTTTGTAAGAATTTCTTCAGGAGATAAGCCAAGTTCTTTAAAACTTGGTTTGCGTACCACACCAAACAGCAGCAAATCAAAAATGTCAACAAAAAATCCCAGCGCTGCCACAATTACGGGCAGGCTTAGCAAGCCATACGGTTTAGAGTTCATGCAATAAAAATAGGGGATTATGCCGGAAATATAAACCGGTGCATCTGCTGTAAAAATTCATGCAGGCTTGTCATGTCTTTCATAGGTTCCACCACCAGCAAAAAGTTTTTACCGGTTTGTTTCAGTTTGGCTTTGTTGGTTGCTTTTTGTAAAAAGTCAATCATTTTATTAAATAAATCGCTGGTAAAATAAGGGCTGTCAGGATTGCTTACAAAAAAGCATTTAAGGTTTTCATTCTTCAGCAGCATTTTTTCAAAGCCCAAATCTACCGCCAGTTTGCGGCAGCGCACGGTGGTAAATAAATCTTCTACTGGTGCAGGTATGGGGCCAAAGCGGTCCATCATTTCAGTGTGAAATTCCTGCAGTTCTTTTTCATTTTCACAATTATCAAGCCTTGTATATAAACTTAAACGTTCAGTAATGCTTTCCACATAATCATCCGGAATAAGAATTTCTAAATCGGTATCAATACTGCAGTCGCTTACATAATCATCCTGCTGTGCAATTTCTTCTTTGTATAAATCTCTAAACTGTGTGCGTTTTAATTCACGTATGGCTTCATCTAAAATTTTCTGGTACATTTCAAAACCAATTTCTGCAATAAAACCACTTTGCTCGCCGCCCAGCAAATTACCGGCACCTCGAATGTCTAAATCCCTCATCGCAATTTGAAAACCACTTCCCAAATCACTGTACTGCTCTAAAGTAGTTAAACGTTTGCGGCTGTCTGGTGGTAATGTACTCATGGGCGGGGCCAGCAAATAACAAAATGCTTTTTTATTGCTTCTTCCCACTCTTCCTCTTAACTGGTGTAAATCGCTTAAACCAAACTGGTGTGCATTGTTTACGATAATAGTATTAACGTTTGGTATGTCCACGCCGCTTTCTACAATGTTGGTGCAAACCAACACATCGTAACGTTTGTCCATAAAATCAAGAATGGTGTCTTCCAATTCATCGCCTTCCATTTGCCCGTGTGCAAAAGCAATGCTTAAATCAGGGCATAAGCCTTGAATTAAACTTTTCATTTCTGCCAAACCTTTTACACGGTTATGAATAAAAAATACCTGCCCGCCACGTTCTGTTTCATAATAAATGGTGTCTCGTATAAAATCTTCGTTAAACACACTTACTTCTGTTTGTATCGGCTGACGGTTGGGCGGCGGCGTATTAATCACACTCAAATCTCTTGCACCCATTAAACTAAATTGCAGCGTACGTGGAATAGGAGTGGCAGTAAGCGTTAGCGAATCCACCGTGGCACGCAGTTGTTTTAATTTTTCTTTTGCAGCCACACCAAACTTTTGTTCCTCATCAATAATCATTACACCCATGTCTTTAAACTTTACATCTTTGCCCAACAAAGCATGTGTACCAATAATGATGTCTATTTTTCCTTCCTCTAATTTTTTAAGCGTTTCCTTTTTTTCTTTGGATGATTTAAACCGGTTAACATAATCAACCGTAACAGGAAAATCTTTTAAGCGCTCACTAAATGTTTTGTAATGCTGATAAGCAAGGATGGTAGTTGGTACCAATACAGCAGCCTGTTTACCATCGCAGCAACTTTTAAAAGCAGCACGTATGGCAATTTCAGTTTTTCCAAAACCTACATCGCCGCAAACCAGGCGGTCCATTGGCCCGGATTTTTCCATGTCACGTTTTACATCAATGGTTGCTTTGCTTTGGTCAGGTGTGTCTTCATAAATAAAACTTGCTTCCAGTTCAGCCTGCATATAATTATCCGGGCTGTGTGCAAAACCTTCCTGGCTTTTGCGCTGTGCATACAGTTTTATTAAATCGGTAGCAATATCTTTTACCTGTTTCTTGGTTTTTTCTTTCAGCTTGCTCCACACATCACTGCCCAGTTTATTCATTTTAGGCACACTGCCTTCCTTGCCACTGTACTTGCTTATTTTATGCAGGCTTGAAATGTTTACATACAGCAAATCGCCATCTTTATATTGTATGCGTACGGCTTCCTGCATTTTGCCATTGGCTTCAATTTTTTGCAGGCCGCTGTACACACCCACGCCGTGGTCAATATGCGTTACATAATCTCCGGGTTGTAATTCCCTTAAGGTTTTTAATGTAAGCGCTTTGTTTTTACTAAAGGCTTGCTTAACCCTGTATTTATGATAGCGTTGAAAAATCTGGTGGTCCGTATAACAAACCAGTTTTAAATCATCATCAATAAAACCTTCATGAATGGAAGTGGGAACAGGAATAACATTTATCTCAGCTTTTAAATCTGTAAAGATTACATGCAGTCTTTCCAATTGTTTTGGATTATCTGCAAACAGGTAAATGTTGTATTTCTTTGCTTCGTATTCTTTCAGATTTTTTATCAGCAGGTCGAAATTGCGGTTGAAAGCAGGTTGCTCTTTTGTTGAATATTGAATATCGAATGTTGAATGTTCAATGTTAGAAAAATAAGCCTTTCCTAATTCAATAATATGCCGCAGTTTTAATTGCTCTTCAATTAAAGATGCTTTTACAAAATCATCTGCTGTAAAATCTTTTACATTGATGTCTTCTTCTGTTTCTTCGTTATGCGGTTTATGCCCAAATTCTTTATCCCATATTTCAAAGTCTTCTTCCTGTTGTTCTATTTTTTCTTTAATGAAAGTCCAGTCTTCTGTCCACACAACAGTATTCTCCGGTAAAAATTCAAACAGCGGTACTTTCTCTCCTGTTTCAAATTGTGTTTCCACATTGGGAATGATGGTAACGGATAAAAGCTTGCGTTCGCTTAACTGGCTTTCGGGGTCAAAGATGCGGATGCTGTCCACATCATTACCAAACAATTCTATACGGTAAGGCTTTTCATTACCAAAACTGTAAATATCCAATATGCCGCCACGAATAGCAAACTGCCCCGGCTCATAAACAAAATCAGTGCGTTCAAAGCCATTGTCAACAAATTTTGAAAGCACTGTATTTACATCCAGCACATCACCCTGCTTAATGGAAATGATATTATCACTCAACGTTTTTGGCAGCACCACTTTTTCAAACAGTGCTTCTGCGTAAGTGATGATAATATTTCTGTTGCCGCCACCAGCCAGTTTTGTCAGCGCTTCTGTACGCAGCATTACGTGGCTGCTGTTCAGCAGGCGGTAATTTTTTTTGTTTTTAAACGATGATGGAAAATAAAACAGGTTTAAGGCGCTGGTTAAATTTTCGAGTGTGTTATGAAAATAAGCTGCTTCTTCTGCGTCTCTTAAAATAATGATATGGTTGAGTTGCGCACAGGCCGGGTTGTTGTAAATACTGGTAACAATAAAGGGAGCGGCGCTGCCATGCAGACCAGAAAGGTGAATTTGCTTCGGTTGAGACAATGTGATTCCATCCGCTATTTTAAAACAGCGGGGGTCGTTAGCGTAAGTCTGCAACAGCACATCCAGGTTCATCGAGGGTGCAAATATACAAAAGCTGGCAAAAATATTGTTGGCATTAAAGCTTGCATATGCAGGAGGCTCATATTATATTTAATGATAAAAATTTAATCATTAAAACATCACAACATGCGAAGCCTTGGATTTTTATTAATTATTTTAGGAGTAGGCTCCTTTATTTTACACTCAATGGATATGGAGTTTAAATTATTACAGTGGGTGGATAATTGGGGAACTGACACAGGGAATATTATACGGGTTGCTGCAGCACTGGTTGGGGCCGTACTGGTTTTTTTAAGTATGCGTAAAAAAAACGAAGAACAGAGCCAGGATACGCCATAATAAAAAGGATGCAAAAAGTTAATGCCACGGCAAAGCCGTGGCATTGTTGTATTAAAATTTTGATAGCAAATACAGGTTATAACCTGCATGTATTTTTAATGAAAATGTTTGTTACAAAATTTTAAAAAAAGCAAAGTGTTTAAAACAAAATATATACATTTATATTGAATCTGATTTTAAACCCAAAACAATTTATTATGAGAATGAAATTTTTGCTTCCGATTTTATTTGTATCATTTGTAGCTTTTAGCTCATTTGTTGCCAACCCAGTTGCACCAACAGCACCAACCGTTGCCAAGCCTGTTAATGCAAAAGAAATATTCATCCCCATTGGGAATAAATCCGGGGTTAAAGTTTCGCTTTTTGAATTGCGTACTATGAAGCAAAGCGAACTGGAAGTATTGACAGGACGTAAAATGAACTTTTTTGAGCGTACCGCATTTAACAAAGCGCAACGTAAATTAAAAAAAGAAATTAGTGATGACGGAACTGTTACCGGTAATAAATTAAAAAAAGCGATGGGTTCTGCCGGTGATGGTACTACAGGCTTTCATATAGGTGGATTTGCACTTGGTTTTTTAGTTGGCCTTATTGGCGTACTGATTGCTTATCTTATTAATGATGACAAAAAACGCAATCGTGTAAAATGGGCGTGGATTGGTTTTGGTGCGTTTTTGATAATTTATCTTGCTTTGATTTTACCTGCATTGGTATAATTCAACTTTATATTTAAGAAAGGAGTGTTCCAAAACACTCCTTTCTTATTTGTTGATTATTTTATTTAAACCCTTCACTCACCACCAACTCCTTACTGCCCGGCGTGTAAGTATAAAATCCTTCCCCATTCTTTACGCCTAATTTACCTGCTGTTACCATGTTTACTAACAAAGGGCATGGTGCATATTTTGGGTTACCAAAACCATCATGCAATACTCTTAAAATACTTAAGCAAACATCAAGGCCAATAAAATCTGCTAACTGTAACGGGCCCATGGGGTGTGCCATGCCCAGTTTCATTACTGTATCAATGGCTTCCACTCCGGCAACACCTTCATACAAACTGTAAATGGCTTCATTAATCATGGGCATTAAAATGCGGTTGGCAATAAAACCTGGATAGTCATTTACTTCGCAAGGTGTTTTACCTAATTGCTTGCTTAAGGCAACAATGGTGTTGGTTACTTCTTTTTTAGTGGCGTAGCCATTTATAATTTCCACCAGTTTCATTACCGGCACAGGGTTCATAAAGTGCATGCCAATAACAAGGCCGGGCCTTTTTGTAACCGATGCAATTTTAGTAATAGAAATAGAAGAGGTATTGGTGGCTAAAATACAATTGGCAGGAGCGTAGGTATCTAACTGCTCAAAAATAGAAAGTTTTAATGCTTCGTTTTCTGTGGCAGCTTCCACTACCAGCTCGGCTTTTGCTACACCTTCGGGCAGATGTGAGTGTGTAGTGATGTTACCCAATGTTTGTTTTTTCTGTTCTTCGGTAACAGTGCCTTTGGCAATTTGCCGGTCAATATTTTTTTGAATGGTGACCATACCACGTTCTAGTTGCGTTGGGTTTACATCAATTAAATTAACAGCAAAACCACATTGTGCAAATACATGTGCAATGCCGTTACCCATGGTGCCTGCGCCGATGACGCTGATGTTTTTTATGTTCATATAGAGAGCTTGTTTGGAGTTATAAATTATGAATGATGAGTTATGAGTGCTTTATTTTTTAGCCTTTGTAGTTATAATGGCACTTCTAATCATTTTGAGAAGTTCTATAGCCTCATTTTGTATACTTATAAATTCTTTTTCTTTCAAATAGTCTGATATAAACAATAATTCCAGCCAGTATAATGTTTCATCACATTCTTTTTGTGCAATGCCTAATTTATGAATGAAATCCATTTTGCTTTCAGCATTTTGAGCTTCTCTTACCAATGCTCCTATAGCGGTGCCGCTTCTTAACAATTGTTTGCTTAATACAAATTCTTTTTTATTATCAATAAGGTACTTGTACAGCTTTACAATCCGCTTTGCAAAAAGAAAACTTTTATCCTTTATAATACTTTTTTTTTCACTCATAATTCATCATTCATAACTCATAACAAAAGAAAGACTGGTGAAAATTATTTGAAAGCATTCATCCCCGTCACATCCATTCCCGTTATCAGCAAATGAATATCATGTGTGCCTTCATAAGTAATTACACTTTCCAAATTCATCATGTGGCGCATCACACTGTACTCGCCGGTAATGCCCATGCCGCCGAGCATTTGCCTTGCATCACGGCAAATGTTAGTAGCAATTTCGCAGGCATTGCGCTTTGCCATACTTACCTGTTGTGGTGTAACTTTTCCTTCGTTCATTAAAGTGCCCAGGCGCCAGTTTAATAATTGTGCTTTTGTAATTTCGGTAACCATTTCTGCAAGTTTTTTTTGCTGCAACTGAAAACCGCCAATGGGTTTACCAAACTGTATGCGCTCTTTGCTGTAACGTAGTGCGGTGTCATAGCAATCCATTGCTGCACCCACAGCGCCCCATGCAATACCATAACGGGCTTTGGTTAAGCAACCAAGCGGGCCTTTCAATCCTTTTACATTTGGGAGAATATTTTCTTTGGGTACTTTTACATTATCAAATACTAACTCACCGGTGGCGCTGGCACGTAAACTCCATTTGCCATGAGTGGTGGGTGTGGTAAAACCTTCCATGCCACGTTCAACAATCACACCCTGTATTTCATTTTGTTCATTGCGTGCCCACACAACAGCTACTTGTGCAAAAGGTGCATTGCTAATCCACATTTTTGCACCGTTTAAAATAACATGGTCGCCTGCATCTTTAATATTGGTAAGCATTGATGATGGGTCGCTGCCATGATTGGGTTCTGTTAAACCAAAACAACCCAGCCACTCACCACTAGCTAATTTGGGCAGATATTTATTGCGCTGTGCCTCGCTGCCATATTGATAAATAGGAAACATAACCAAAGAGCCTTGCACACTTGCAGTTGAACGTACACCGCTGTCGCCACGTTCCAGTTCCTGCATCATTAATCCGTAACTGATGTAATCCAAACCACCGCCGCCATATTGTGTGGGCACTGTTGGGCCAAACACACCCAGTTCACCCATTTGTTTTACAATTTGCTGCGGAAATGCTGCCCGTTGTGCATAGTCTTCTATAATAGGGCTTATTTCTTTTTTTACATAGTTGCGTACTGTTTCTCTTATTAACTTATGTTCTTCAGTTAACAATTCATCTACATTAAAATAATCGGGGCTTTGAAATAAATCTTGTGCCATAGAAAGTTTAATCGTTGTTGTTTATGTATTACCGGCAAGGTGTTACAATGTAGTAACGGGGCAAAGATAGTTTGTAATTTTTTCACCCAAACACTATTAAATAAACTCAAAACAAAACAGGCACCCTTTATAAAAAGATGCCTGTTAATTGTTAAGTTTTAATTATCTGCTAAAAACCCAGGCCAACTGCAAAACCTTTTACAGCTGCAGGAAAAGCGGCTACCTGTGTTGCAGCCCCAGAGGTAAGATTAATGCTGTAAATAAAATTGCCGGTGCCCACTTTAAAAATTGCATAAGCTGTATTACTGGTGCCACCAATATCAAAACCATTATCTGCAGTTACATCCACCCCTAAATTGCCCACTTCCACTAATGTGCCGTTGTTGGGTGGATTTTGCATATACAGTTTATCAGTGGTAACATCCACATCGTATAAAACAGTTGTAGTTGCTCCAATAAAATTATTTGTATAAGCTGCAGCGCTTACTGCCGGTGTACCCGGGTTTAATGGTAAATCAACTGCTGCAATATCTCCGGTAACAGGATTAAGGCGCAAATTTTGGCCGGTGTTGCTTATTACACGTATCCTGTCAACAGTGGGGTTAAAATCAAAACCAAAAGAAGTGCCCGACAGCAATGTTGCAAATGGCGCAACACTTACCGATGTGGCCGCACCGGTTGCCATATTTAAAGTATATAAACGGCTGGTAGTGCCCAAGGCATACAACTGGCCTGTGGCAGGGCGCATATCAATACCTAAAATTGTTTCGCCGGCCTGCAAGCCTGTAATAACTTTTGATACAGGTGTACTCATATTACTGTAGTTAAATGCCAGCAGGTTATTGTTTGCATCAACTGCCCAGGCAACAGGCATAGCAGGTATGGCTAAACCAATAATGCCCGCACTTGTATTGCCTAATGAAATTGCTTTGCCGGTGTTTAAATTTATTTGATACAATGTAGTGGCGCTGCCATTTGCCAAACTTGCAAGTGCAACGGTGTTATCGGGTGAAATATCAAAACCTGCATCCGTTGCCGGGCCGGGTGTAACGCCTAAAGCGCCTACTTCTACTAACGTACCATTGTTAGGCGGGTCTTGTTTGTATAATTTATTTGTTGCTAAATCTATGTCATATAACACAGTTGCCGATGCACCTGCTGCACTGTTAGTATATGCTGCACCTGCCACCATGGGAGAGCCGGGATTTAAGTTTGCATCTGTTGCGGCAACAGTTCCTGTTTCGGGGTTTAAGCGCAGATTTTGCCCGGCACTTGTTACCACACGTATGCGGTCAACAGTTGGATTAAAATCAAAACCAGCTAAAGCGCCTGTAAGTGCTGGTGTAAAAGAGGCGGTGCCTAATGCAGTGGCTGCACCTGTTTCATGATTTATTACATACAAACGGCTGTTGCTGCCCAATCCATATAACTGCCCGGTGGCAGGCCGAAAATCAATAGCCATTATTTTTTCTCCGGATGTAACGCCGGTAAGTGTAATAGTGCTTATTGCTGTTTCAGGGGCTTTAGCATTGTATTTTATTAATTGGTTACTTGCCGTAAGGCCATAAAAAATTATATCGGGTTTTATTACAGTGGGTGCAGGGTCGGGCATTGTGGTGTTATCATCTTTTTTGCAGGAAACAGCCAGCAAAATGGCTGCGGTAAGTATGGCGGTACATAAAGGGTTAAACACTTTTTTCATAACAGTTTTTATTGCACCTACGAAAAAAGAAGGAAGGCAGATTTAGCTAAAAAAATTATTTTTGATTAACAATGTATATGCCATGAAAAAAATAACCGTTAGCATTATTACGCTTATAATTGCTGTTGCCGCACACAGCCAGCAATCGTACACTTATAAACCTGATGACCAAAAGTTATATGACACCATTGTGAAATTAGACAGCATTTTCTTTTCACTCTATAACAACTGCAGCACACAATTACAGGCTTATGCCAACTTTTACAGCGACAGTATTGAGTTTTATCATGATAAAGGTGGCCTGAACACTTCCAAAAAAGAAATTGTGGAAGCTACACGGAAAAATATTTGCGGAAAAGTTACAAGGGAATTGGTGAAGGGCAGCGTGGAAGTGTATCCCATTGCAAACTATGGCGCAATAGAAATGGGGCTGCACATGTTTCATAATAACCAGGAAAAAGAAACCGGCCCGGCAAAGGTTTCAAAATTCATCATTATATGGCGGCACTATAAAGGCACCTGGAAAATTACTAAAGTGGTAAGCCTGCATTAATTGCTATGCTGCTATATTACGGTTGTATTTATTGCGGTACTCAATGGGGGAAAGCCCTGTTATTTTTTTAAATAATTCCCTGAAGGCTTTAATATCGTTATAACCTACTTCATACATTACTTCATTCACGTTTTTTCTGCCGGTTTCCAGTTGCTTTTTTGCCGCTTCAATCTTTACACGCTGCATATATTCAACCACAGAATTATTAGTAGCCTTTTTAAAGCGCCGTTCAAAAGTGCGGCGGCCTATGGCAAATTGGCTGCACAATTCATCTACCGAAATTTTATCAGCATAATGTGTTTCAATATATTCCTGCACTTTTTTTATTTCAGCATCTTCATGAATTTTTTGTCCTTTAAAAATAGTAAAGGGAGATTGTGAAGTACGGTCAATATCCAGCACAAAAAACTTAGCGGCTAAAATTGCCAGTTCCCGGTTGGTATATTTTTCTACTAAGTGCAGCAATAAATTCCAGTAAGAGTTAGCACCGCCGCTGCTGTACACACCGTTTTGCTCTGTTACAATTTTACTGTCAACCAAATTCACATCAGGATACATAGTGCGGAATTCATTGGCAAATAACCAATGGGTGCTGCATTTTTTTCCATCAAGCAAACCGGTGGCTGCTAAAACAAAAGCGCCCAAACAAAGGCTGGCTACTTCGGCGCCGTTTTTATATTGCTGCGTTATCCACGGTAAAAAATCTTTATTCAGTTTTACGGCATTTTCTAAATTGCCGCTTATAGCCGGTACAATTATTAAATCAGCTTTACGTGCCGTTTTTAACACAGCATCTGCATGTATGGTAAACAAGCCATCTGCCACTTTCACTTCTTTAGTAAGCCCCACTAATTGTACATTAAATAAAGCAGGGTGCCCCTGGCTTTTTAAAAACTCATTTACGGCGGTAAACATATAGCGTGGGTCAGCAACAGCTTCTATTACTGCAGTTTCAGGAACGAGGATGGCAACATTTTTCATGTTATAAAATTGAACGGTAAAGATAGCGGTTGTGCCTGTCGCAAACAACCCTTTACATTGTCGTAATACCACATTACAAAATGGTAAAACCGTAAGTAGGTTTGTGTTATCAAATTAAAATAAGCAATGGCACAAATAAACCCCTACTTAAATTTTAATGGCTTTACTAAAGAAGCGATGTCGTTTTATAAAAAATGCCTGGGCGGAGAACTGGTAATGCAGAAAATTGCAGAGTCGCCTATGGCAGCACAAATGCCCAGCGAAATGGGTAATAAAATTTTGCACAGCAGTTTAATAAATGAGGGTATTGTAATTATGGCTTCGGACATGATGGGTAATGATATTGTAAATGGAAATTCAATAGGGCTATGTTTAAACTGCAGCAGTGCCGAAGAACTTAATAATTTTTTTGAGGCACTTTCATCTGGAGGAAAAGTAACACATCCTTTGCACCAGAGTTTTTGGGGCGCTACATTTGGGCACCTTACAGATAAATTTGGTGTTAACTGGATGCTGAATTACTCAAAAAGCTGATTTCATACCATCCACAGAAATAAAATTATAAAACCTGTAAAAATTATTATTTTCATCTTCTTTAAATTAAAATCATGAGTACAGAAACAACAACAACACTTACCGTAGCCGCAACTGTTAACGCACCTATAGAAAAAGTATGGAAATGCTGGACCACACCCGAAGATATTATGCAATGGAACCAGGCTTCGCCAGACTGGCATTGCCCGGCATCTGCTGTTGATTTAAAAATTGGCGGTAAGTTTTCGGCCACCATGGCTGCAAAGGACGGCAGTTTTAGTTTTGACTTTTGGGGTACATACGATGATATACTTGAACAAGAGTTGATAATGGTAACCATGGGGGATGGCCGCAAATGGAAAACCACTTTTGCCAGCAATGGTGATGTTACTGAGGTTGTAGAAAGCTTTGAAGCAGAAAGCCAAAACCCACTTGAAATGCAGCAGGCAGGCTGGCAGGCAATATTAAACAGTTTTAAAAATTACACAGAAAATGTTTAATAATGGAAAAAATAAAATTTGAAATTATCATTAACGCACCGGTTGAAAAAGTGTACAGCACTATGTTGGCTGATGTTACTTACAGGCAATGGACAGCAGAATTTAATCCCTCATCTTTTTATGAAGGGAAATGGGAAACCGGGGAAAAAATGCTTTTTGTTGGCATTAACAAGGAGGGGAAAAAAGAAGGCATGGTAAGCCGTATTAAAGAAGCTGCTGCTAATAAATATGTGGGTATTGAACACCTTGGTATGTTACAGAACGGCGAAGAAGTAACCAGCGGGCCGATGGTAGATGGCTGGGCCGGTGCTATGGAAGAATATTTTTTTACCGCAGCAAATGGGCAAACAATATTAAAAGTGCAAATGGACAGTAACGAAGATTTTAAAGCATACTTTGAAAGTACCTGGCCCAAAGCATTAAACAAACTGAAACAAATTTGCGAAAGCAATTAAAAGCTATCAATCTCTTAAAGTGTCAGGTTGAGCTTGTCGAAACCGGTTTATTAATTCAACCCGCCTTCGGCAAGCTCCGGCTGACAGATTTCAAAATCGAACTCTTTTAACAAAAGTATAAACCAACTAAAACATTTTTTATGGCAAAGGTTAGCACCTACATTAACACAGCAAACAAAACAGAAGAAGCTTTTAATTTTTACAAAAAAGTTTTTGGTACTGAATTTACTGAACCCGGAATACGCCGCATGGGTGATGCACCGCCAATGGAAGGCATGCCGCCTTTAAGCGAAAGTGTAAAAAACTTAGTAATGCATGTGGAGTTGCCCATTACGGGCGGGCATATGCTGATGGGCACCGATGCCCCGGCTGAAATGGGTTTTACGGTTGCTGTTGGTAACAACATGCACATTAACCTGGAGCCTGATACCAAAGCAGAAGCGAAAAGAATTTTTGACGGATTAAGTGAAGGCGGTAACATTACTATGCCTTTAGGCGATATGTTTTGGGGCGCTTACTTTGGCAGTGTTACAGATAAGTATGGTATTAACTGGATGGTAAACACTTACGGAAAATAAAAAGCATTCTGAGTAAACTCATAACTCATCATTCATAACTTATAACTTATTTGCATGAACAACAACATACATCCCTGCATTTGGTATAATGGAAACGCAAAACAAGCTGCTGAATTTTACTGCACGCTTTTTCCCAACTCAAAAATTACAACCGATTCTCCCATGGTGGTAAAATGGGAATTGGCCGGCCAAACATTTATGGGTTTAAACGGCGGGCCTATGTTCACTACCAATCCATCCATTTCATTTTTAGTTATTTGTGAAGAGGATGCTGAAATAAATACGCTGTGGGAAAAACTAAGCGACGGCGGTATGGTAATGATGGCATTGGATAAATATGACTGGAGTGAACGTTATGGTTTTGTACAGGATAAATTTGGTTTGGCATGGCAGATAATGAAAGGAAAATATAGTGATGTAAATCAAAAAATAACTCCCACGCTGTTATTTGTTGGTAACAGTTTTGGTAAAGCAGCAGCTGCGGTAAAATATTATACGGATGTGTTTAAACCATCTTCGGTGGATGGGATTTTATTATACGCCGAAAATGAAGGACCGGCTGCAGGTAGTGTAAAGCATTCGCAATATGTGCTGGATGGAAAAGTATTTATGGCTATGGATGGTTATGGCGAACATAAATTTGCCTTTAATGAAGGCATTTCATTTGTGGTGGAATGTGAAAGCCAGGTGGACATTGATTATTTCTGGGATTCGCTTACCTGCAACGGCGGACAGGAAAGTATGTGCGGCTGGCTGAAAGATAAGTTTGGTGTAAGCTGGCAAATCATCCCTAAAAATATTGGCGCCATAATGATGGACCCTGTTAACGGGCAAAAAGCTATGCAGGCATTAATGCAGATGAAGAAGATTGACATTGCAAAACTAACGGCATAAAAAATAAACTCACTCTTAAAACAAACTATTGTATGCAACCAAAAACTGTCAACATTTTGTATTGGGTATTTACTATTCTGTTTGCCGGATTAATGATATTCTCTTCGGTAGCGGGAATACAGCCTACTGAGCAGGGGAAAGAAATATTTGTAAAATATTTGGGTTATCCAGTTTACTTTGTGCAATTTATAAGTATAGCCAAAATAGTTGGTTCAATAGCTATACTAATTCCCGGTTTAAATAAAACAGTTAAAGAATGGGCATACGCAGGTTTGTTTTTTGATTTAACAGGCGCTGTTTACTCTGGTGTTGCTGTAGCTGGAAAATTTGACCCGGCAATGTTAATGCTTCTTGGTTGGTTTGTGCCCGGTATTCTTTCTTACTATTTCTGGAAAAAAAGAACTGCATAACATGAAAGGTAAATTAGCTGCATCGGTAGAAGAATATATAGCTGCGTTTCCTAAAGAAGTACAGCTGTTGTTGCACCAAATGCGTAAAGCAATTAAAGCAAATGCACCCCGGGCAGAGGAAGGGATTTTTTATGGCATGCCCGGTTATAAATATTTGGGTAAGCCATTAATATATTTTGCAGGTTACGAAAAGCATATTGGTTTTTACGCCACACCCACCGGGCATGATGCTTTTAAAAAAGAACTGGCAAAATATAAACAGGGCAAAGGTTCTGTACAGTTTCCTTTAACTGAAAAACTGCCGCTGAAGCTGGTGGAGGAAATTGTAAAATTCCGGGTAAAGGAAACGGAACAAAAGGTTGGCGTTAAAAAATTACCTGCAAAAAAAGCAGCTGTAAAAAGCAACGCAAAACTTACAGATGAAGAAAAGGTGACTGAATGGTTGAGTAAGCTGGATGCAACACAACGAAAAGCTACTGATGCAGTGCGTAAAATTATTAAAGCAGCAGGCCCGCAATTAAGTGAACGCATAAAATGGAATGCTCCCAGTTTTTATTATAAAGAAGATGTGGTAACCTTTGGCCCGTATAAAAACAATAAAATATTACTGGTGTTTCATCATCCTTTAATTGTAAAAATAAAATCGCCGTTGCTGGAAGGGAATTATAAAGACCGCCGCCTGCTTTATTTGCAGGATGCTAAAACCATTACTGCTGCAAAAAAAGAACTGGAGCGTATTGTTAAAGAGCATATTCAGCTGCTGGATAAATAATCTAATTATGGTGGAAGTTTTTAAAACTAATGTAACAGAACAATTACATGCAGCAGCACTGCTTACATTATTGTCTCAGCATTTGCCCGGGCACCAGGTAAATTTTGATTTAAACGATTGCGATAACATTCTTCGTGTTAAAGGTGGCAACGTGCCGGTAGCAAAAATTATAGAACTGGTAAGCAGCAATGGTTTTGAATGCACACTGCTTGATTAACTTTACAGCATGGATATAGAACAGTTAAGAGAATATGCGCTGCAAAAAACTTCCGTAGAAGAAGGCTTCCCTTTTGGAGAAGATACACTTGTATTTAAAGTTAATGGTAAAATATTTTTACTGGCAGGGTTAGACAGCAGCCCTTTGCAGTTTAATGTAAAATGCAATCCTGATAAAGCAATTGAATTGCGGGAAGAATATCCTGATGCTGTATTGCCCGGCTACCACATGAACAAAAAACACTGGAACACCATTGTTGTTAATGGCATGCTTTCATCAGCACAAATAAAAGCAATGGTGGATGACTCTTATAATTTAGTAAAAGGAAAAAAGTAACTATTTCTTTGTTGCATATTTCCAGTTCCGTCCTTTGCCTTCTGCAATCCATTCCAATGCGGTGGCCATGCGACTGTCTCTTGTAGCTTCAGTTTTAGCTTCGGTAATCCATTGCAGGTATTCTTTTTTGTGTGAGTAAGCAAAGTCATCCCAAATCTTTTGTGATTTTTTATTTTTAGCCAGTGCTTTAGTAAAATAATCAGGTACTACCAGTTCTTTCCTTTCGGCAGGTTTTGCTTTTGGTGGCAATTTAATGCCCTTGTCATTCAATTCCATTGCTTCTTTAATCCATGCAGTTAATTTTTTATCGCCTGGCAAATCTTTTAAAGAAGTAATTTTTCCTAAATGCCCCATGGCAACTTCTGTTTTTGCAGTTTCAATAAGCATAGGGTCTTTCATAAGCGCAGCTTTCCAAAAACCAAATGATGCATGTTGTTTAAAAGCAGCCATTCCGCACATCATTTCACCTTTATAATCAAAATGCGGCATGCTCCACTTCATTTTTTCTTCTGCATCCGGGCATACTTTATGTACCAGCTCACGTAAGTGGTTTAAAATAGGTTTTGCAAAATCCGCAGACTTTGCAATGTATGCATCCATGGCTTTTTCTCTCTTACCCATAAAAAAGTATTTATAATAATTATTAAATCCTGTAATCTTCCCTAACGGGGCAAAATACATCCAGCAGTTTACAATCCGTAACAGCAATGCCGCTGTGTTTTATGTTAGATGGTATTACTGCAACGTTACCCGGTTCCAGCTCCAGCGGCACACCGTCAACTGTTAAAATAAATTTTCCTTCCAGTACATGCGCCACCTGTTCATGCATATGCGAATGTTCCGGAACGGTGCTGCCGGCTTTTACATCCCAATAAGCAAAAGTCATGTTATTGGTGTGAATGAATTTTCCCGTATAGCCGGGAAACATTTCTTTGGTGGGCAAATCTTTCAATTCGTGTAAAAACATAATAAAGGCTTTATGCTAAGATAAAAAAATGTACGCTCAAACGATTGCACAAATATTGTTACTGTTTTAGTAACAACTTCGGTTATATTATAATTACATTAGCTTAAATTTTTAACGATGGCTATTGAACCCTGGCGCACCGCAAAAGTTATTAAGGTGGTAAACGAAACCTTTAATACCCGCCGCTACTGGCTGCAGGTACCGGAACTGGAAAGTTTTAATTTTAAACCCGGCCAGTTTGTTACATTGGATTTACCTATACATGAAAAGAAAAACAAACGCTGGCGCAGCTACTCCATTGCCAGCTGGCCCGATGGCAGTAATGTATTTGAACTGGTAATTGTTTTAATGGAAGATGGTGCCGGCACCACTTATTTATTTAATGAAGTAAAAGAAGGAAGCGAATTACTTTTCAGGGGAGCGCAGGGAGTGTTTACATTGCCTGATGCGCTGGATGATGATTACTATCTTATTTGCACCGGCACCGGCATTGCGCCTTTCCGCAGTATGCTGCATAACATAGCGTTGAAAAATATTCCGCATAAAAATGTGTATTTAATTTTTGGCACCCGCAAAAAGGAAAATCTTTTGTATCATCAAGAACTGCAGCAGTTATGTGCTGCTAACAAAGGGTTGCATTATATTCCTGTTTTATCAAGAGAAGAATGGGAGGGGGCAACAGGTTATGTACACGAAGCATATAAAAAAATAATTGCCGCAAAGTCAACTGACGGGGCATTGCCACCGGCTCACTTTTTTTTGTGCGGCTGGAAGAATATGATTGATGAAGCAAAAGCAACCATTACAGAATTGGGCTTTGATAAAAAAGCCATTCACCTGGAATTGTATGGATAAATTTTGTATTTTGTTGTACAAACCGGCAAAAATTAATTTGTACAATGAAAATCATTTTCTGTTTTTTTTCAGGACTTATATTATTCTCCTGCTTTGCTTCGGCACAAGACTTTCCCACTTACGGCATTGTTAGTAATGAAGAATTAGCAATGAAAGAATGCGCTTTTGATAAAGAAGCGCCTGCAGTTGTATTGCTGGATGAGGCAGTAAGCAATTATGATGACGAATATCATCTTATTACCTGGCAACACGTACGCATAAAAATTCTTAAAGAAAAAGGATTTGATTATGCAAACATTGAAATCCCTTTTTACCGTAAGGACAATCTTGAAATTGTTGACAGGATAGAGGCTGTTGTAATTAACAGCACAGATGCAGGTGGTACAGAAATAACTGCTGTTGAAAAAAAATCGATTTACAAAAAGAATGAAAATGAATTTTGGGGCAGTATGGTGTTTGCTTTTCCTAAAATAAAAGTGGGCAGTATTATTGAGTATAAATTCCGCAAATACAGCGAGCATTATGGTTTTTTAGATGATTGGAAATTTCATAACTACCTGCCTGTAGTTAAAAGCGCCTTTTCTTTATACATACCGCCCCGTTTTGAGTTTACATACAAAGTGGAAAAATTACAGGAGTTTCCTATAATTATTAAAAGAGACGAAGGCATTGCAAAGGTTTATTTTGAAATGAATAATTTGCCGGGGCTGGATAATGAACCTTATATGGATGCCCGAAAAGATTATATTCAGCAGGTAACGTTTCAGCTAAGTGGTGTAAACTCCAGCATTACCGGTTTTCAAAAAAAGAACAGCACCTGGGCAGAGGTTATTGAAGGTTTTCGGTCTTCATCAGATTTTGGATCGCAACTGCGTAAAAACCTTTCTGGCGTAAGCGATTTTATGGATGAAACAAAAAAACTGCCAACCGACGAAGAAAAAATGAAAGCAGTATATAATTATGTACGCACAGCAATGAACTGGAATGGGTTTAACAGTAAATATGCAGTAGACGGGATTAAAGATGCATGGAATAAAAAAACAGGTACCAACGGGGAAATAAATCTTATACTGATTAATTTATTAAAGGATGCCGGGCTGGATGCTTATCCTTTGCTGGTAAGCGAACGCTGGCATGGCAAAGTAAAAAACGATTATCCTTTTATTGATCAGTTTAATACAGTGTATGCTTACGTATTAATTGGCGATAAAAAATTTTATTTAGACGCAAGTGATAAATTTACACCTGCCAGCATCATACCAAAAGATATTTTAAATACCACAGCGCTGGTGGTAAACCGTAAAAACGGCGGTTTAATTACTGTTACAGATAACGACATGCTTTTTTCGGAGTTTGTTACCGTTATGGCTACGGTGGATAAAGATGGAAATGTAACGGGAGACGGGCATATTAAAAGTGATGGTTATGCCCGTATTGAAAAACTGGCAGCACTTAAAAAAAACGGGGAAGAAAAATTTGTTTCTTTTTTCTTACAAAGTGATGAATTTAAAATTGACAGCTTTAAAATTTTAAACCGGGAAAAAGACAGCCTGCCTGCCGAACAGGAGTTTAGATTTAACGGTAAGCTTACCGCTTCAGGTGGTTACCTGTTTTTTCCGCTCAACAACTTTTTCGGCTTTTATAAAAACCCTTTTCTAAATCAAAACCGGTACAGCAATATAAATTTTGGTTACAAGCGGAAAATAAGTACATACACATCTGTTCAGTTGCCTAAAGATTTTGTGCCCGAAACATTACCCAAGCCGGTTAAAATGACCACACCCGATAACGATATAATTTTTAGCCGTACTGTAGAATATGACAAAGAATACAATACTGTTGTGTGTATGTATTTAATTGAATTTAAAAAAAGCCTGTACACTTATGAAGAGTATGAAGTATTATACCAGGTGTATAAGAAGATATTCGGGTTTTTAAAAGAACCGCTGGTATTAAAGAAACTGCCCTGATACAGCAAAGCCGGAACACTGTTCCGGCTTTGTATTTAGTGGTTTTATTTCCTTAACTGATTTTTTCTAAAATCAATCCTTTTAAATCTTTAATGGCAATACGTTCCTGCGTCATGGTATCCCTGTAACGTATGGTAACGGTATTGTCTTCTTTTGTTTGATGATCGATGGTTACACAAAATGGCGTGCCAATAGCATCCATTCTTCTGTAGCGTTTGCCAATAGCATCTTTCTCTTCGTAAAAACAATGAAAGGCTGTTTTGCAGTCGTCCATTATTTCACGTGCAATTTCCGGTAAGCCATCTTTTTTAATCAACGGCAGTATAGCTAATTTGGTAGGTGCAATTTTTGCAGGAATGCGCAATACCACACGGCTGTCTTCGGTGCCGTCTTCTTTAGTCCATTTTTCTTCTGCATAAGCAAGACTGATAATGGTTAAAAACAAACGGTCCAGTCCAACAGATGTTTCCACTACATACGGCACATAGTTGCCATAAGCTTTACCGGTTGCAGGGTCAATATCATTATCAAAATACTGCTGCTTCTTTTTGCTGTAGGTTTGATGCTGCGTTAAATCAAAATCAGTACGGCTGTGTATGCCTTCCAGTTCTTTCCATCCAAACGGAAACTGGTATTCTATATCAACAGCAGCATCTGCATAGTGCGCCAGTTTAACATGGTCGTGGTAGCGCAATTTTTCCGCCGGTATACCAATGCTTTCGTGCCATTTTTTTCTTTCTGCTTTCCAGTATTCATACCATTCTTTCTGGCTGCCGGGGCGAATGAAGAACTGCATTTCCATTTGTTCAAACTCCCTCATCCTGAAAATAAATTGCCTTGCTACAATTTCGTTACGGAAGGCCTTACCGGTTTGTGCAATACCAAACGGTATTTTCATACGGCCGGTTTTTTGCACATTTAAGAAGTTTACAAAAATACCCTGTGCAGTTTCCGGGCGCAGGTACACCATATTATCATCAGGGTTTTCGCTGGCCACAGCGCCAAACTCTGTTTTAAACATCAGGTTAAACTCACGCACATCTGTCCAGTTACAGGTTTTGCTGATGGCGCATTTCATTTTGTTATCTTCAATCAGCTTTTTTAAACCGGCATAATCTGTTGCTGCAAGCAATTTATCCATATCCGCCAGCACTGCATCCGCAAGGCTATCGTTGCCCGCTGCCCGCTGTTCGTCAGCAAATGCTTCAATTAAATGATCGACCCTGTATCTTTTTTTGCTGTCTTTATTATCAATCATGGGGTCGCTAAAGCTGTCCACATGGCCGCTGGCCTTCCAGGTGGTGGGATGCATAAAAATGGCGGCATCAATACCCACAATATTATCGTTTAACTGGGTCATGCTTTTCCACCAGTAGTCACGTATATTCTTTTTTAATTGTGCGCCGTTTTGCCCGTAATCATATACCGCACTTAAACCGTCATAAATTTCGCTGCTCTGAAAAATGTAGCCGTACTCCTTGCAATGTGCAATTAATGCTGCAAATATGTTTTGTTCGTTTGCCATAAGGCTGCAAAGATAGTAGTTGCTTACATTTTGCATGTATATATAACTAAAAACCTACTTATCAACAGCTGTGTATACCCATAAAGTAGTATTGCATATCCAATAAGTACATTTTAATTTTGTAAAACTTTTATAACTAAACTGATTAATTATGAAAAAACTATTATTTACGCTGGCAGGCATCACCTTCTTTACCCTGGCAGCAAGTGCACAAACTAAAAAAGGTGATAAGATTGTTGGCGTAAGCTTTGGCAGTATCATTACAATAACAACGATTCTAAAACCACATACAGTAATACTCCTACTGTATATAAGTCTGATGGCAGCAGTTTCAGCATTTCTGTAAACCCCAACGTAGCCTGGTTTGTACAGGATAACCTGGCAGTTGGTGGTGGTGTAAGCATGAGTTTTTATACCAGTAAAAGTAACAGCAGTAATACCGGCTCATCAACTACCAGCGATAACAAATCGACCCAGCCCTCATTTTATATTGGCCCGCTGGCCCGTTATTACTTTAGTGGCAGTCCTAAGGGTATGCCTTATGCACAGATAAATTTTCAATATGGAATTTCCAGCGGTAAAAGCGAAAGCCACACCAGCACCGGCGCCAGCAGCGAAACCACAACACACCCCAAAGGCGATTGGAATACAGGCGTTACTTTTGGATACGAACATTTTGTTACACCTAACGTGGGTATTTTTGGTTCAATTGGCTTTAACTATGGTAAAAACAAAACAGAATATCAGTATCGTCCGTCAACTGGCAGTGGTTACGACTATACCAGTGAGTACAGCCGTTTTTATATTCCGGTAAATGTGGGCATACAAGTACACATACTGGGTAGCGGTAATAAGCCTATGAAGAAAAAATAATTCTGTTTTATAGTAAAATAAAAAGCAGCCCCTAAAAGAAGGGCTGCTTTTTTATTTCAGCTTTTCATTTTCTTTATGCCTTTCTGCATCCCTAATATTTTTCTTCTCAAAATTTTTTTGCAGTGCCTCTGTTAAGTTTACACCTGTTTGATTAGCCAGGCAAATTAATACCCACAGTACATCCGCCATTTCATCACTTAACTCTTTGCCCTTATCACTTTCTTTAAAACTTTGCTCACCATATTTACGCACCATTAACCTGGAGAGTTCACCAACTTCTTCCATTAAAATACCAAGATTGGTAAGTTCATTAAAGTAACGTACACCCACAGTTTTTATCCATTGGTCCACCTGTTGCTGGGCAGCATTAATTGTAAGCTCTTTCATTACTCCTTGTTTTTTGTGTCAATAATAATTGTAACGGGGCCGTCATTTAATAATGCCACTTTCATATCTGCGCCAAATTCCCCGGTAAATATTTTCTTACCCAAATCTATTTCTAATTGTGCTATCATTTTTTCATACAAAGGAATGGCCACATATGGTTTACTTGCTTTAATGTAAGAAGGCCGGTTGCCTTTTTTGGTGGCAGCATGTAATGTAAACTGGCTCACCAGTAAAATATCACCGCCTGTATCTTTTACAGAAATATTGGGCACATGGTTTTCATCATCAAAAATGCGCAGGTTAACAATTTTGCTGCTCAACCATTCAATATCTTCTGTATTGTCTGCATCTTCAATACCTACTAAAACCAATAAGCCGTTTTGTATGGCAGATTTTACAGTGCCATTAATAGTTACATTTGCCTGCGTTACTCTTTGTATTACTGCTCTCATATTTTCTGCATATCCAGTTCAGCATCCAATGTTATTTCATCTGCCGCATCATCAATATCCACCGTTTCCACAACGTAGGTATTGGGTATGCTGTCGTGCCAGCCCCTGGCGCCAGCAGCAAAAAAACTAAATGCATCAAATGGAATAAGGCGGCAAAACGTACGGCCTAAAATTTTTGCAAAGCCGGGTTTCTCTGCACTGTTGTTTACAATAGTGGTGTTAGTGGCGCATTTGCCTGCAGTGGTGTTAAATATACCCTCCAGCAACAGGTAATAAATTATAAGGGCAGGAATTTCTATGATATATAACAATGCCGGGCTGTCGGTAATATCATCATGCCTGTAAAATGATGATGATCTTAATGAAAAATAACTTGATACCGACCAAAAAGCAGTGTAAATAATTAGTAAGCCATCTATTATACGGTTGGCAAAACGCAGGCTGCCATTGGCGGGTACAAATTGCCCCACTTTATTTTCGCCCTGACCAAAATATGTTATTTTAGGTAGCCTTCTTTTACCAATATACCATAGCCCAATTACACCGGCGGCAACAGCAATAATGTTTAAGAAAATACCTGCATAAAATTGCCAGCTTATGCTTATAGGGGCATTCATAAAATCCACAGGCCTGTTAAAGAAAAAATTGTAGTAATAAAAAATCATGAAAGGGCAGCTAAATACCTGGTAACACATATACATGCGCAGCAATCCGCTTTTTTTATAACCCGATGTTACAAAAATTAAAAGCCCTGTAATACCAACAAGCACCGGTATAAAATACAAAAAGTATGTAAACTGAAAACCAAAGCCCTTGAAGAGATTTAAGAAAAGATTAAAAAGCGAATAAAAGAAAACGGCACCTAAACCAATAGTTACAGCAGTGTATACTTTTTTGTATTCCATGTATTTTATTTTTTCAAAGAAACACATTTTAAAATAAAATATTGTACTTGTTATTTTAACCCGATTATTTATGCTTTTGCAGTAAAAAAACATTTATGAGAGGAAGGGGGATTTTTATCAAAAAAACAAGCGATTTTCCCACACATTTTTGGGTACCGTTGGGGAAAAATCCGCAAATGCCCTACCACAGGGGCTTAGTGGATTTATCCACTGTTTTTGTCCACAACTGTTAATATTAAAAAGTTTGATTGTTCCCTCACAACAAATATTTTCGTTGGCTTAACAATTACTTAACCCATCTATCAAGCACTAGTTATATGTCAAAGAAAAAACCAAATATCCAGCCGCTGCAGTTCAGCCGCCAGTTTACGAAAGACGGTGTTAGTCCGTACGATATGTTCGAATACGATTACCGTACCTCTGTAATTAAAAATCCCACAGGAGAAGTGGTATTTCAGATGGACAATGTAGAAGTACCAAAACAATGGAGCCAGATTGCTACCGACATACTTGCTCAAAAATATTTTCGCAAGGCAGGCGTGCCGCAACCAGATGGCAGCACCGGCAGGGAAACTACTGTTAAACAGGTAGCCCACCGTATGGCACATTGCTGGAGAGTGTGGGGTGAACGCTATGGTTACTTTGCAACAGAAAACGATGCACAAATTTTTTATGATGAACTGGCTTATTCAATTTTAAACCAGGCCTGCGTACCTAACAGTCCGCAATGGTTTAACACCGGTTTGCACGAAGTATATGGTATTAAAGGGAAACCACAGGGCCACTATTTTGTAGATGCTAAAGATGGCCAGTTAAAAAAATCAACCAGCGCTTATGAAAGGCCGCAGCCACACGCCTGCTTTATTTTAAGTGTGGATGATGATTTAGTGAACGAAGGCGGTATTATGGATTTGTGGGTACGTGAAGCAAGAATATTTAAATACGGAAGTGGTGTGGGCACCAACTTCAGCAGCATACGTGGCGAAGGCGAAAAATTAAGCGGCGGCGGCACCAGCAGCGGTTTAATGAGCTTTTTAAAAATTGGCGACCGAGCAGCAGGCGCTATTAAAAGTGGTGGCACTACCCGCCGTGCTGCTAAAATGGTGTGTTTAGATTTAGACCACCCCGAAATTGTAGAATTTGTAAACTGGAAAGTAAATGAAGAAGATAAAGTAGCCGCTTTAATTGCTGCAGGTTACAGCCACGATTATGAAGGCGAAGCTTACCGTACAGTAAGCGGACAAAACAGTAACAACTCGGTTCGTATCCCCAACGAATTTTTTAAAATACTGGATGAAGATGGCGACTGGGAATTAAAAGGCCGCAGCGATGGCCGTACCATGCGCAAAGTAAAAGCAAGAGAATTGTGGAACCAGATTAATTATGCAGCATGGCGCTGTGCTGACCCGGGCACACAATATGACACTACAATTAACGAGTGGCATACTTGCCCCGAAGGTGGCCCCATCCGTGCAAGTAACCCTTGCAGCGAATACATGTTTTTAGATAACACTGCTTGTAACCTTGCAAGTGTTAACCTGCGCAAATTTTTTGATGAAAAAACCAACACCATTGATGTTGCCGGTTTTGAATACACCTGCCGCTTATGG
Source organism: Ferruginibacter sp. (assembly GCA_044225605.1). GTDB lineage: Bacteria > Bacteroidota > Bacteroidia > Chitinophagales > Chitinophagaceae > Ferruginibacter. Next base: position 206,842 of record JBGAIJ010000005.1, read on the forward strand.
ACGGTTGTTTTAGAAGTATCTGTGTTGATGGCGCAGTTCCCCAGTAAAGAAGTAGCGCAATTAAGTTACGATTACAGAACATTGGGTTTGGGTTATGCTAACCTGGGCTCTGTATTAATGCTAAGCGGTATTGCTTACGACAGTGAAGAAGCAAGAGGTATTGCAGGTGCTATTACAGCAATCATGACCGGTATTGCTTATAAAACTTCTGCAGAAATGGCCGGCTTCCTGGGTGCATTTGATAAGTACGAAGAAAACAAACAGCACATGTTACGTGTAATGCGTAACCACCGTGCGGCTGCATACGACGCCACAGAAGCTTATGAAGGCATACAAATAAAACCACAAGGCATCAACGCAAAATATTGCCCTGACTATTTACTGAAATCTGCCACCAAAGCATGGGATGATGCAGTGCAGTTAGGTGAAAAATATGGCTACCGCAATGCACAAACCACAGTTATTGCACCAACAGGTACAATTGGTTTGGTAATGGATTGCGATACTACAGGTGTTGAACCAGATTTTGCTTTAGTGAAATTTAAAAAACTAAGCGGTGGTGGTTACTTCAAAATTATTAACCAGGGTGTGCCACAGGCATTGCGTAATTTAAAATACAGCGAAAAAGAAATTGATGCTATTGTAAACTACGCAAAAGGCCACGCTACTTTGGAAGGTGCTCCATTCATCAACAATATTTCATTAAGCGAAAAAGGTTTTATAGCAGAAGAAATACAAAAGCTAAATGCCGCTATGGGCAGTGCATTTGAAATTGGCTTTGTATTTAACGTATACACTTTAGGCGAAGCCTGTTTGCAACGCTTAGGCTTTAAGCCAGAGCAATACAATGACTTTAGCTGGAGTTTATTAGAAGCATTAGGATTTACTGATGAACAAATTGATGCTGCTAACGAATATGTATGCGGTACCATGACGGTTGAAGGTGCCCCTTATTTAAAAGACGAACACCTGCCAGTATTTGACTGCGCTAACAAGTGCGGACAAAAAGGACAGCGTTACATACATGCACACGGACACATACGCATGATGGGTGCTGCACAACCTTTCTTAAGTGGTGCTATCAGCAAAACTATTAACCTGCCAAACGAAGCAACACAGGAAGAAATTGCAGACAGCTACCGCATGAGCTGGGAACTTGGATTGAAAGCTTGTGCGCTTTACCGTGATGGTAGTAAACTGAGCCAGCCACTGAGCAATAAATCAGACAAAAAGAAAAAAACAGAAGATAAAGAAGAAGCCGCAGCAGAAGAAACTGTAAACGAAGCACTGCAAACACAAATTGTGGACATGGGCAAGCTTACAATTGATGAACTGCTGGAAGAAGTAAACAAGCGTGTGCAAAACAGCGCCGATACTTCTTTAAAACGCCAGTTAGCACGTATTGTTGAGCGCAGGGCATTACCGGCTAAACGCCGTGGCTTTAACCAAAAAGCAAAAATTAACGGGCAAACGCTCTTCCTGCGTACTGGTGAATACAGCGATGGTACTTTAGGTGAAATATTTATTGATATGGCGAAGGAAGGCGCTACCATGCGTAGTATGCTTAACTGTTTTGCCATTTCAGTTTCTATAGGTTTGCAATACGGTGTGCCTTTAGAAGAGTTTGTAGAAAAATTTGTGTTCACCCGTTTTGAACCAAGTGGCATGGTTGATCATCCGAATATTAAAACCACCACCTCTATTGTTGACTTTATGTTCCGTTCATTAGGTTACGAGTATTTAAACCGTACCGACCTGGTGCACGTGCTGGATAAACCTGAAGTTGCCAACACAGGTGATGAAGAATGGGATGAAAACACACCCACCATTGGCGAACGCAAACCGGAGCTGAGTGAAGTACGTGTGGTAGGTGCCGCAGCGCCACAGCCTGCAAAACCAGCACACCGCACTGTAGCGCCAAAACCTGCAGCAGGGTTAGATGCAGTAAATGCAGCAGCTAAAAGCATGCAAAGCGATGCTCCAGCCTGCAACACCTGCGGACACATTACAGTACGCAGCGGCACTTGTTACAAATGTTTAAACTGCGGCAACAGCATGGGCTGCAGCTAATATAGTTTTCAACAAACAAGTACAAAACATAAGCGCCACTTGTAAAAGTGGCGTTTGTGTTTTTTTGCTGTCATATTTACGAAAGAGATATCTGCTAAATAAAAGTTTAATGATTATGATACAAGCATCTGTTCGTTATTAAGCATCGTTGTGTCACTCACTTGTACCACATTGCATCATTCAGCTTTTATCTAAGCGTACATTGTTGGTCAGCGACCAACAATAGCGGAGTTGTCAGGCAGATTTCTTCACAACTATACCCTGCAAATCATTCAGTTTATACAATACTTCTTCAATTCGGTTTTTAGGAATACCTGTGGTTATTACACAGAACAACTGCATTTCCTGGTTAATAACGGTACAGCTGTATTGTTTCAGTATCATCATTACATCATTCATACGGGTGTAATCAAACTCGATACTGTATTTTACTTCCACCTGTTTTTGAATAACAGGTGTTACCTGCAATGCCAATGCAGCAGCGGTTTTGTAGGCATTAATTAAACCGGGTACGCCTAATAACGTACCGCCAAAATAACGCACTACAATTATGGCAATATTGGTAACCTGCTTGCTGTCTATCTGCCCTAAAATAGGTTTGCCTGCGGTACCGCTGGGTTCGCCATCATCGCTGCTGCGAAAATTATTGCCATCGGTGCCAATGCGGTAAGCAAAGCAATGATGCACTGCTTTGGTATGTTCCTTCTTTAATTCCTGCAATCTTTTTTTAAAATCATCAGCCGTTTCTACAGGAAAAGTGTATGCAATAAACTTACTGCCCCTGTCTTTAAACTCAGCACTGCCGGTTTGTGTAATAGTAAAATAAAAATCCTGCTCAGTAATCATAAGCACAAGTTAGTTTATCCATATGCAATTAAAGCAATAGCCGCCACTGCCAATGCAATACCAGCCCAGTTAATGGCTGTAAGCCTTTCTTTAAATAACAGCCACGCCACCACTGCACTAAATAATACAATACCCATATTATTCACCGGTATTATGGCCGATGAATTTCCTTTGTATACAGAAATTACTTTGCCTAAACACCAAATGGAAAAATAATTGGGAATACCAATAATGATACCTGCCAGCAAAGCCTTTGAAGAAAAATGCTGTTTACCGCTTACAACCTGTAACAATAAAACAATAACTCCAATTGCGCCTGCCACAGCAAAGGCGGTAATTAAAAAGTTATTAAAGTTGTCGGTAATGCTGGTAAAAAAATTATTTTTTACGTACACAATCAATGTATCCAGCAAACCACTGCTTATAAATAAAACTATGGGCAGCACAAAAAGCAGCTGGTTAAACTGTTTTGGTTTATCTGCATCCTGCTTAGCAGGATAGCAGGTTAATACCACAGCCACTAATGCTACTGCAATGCCGGTTAATTTTAATGCAGTGCTTTCTTCATTGTATAAAAAAAGAGAAAATACAAAAGGAATAACCATGCTTAGTTTATTGGCAACCGATGCTACCGCAACACCCAACTTTTGAGTGGTTAAACTGATAACATTAAAAATACTGATGAACATTGCACCCATAAGCAATGCCCATTTAAACCATGGCAATTGAATACTCTGGCTATTTACAGGAAAAGAACCGTTGAAAACGGCTCCTGTGCAAACACAGGCAATATAATTAAACACAATTGCCTGGAAGGCATTAATGTTAAGTCTTTGCAGTACTTTAAACGAAAGCGTAAGGTACGAACTGAGCACAATGCTCCCGATAAGATAAATCATTATAGCAAGCTGTTTTTAAAATATTCAATAGTATCTGAACCGTTATTAGTTTTTTCAATTAGCAGGCTGTTGCTTAGTACAGGTGCTGCTAAGCCCTCGCCAATCTTCATTTCATTGTTGGTAATAACCCTCGTTTCATCCCACAAGCCACTATCAATAAACGATTGCAGCAATTGTGCACCACCTTCTACTATTACCGACTGCAGTTTAATTTCATAAAGATGCTGTAAAATTTGTTTATTAAAGCTGCTGTTTCTTTCTGCTTTATAAAAATGAACATTGCTGTTTTCTTCATCCTTCCATAAATTGTAAACAATGGTTTTTACGCTGCCATCAAATAAATGTAATGTTGGTGGCAATTGTAATTGCTTATCAATAACCAGCCGCACCGGATTGTTGCCTTCAACCAGTCTTGCTGTTAAAGAAGGATTGTCTATTAACGCCGTGTTGAAACCCACTAAAATAGCAGCTTCTTCACTGCGCCACCGGTGCACCAGGCGGTTGGTGGCTTCGCCGGAGATGAAAAGGCGTTCGTTACTCTTTCCGGCAATATAACCATCGGCGGTTTGCGCCCATTTTAAAATAATATTGGGGCGCTTTTTAGTGTGAAAAGTAAAAAACCGTTTATTTAATTGTAATGCCTGCTGTTCTAAAACACCGGTGGTAACATGTATGCCGGCCGCTTTTAATTTTTCAATGCCTTTACCATCCACCTTATCAAAACTGTCTTTACAGCCAATCACTACCTCAGGAATTTTGTGTGCAATAATTAAATCGGCACAAGGCGGTGTTTTACCATAATGGGCACAAGGCTCCAAAGAAACATATAAAGTGCTTTTGCTGATAAGCGGCTTCTTATCATTTGAAACACTGTTAATGCAATTTACTTCCGCATGTGCCTGCCCGTATTGTGCATGGTAACCTTCGCCAATAATTGTATTGTTATACACCAGTACCGCCCCAACCATTGGGTTGGGAGCCACGTTACCGGCACCTTTCAGCGCCAGTTCAAAACAGCGGTACATATATTTTTCGTCAGTAGTCAACAGGCAAAAATAAACTAAGTTTGCTTAAATGAACTGTAAGGAGCTATACCGTAAATTTTTAGTGGAAATACAATCCGTATATGAGCTGAATGAAGCCACTATAATAACTGATTGGGTGTTTGAACATTTTGCCGGCCTTAAAAAAACTGACTTAATTAAAAACCCCCTGCAGCAAATACCACCACCTGTAATAAAAAAGATAAACGAAAAAAAGGAACAGTTACTGCAGCATAAACCGGTGCAATATGTAATTGGTGAAACCACTTTTTGCGGCCTTAATTTCCAGGTTAATGATAAAGTTTTAATACCCCGGCCCGAAACTGAAGAACTGACACAACTGATAATTAACAGCTGGCAATTTGAAAGTAAGCAGGTGAGCGTGGTGGATATTGGCACGGGCAGTGGCTGTATTGCCATTACCATAAAAAAGAATTTGCCCTCTGCCAAAGTGCTGGCACTGGATGCAAGCTATGAAGCGCTGGAAGTGGCCCATAAAAATGCAGTGGCTAACAAAGTAAATGTGCAAATAAACCTGTTTGATTTTTTAGATGAAAACCGCTGGCCGGAGCTGCTGCTGTTTGATATTATCGTAAGCAACCCGCCTTACATTCCGCTGCGTGAAAAAGAAAAGATGAATAAAAATGTGGTGGATAACGAACCGCACAAGGCATTGTTTGTACCCAATGATAATCCCTTGCTGTTTTATGAAAAAATTGCCAAATTTGGCCGCAGCCATTTAAACTATAATGGAAAAGTGTATTTGGAAACACATGAAGATTACGCCAAAGAAGTAGCTGCACTTTTTAAAACTACTTACAGGGAAGTACTGGTAAAAAAAGATTTATTTGGTAAAGAAAGAATGGTAATAGCCAGCTATTGACTTACTTACCCGGCTTTACATTAAACCCTGCTTTTGCGCCAGCTTTTTTAGCAGCATAAAATATTTTGAACACATCACCATAATGGCTGGCAGTATCTGCAGCAATTACAATAGAAAGTGTATCGGGTTTTACTTTATCTGCTTCCTTTTTTACAACAGAATCCAGCTCTGCAAAACTTATAGGCAGCTGCCCCATGTATAAACGCCCTTTATCATCTAAACCAATAGTTACACTCTGGCGCATTTTAGTATCACTTTTGCCTTTTGGCAAATTTGTTTTAACTACGTTGGGGTTTGCCAATGTAGATATCAATATAAAAAACATCAGTAAAATAAACAGGATATCACTAAGCGGACCGGCATCCACCTCACTGTGTGTATCTCTTAAACGGTGTCGTAAACTCATGGTATTACTTTAGCTGTTTAATTATCGGGTTGGCTCCTGTAAAATGTCAATAAATTCTGCACTGGCACCTTCCATTTTGTTTACAGTTCTGTCAATTTGAGAATTTAAATAGCTATACCCTGCATAAGCTAATATACCAATACCCAATCCAAAAACTGAGGTTACCAGTTTTACATACATGGCGTCTGCAATTTCAGAAATGGAAGGGCTTGCTAATGATGCAAACTCACGCAGCAAAATAATCATACCAATAATAGTTCCTATAAAACCAAATATTGGTGCAATACGGGATATTACAGAAAGAATGTTCAGGTTCTTCTCCATTTTATAAATTTCCAGCTTGCCTACATTGTCCATGCTTCTTTCAATAGCATCTATAGGTTTGCCAATACGCTGCAGCCCCTTATCAATCATACGGGCAACCGGGTTGGGTGTATTTTTTGCAAGGCTTCTTGCAGCAGTTATATTGCCTGTAACCACATGGTCACGTATAATGCTCATAAAATTGTCTTCAATTTTGCTGGCCTTGCGTATGGCAATAAGCCTTTCTATAAAAAAGAAAATTGCCAGCACAAATAATAATGCCAGTGGTATCATTAATACACCACCTTTTACTAACAGGCTCATTACGCCTTCTTTTTGTACAGCAAGGGCTTTGGCCATTCCGGTACTGTCAACCTGTAAAAAGATATCAAACATGCGGTTACTGATTTAGGAACAAAAGTAATTGTTTAATTGAAATGTTGTTACGCTATTATTATGCCAATAGTTTGCAATAATAAACAGCAAACGCTTACAAGATGCTTATGCGGTGTAAAGAATTGTTAATGTTACCAGCCTATAGAGACACTGCAATAAAAAAATGCCCTGTTACGCAGGGCATTTTACTTTTTATTATTTTAAATTTTTATTTCTTTCCTTCCATTTGCTGCATGGCCATTATCTGGCGCATGGTTTTTTCCATGCCTTCGCTGCTGCCATCTAAGAATATTACGTTACCCTTGCCATACTCAGCAAAGTTTTTAATGGCTTCTGTCCACATACTGAATAAAATTACATTGGTATCCAAATTAGCCTGTTTCATTTGTTCTGCAGCCTGGCTCATACCTTTTGCCACTTCTTCACGAAACAATGCCACACCCTGCCCACGTAACTGTGCAGCCTGCCTTTCTGCTTCTGCCGCAATTTTAATGGCGTTACCTTCTGCTTCTGCAGCTTTTGTTTTGGTAATTAATAAAGCCTGTCCTTCATTTTCTGCAGCGGCTTTAAGGTTATTACTGGCCACCACTTTGCTCATACTGTTTATAATGGCTTCATCAAACGTAATGTCGTTAATCTGTAAATCCTGCAAATGATAACCCCAGCTTTCCAGTTGTAAATCCACCTGTTCTTTTACATTCTCTACAATATCACGGCGTACATTTAAAACCTCTGCCTGTTTTTTGGTACTTACAAATGCACGTATGCTTCCTTCCACCGTACGTACCAGCGCCTGCATTAAATCTTTATCGCTAATAAATTTAAATGCCACATTCTTTATTGTTTCCTCATCATGATTTAAAACAGAATACAGCAGCATACTTTTAAAATACACATTGGCCTGGTCAACTGTTACTGCCTGAAACTCCAGCTCCACACTGCGGTTTTGCACACTTACTTTTTTATAAATCTGCTCTAAAAAAGGAATTTTAAAATTTAAGCCCGGCCGCATGATGCGCTGGTATTTTCCAAACATGGTTACCACACCAATAGTGCCCTGGTTAATAGTAACAAAACATCCTAAAAAGGCGAGCACTAACAATATTACCCACCAGTAACTGATTAAAAATTGCGGCATTGTAAATTAATTTAGAAAATGAAGGTATATATTTTTTATGTAGCCATCGTAAAATCTTTAGTGTGCTTCATTGGCGTCGCACTCTTCAGCCGTAGTTCTTTAATCTTCGCTTTAAAAACGTGCAGCAAATACCATCGTGGCAACAGGGCAATTCAGTAATTTTACTTTTTTAAAAACACCGGTAACAGCACTCATATGTACAAACTGCCGCACTTCACCGAAACGGATCAAACCAAAATAGTTGAATTCATAAATAAAAATCCTTTTGCTGTTATAGCCGGGTTTGGAAAAGAATATCCGGTGGCATCGCATATTCCTATAGCTATAGAGGAAAAAAAAGGAAAGCTTTTTCTGCATGGTCATATCATGAAAAAAAGCGACCATCACCTGGCATTTGAACAAAACAACAATGTGCTGGTAATATTTAATGGGCCGCATTGTTATGTAAGCGCCAGTTGGTACACAAACCCGTTGGGCGCCAGCACCTGGAATTATATGACCGTACATGCAAAAGGTAAAGTTATTTTTACTGATGAAGCCGGAACTATTAAAGCCATTAAAGAAGTAACAGAACGGTTTGAAGGGAAAGATACTGCAGCATCATTCGATAAATTAGGCGATGAATACATACATGCAATGGTGAAAGCTATTATTGGCTTTACCATTGAAGTGGAAACAATGGATGCAGTGTTTAAACTAAGCCAGAACAGGGATGGAGCATCCAAACAAAATATAATTGAGCAGCTTAAAAAAGCAGGAGATGATAATTCTGCAGCGATTGCTGCTGAAATGGAAAAGAGACTATAATTTTGCCGCATGACAAGAAAACAATTAGTGGAGCAAATACGCCTTAAAAAAACCTACCTGTGTGTGGGGCTTGATACAGATATAACCAAACTGCCCAAACATTTACAAAACCACCCCAACGCAGTTGTTGAATTTAATAAAGCGATTATTGATGCCACAAAAGACCTGTGTGTGAGCTATAAAATAAACACCGCATTTTATGAAGCCATGGGTTTAAAAGGGTGGGAGGCAATGGAGCAAACTGTGAATTATATACCCAAAGATATTTTTACCATTGCCGATGCCAAACGTGGGGATATTGGCAACACCTCTTCTCAATATGCAAAAGCATTTTTTGAAACATTGAATTTTGACGCTATTACTGTAGCACCTTATATGGGTGAAGACAGTATACGCCCTTTTTTAGAGTATGAAAATAAATGGACAATTGTACTGGGGCTAACCAGTAACAAAGGCGCTGCCGATTTTGAAATGCTGAAAATTGAAAATGAAGAGAACACTCATTTACGCAGCGAATTTGTTTATGAAAAAGTATTGCGTACCGTTTCGCAGTGGGGCAACGAAAATAATTTAATGTTTGTAACCGGTGCCACACAAGCAACAGAGTTTGGTAACATACGCACTATAATACCCGGTAACTTTTTATTAGTGCCCGGTGTAGGTTTCCAGGGAGGAAGCCTTGCAGACGTTAGTAAATATGGTATGAATAAAGACTGCGGCTTGCTGGTTAATGCATCAAGAGCTATTATATATGCCGGCGATAAAGAAAATTTTGCTGAAGAAGCAAGAGTAATTGCACAGCAATATCAAACAGAAATGCAGGAGTATCTTTAAACACCCCGGTTAATTTTTCCCGAAGCCATTGCTCCATCAACAACCTGCTGCAGCGCTCCGGGGTTTTTAGTGCCAATTAACAATTGTTTGCCATTTTTAAACTGTAACTGCAGGCCTTTATTGCAGGATGCAGAAGTGTTAATGGCATTGCCTTTTTTGGGTGAACCATAACGAATGCCCCAGCCGCCATACTCCAGGAAGGAATTGTACTCACGTACATATGCATCACTCAGCTCATGCCAGTTAATAACTTTGTATTTAAGCTGTAATGGAAAAAAGCGGTAGGTAATGCCTTCATCTGTATAAACTGTTTTTAAACGAATGGACACAATAAAAAACAATAACAGCAATAAAAAAAGTTCAATCAGTATCAATACAAAATCTGGTGCAGGCTTGGTGCCAAAGGGTTTGCCTAATATAACCTGCTGCACAATGGCATAAATAAACAAACCATTAATACCAATAACAGCCAGCCATGCCCACTTAATTTTAAAACGTTGTGTCTCACTAAAATTTATCATACACTAAATTCTTTTTTTATGGCTGCAGAAAGTTTGGTTGCCCATTTTGCATATTCTTTGCCTGATGGATGTAATTTGTCCGCAGCTAAAAATTCATCTTTGCTCCCGTCAATTCGTTGTGATGTGGTGATGTCAATATAATATGACCCGAACTTTTTTGCAGCTGCTTCGCATATTTTATTATATGCATCAATTTCGGCAGCAATTTTTTTTCGGTCCCTGCCTTCTGCAAAAGGCGTAACGCCCCAGTCGGGAATGCTGAGTACAAACACATGTGCAGCTTTATTATTTGCAAACTGAATAGCCCGTTGCAATAAATGATCAAACTCAATAGCGAAATTACCTGCAGCCCTGCCACGGTATTGGTTGTTTACGCCAATAAGCAGCGAAACAATATTGTATGTGCCGGTAATGTTAGCTTCATTAATGGCTGTGTCTAATTCATCGGTAGTCCAACCAGTGGTGGCAATAATTGTAGGTGAGGCCACCACATTTTTTAAAAGTGCTGCTGTTTGGTTAGGAAAATTTTCTTCAGCAGCCACCTGCTCTCCAATAGTATAACTGTCGCCTAAAGCAAGATAAGTGTATTGCATACCTAAAAGTAAAATAAAAAGGCTGCTTTATTTGTTCCGCTCGAAACGTTTTACTGAAATTAGTAAGACGGCGCATTTATTTTTAAATTTTACTGATAAGCAAATTAATATCTGCGCTTTTAATAATGTAAGGATTGAACGCAGTTCTAAAGTTTAGTTTATCAATAAAGCTTCTTAGTTCCTCCTCGTCAGGTAATAACATTTCTCGGGTATCTCCTTTCTTTGATTCGTCAGATAATGTAATTGTAAACTCCCCATTTGAAACTGTTTTTTTTGGGTAATTATTTTTAATTGTTTCCATCTTTTCACTAGCAGTGTTTGCTAATTGCGGATATAAATATTTTGAAATCGCATAACAATAATACGACCTGTAAACTGAAACATTTTGATAGGCATCTCCCAATTCCATCATTAGCTTGCCCATCACTTTATCCTCTGGATGTGTAAATGGAAATCGTTCATCAAGCTGCGTATTAAAGTTTTCAAATAACCACATTTCTTTCCAGCCTTCATGAATTGAAAATTCATAGTGCTTATTAACTGAATCAACAATTCCGGAAATGTTGTGGTTCAAACACCAGTTAGTATCTGAGGCAGATTTAATTCTTGCTTCAAGTATATTTAAATGAATCCATTCAGATTTATCATGTGCATCTGGATTTAATTCAAGTGCTTTTTTCTCCCAAAAGTAAGCACTGTCAAACCTGCCGTTTAGTTCATAAGCTACTGCAATGTTCGACCGTATTTCGTAGACATCACTATGTTTCTGTATTAATGCATTAAACAATCCCAGCCCTTCTTTATGATACCCTGACATTAGTAAGTAAGCACCATAATCTGAGATATTTTTAAAATCAAAATTTCCTTTTTTAAATTTTTTCTCCAGATGTTTAATATTCTTTTGAATCTCCTTTTTTTCAAAATCAAGAAGAAAGAAAAAACTATGTTCAAGGAAATGCACTCTTCCTTTAGCATCTAAAGCAAAAATGTTTAAACAGGCATTGCTTTTAAAAATTAAAAGAACGAAAAAGCATGTAAGGAGTTTTTTTAAGCGCATAGCTAAATATTATTGCCATGGTAAAGTACAATAATATTATGATTTATTTACTATGCATCCTTCTTAAATTTAGTGTTAGATTGATTTGTTATCGCTCTTATTTAAATGAGGGATTAGTACTTCATTGCCAGTTTAAACTTTGCCCATAAGTCATTATCAAAACTGCTGGGGCCTGCAACGGATGTACCTGCATCATCACCCAGGCGCACCACCACCACATCAAGGCTGGGTACTACGTAAATCTTTTTATCATCTTTACCCAACGCCATCACCATATCAGCCGGGGCAGCCGGTGCCAGCCATGCAGGAAAAACAATTTGCGATTGCGGCACCATACAACTTGCTTTTCCATTCAGCCACCATAAATAACCATAACTCAGGTTGTATGTTTGCGATGTGTTTACCATGGCATTAAAGTAAGCGGTATCAGATAAAATTTTTACACCGTTCCATTCGCCTTTACGCAACGTAAGGCTTCCAAAACGGGCAGCTTCTCTAGTGGTGCAATACATAATATGGTTTAACCAAACCGAGCCGGGCATTCCAATTTTATCAAACAATTTTTCTTTGCAGTAGGTATTCCATGGTTTGCCGCTGGCGGTTTGCAATAAATCGTGTACTAAGTGATAGGGCGCATTATGATAAGCCCATCTTGTGCCGGCATCGGCTTTATAAATTAAACAGGAAGGTGTAGTGCAGTCCTGGTCGGGCACAGCATCATCCAAGCCTGTTGTCATGGTAAGCTGGTGCTTTACTGTTATAAGATTTTCTTTTGCAAGCGGCAGGCTTGTCCATCCGGCACCCAAATATTGCGATACTTTGTTGTTGATATTAATAGTGCCTTCCTGCTGTGCAATGCCTGCCACTAATGCAGTAACACTTTTACCGGCACTTGCTATATAATACTTAGTGTCCTTCGTCCAGCTGTTCCAGTATTGTTCTTTTACAATTTTACCATGTTGTAAAACAATAAGGCCGTATGTTTTTTTAGTGGCGGCAAAATCAAAAGCGTCCTGCAGTTTGGTTTCATCCCAGTTAATAGATGCGGCTGTTTTTGTGTCCCATGTATCGCCGGTTAATGGCGGAAAATAATAAGGATCAGCGGGAACAGGATCGATGGTTGCGCCGCCTGTATTTTTTTTACAGCTGAATAAAGCGATGATGGCAAAAAGGAATAAATAATTTTTCATAACAGGATTTAAGACTTGCTCTTTTCTTAAACGTTTAACCGGCTGCTTTATTTTTCTCCAGTTGATTAATCCATTTACGGCAAATAAAAAGCGGTATTAAGCCCATAACCCCAAAGCTGCAATCTATTAACAAATGATACAGGGGAATATGCCGCACAGGCCCTGCAATAAAAGCCAATGGTATTACTGCAAAACACGCCAGTATAGCCCAGTCAATAATCCATTTATTTTTTACAGGATCTTTTAATGGCCCGATGAATGCCATAGCAATTACAATATGTGCAAATGCCAGCCAGTCGAAACCATAAGCCAGCATAGGATATTTTGCATTGGTTTCCTGCAATGCTGTATACACATTGCTTAACCATTGCGTTGCAAAGCCCGGCACCCACGCCGGATGCTTAAGCAACCAGCGTAATTCTGTTTCTAACGGAAAAGCAGTAACGCCGCTTAGTATTAATGCCACCATAAAAAAAAGAATGAGCAGGCGTATTTTTTTTAGAAGCCTCATTTTTTAGGTTTTGCTGGTTTGCCCGGTTTAAAACTTCCGGTGGGTGCCGTCCACCATGGATGAATTTCGTAACTCAATCTTCCGGAAGAAATTGCTGGATCGGTATTTAACAGCTGCTCTGCTTCTTCTTTAGTAGCACAATCAAAAATAAAAATGCCCCGCCAGTTGCCGTCATCGCCAAAGGGGCCGGCTACTTTTATTTTTCCATCATAATATAATTTGTTGATGTTGGCCATATGGCCTTCCTGGATTTTTGCTGCAGTGGCAGAGTCCTGTGTGCGGTTATTGCCTTTTACCAGCATGACAAACCAGTATTGGCGTATCTGTTCTGCCGGTTTTTGTTTTGCAACAGTTTTTGATTGTGCAGTAGTGTAACCGGCAATAAAAAATAATGCGGCCATTACAAGCAGTATCCTTTTCATAATACAAAAGTTTATGGAAACTACTTATTGTTTGCTAACCGGCAAAATATTAACAGCTAAGTTTAAGCTGCTTGTAAAATAAAATTCAGTTATTCAGCAAAGGGGTCATCACTGTCACGGTATTTGCCTTTAAAAGCTTTTAGAAAAAGTTTTATGCCTCCAGCAAGCCCAAAAACTGCTGCGGAAAACGACAGTAAAATAAATTTCAACTTTCCTTCAGCGGACAGCAGCATTGTTATAAAAAAAGCAGCACCTGCAATACCAATCAGCAGCAGCAGTGATCCAAACAAATAACCACCCTGGTTTTCTTTTTTAAACTCTCCGCCATTGGCAGCAAATAATTCTTCTAAAAGCTGGTTCGATTGTGCTGCAGTCATACCACGATAGCCTGCGGTTAAATTTTCAATGATATGCTCCCGTTTATTTCCATCTGTTACTGCGGCAATGGCAAAGTCAATATTATCTTCTTTAACGCCCAATTGCAAATACTTTTCTTTAACGGAAATAAATTTTGACATAGGTTGTTTTTATTTGCTGTTATTTTTATACTGCGCTGATAAATCTTTTATGCGGATATTTCTAAAATCAACCGGCTGCCCTTCGCTTTGCAACGCAATAAAACCACTGCTGAGCAACTGCCCGTCTTTTTTTATGGCAGGGTCGTAACGGTTTACCACGCCGCCGCCAATTTGCGGTTTGGAATATTGCAGCACTGTATCGCCGTTAATAATATGTGTAATGAGCGAATCGCCTAATACAATTAACTCACCGCTTACCCATTGTTCGCCATCATAAGTTTTGCTGCTTGAGTTGATGCAATGCGAAGGAACGATGCTGCCTTTTTGTACCACTTCCGTTCCGGGGGAACACATGTTGCCTGTAGGCCTTGGTTTACCATCACCCAATCCGCCTAAAAGCTGAAACTCTACTGATATTGGCCAGTCCTGTTCCTTTGGCATGGTGTACGGGCTTTGCGAATGAAACATTACACCGCTGTTACGCAATGTATACGAAGGCGCTGTTTTAAACCACTCGCCCACAAGCCGGTATTCAAACTTTAAATGATAATACGAAAAAGGTGTTTTGTAATACAAATGCCCAAACTGTTCATTAAAGTTGGGGCCGTATTCATCGTACCGCACCTGTATGGTGTTATCTTTTACACGAAAAGTATTACCAAAGTTTACACCCACATCATGATGCTGAATTTTTACCACCCAGTTGTTAATGTCTTTACCATTAAACAAACTAACCCATTCATTAGTGGCAGTGGTTTTATTTGCAGTGTTGCAGCCGGCAATTATTATAAAACCTGCTGCGATGAAAAAAAATAATAAGCGTGGCATATTTTAGTTTAAGTGATATTCCTTTTGGAGAAATATTATTTTGGAAAAAAAGTTTTTGCCAGTTTTATGTACCGTAAAGCATCTTCCAGGTTGTACACCACACCACTGGCGCAGGTAATTGTGTACCGTACCTTATCAATAGTAACAATATAAGCCAGTTTATATTCTTTTCCCCGCTGCATAAGGTAGGCATTGGGTTCATTTATTATCATTGTGGGCTGCGGATCCGCCGGGTTTTGTTTAAACCAAAATTCCGTTTCTGCTTTTTTCATCATGCCCAGGTATATTTCTGCATCAGAAAAAGTAGTGGCTTCTGCAGCAATGTTCAGCCTGAAAGCGGAGCTTACAACAATCTGTACTTTCTTTTCTTTCTTTTTGCCAATATTGGAAATAATGGGTTCGTACCCGTCAATAACCGGAATATCAATACGGCCATTAATGCCATACTCAGTAAGGCTGATTGTTTGTGTTTTATCAGCAGCCGTATCTTTTGCAATGGCTTTTACTGCTGCAGCTGTGTCTGGTTTTTGAACTTGTTGCCCCAATAAAGCGGAGTGGGAAAACAGCAATAGCAACAAAAGCAGTTTTGCGTTCATAATTACTTTTTAAAAATTACTATTGCCAATTTATAATATAAAATTCATTGTATATGCTGTTACCCGGAAATTGAAATTGATAAAACCGGTATTGTTTACTCAATGCCGAATTTTTTATTTTTAAAATCAATTACAACAGTATTATTCCAAAATAAAAAATTACCGGCCATTGCATCCGTATTTTTATCAATACCCAGCGCCGCATGGTTTTCGTACACTTTTACATTGCAAAATGTTTTTCCGCCCAGCATAAAACTGTCTGTAATCATTCTGCTATCCATAATATGTTTTTTACCCCACGATGATACCTCCACACTGTCTGTAACAGGATTGTTACTGAAGTACGGCCGCTTACCCGTTGTTGCCATTAAAGGAAAAAGGCTGGAGCCGTTGTCAAACAACACCCGGTATTGTTTGCCTTTTAATGCCATAGGCAGTATAACACGGCCATGTGCATCCAGCTCAATATTAACCAGGTTATTATTGTACTGCATTGGTATGTTTTCGCAAATGGCAAACTGCCGGTTGGGATAATCTATAATAAGTACTTTATCCTTAAACATATCGGCGCCAATAGTGCCAATATGAAAAGTATCTGTTAACTGCAGGCTGTTACTATTAAACAATTCGCCATAGCCTGCGTATAAAAAGGCTTTACTGCAATAAGCATTGTAATTACCAAAGAATATTTGAAGCGGCGCATAGGTTTTTTGTTTGTTCCAAAACTGCAACGGGCTTTTTAGTTTTTTAATATTGCTTTTTAACAGCGGGTATTTAGTAAAAAATGAAGACAGGCTGGTTTCATAAAGTCCGCTTTTATCTGCACCCAAATCAAACTGAAAAGTAAAATTGTATGGAAGCCCTGCTGCTTTTGCAGGTATAAACATGGCCGTACGTTCCACATATTTTCCATTAATGCTGTCGTTTACCCACATAAATGGCGCCCAGCTTATGGCAGTTGTGCCAGTTGGTTGTTTGGTAATTATCCAGTCTTCATAATGCGACTTATCTGTTAAAAAAGAAAAGCCGCAAATGGCAATAACCAGCACCAGCAACAAAAAAAATATGCGTATTATTTTTTTCATTGTGATTGTTTGCCGGGTTAAATTTTTTTATTGAAGATAGTGATTAAAAATGCGGCATACATGCTGCAGGAGGCACTGCTAACAGACAACAACAGTTAATTCCCGGGTGGATATAACCCATGCGAACATGGTACCGGTTGGTGGGGAAAAATGTTTCAGTGCACGAGCCAACGCTAAAATATAAGTTTATACCGTATTCTATATTGATAAATACAGTTAAAGACCTGTTACCGGCCTGTTATTTCTTTCAGTTGTTCCTTTAACTTTTCAATAGCGGCTTTCAGTTTTTCTATTTCAACAGGATTTTGCTCATTCCTCAGTTGTTCATTCAGCCTGTTTATACCTGCTTGTATTGCATTTGCTTCACCGGGCATAAAATTGCTTTTAGCTGTTTAAAAATAAGTGCAACTCAATATACAATTTTTTATTTGGTTATACCTGTTGGCAGAGATACCAACCGGTGGAGAAAGAATGCTGCGTATGCTTTCGTGGCATACTAATGCAGTGTTATGTTTCGTGTGCTGCGAACCAAGGCGAAGACACTGCGGAGAAAAAAGCCAATCAACATAAAATAAGCCAGCGCCTTACTCGATGAGTTTGTGTTGATGATAATTACAGCAACTGTAATTACCACTAAAATATATACTATGATTAAGTACCAGGGCAATGTCAGCTTAAAGTGTTTTGTATGTCTTTTTAATCTTTTTACAGGCAGGTGTTCCCACCAAACGAAACCTTATGTTGCTGAAGTTAACAAGTAAAATTGATAAAGCTATAGTGAAGGCTTAAACGAAGGGAGAATTTGTTCTTTGCCGCCGCATGGTCTTTACACACAGTGGCGTATAATATAATAAGCTGAATGCCGGCTGGTAGAAGACCAGGCGGCGGCGTATGATGGATAGGGGGTTGCAACAAAGGCAAGGAGGAGAGATTTTGTGTGCCAAGTTTGCCACTAAATGAGGCGGAGTACTTTTTGTATTGCCCATCGTTGTTGGTACGCCTGCGCTTGTTGCTTTCCCTTCGATACCAACAACGGCCTGAGCACGGGTAAGTTCCCGTTGGTGGAGATACCAGCTAATAGGGAAAACGAGGCGGAGTGTTTTTTGTATTGCCATTGTTGTTGGTACGCCTGCGCTTGTTGCTTGCCCTTCGATACCAACAACGGCTGAGAGTGTCATTTATAATGGCAGATAACGTTAACGCATTGCCGAAGTGGGGGAATTAGAATTCCGTCTGCCCCGAACAAATGCTGATTGAAAAACTAAAGTTGAAGATAACAACAAAAAGCTAAATAGATAATGTCGTGCTGGATATGAAGCTGGGATATGCACTGTTGTTGATTGTTATTCCGTCTGCCCCCATTTTGGCAATGCAATGTTAGCTGCATACCCTTCTCTGTCAGCAACAAGAATTTCCGTTCTGTTTTGGTGGACATACAACTGTCCCATAACTGCAATAAACGCAACAGTCACCCTGTTTGGGCTTTAGTCTTGTCTTACAGTTTTCACATTTATAAAAAAACTGGCAAGCATCTGTCGGCATCGTTTCTTCTTTTTTATGTCCGCAGTTGGGGCAAGTGATTATTGATTGAAGTATTATTGTCGTGTCCATTTTATTTGTTGATAATGCTTGATGAAATTACTTTGTAGCCGATGTTGTTTATAATATTTGAAAGGCTGTCAACCGATGTTTTTGAATTGTCAAACTTTACGATTGCATTTGCATTTTTATAAGAAGTGTTTGCTTCAATTACACCAGTCACTTTTGAAAACTCTCCGTTAATGTGTGCTGTACAACCTTCACAGTCCATTCCACTAATGTTTAATTGAACTGTTGCAATATTGCTTTTGTCAACTATAATAACTTTTGTTTCTTGTGGCTTTGGATAAAATATTTTTGAGTAGTATGGAAATGCTATCAACAATCCAGCAATAACAGTAATGATGGCTAAAAATGATTTTGATTGCCAAAATGATTTTTTATAGTCAGCCTCACAGTCGCAGTCAACTTGTTTTTGTGGTTTGAGTTTTTGATACCACGCAAACGCAAAAACTGCAATTGTCAAACCGATTAAATATGGACGATACGGCTCAATCCACGAAAACGAAGAAGCAAGTCCGCTTGCACCACCCAAGAAAGCCAGAACAGGTGTGATGCAGCAAAGCGAAGCCGCAACTGCTGTCAACAACCCTGCAATCCAGCCTTTACTATTTTTTGTTGTCGTTGTCATACGGTCGCTAAATTTTGTTGATTGATAATTTTAAAAAACGGTCTTAAAACCTTCAGGTGTTCGTTGCGTAATGAATAGAAAATAGTTTGTCCTTCTTTTCTGGCTTCAATGATGTTGCCGTCTTTAAGTTTGCGTAAATGTTGAGAAACTGCTGGAATGCTCATTCCTAAAATATCGCTAAGGTCGCAAGGACAAAGTTCGTTTTCTTCTTCAAGTAGAAATAGTATTTTCAGTCGCACTTCGTTACCTGCCAAAGCAAGAACCTGTCCTAATTGTAAAAATGATTTTGAGTTATCCTTTAATTTTTCACGGCAACTTTTAATTTGTTCTATATCTGCCTGTAACCTTATGCAAGTGTCGTTTGCCATTGTCAAATTTGTTTGTCGGGTCAAAAGTAGCAAAGATTACTTATTTAAGCAAATACTTAAATACAAAATTGTCAGCAAGTTTGCAGATGACTTTGAAGTGTTGCAAAAAAAAATGTCCAATTAGTAAACGGGAAGTGTCCAACAGGGTTGCAGCTAACGAACAGGGCTTGCTGCAGTTTGGGCATTTGAAATTCGTCAGCCCGTAACTGAAGTTGATGATTGCAATATTGCTGATGTTTTATTCAAAAGGCAAATTTATAACGTCCTGCTGGAACTGAAGCTGAATAGCGAACTAAAGTTGATGCTTACAACGTCCAGCCCAAATTGTAGCAAACCCCTTGTTAGCGGTTCGGCTTTCTTATTCTCTAATTTGATTTCATATTTATTGTTTGTAACCACCTTTCTACTAACCTTTCCCAATCTGCAATAGGCAGTTTATTCCAATTAGGATTGTCAAGAATTGTTCTATCTAAACCAAAGGCGTGTCCACCTTCTGCATAAACGTGATATTCAACTTTAACTTTTGCTTTTTGTAATGCAATAAAATAAACTAATGAATTTTCAATTGGGTCAATAGGGTCGTTTGCAGCTTGTAATATAAAAGTTGGTGGTGTTTTACTGTCAACAGGAATTTTGTTATTAAGTTCGTAAGGTTTAGTTGAATGATTAGTTAAATGTCCGGGAAAAAAAACAATTCCAAAATCTGGTCTGCAACTTGTTTTATCAATTTCATCAGTTAAAGCATATGCCCGTTTTCTATAGTTTGTACTTATGTCTGCAACCAAATGTCCGCCTGCCGAAAATCCCATTACTCCAATTTTATTTGGGTTAATATTCCATTCTTTGGCTCTTGTACGAACTAATCCCATTGCTCTTTGTGCATCTTGTAAAGCTAATGGTTTTATAGGGTCTTTTTCACAATGGCAATCTTCGTAGTAATGTGGTCCTGAGTTGGGAACTCTATATTTTAATAATATTCCTGTCACTCCAATAGAAGCTAACCACTCACAAATTTCAGAACCTTCTAATTCAACTGCAACATCAATATATCCACCACCCGGCATTACAATAACTGCAACGCCGCTATTTTCTTTTACTGGTGAGAATATTTTTATTGTTGGATTGGATACATTTTTTGCAGTACCATTAACAATTGTTTCATCTCCTGTAACCAATTCAGCGTCGGGAATTCCTTTTATCCAAATGGGAATTTCATTACTTGCTTTAAATGATTTAACTGATATTGTGTCGTTTGTAGTATTGCTTTGCTTACCTTGATTATTCTGTTTACAAGAAATAACAGCAAACACTACAACTGGAAATATTATTTTTAAGTTTGTCAATTTCATTTTACTTTGAATTAGTTGGTTATCAAAAAATCTGCTAATGAGTTAATGTCTATAGCACAATGACCACCATATAAAGGATGCCAATGAGTTTTTATCCCTTTTAATTTAGCTGTATTTGCAAGTGCTTCGGTGCCTTCATAATTTCCATATTTATCATATAAGCCACAAGACAAATACAACTCTGGATAATTTACATTAGCTTTCTTTATTAAATCAATAGGTGAAATTGCTTTATACTCTTCTTCATTTGAAACATATGTTTTTGCCCATTTGTATATTCCAAATGCGATTTTTGGGTCTGCACCTGTTCGTTGTAACGCTTTTCTCATTGTCTTGAAATCGGAAAATGGTGAATCTAAATATACACCTGGGCAAAGAGATGCAATTTTTGAAAATAATTCAGGATGAGTAAGACCTAATATTAGTACGTTTAGTCCACCCATAGATTCACCAAGTAAAATTCTGTTTCTTGGCTTTCCTATTTTAGATTCAATTAAAGGTATTTGTGATACAAAATCTTCCAATAATCCACTTTCTGGCATAGATGTTTTAGGCGTTAATAGCCATTGTGAGCCATAAGAAACTAAAACTACAGTTGGTGGTTTAATACTTGATTTTTGCCAATAAGATTGTATCATTGAAGTGTAGTATGTATCATCATTCCAAATTGCGTCATCCAAATTCCTGCCGTGAAAATGATAAACAACATCTTCATTAACTCCTGATGCTGCTTTGTATATTGTGAAACTTAGCTTTCCTTGAGTAAACTTTTCTGATTTGGACGGTATAAAACTTACTTTTTGAACACCGTAAGGGCTTGTGATTTTTTGCCAAATCACATATAAAATCAGTAGTATAATTAGGGATATTGTAAAGATTTTTATTTTTCTAACAGAAATAGTAATGGATTTCATAATCTATTTGTTCTCATTTTAAGTTATTGAATTCGTAGGGTGTCGTCCAAGCTGACCGCTAACGAACAGGGCTTGGCGTTGTTGGGGGATTTGAAAAACGTCAGCCCGGAACTAAAGCCCGATTGAAAACTAAAGTTGAAGATAACAACTAAAAGCTAAATTGAAAAACGTCGAGCTGGAACAAAAGCAAAACGGAAGCACAAATGTTGATTGTACTTCCGTCTGCCCCAATAACGCCAAACCCCATGTTAGCGGTTCGTTGTTCTACTCGGGGTCTTTAAAAGTGTGATAGATAGCCAACGAATGTCCATGCCCTAAATCAAAATCTTTTTTAAGCCATGCTATCACTTCGGCAGGTTTTACTGTTGATTTTAAAATGCCGTTTTCAAAATATCCTTTGGCAATAGCTAATTTTTTAAATTCGTCAGGGGTTTTGCCTGTCTTAATTTTGATGTTCTCAAAATATTTCTGAATCGGTACTTTATTGGGCATATTTCTTGATTTTAAAAATGAGTGTTACACATCAAATTGCCGAAGGTGGTGGTCAATATGTTTATATGCAATATAACCTGTCTGTTCTTTCGTCATTGCTCCAAAAAAAGGATGAATAAAGCTCTCGTTTGGAAAATGCTCATACTCATCAAGTAGCCTAATCCATTTATTTTTTTCTTCGGTAAAATCAGGGGTGTTTTTTATTATAAAAGAAGAAACTGTAGGCATATTTTTTTTCATTGGTTCATCTTTCAACATATCTTTTATCGCCCACTTACCAATTAACTTGCCGAGAAATGATTGTTTATATTTCTTTTTGCCCAATGCCATTTCATCCCATTGCGTACAATGCTTCATCATTTGCGAAACAGTCATTTTGCCCCATTGTGCCGTGCTGTCTTCACTAAGGGAACCAACTCTATTTATCAGTTCATCTCTTGTCGTTTTATCAAATATTGATTTCATTAGTAGGGCTACTTTTTTTGGGTTAAAGAAAACCAATTTCCAGAGTCATCTTTAAAAACAGCCGCCACGCCATAAAATTCTTCTTTGGGTGGTTTTGCAAATTCAACCCCTTTGCTTTTTAATTCTTCGTAAGTAGCGTAAATGTCATTGCACTCAAAGCCACCATGTCCAAATGTTCCTTTTTGTATAAGTTCGGTAACGGTCTTCACGGCTTCTTTCGTAAACATTTCTCCCTCGGTAACAAGCAGTAATGAAATCTCAATTTCGGGTTGGTCTGGTGGCGTAACAGTTAGCCATCTGTTGTCTTTTCCGATTGGGGCGTCAGTATGAACTTTAAAGCCCAGTTTGTTTACATAAAAGTCATAGGCACTTGCCTGATTTAAAACGTAAACGGTTGCAAAAGTTAATTTCCTAATCATTGCTTTTATTTTAATTGTTTATGATGTGTCAAAGGTCGGCTGATGATTATTATTTAACTTCTTCAAAATTGCTATATTCTGTCCACCCGAATTTATGGGCAAAGCAGCCCGAAATATAATTTAGTGGGTTCTTTATAATTTGTTGCTTTCTATATTGTTGTTGTGCCAAATATGTAGAAGGTGAAACACCAACATTTTTTTTGAAAAGTCCGCTAAAAGAACTCAAACTCTCAAAACCAACAGCAAAGCAAACATCTGAAACTGGTTTGTCCTTCTGAAATAATAGTATCGCATTGTCAATTCTAACAGAGGTCAAATATTGGTGAGGTGTTTTGCCATAAATTTGTTTGAATAGCCTTATGAAGTGAAATTTAGAAAAAAATGCTTCGTCCGATATATGGTCAATATCAATTTTGTCAGCAAAGTTTGTGTCAATGAAAAGTTTGGCTTGAACAATTCGCTTGTAGAGATATACTTTTGGATATTGTTCTGTCGTCATAATGTTGTCTGTTCAATTTTTGATGACTGTCACTTTACAATGACCGCTAACGAACAGGGCTTGCTGCAGGTGTGGCATTAGTATTCCGTCTGCCCGGAGCCGCTGCTGATTGAAAAACTAAAAGTACAGGTTAAAAACCAAAAAGCCCAATAGCATTCCGTCAAGCCCGGACTGAAGCACAATAGCGAACTGCTGCTGAAGCTAACAACGTCCAGCCACACTTGCAGCAAACCACATGTTGGTGGCAGGCTTATTGTCAAACGGTTAGCGAAGTAATAGTTTCGCAGCAATTGTCACCGCATTATTTTCATAACCCTTTTTAGAAAGCTCTTCTAACTTTTTCTTTAAAATTGTCGGACCCCAAAAAAGCCAATTTTTGTTTTCAAAATATTTTTCCAAGTCCGTCTCCTTTTTATTTTGAACTTTTCCTGCAACTAAACCAAATGAAATTTTTGTGTCGGGATTAACGTGTCCACTTGCTCTCCAATCTTGTAAAAGTCGCTCACTTACTACGTTTTGATAATTTCGGGAAGTCAAAATTTTATACCGTCCTTCTTGAACTTCTGTGTCGGCAATAACACTTTCAAATTTAACTCCTGGGCTGTCCAAATATGATTTTACTTCTAAAAGATAAACGGTGTTGTTTGGAATATCAAAGGCTGCAATATCAATCTCTGGTCTTGGTGTAGTTTTTTTACCAATTTTTTCTTTCTCCAAAACAGTTAAATCAACTTTGACTGAATGTTGAACCCAATACTTTTCATACTCAAGTAATTGTCCAACCAATTGTTCAAATGCGTCCATGTTTAAAATTTAAGGGTGTGTCCGAAAAGCTTGCCACCAACGTTCAAGTATTTGCGAAGGCAGGGAATTCATTGATTGTCCAGCCCGGAACAAATGCCCAATTGATATGTGTTGTTGAAGTTATGAACTAAAGCTGAACATTGAACGTCGAGCCCGAACCACTGCTGATGCTTACACATAGCTGATGTTACATTGTCCAGCCCTGCTTTTGCAAATACTTTTGTTGTGTGTTTGTGCCTCTTCTTATTGGGTCTTTGTCCATTCTGCGTCTTTGCCACGATTATTATACGTTATTATTTTAAGGACGTTGTTACTGTCTTTTACAAACTCAAATCTCAAAGGTGCTTCTTTCATATAAAATTCATTTTCGCTTTTAGCATATAAAAAGACTTTAGGTAATCTGTCGTCAGGATTAGATGCTTCAACAGATAGCCTACCATCAGTGAAAGTTACTATCAGTTGATGATTGATATTATTGAGGTTAACCTCGTAAGTGCCAACATAAGCCTTTAATATACTTTCACTTAGTTTAACTTCATCATTTAAAGGCTTTCCTATCGCAAGTCGTGCAATGTCATTAGTCAATAATTGCCAATCCATATCTGCTTCGTAACAATTAAACAAGGTAACAATAAAAACATTTTCGTTTGGGAGATAAATTTCGTCTGACTGAAATCCATCTGTTGAACCACTATGCTCAATTGTCTTGCTGCCGTCAATATTTTTTATAAACCAACCGTATCCATACTCCGAAAAAGTTCCGTCAGGAAATTGGAATGCGGTAGTTGCTTTTTCTAATGTTTCTTTTTTTACTAACTGCTGGTTATATAAAGCTTCGTGCCATTTATAAATATCATCGGCATTGCTAATTAATGCTCCTGCTGAATACATTATCGTTACCTCTTGCAGATTTGCTTTTTCAATTTTGCCGTCAAACTTTGAATAACCTTGCGGCATGTCAGGAATGTTTTTTTCTGGATGGATGTAAAAAGTATTTTTCAAATCTGCTGGGTCTAAAACATTTTCCTTTAAATAGTTTTCAAATGTCTTGCCCGTAACCATTTCAATAATGTAACCCAATAAATAATAGTTAGAGTTGCTGTATCGGAATTCACTGCCAGGTTTGAAATTAAGTGGCTCGTCTTTTATGTAGTCAACTCCTTCTTTTGGTGTGTAGGTTTCCTTTTGTTTGGAAGGATTGGAGATTTCTGATAAGTAGTCTTTAATACCCGAAGTATTTGTCAATAAGTTTTCAATAGTGATTGTATAGCCTTTTGATGGGAAGTTTTTGATATATTTTTGAATACTGTCCTGCAAACTAATTTTGCCTTGTTCCACTAATTGTAGAATGCCAATGGCTGTGTACTGTTTGCCCATAGAACCTGTCCTGAAAAGCATATTTGGTTGCATAGGAATGTTGAGTTCAGTGTTAGCCATCCCAAATGCCTTCTTGTAAACAACTTTGTTATCTTTTGCAATTAATACTACACAGCCCGGTGCAATTTCCTTCAACCGCTTAGGAATTAGTTCGTCAAGACTTTTTGATAGTTTTCTGTCGTGCTTACTTTGTCCATAGGAACTTGTAAGAAATAAAAGAGAAATGAGGAAAAAGCAAAACGGTTTAATCATTCTTGAATTTATTAGAGAGTGTCCAATGGCATAACACACAACGTTCGAGTATTTGCGAAGGCAGGGAATTCATTGATTGTCCAGCCCGGTACAAATGCCCATTTGAAAATATGTTGTTGAAGTTAAGAACTAAAGCTGAACATTGAACGTCGAGCCCGAACCGCTGCCGATGCTTGCACATAGTTGATGTTACATTGTCCAGCCCTGCTTTTGCAAATACTTTTGTTGTGCGTTCGTTTTTGTCCGCCCGACAACAACGAACAGTGAATTACTAAAGCAGTTACTTACCAAAAAGGCTTAGTCCGCTGAAGACTGCTGAAGCAATTGAAGAAAGTTTATTCACTGTCTCAAGTTTGTCAGGTCCTAACTGCTTTTTTAAATTGTCAATTTCAAGAAGTAGTTTTTTGATATTAGTTTCTAAAAGTTCTTCTTGTCCAACAAAACCGCCACGAAGCAAAAAGTCATTTGCTTCAACTCTAACGATAAGGTGAATTGCCACTCGTCTTGAATTAAGTTCTTCTATTAATCCAATTCTTTCAAAGTAAGATAATACAGAATTTAAAGTATCAAAATCTATATTTGCTGTTTTAAGTAAGTCTGCCATGTCAATGGTGTAAAGACTTTCAGGTTTTAAGTTTAAGCATAACCATTTTAAAACATTGTCCTTAATTGCTGGTGTTATCATGTTGTAATAATTGCGAAATGAGTTTTAATTTGTGATTTGTGTCAATTTATTATTTACAAATTTTAGCCAACGGTCGCCTGAATAAAACCAGATTTCTACAACATTTGAACCAACTGCAGCTTTAGATTTGTTGCTCGGCCAACCCCATGCAGCTTCACACATATCCTTTGTCATACCTAAACGAACTTTTCCATCTGCAATAAGATTTCCTAATTCTTTTCCATACTCCTTAATCAAATCATTTCTAAATTCTTTTTCTTCTTTCCTCTTACGAAATTCATCGGCTTTTTGTTTTGCAAGCAATGAGTCCTGTATTTTCTTTTCGTGTTCCTTATAAGCAATGTACTCTTTCTCATTCCAAAAATCTGATATTGCTAATGAGTTGTCATTGCGATAACGTCGTGCTGGGTAAACAGCAAATTCTATATTGTCCTCACTTTTTAATATAAATGCCAAATCTGGATATTTTACTCCATCAGTCAAAACAAAAGTCATATCAACACAGGTAAATTTTTTTTCGGGAACGTAGCTATAAGTTTTTTTGTCAAGAGCATTAGTAAAGTCTTTTTGATTCCAGCTTTCTTTTTTTAAGTACAAAGTTTGATTTATGTACTTGTTTTTCAGTTTTTCAGTATAGCCTTTAATGTATATTTTAAAATCTTGGGAACTATTAGAGTGCATTGACCAACTTACGATTTCATTATTTTCGTCTTGCATTACTATTTTATACCAACAATATTCATCATAGCCTTTTATTGCACTGTCAGAGAAGCTAAGAATTTTAAAAAACTTATTTCCTAAGCCAGATGGCGGTGTGCTTATTGAAATATAATTGTTGCGGAATCTCGCTATTGGCTTATACACATTCGTCTCCAAATTTAAAGCCAACCGATATTCACTAACTCTCTTTTTGATTGTTGGGTCATTCAAATCAATATAACTGTATTCCTTTTGAACCGCTTGTCGTGCATTTTCAGGAAGAATGTTATTGATTGGCGTTTTGATATTTGAAACAAACATTCCGTAGGTTGAATCAGGTGATAAAGCTCCATATTCATATTTAGGATTAACAGGAACAAAATAGAATTCTTGTCCAACGAGGGTTTGCAAATTGTATGTACATTTTAAATTATCAAAGTTAACTGAACTGTCGTAAGCAAGTTTTGTGGGCTTTGTGGACGATGCGTCACGAATTGTAAATTGTCCGCTTGCAGAGAGTGTCAAACAAAAGGAAAGTAGTAAAAAAGCTGTTCTCATATTTTAGATTGGTTGAAGATTTTGAGGTCGTCCAAAATGACGCACAACACGTAAATATACGCCACAATTAAAAAATATCAAAAATCGTTTATCATTGATAACCAATGAAAGTCATGTCGCCTTTTAAGATTGTTGTGTCGCCTTTTTGTATTTAGAGAATGTCGCCTTTTGTTAGCCATTGGGAAAATCTACTTTAATAGAAGCTCAATAATGATATGCCGTACAAGAGTGCGACGCCACTGCAGCTCAACAGTATTACCACCGCTGGTAACAAAAAAATCCCGGCGGTTAAGCCGGGATAAATTCTTTTTCCTGCAACCGCCTTCGACATGTTTCGACAAGCTTCCCAAAAAATCGGGACAGGCAATATTACAAAAGCTGACAGCTTCACTATTTTATACCATACTTGTATTTGTACTTTTCAAACAGTTGCTTTTGTTTGTTATCTAAGCTTATTTGCCTGCCTTGTATAAATGCAGCGGTAACGGCGTTGCCTTTCATGTCTAAAATATCTCCGTCGCTTATTACAATGTTGGCGTCTTTGCCTTTTTCAATGCTGCCGGTTTTATCATCAATACCTAAAATTTTTGCAGCGTTTAATGTAATGGCGCTTAATGCTTCTTCTTTGCTTAAGCCATAAGTAACAGCAGTGCCTGCATTAAAGGGCAGGTTGCGGTTGCGGCTGTTGCCATCATCATCATTAATGGCAAACAATACACCTGCTTTTTGCAGCATGGCGGGTGTTTTAAAAGGCTGGTCCACATCATCATCTGCCATAGTGGGCAGGCTGTGCAACTGGTCTAATATTACAGCAATATTGTTTTGTCTTAAAATATCAGCAATTAAATAACTGTCCACACCGCCAACAATTACCACATCAAAACCAAACTCTTTTACAAAATCAACCGCCACCAGCATTTCTTTTACAATATTGCAGTGTATGAATAGTTTTTGCTGTTTGGTAAACAAACCTTTTACGGCTTCGTACTTTAAGTTCGCACTTTCATGGGTGGCTTCGGCCTGGTAAGCTTTAGCCTCACGAAAAAATGCTTTTACTTTTTCAATTTGTTCCAATCCTTTTTTAACCGGGTCTTCGGTGCTTTGCGGGCCACCGCCAAAACCACCAAAGCCACGGCCACGCTGGCGGTTTAATAAAGAGGGCATATTAAAATGCACACCGTTATCTGTTTTATATGCGGCGTCTTCCCAGTTCCATGCATCTAACTGCACTACAGATGAAAGGCCGGAGATAATGCCACCATCAGGAAAAACATTGGCCAGCAAAATTCCGTTAGGGCGCAATGTGTTGGTTACTTTACTGTCGGTATTATAGGCCACAATGCTGCGGATGCTGGCGCTTATGTCGCCCAGTTCGCTGGCATCAACAGTGGCTCTTACGGTGGGCACTTCCACCAAACCTAACTGGCTTGATGAAATGATTAAACCGGGATACACATGTTTGCCTTTGCAATCAATGGCTTTACCGCTGGCGGTAACACCTGTTCCTACTTCGGTTATTTTACCGTTAGTAAAAACCACGCTGCCGTTTTCAATTACCTGGCCATTGCCCACATGTATGGTGGCGTTGGTAAGTGTAATAGTTTGGTTTTGCGGCGGCGCAGGATAAACGGTTTCCTGTGCATGGGCTGTTGTAAGTAAACAAGCAGCTATGCAACCTGTTAATATATTTTTCATTGAAGAATTTTTCATTGTTAGTTGTTCATTGTTAATTGTCCAAATCATCTGCATCAATAGCCAGTATACCATGACTATGAAAATGATCCATACAGTTATGAATAATTTCCAGTCTTGGCCTTGCTCTTTGAAAATTGCGGGCACCACCGGGTGTATCGCCTGCTGATTTTTTAGCTGCGGCTAATTTATTAATCAGCCTTGTTTTTTCTGCAGCGTTGCGCTTACGTAACTCCATGTCTTTATCACGGTCAAAGTAAACAGTACCGTCAACAATAGTGGTTTGTGCTTTTGCATAAATGCTTAATGGATTATCAGTCCAAATTACTAAGTCAGCATCTTTACCAACTTTAATGCTGCCTACTTTACTATCCACATGCAGCATTTTTGCAGGGTTAATGGTAACCATTTTCAATGCTTCTTCTTCTGTTAAGCCACCGTATTTAATGCTTTTTGCAGCTTCTTGATTTAAGCGGCGTGCCATTTCTGCATCATCACTGTTTATGGCAACATTCAATCCCACTTTATTCATGATGTATGCATTGTATGCAATGGCATCCACCACTTCCATTTTATAATTCCACCAGTCGCTGAAGGTGCTGGCGTTAGCACCATGTGCTTTCATTTTATCAGCCACTTTATACCCTTCTAAAATGTGAGTGAACGTGTTTACAGGAAAACCAAATTTCTCTGCCACCTTCATGGTAGCGTTAATTTCGCTTTGCACATAACTGTGGCATGTAATGAAACGTTTTTTATTCATAATTTCCACCAGTGCATCCAGCTCCAAATCCCTCCTTGTGGTGGTTGGATTTGCCTTCATAGTTTTTTGATAATCGCTTGCCCGTTGAAACGCATCTGTCAATACCTGTTCAACACCCATACGGCTATCAGGAAAACGTGTGTTACCCTGTGTGGCGGCACTGCGTTTTACATTTTCGCCCAATGCAAATTTTATGAAAGGGTCTGCACCGGCAAATTTTAATTCTTCTGCATTGGCGCCCCAGCGCAGTTTTATTAATTGTGTTTGCCCGCCAATAGTATTAGCGCTGCCATGCAGAATGTGGCTTGTAGTTACACCACCGCTTAACTGGCGGTAAATATTAATGTCCTCAGGATTTAAGTTGTCTGCAATACGCACTTCACTTGTTACACTTTGCCCGCCTTCGTTAATAGAAGCTGCTGCAATGTGGCTGTGCTCATCAATAATACCGGGGCTGACATGTTTGCCGGTGGCGTCAATAATTTTTGCAGTAGCATCGGTTAAGTTTTTACCAACTGCTGCAATTTTTCCATTCTTCACTAATATATCAGTGCCTTCTAATTTGCCTGCTGCATCACTCGTCCAAACAGTAGCATTTTTAATTAAAATGGTTTCCTGTTTAGGTAATTCTTCCCAGCCAAAACTTACAAAAGGATACAGTAGTTTGCCCTGTGTAACGGGTGTTTTAGCTTTTACACTGTCTGATTTAACTTCCGGTGCATGATCGTATGCTGCCGTCCAGGTAAAACTGTTGCCATCTGCATCCATACCTGTACCATTCCATGTATTACCACTGGCAACACCGCTTAATACGGTTTCTTTAGCATCTTTACCACGGCCTTTGGTATAACTTAATTTTACCTGTTTGCCATCGTAAGAATATTTACCTGTTAATGTATCGCCGCTTATGAAGCTTGCTGCGCCTGCATCTTTTAAATCGAGCGAAAAATTTTGTGCATTGCTGGTGGTAAATTTATAGCTGCCTTTTACATCATACCATACATCTTCTTTTACCGCATTTTTAATGCCCTGTGTCCAGTTTTGTAAAATGATTGTTTTATCTGCAAACACAGGGCCGCTGGTAATAATGAAGCTGGCAATTTTTCCATTCTCCAAACTGCCCACCTTATCATACACACCTGCTAAAGTAGCGGGTGTTTTGGTTAATGCTTCCAGGGCTTTTGTTTCACTTAAACCATATTCAATGGCTTTGCGCAGGTTAGGCATAAAGTCGGTGGTGTTTGTTAAGTCTGCAGGCGATAAACAGAAAGTAATGCCTTCTTTTTCAAAAGCAGCAGCATTGCCGGGTGCCATTTCCCAGTGTTTTAAATCATCTAAACCAACAAAACGTAAATCGTTGGGGTCGTCCACATCTGTAGCTGCCGGATAATTTAGTGTAAGTATGTAAGCCGCTTTTGTAGCTGCAATATCTTTTATACGCTGGTATTCGTTACCGCCGCCTTTAATAATGTACTGCACGCCAAATTCGTCGCCAATTTTATCGGCACGTAAATCATTCCATTTATCGCCGGCATCAAAAATTTGTGGCAGGCTTTGGTTATCGTTCCATGATTTTAAACTGAGGTTTACTCCTTCTTTTGCAGGATTGGTTTTATACCATTGTGCATCTAAATAACTTTGGCGCAATAATGCAATCATACCCATCATGCTGCCGGGGTAGCTTTGTGTGCTGGTGCCTTTGCTGAAAGAATAAAATGCAGCTGCTTTTTCTTTCAGCATTACCAAATTATCTGCCTGTGTGGCTAAACTTACCACGGCACCGGTACCACGTGCAATACCATCTTTCTGGTGTGTAAGTACTGTGCCGAAACCAATATCACGTAAAGGCTTTGCTTTAGCATCGTCTGCAGTAAAAATTTTGCTGCCATCCACATCACTTTTTATAGCCTGGTTCCATCCATAAGCGCCTTTGGTGTTGCTGGTTAATTGTGCTGAAAAAAAACCGCCGCCCTGTACCCGTTGCGGTACAGCAATACCATAATCACTGAATACATCAATAAACGACGGGTAAATATATTTGCCTTTGCAGTCAATCACCACCGCATCTTTTGGTACAGCAACATTGCTGCCCACACTTTCAATTTTGCCCTGCTTAATAACCAGTGTGGCATTTTGCAGTGTAGTTTGTGCATTGGTAACAATAGTGGCGTTTGTAAAAGCATAACACCCGCTTTTAGGGTTGGCAACATCATTTGCCGGAAAAGTGGCTTGTGCATTCAGCCGCATGGAAAAAGCAGCCAGTAAAATAAACACAACCCAACGTTTTAGTTTGTACATGTTGGAGGTTTTGGTAAAAAATGATAAGCAGCTAATATAACAAATGATTTGGATTATAGTTAGACCGCTAATGGAATAAGTAATTGTGATGATGTATTTTTGCCCTCTTACAGTAAATATGAATATAGCATCTTATATAGACCATACGGTTTTAAAACCCACCACCACTATTGCCGATATTGAAAAATTATGTGCTGAGGCAAAAGAATACGGCTTTGCGGCTGTTTGTGTGCCGCCATTATTTGTAAAAAAGGCAAAAGAATTAACGGCTGGCAGCAGCGTAAAAGTGGCCACTGTTATTGGTTTTCCTTTTGGTTACAGTGCCATTGAGGCCAAACTGGCCGAAACTGTTTTAGCTATTGTGGACGGTGCAGACGAACTGGATATGGTGATAAATATCAGCGCCATAAAAAATAACGACTGGCAGTTTTTGGCAAACGAAATAAATACGGTTATGCCCATCATTCGCCAAAAAGAAAAAGTTATAAAAATAATTATAGAAAGCGGCATTTTAACAGATGAAGAGATTATACGTTGCTGCGATATTTACGGCGCTGCCGGGGTGGATTTTATGAAAACCAGTACGGGTTACGCAGAAAAAGGAGCCAGTGTGCATGCCGTACAATTAATGCGTAAACACCTGGCTGAAGCCGTAAAAATTAAAGCCAGCGGCGGTATAAAAAACTATACATTTGCCGCCGAATTAATTGCAGCAGGAGCTGACCGTTTGGGGTGCAGCAGCAGCGTTCAAATTGTTAAAGAAGCTGCTGCACAAAACTGATGGAACAGTTTTTGTGAAATGAATACAATATGAAAAAAATAATTTTAATAGCAGCAGCAACAGGTTTTTTTGTTTTAGCTGCACAAGCCCAAACCACCACACCGGCCAAGCCGGCATTGCCGGCAGATACAGCAGTTGCAGGTAAAGTAACTGTTGTTAAAGATGCCCGGCTGGATGCACTGGCAAAAAAACAGGCAGAGTTTAATGCCACGGCAGCTTTAGGCCCCCGCTCTGCAAAAGGCTTCCGCTTAATGGTGCTTAACAGTAACGACCGCAACTATGCTATGAAAGTGAGGGCGCAACTATTGCAAAACTTTCCCGATCAAAAAGTATACATGACTTTTCAGGCGCCTTTTATTAAATTAAAATTTGGTAATTTTTTAGATAAAGGGGATGCTGAGAAGTACAAAAAAATGATTGCCGCCCAAAAAATTGTAACCAATAACGTATATGTGGTGCCGGAAATAATAGAAGTAAAGGGCGATAAAGAAAAAGACGACGAGGATAAATAAAATGATACTTACAGATAA
Source organism: Ferruginibacter sp. (assembly GCA_044225605.1). Taxonomy (GTDB): domain Bacteria; phylum Bacteroidota; class Bacteroidia; order Chitinophagales; family Chitinophagaceae; genus Ferruginibacter. The sequence continues at coordinate 240,963 of JBGAIJ010000005.1, forward strand.
CAAAAAGAGTTTCGGCAACGAAGCTCTTTTTGTTTTAATTTACATGCAGAAACTGAGTTATGCTGAAAGAAAAGATACAACAACTGGCAAAGCAATATGCAGATGAGTTTATTGAAGTGCGCCATCATTTACATGCCAATCCCGAGCTGAGTTATAAAGAATTTGAAACATCAAAATTTGTGCAGCAAAAACTGCAAAGCTGGAATATTCCATTTACAGTAATGGCAACCACCGGTGTGGTGGGTTTAATAAAAGGCAAAAATCCCGATAAAAAAGTAATTGCACTAAGAGGGGATATGGATGCATTGCCAATAACCGAAGAGAATGATGTGCCTTATAAAAGTAAAAACAATGGTGTAATGCATGCCTGCGGGCATGATGTGCATACCACTTGCTTATTAGGTGCTGCAAAAATTTTAAATGAGCTGAAAGACGAATGGGAGGGAACCGTAAAATTAATTTTTCAGCCCGGCGAAGAAAAAAACCCCGGCGGCGCCAGTTATATGATTAAAGAAGGCGTACTGGAAAACCCACGGCCCGATAAAATATTTGCACTGCATGTAAACCCGGCAATGGAAGTGGGTAAACTGAGTTTTAGAGGCGGTATGGTAATGGCCAGCGCCGATGAACTGTACATTACCATAAAAGGAAAAGGCGGTCATGCTGCATCGCCGCATTTAACTGCAGATACTATTTTAATTGCTTCGCACTTAATCATCAGCCTGCAGCAAATCATCAGCCGCAACAACAATCCGTTTAACCCTTCGGTGTTATCCATTACAGCATTTAATGGCGGTAACACCACCAATGTAATACCAAGCGAAGTAAAACTGATGGGCACCTTCAGGGCTATGAATGAAGAGTGGCGCTTTAAAGCACATGAGTTAATTACAAAACATACAGTTGAACTGGTAAGAACAATGGGTGCTGAAGCAGAAATAAAAATTGATGTGGGTTATCCGTTTGTATTAAACGATGAAAAACTGCACCCTGTTGCTATGGCAAAGGCAAAAGAATATATGGGAGCTGAAAATGTGAGCGAAACAGAACTGCGTATGGGCGCAGAAGATTTTGCTTATTACAGCCATCAGTTACCGGCCTGTTTTTTCAGGTTGGGCGCCGGTAATAAAGCAAAAGGTATAACAAGCGGTGTGCATACGCCCACGTTTAATATTGATGAAGGAGCGATAGAAGTGGGAATGGGGGTGATGGCTTGGCTGGCTATAGAACACTGATAACGCAGATTGAGCAGATAAACACTGATAAAATCTGTGTAAATCAGCCCAATCAGTTTAATCTGTGTTCCATTTTTTGCAGAGATAAAAGTTAAGTAAAGAAATATTGTACAAGAGTGCGACGCCAATGAAACTGGGCTATGCACTGCTGTTAGTAACATAAAAATTAAAAAAATGAAGATTGCTTTTCATGGTGCGGCACGTACCGTAACCGGCTCCAAACATTTAATTACACTTACCAACGGAAAAAAATATTTACTGGATTGCGGCATGTTCCAGGGTATGGGTAAAGAAACGAATGTATTAAATCAAAATTTTGGTTTTGATGTGACACAGGTTACTGCTATGATTTTATCTCATGCCCATATTGACCATTGCGGTTTAGTGCCAAAGCTGGTGGCCGATGGGTATAAAGGGAAAATTTATTGCACACCCGCCACAAAAGAACTGGCTGCCGTACTAATGGAAGACAGCGCCGGTATACAGGAAAACGATATTAAATACGAAAATAAACGCAGGGCACAGGAAGGCCTGCCTTACCTGAAACCGCTTTACACAACAGATGATGCATTGAAAGCACAGGACAGTTTTGTAAAAGTGGAATATGATACCTGGTTTACTGTTGATGAAAATGTAGACGTGTTGTTTACGGATGCTGGCCATATTATTGGCAGCGCTGCTGTGCATTTAAAAATTAAAGAAAATGGTAAAACCACCCGGCTTACTTTTAGCGGCGATGTGGGCCGTTACAGGGATGTAATTTTAAAATCACCGGAAGAGTTTCCGCAGGCAGATTATATTTTACTGGAAAGTACTTATGGCAACAGTTTGCATGATAATGCAGTAACCACGCCAGACCAGATTTTGCAATGGGTGGAAAAAGCATGTGTGCAAAAAAAGGGTAAGCTGATTATGGCAGCTTTTAGTGTAGGTCGCACACAGGAAATTTTATATGCACTTAATCAGCTGGAATTAGAAGGCCGCCTGCCGGATTTACCGTATTATGTGGATAGCCCCTTGAGTGTAAAAGCCACAGAAATTGTAAAACATTATCCCCAGTATTTTAATAAAACTATTCAAAAAGTTTTGCAAAGCGATAGCGACCCGTTTGGTTTTAAGGGTTTAAAATTTGTAAAAAGCGTTGATGAAAGCAAGATGCTGAATTTTAGCAATGGCCCTTGTGTAATTATTTCTGCAAGTGGTATGGCCGAAGCTGGCAGGGTAAAACACCACATCAGCAATAATATTGAAAACAGCCGCAACACTATTTTGCTTACAGGTTATTGCGAACCCAATTCGCTGGGTGCAAGGTTGCAGCGTGGCGATAAGGAAGTGAGAATTTTTGGTATAGAACATGAAGTGAATGCAGAAATTGGTAGTATACGCAGTATGAGCGCCCATGGCGATTATGATGATTTGAGCCAGTTTTTAGCCTGTCAAAACCCCAAAGAAGTAAAGCGTTTATTTTTAGTGCATGGGGAATATAATGTGCAGCTGGATTTCAGGCAGCGGTTGATGAAAAAAGGATATGAAGTGGAAATTCCGGAAATGCATGCTGAAGTTGGATTGGGATAGGGCATACATTTTTTGATGTGTAGTTTACAGCGCTGCATTATTTTTTTTCTGTTGATATATAAAATTTGCTATAAGTTTTTATATTTATAAAAAACTTTATGAAGCAACTTGCCCTAACCCTTTTATGTACCCTTACATCTTTTTTTTCCATTGCACAGGAGTTTAAAAATTTACCAGCTTTTGGGGAGGTAACAAAACAAGAACTGCAAATGACTGAATGCGACTTTGAAAAAGGAGCCGCTGCAATGGTTATTTTTGATGAAGGCGAATCTGCTTTTCGCCTTAACCTTGGCTCTGCTGTACTGCCTTATTTTGAACAAACAGACTTCCGTGTCCGTATTAAAATATTCAGCAAAGCCGGGTTTGAAAATGCCAACATCAAAATCCGTTATCCTTCGTACGATAAAATGATTGCTATTATAAAATTTTCTGCGCAAACTTATAATTTAGATGCTGCCGGAAATATTGTTGTTACCAAAGTGGATAAGGGATCGGTATACGACAAAAAAATCAATAGCAGGTATTCTGAAAAATCCTTTGCATTTCCTGATGTTAAAGAAGGAAGCATCATTGAATACAAGTATACGCTTGATAATTCTTCAAGCAGCTTATGGTATTTTCAAAAAGAAATACCGGTTAAGTTTAGCCGCTTTATTGTAAACTTTCCTCCCGAGCTGGAAGTTAGTACAACGCCATCCTGCTCATTGCCATTGCAGCGTTCCAGCAGCGATAAAAAAGGCGCAGGTAATTATTCCTGGTATACAATGGAAAATGTTCCCGGGCTTACCGAGGAACCTTTTATGAGCTGCCGTGAAGATTACCTGCAAAAAATACAAGTACAGCTTACTGCAATTGACTTTCCGGGAATACCAAGAAAAAGTTTGCGCAGCACCTGGCATGGTATTGTTAAGGAACTGGTAGATGATGAAGATTTTGGCAAGCAGTTAAAAAAAGATATTCCCCGTACAACAGATCTGGATCTGATGCTGAAAGATGTAAAGGATCCGTTTAAAAAAATGTATATCATCCATAATTATGTAAGGAATAATATGGAATGGAACGGGTACAGTAATATTTGGGCGCTGGATGGTGTTAAAAGCGCATGGAAAGATAAAAAAGGTACCAGCGGAGAAATAAATCTTATTCTTATTAATTTATTAAAAGACGCCGGTTTAAATGTGCATCCGTTATTGGTAAGCACAAAAGAAAACGGGTTTATAAATACCAGTATGGCCGGTTACGATCAATTTGATAAAGTGATGGCGCATGTTACAATCGGGGATGCATATTATGTACTGGATGCTACTGAAAAAGCAACACCTTCTTCTTTAATTCCATTGGATGTAATGGTAACAGATGGATTAATGATTGGCAAACCTGATACCTATGAATGGGGATGGAGAACATTATGGAACGATAGCTATTCTTACCACCGGAGCATTACGTATAATGCTGAAGCAGATACTAATGGCAACCTGAAAGGGCTGGCAAAGCTGGTGGCGTATGATTATGAACGCTGCAAACTGCTGCCCGAGGGTAAAAAAAGTATTGCAAAGCTGAAAAACAGTTTTGATAATTTACGGGGAGTGCGTATTGACAGTATTGTTACAGAAAATGCAGAGGTGGATTCTTTACCTCTTACTGAAAATATTTATTTTCAAAGCGCAGGCAGCAGTACTGCCGGGTACAAATATTTTTCTGTAAATCTTTTTACAGGGCTTGAAAAAAATCCGTTTTTAGCAGAAGAAAGGGCTACAGATATTTTTTACAGCGCCAATCAGCAATATGAGATTAATGGTATTATTTTTATTCCGGATGGCTATACAATTGAGGAGCTTCCTAAAAGCGTGCGTATGATAATGCCTGACACAAGTATTGTTTTTATAAGGCAATCAAATTATAACGATGGGATTTTAAACATCGGTTATCAACTATCATTTAAAAGGCCTTTTTATTCAAAAGATGAATATCCGCAGTTCAGGGAGTTTTATAAAAAGCTGTTTAATTTATTAAACGAGCAATTTGTTTTTCGAAAAAAACCTGATTAGGCAAAGCGCTCAACTTTAAAAGCACTTATATCAATAGAGGTGGTTTTGCGCTGCAGCAATTCACTTATAATTTTACCCGTGCCTGTGCCCATGGATATGCCCAGCATGGCGTGACCGCCGGCTACAATTAAATTATCATACTGTGTGTGTTTGCCAATATATGGTAAGCCATCGGGTGTTACAGGGCGCAGGCCGTTCCAGATTTTATCTGCAGGCGGAAAATCAATTTGCAAACCAGGATAAAAATCTTTTGCTGAGTTATAAATGCCTTCCATTCTTTTTATAAGCACTTTATTATTGATGCCGCTAAGCTCCATAGTGCCGCCAATACGCAATGCATTGCCCCATGGTGTTATAGCACAACGGCCATCTACCAAAATAGCAGGGTATTTAATATTTTTTTCAACATTTTGATAGGTATAACTGTAGCCTTTACCCGGTTGCAGTAGTAATTTAATGCCCAGTTTTTTTGCAACAACAGGCAGCCAGCTTCCTGCCGCAAGCACAACGTTACTGCAGTTAATTTTTTCTTTATCGGTAATAATTGCAGTTATCTGGCTGCCGCTTTTTTCAAAGCCGGTTACAGTACTGTTGAGTATAAATTTTACCCCTTTATTTTCTAAATATTTTTTTAAAGCCAGCATCATTTTACCAGGATTAAAATGACAATCGTCTTTAAATAAAACAGCGCCGGCCACATCCACTTCTACGTTGGGTTCCAGTTGCTGTACTTCATCTTTTAATAAGCGGCTTACATTAAGGCCCAGCATTTCTGCTTCATCAGCCATATGAAATTCATGATCCAGTGTTTTTTGCTGCTTGCACATCATGAGGCAGCCAATGGTTTCCATGTCAAAATTGTCGCCTAATTCATTCCTGAAATCGTTTATTAATGTGCGGCTTAACTGCAGCAGGTTATGGAGGTGCGGTGTATTTTTTTCTACTGTGGCAGCATTGCTGTTTTTCCAGAATTTAATGCCCCATTCAATTAAATCTGAATTTAAGCGGGGCTTTATGTAAAATGGAGAAGATGAACTTAACATCCACTTTAACCCCTGCGAAATAATGCCCGGACTTGCCAGTGGTGTAAAATGGCTGGGGGAGATATAGCCCATATTGCCGAAAGAACAATTATTGGTAATATCGCCGCTGTCAATAACAGTTACATTTACGCCGGCTTTGTTTAAGTAGTAGGCACCTGACAAACCAATTACACCACCACCAATGATAGTTACATCCATTTAATAAATAGCACTTTGTTTTCAAAAAAAGCTTTGAATTGATTTTTCCGGAGGCTTGAACGATTGCAGCTACGAATATACAGCGCAAACCTCATATAACCTGAAAGCCCAACGCATAAGGGTCATCGTCAGTATCGATGGTAATGGTGTTGTGTCCGTAAATTTTTGCCCAGCCTTCAATACTCGGCTTTATAGCAGCCATACCGTTTACAAATGTTTCTTCTTCAATACGGCCAATAAATTTGCTGCCTATAATACTTTCATGAATGAATGCATCGCCTGCTTTTAATTTACCTTTTGCATACCATTGTGCCATGCGTGCGCTTGTGCCTGTGCCGCAGGGGCTGCGGTCAATAGCTTTATCACCATAAAAAACAGCATTGCGTGCGGTGGATGTTTTATCAATTACAGTGCCGGTCCATAAAATATGGCTGCAGCCTTTAATTGTTTCGTTTTCAGGATGAACAAATTCATATTTAGCATTAATATTTTTACGCAGTTCTCTTGCCCATGCAATTAATTTATCGGCATTATAATGCTCAATGCCTTTAAAGTTTTTCTGCACATCCACTATTGCATAAAAATTGCCGCCATAGCTTACGTCAACAACCAGTTCTCCCAGTTCCGGACAGTTAACCGGTAACGCAGTACTATGCAGAAATGATGCAACATTGGTAAGCTTTACACTTTTTACCTTTTTATCTTCTTCTTTATATTCAATTAGCACAAGGCCTGCAGGGGCTTCCATGCGTATAATGCCTGGAATTTTTGGTTTAATTAAACCCTCTTCCACAGCAATGGTAATGGTGCCAATGGTGCCGTGGCCGCACATGGGCAGGCAGCCGCTGGTTTCAATAAACAATACGGCCACATCATTTTCGTTATTATGAGGCGGATACAAAATACTTCCGCTCATCATATCATGCCCACGTGGTTCAAACATAAGGCCTTTGCGAATCCAGTCGTATTCATTTATAAAATGCTGCCGCTTTTCGCTCATGGTATTTCCGGTAAGTTCCGGGCCGCCTTCTTTAACAAGGCGTACAGGGTTACCACAGGTATGGGCATCGGTACAAACAAAACTTTTCTTCATTAAATTTGCAAATTTAGTAAGCGCAACTTAAACAACTTTCTTGCTATTTATATGGAACAATACGGAAAAATATTATTAATTGCTATGCCTGCTTTTTTAATGCTGGTACTGTTTGAAAAATGGTATGGCTGGAAAACGGGTAAAGAAACGGTACGCAATTTCGATATGATATCGAGCCTTACATCTGGCGTAACAAATGTTACCAAAGATGTGCTGGGCATTGGCATTTCAATAATAACCTACACATGGTTATTAAACCGCCTTGCCATAACGCATATTAAAGCCACATGGTTAACTTATGTGGTGGCATTTATTGTGCTGGATTTTGCAGGATACGTGGTGCATTTAATAAACCATAAGTTTAATTTTTTCTGGAACGCTCATATTATTCATCACAGCAGCGAAGAATTTAACCTTGCCTGTGCATTACGGCAAAGTATTTCAGTATTTGTAAAAATGTTTGTAATTCTTTTATTGCCTGCGGCTCTTTTGGGTGTGCCGGCAGAAGTAATTGCAATAGTGGCCCCGCTGCATTTGTTTGCACAGTTTTGGTACCATACACAGCATATTGGCAAAATGGGTTTTTTAGAAAATATTATTGTAACACCATCACACCACCGGGTGCACCACGCCATTAATAAAGAATACATTGATAAAAATTTAGGGCAAATATTTATTGTTTGGGATAAACTATTCGGCACTTTTCAGCCGGAGTTAAAAGAAGTGCCGCCTGTTTACGGTATTACAAGACCTGCACAAACATGGAATCCTATAAAAATAAATTTTCAGCACTTATGGCTGTTAACAAAAGACGCCCTGCGTACCAAAAGCTTTACAGATAAAATACGTATTTGGTTTATGCCCACGGGATGGAGGCCTGCAGATGTGGAAGCAAAATATCCGGTAGCTAAAATAGAGGATGTTTATAATTTTACTAAATACAGTACACCGGAAACAAAGCCCATGCTTATCTGGTGCTGGATTCAGTTAATTATATTGTTGCTGTTTGTAAGTTACCTGTTTGCAAATATTGCTTTTATAGGAAGCCCTGCTTTTTTCCTGTATGGCGGGTTTATTTTTTTGTTTGTATATGCATTTACAGAATTAATGGATGGCAGCAAATACACTATTTTTTGGGAAGTACTGAAAAACGCTGTTGGTATTGCTATGATTTTTTTCTTTGAAGACTGGTTTGGAGTGGAGCGTTACTGGCCAGGTATAAACTATATACTGCTGGAGTATTTTATTATTTCTACGTTTGTTACAATATGGTTGTGGCAGCAAAATAAAAAACCGGCTTCTGTAATAAAGCCGGCTTAAACTTATGTCAGGTATCATTTAAATGGCGGGTAATGCAGGCCTTGTGGCTATACCGTTGTTAATGATTTTTAAAATGCGTTCTCTTTCTTCTCCTTCCAATATTAAACGGGGTGCTCTTACGTATTCTGATCCGATACCTGTTTGTGTTTCGGCCAGTTTAATGTACTGTACTAATTTGGTATGAATATCCAGTTCCAGCAACGGCATAAACCAGCGGTAAATGGCAGTGGCTTCTTCAATGCGGCCTGCTTTAACCAGTTTATATAAAACCACCGTTTCTGCAGGAAAAGCACAAACCAGCCCGGCAACTAAACCATCGGCACCAAGCAGCAATTCTTCCATTGCCAACGTGTCTACACCACATAAAATTTTTAAACGGTTACCAAAACGGTTTTTAATACGTGTTACATTGGTAACATCACGGGTGCTTTCTTTTACTGCTTGTATATTTTTACATTCAATAAGTTCTGCAAACATATCCAGTGTTACATCTGTTTTATAATCTACAGGATTGTTGTAAATCATTACAGGCAATTCGGTGCTGTTTGCAATAGTTTTAAAATAAGTTACAGTTTCCCGGTGGTCTGTTTTGTAACGCATGGGAGGTAAGGCCATTAATCCTTCGGCACCCCATTGTTTTGCAAATGCAGCCTGTTCTAAAGCTGCTGCGGTAGCTCCTTCTGCAATATTTAGTATAACCGGTATTTTTCCTTCACATTTTTCCACAGCAAATTTTATCAGTGTTTCTTTTTCGGCTGTGGTTAACGTACTGGCTTCGCCTAAAGTGCCACCAACAATAATGCCGCTAACGCCTGCTGTAATTTGGGCATCTAAATTTTTTTTAAATAAGGGTAAATCCAGTTTGTCGTCTTTTGTAAATTTTGTTGTAAGCGCAGGAATTACGCCAGTCCATTGAAGTGCCATGCAGATAGTTAGTTTGTTTTAATTTATAAAGATCCTCCTTCTACCAATAAGGAGTCGATAGTTAAATTTTGTATAAAGGTACTGCCTGCAAGGCAAACCATCATTCTGGAAAATGCTAATTTTCCCAGTTTAGCGCCGCTTGTTTCCACATAAGTAATTTCGGGGTAATAAAGTTTTGGTATTTCTCCATTGCTTATTGCAATAACACTGATGTCTTCCGGCACTTTCATTTTTTTTGTCTGCAATGCTTTCATTACTCCCATCAATATCTCATCGCTCATGCAAAAAACGGTGTCGGGTTTTTGGTTTAAGTTTTCCAGCATGCATTTTTCTGCATGGGCTGTACTTAAGGCAGTGTCTTCAATAAGTTTAACGGTATTACTTTGCAATGCTTTTTTAAAAGCACTTGCCCTTTTTTTTGTTATAAGCAAGTTAGTGTTACCAAAAAGCGCTAATACCTTTTTTTTATTTTTTGCCAGTATTGCTTTTGCTGCAATAGAAGCAGCTGCTTCATCAGCCACACATATTTTATTACAGGAAGTGTCTTCCGGAACTTTATCGAAAAAAATTACCGGCACTTCTATTTCTTTCAATTTTAAAAAGGCTTCTACATTGGTGGTTTCCGGAGATATGCAAACAAATAAACCAGTAACCCTGTTTTGCCTGCACAGCTTTAAACTTGATAGCTCAACCAGCGGGTCATCACCAGATTGTAAAATCATTAATGAATAACCGGTTTTTCTTGCTTCTTCTTCAACGGCAGAAATAAAGGAATTATAAAAAGTGTTTCCAATAGATGGTACAATAAGGCCAAAAAGTTTACTGTTGCTGGAACGCAGGTTTATGGCATTAGCATTGGGCTCATAATCAAGCGTGGTGGCAAGCTCCACGACTCTCTTTTTGGTTTTTTCTGAAATGTCCGGATGATCTTTCAAAGCCCTTGAAATTGTGGAAATACTAAGCCCCAAAATTTCGGAAATTTTCTTGAGTGTTGTGTTGTTCATACAGCAGTTAATTCATCCTCAAGGTAATAAAAGAAAATTTACACAACAACCGTTTGCGCAAACAATGTCGCAAACGTTTGCGGTCAAATTGCTCTATAACGTGTATTTTATACATGGCTTCACATGTACTTTTAAGTTCAGGATTTTAGGATTTTATTAACGATTGCAGCTTTACTGAACAAACCATAGTCTGTTTTGTTGATTGCTTAAGTTTAATAGTTAACCTGAATATCCTTTTCTGTATTTAATTTTTCATTCCAAAAAAACCAAACGATTATGCTTCTTGCTATTATGAGAAAGACTGCCATGCTATTGCTGGCAATAATCGGGTTTACAGCCTTTGCAAAAGCCCAAACTGTAACGGGAACTGTAACCGATTCTAAAGGAGATCCAATCTCCGGTATCTCTGTAACCGTAAAAGGAACAACAAAAGGTACTTCTACAAATGCACAGGGCGTTTACACTTTGAATGATGTTGCAGCGGGAGCCACACTGGTTTTTACAGGGTCTGGATTTACAAGCCAGAGCGTAAAAACAGGCAGTGGCGGCAGTTATAGTGTAATTATGCAGGCAACTGTTGCCAACCTTAACGAAGTTGTTGTAATTGGTTATGGTACTGTTCGTAAAAAAGATTTAACCGGTTCTGTAGTATCAGTTCAGTCAAAAAATTTTAACAAGGGTCCCATCAGCAATCCCGACCAATTGTTATTAGGTAAAGTTGCCGGTTTACAAGTTATTAATAATAGTGGTCAGCCAGGCGCTGCCACTGTAGTAAAAATCAGGGGTAACAACTCTATCCGTTCTGGTAATAACCCATTATATGTAATTGATGGTGTGCCTTTAGATGGGCGCAGCCCACGCCCAAGTGTTGGCGTATCTGGTGTGGGTCAAACTCCTGATATTAATCCTTTAAACTTTTTAAATCCTGCTGATATCGTTTCAATGGATATCCTTAAGGATGCATCTGCTTCTGCCATTTACGGTTCTCGTGGTGCCAATGGTGTAATTTTAGTTACAACAAGAAAGGGCAGCAATGGGCCTGCAAAAATTGAGTTTAATGCAACTTATGGTGTAAGTGGTGTAATGCGCAAAATAAAAACATTAGATGCTGCCGGTTACCGGGATGCTCTAAAGGCATATGGTGCTGCTTCTGATTCTGGTGCTAATGTGGATGCATTTGATGAAATACTGACTAAAAATGCTCCTACTCAAAACTACTCAGTTGCTTTAAGTGGTGGTAACACAAATGGTAAATACAGGGCCTCTTTCTTAGTATCTGACCAAAAAGGTATTTTAAGAAAAAGCGGCCTCAAAAAATATATTGGCAATTTTAACGGCCAATACAAAATGCTGGATAATAAATTAAGCCTTGACTTTAATGTTACTGCAGCCAACCTGGTTGAAACCATAGCTCCTGTATCTAATGATGCCGGTAGTACTGGTAACTTAATTTCTCTGGCATTAATATGGAATCCTACATTAGTTTTAAAGCGCAATAATGGTTTATATAATCAAACCAACCCAAGCGGCCAGGTTAATCCATTAGCACTTTCTGATGCATATAATGATGGTTCTGTTTTACAGCAGGTATTGGGTTCATTTTCTGCTGGCTATAAAATTTTACCAAACCTGGAGTATAAATTATTATATGGCGTAAACTACGGTACTGGTACAAGAAAAACAGAATTACAAGGCTGGATTAAAGCTACTGGCGGTAATGCAGATGGTAATGGTCTTGCTAATGTTGCAGCCAATCAGTTGTTTTCACAAACAGTAACTCATACTTTAAATTACAATAAAGACATAACCAAAGATTTAAGCATTAACGCTTTGGTAGGTTACGAATACTGGAAAACAGCTTATCGTGGTAACGGTACTTTTACTTATGGATTTAATTTAAACCTTAACCAGGCAACAGTAAATCCTGATTATCATTATTACGACAATATGCAATCAGGCAACCAGGCTAACTTAAGAACTTTTGGTTTTAAGGATCCTTCAGTCGAATTACAGAGTTATTTTGGACGTGCTGTTCTTAATTATAAAGATAAGTACTTGTTTACCGGAACTATACGTGCGGATGGCTCAAGCAAGTTTGGTAAAAATAACAGGTATGCATATTTTCCTTCAGCAGCATTTGCATGGAATATTACCAATGAAAATTTCATGAAACATATTAAAGCCATCAATTCATTGAAATTAAGGTTAGGTTATGGACAAACAGGTAACCAAGAGTTTAATCCGGTTGATGCTGCTTTATCTGTAGCGACATACAATGGTTATAATAGTTTAAATACAAATCACTTTGGTAATCCCGATTTAAAATGGGAAACTGTATCTTCTGTAAACGGTGGTATTGACTTTAATTTGTTTAAAAACAGAGTATATGGTTTCATAGATTATTTCAGTAAAAAAACAACCAATCCAATTCTTGATTTTGTAATATCTCAACCAACAGCTGGTAGTGGTACTGTTTACAAAAATCTGGATGGTATACAAGCTCAAAAAGGCTGGGTAGTTAATAAAGGTGCTGAGATTTCTATTGGCGTAACAGTTATTGACAAACAAAATTTAAGCTGGGATGTTGTTTTAAACACCACTTTTGTTAAAAACTCTTTTGAGTCTCCGGCTCTTTCTAATGTACCATTTGTTAAAAATACTGGTGCATTAAACGGACAAGGTTCTAGCGGTGCTTATTCTCAGGTAATAGCTGCTGGCCAGCCTTTAAATGTGTTTTACTTGCAGAAGTTTGAAGGTTTTGCTTCAAACGGTATAGCAAAATACACTGCTGGCGGTCCAACATTTGCAGGTAATCCTAATCCTAAAGCTTTTATAGGGTTCTCTTCAAACCTTGCATATAAAAAATGGGCTTTAGGTATTAACATGCACGGTTCTTTTGGTAATATGATTTTCAATAACACCATGATGAGTGTACTCAACATAAGCAATATTGTTGGTGGTAGAAATATTTATTCAGGCCTGGTTGGTAATGGCGAAAACACAGCGAATGCTATTTCGCCTTCTACACGGTTCTTAGAGAAAGGCGACTTTGTTAAGCTGGGTAATGCTACAATATCTTATAGGGTAGGCGATCATAAGGCAATTAAAAATCTTAACCTATTCCTAACCGGCTCTAATCTGTTTGTAATTTCTAAATACACTGGTTTTGATCCTGAAGTGAACGTAGATAAAACCTTAAACGGAATTCCTTCTTTGGGTGTGGATTATATTGGGTACCCAACAGCAAGGTCTATAACATTCGGTTTAAACTTTTCTTTATAAAACTTGTTTAAAAATATAAAAAGCTCGATATGAAAAATAAACTCTTAATAATTTCAGGTATGTTTCTTTTAGGAACATTGTCCTGTACAAAGCTGGACCAAAAGCTACAGAGCTCTATAGTCTTTGATCCAAATAGCGGTGCTTCTGCCAACCCGGCTGCCCTGCTTAACGGCACCTATAATGACATGCAGGATTTAATTCATGGCGTAGGTGGTTTATTAAACCTGGAGTGTAATACATCTGATGAAAGTTTGGTGCCTACACGTGGTGGCGACTGGGATGATAATGGTGACTGGAGGGTAATGCATGCGCATACCTGGAATGCAACCCGTGGTGCCATCATTTCTGCATTTAATGCTTTGGGTAAAACATCTAGTGATGCATTATCAACATTAGCATCAAATCCAACAGCGGTTCAGTCTGATGAAGCCCAGTTTTTGTTATCTCTTGCCCAGTTTTACTTCTTAGATTTATATGGACAAGTGCCTTATAGAGATTTGGCTAAATTCAATTCAATTGAAGCTGCTCCGGTTTATCAGCCTAAAGAGGCTGTTGACGCAATTGTTGCCCGCCTAAATGGTATCATTAGCAGGAATGTATTGCCCAATAATAAAGGAAGGGCCAATATTAATGCAGCCAAGTTTTTATTGATGAAAGTGTTATTAAACAAAGGTGCTTTTTTAAATAAACAAGCACCAACTTTTGATAATGCTGATATGACAACTGTTGTAACATTGGGTACTCAGTTAATGAGCGCTGGTTACACATTAAATACTAAATACTTCAACAACTTTGGTCCTGATAATGCTACAACAAGTACAGAAGCTATATGGGCATGGCCAAACGATGGTACCTCAAGTATTGGTGGTATTGGCTCTGGTAATACTAACCAGCGTTGGATGAATACATTGCACTATAACTCATGGAACCAACCAAGTGTTGTAGGCAGTGCAGGCTGGAATGGATTTAGTACAGTAGCAGATTTTTACAACATGTTTGAAGGACATGGTGACGGAACACCGGCAACTCTTATTGATACTACTAAAGATCAAAGGTTAGGTGGTAAGTATTTTGGCGGTGTTACAAATATCTCTGGTTTAAGGCCAGGTTTATTAGCCGGTCAGCAATATAACGCTGATGGTACAAAACAAAAAGACAGGCAGGGGCGTGACTTAGCTTTTACACCTGCTGTTAACGCTATTGAAACTGACGCAACTACACTGGAAAGAACTGGTATACGTGTAATTAAATACCCGCCTGATTATTCTAACTATAATGGTGGTAACCAAAGAAACCAGTTTCAGATTTTCCGTTATGCAGATGTTATCCTGATGGTGGCAGAAGCTAAAATGAGGCTGGCAACACCTGATGCAGCCGGCGCATTGGTATTGGTTAATCAATTACGCGTAAACAGGGGAGCAACTCCATGGGCAAGTTTAACACTTGTTGATCCTTCAAATGTTGCAAATCCTAATACATTGCTTGCAGAAAGAGGAAGAGAAATGTACTGGGAAAACTGGAGAAGACAAGACTTAATTCGCTTTGGTGTGTTTTTAAAACCATGGGCTTTAAAAACAACCAGTGATCCAAAAGAATTATTGTTCCCTATTCCTTCAGATCAGTTAATTGCTAACCCTAACTTAAAACAAAACGCCGGTTATTAATACAGGCTTTGGGTTTATACCATAACTTTACGAAAGGTCATTATTAAATTAATGGCCTTTCGTTTTAAGAAACAATCTTGAAAAATCAATGAACAGAATTATTTGTTTAGCCGTTTTTTGTACGTTGGTTTTGCTAACTATATCCTGTCAAACCCCTAAAAAAAAGCTGCCACTATTTGAAGTAATTGAAAACTCCGGCATAAATTTTACCAATACTGTTATCGACGACAGCCTTGAGAACGGATTTTTATTCCGTAACTTTTATAATGGAAGCGGGGTGGCTTTAGGTGATATTAATAATGATGGGCTGGCTGATGTATTTCTTACCTCAAACACAAGTAACAATAAATTATACCTTAACCTTGGCAATTTTAGATTCAAGGATATTTCTGACAGTGCCGGTATTATTAAAGATGCAACATGGAGCACAGGCGTAACTTTTGCAGATGTAAATGCAGACGGCTGGCTGGATATATATGTATGTGCATCGGGCCACATGGGCACCGGCAAGCGGAAAAATAAATTATACATTAATAACCATAATCTCACTTTTACAGAAGCGGCAGATAAATATGGTTTAGGTATTTCTGCTTATTCCACACAGGTTTCATTTTTTGATTATGATTTAGATGGCGACCTGGATTGTTTTATAATTAACAATAGCCCGGTACCTATTAACCAGTTAAATTTTGCCAATCGGCGTGATATGCCTGACAGTCTTTGGAAAATTGCTGATTTTTTAAAAGGCGGAGGCGATCATTTATATAGAAACGATAATGGCTTTTTTAAGGAAGTAACAACGCAAGCAGGCATACATGGTGGCCTCATCAGTTTTGGCCTGGGCGTTTCTGTTAGCGATATTAATAAAGATGGCTGGCCGGATGTATTTGTTTCTAACGATTCTTATGAACGGGATTACCTGTACATCAATCAAAAAAATGGAACATTTAAAGATGAAACTGAGCAGTGGTTTCAACACACCAGCTTTTCATCAATGGGAGCGGATGTAGCCGATGTAAACAATGATGGTTACCCCGATTTATTTACTACTGATATGCTGCCCGGTGATGATTACCGTCTTAAAACAGTAGGCTCGTTTGATAACATCAGCTTGTTCAATGAAAAATTTAAATCAGGTTTTTATTATCAATACACAAAAAACTGTTTGCAGCTTAATAATAAAAATAACAAGTTTGTTGATATAGCAAGATACAGTGGAGTAGTGGCTACAGACTGGAGCTGGGGAGCTTTATTTTTTGATATGGATAATGATGGATGGAACGATATTTATGTGTGTAACGGTGTAGCAAAGGATGTAACAAACCTTGACTTTATGGATTTTTTTGCCAATGATGTAAATCAGAAAATGGTACTTACTGGTAAAAAAGAATCAGTTGATAAAATTCTTAAAGAAATTCCTTTAACTCCTTTGCCAAATAAAGTATATCATAATGATAAAAATCTGCGTTTTACCGACGCAGGAGCTGAGTGGGGAATGGCGCAGCCTACCTTTTCAAATGGTGCCGCCTATGGTGACTTGGATAATGATGGCAGCCTTGATTTAATTATTGTAAATACAAACCAGCCTGCAATTATTTATAAAAACAAAAGCCGTACACTGAATAAAAACAACTACATAAGTTTTACATTAAGTGATACAGGCCGCAATCCTTTTGCAATAGGCAGTAAAGTGCAATTATATAATGGCAGCGAAATACTTACGCAAGAACTCTTTCCAAGCCGTGGTTTTCAATCGTCTGTTGATTATAAACTGGTTTTTGGTATAGGTGGAAAAAAGGTAATTGATTCTGCTGTTATTACATGGCCCGACAGGAGCAGTACTGTAATCGTAAACCCTGGAATTAATAAACTGCATACCCTTAATAAAAGCACTTCGAAAAATGTACAACCACAAAATAAATCTGTAGCTGTAACCAATACTTTTTTTGTAGCGGAACAAAGCAGTTTTGATAAACATAGAGAAAATGAGTATGTTGATTTTTACAATGAAAAAACAGTACCACGTGCTTTTTCACGAGAAGGCCCAAAAGCGGCCACTGCTGATGTAAATGATGATGGCCTTACTGATATTTATATTGGAGGTGCACAAGGCACCATTGGCCAGCTTTACCTGCAAACAACAAATGGTCTTTTTAAAAAGAAAACAGAAAAAGCATTTGAGCCTTATTTTGAATTTGAGGATGTGGCAGTTACTTTTTTAGATTTTGATAAAGATGGTGATGCAGATCTGCTTGTTTGCCCTGGTGGAAACAATCATGCTGTAAACAGCCGGGAGCTGCAATTACGTTTGTATACAAATGACGGTAAAGGAAATTTTACAATTAACACAGCTGCCTTTCCAAATATGAATATGAATATTGCTGTGGCGGCGGTTAATGATATTAATAACGATGGCTACCCGGATATTTTTATTGGTGCAAGAAGCTACCCGGAAATATATGGAAAAAATCCGCAGAGCTATATTTTTATGAATGATGGCAAAGGCCATTTTAATGATATAGCGCAAAATCGAAATCCTGATATTGCTGGTATTGGCATGGTTACCGGTGCTTTATGGCAGGATGTGATCGGGGATAAAGGGAAAGAACTGATTATAGTGGGTGAATGGATGGCACCCCGTATTTTTTCTTTTAACGGAAATAATTTTGCAGAAGTTAAAACTAATATAAGCAATGAATTTGGCTGGTGGCAGTGCGTTGCCACTGCAGACGTTAATAATGATGGTAAAGCCGATTTAATACTGGGTAATATTGGCGAAAATTTTTACCTGTGTCCTAAATCAGATGCACCTGTAAAACTCTGGATAAATGATTATGATAATAACGGCGGACTGGATAAAATAATAACCTATACTATTGATGGAAAAGATAAACCGGTGTTTTTAAAATCTGAAGTACAGGATCAATTGCCGTTTATAAAAAAGAATAACCTGCATCACAGGGAGTACGCAACAAAAGCCATACAGGATTTGTTTCCTGCCGAAAAGATGCAAACATCGCTTGTTAAAAATTTTACTTACCCATCATCCTGCGTGGCAATAAATAACGGTAATGGTAATTTTACAATTGTAAAGTTGCCTGTAATGTCTCAAATGTCCTGCATTAACGCAATACAGCCGCTGGATGTAAATAACGATGGTAAAATTGATTTAATAACCGGGGGCAATCAGTTTGGTTTTTTACCACAGTTTGAAAAATTAGATGGCAGTTTTGGTGATGTGCTTATTAATGACGGCAAAGGAAACTTTACGTGGCAGGAAGATAAAATATGCGGCATTGGCCTGCGTGGAGAAGTACGGGATATTGCAGTTATAAAAAATAAAGCAGGCACACAAGTATTATTTTTGCAAAACAATGAATATCCTGCCTTGTACAAATTAAATAATGCGGCGCAAAAGAAGTAATGTGAAAAAACAGTTTTTAGCAATTTGTATATTTATTTATTTAACCGGCTTGTATGCCTGTAAAAACAGGCCGCAGCAACCATTATTTGAGCAACTCACAAATACAGGTATTAATTTTACCAACACAGTTACCGATAACGACACTATAAATATTTTAAACTACCGCAATTTTTACAACGGAGGCGGTGTTGCCGCAGGTGATATTAATAATGACGGCTTAGCCGATGTTTTTTTTACAGCCAACCAGGGAAGCAATAAACTTTTTTTAAACAAAGGCAATTTCACATTCGAAGATATATCCGTCAAAGCAGGTTTTGTAAATAAACTGCAGTTTAGTACAGGCGTGGTTATGGCAGATGTAAATGCAGATGGATGGTTAGACATTTTTGTGTGCAATGCCGGTAATATGCACAATCCGGCATTGCGCAGTAACCAGCTCTATATAAATAACCATAACCTCACTTTTACAGAAAGTGCAGCACAATACGGTCTTGCAGACTCTGGTTACACCACACAAGTAAGTTTTTTTGATTACGATATGGATGGTGACCTGGATTGTTTTAAAATTGATAACAGCCCCGTGCCGGTAAACAGTTTAGGTTACCTTAACCAGCGCAATTTGCCGGCAAGCCTATGGAAAGTGCCTGACTATTTAAAAGGTGGCGGCGATCATTTATACCGAAACGACAACGGGCATTTTACAGAAGTTACACAACAGGCCGGTATACACGGCACACTTATGAGCTTTGGATTAGGTGTAACGGTAGGAGATGTAAATGGTGATCATTACCCGGATGTGTATGTATCAAATGATTTTTTTGAACGGGACTATCTGTATATTAACCAGCAAAACGGAACATTTAAAGATGAACTGGAGCAGCGCATGCAGCATAACAGTTATGCATCTATGGGTGCTGATTTTGGTGATATCAACAACGATGGCGCTTCAGAAATTTTTACTACAGATATGCTGCCTGCAGATGATTACCGGCTTAAAACAACTTTAAGTTTTGATGATATTGATCAGTACCGTCTTAAAGAACGCAATGGTTTTTTTCAGCAGTTTTTACAAAATACGTTACAACTAAACGACGGCACAGGTCAGTTTAAAGATATTGCACCATACAGTGGTGTAAATGCAAGTGAATGGAGCTGGGGTGCTTTAATGTTTGATGCAGATAATGACGGCCTGAATGACTTATATGTATGTAATGGCATTTACCGTGATCTTACCAACCAGGATTTTTTAAGCTTTGATGCCAATGAGATTAAAGAGAAAATGCTGCAAACAGGCGAAAAAAATTTATCAGCATTAGTCAGCCGTATTCCTTCCATTGCAGTTCCAAATAAAATGTTTCATAACCTCGGTAATTTAAAATTTGATGATGCCGGAATGCAGTGGGGCTTTACTGAAAACTCTTTTTCAAACGGCGCTGCCTATGTAGACTTTGATAATGACGGCGATCTTGATTTGGTAGTAAACAATACCAATGAACCTGCTTTTATTTTTAAAAACAACAGCCTGCAGCAAATACACAATAATTTTTTGGGCATACAGCTTAAAGGCAGTGGTAAAAATACATTTGCAGTAGGTGCAAAAATTATAGTGTACAATAAAAAAAATATTTACAGCAGGGAAATAATTCCCAGCCGTGGCTTTCAATCTTCAGTTGATTATAAGCAAAGCATAGGCATAGGAAAAGACAGTACCATAGATTCGCTGCACATCATCTGGCCTAACCGGACAGTTACAAAAATTACTCACCCTTCAGTTAATAAATATCTTGTTTACGAGCAACCTGCCAATGCTGAAACGATAGCAAAGATAAACGGAGAAGATGCTGTGCCCCTTTTAACCCAGGTGCCGCTTTCTTTTGAAAAACATATGGACGATGACTATACCGATTTTTACAGGGAAAGAGGTATACCGCAAATGCTTTCTCATAGCGGGCCAAAAGCAGCAGCTGCTGATGTAAATGAAGATGGGTTGCCCGATGTTTATATTGGTGGCACTTTAACAAAACAAGGCCAGTTATATTTACAAACAGCTAATGGGTTGTTTATAAAAAAAGAAGTAGCTGATTTTAAAAAGTACCTTGGCTTTGTTGATGGTGCTGTGTTATTTTTTGATTGTGATAAAGATGGTGATGCTGATTTATTAATATGCAGTGCCGGTAATACAGTGCCACAGTCGGGAAGAGAGTTACAGCACCGGCTTTATAAAAACGATGGTAAGGGTAATTTTGAAATTTCAACAATTGCCTTTCCTCCCAATAAAGACAATATTAGCATAGCAGCCGCTAATGATTTTGACAATGATGGTGACCTTGATTTATTTATAGGTGCTGAATGTGTTACCGGTAATTATGGTGTTACCCCTAAAAGCCATATTTATATTAATAACGGCAGCGGTGCTTTTACTGATATGCCTGCAGAAAAATGCAGCAGTATACAAAATGCTGGTATGGTTACGGGTGCGGTATGGGCTGATGTTGACAATGACAATAAAGCAGAATTGATTATTGCAGGGCAATGGATGACACCCCAAATATTTAAATATATCAATGGCGGCTTTACGTTGCAAAAAAATAACCTGGAAGGTTTATACGGGTGGTGGCAAACTGTAACTGCTGCAGATGTAAATGCAGATGGTAAAACAGATTTGATTTTGGGTAATGTGGGAGAAAATTTTTATCTGCATCCTGATAAAGAACATCCCGTAAAACTTTTTGTAAATGATTTTGACAACAACGGCTATATTGACAAAGTAATAACCCGTACAGCGGACGGTAAAGACAAGCCTGTTTTTATGAAAGGCGAACTGGAAGCACAAATGCCGTTATTAAAAAAACAAAATCTGCACAATAGTGTTTACGCTGTAAAATCTGTGCAGGAATTATTTTCAAAAGAAGCGATGCAGGGAGCTTTAATGCGAATAGTTAACTATGCCTCTAGCTGTGTGGCTATAAATAATGGTAATGGAAATTTTACAGTACTGCCATTACCGCAGGCGGCACAGTTTTCCTCCATAAAAACTATTTTACCTTTTGATATAAATAACGATGGTAAAACAGATTTAATAACTGCCGGTAATGAGTTTGGTTTTCAGCCGCAGCTGGGCAGGCTGGATGCAGATAAAGGGGCAGTACTTTTAAACAATGGAAAAGGAACTTTTACTGTTGCAGAAAAAAGTGGTTTAGATATTAACGGGCAGGTAAGGGATTTGTTGCTGGTTAAACGCCTGCGGCAACCCGGCTTTTTGTTTTTAAGAAATAATGAACTGCCATTGTTTTATCAGTTAAATACTAAACAAAGTAAATTGTAATAATGCTGTTGCGTAATAAATATTATTCATTATTTTTTTCAGCATTAATAATATTGCTGTTTGCCGGCTGCAATACTAAAAAACAGGCTGATGTGCCTGTACTCTTTAACGTACTGCAACAGGATGTAACAGGCTTAAACTTTAATAATGCAGTTAAACCTACAGAAGCTTTTAACATGTTTAAGTACATGTATTTTTATAATGGTGGTGGTATTGGTGCCGGCGATTTTAATAACGATGGCAAAACAGATTTGTTTTTTGCAGCAAATCAAACACCCAATAAACTTTATTTGAACGAAGGCAATTTGCACTTTAAAGATGTTACTGCGGCAGCTGCAATACCGTCTGATGGTGCATGGTCAACCGGCGTATCCGTAGTTGATATAAATAATGACGGCTTACTGGATATTTATGTGTGCCGTGTGGGGAATTTTGAAATTTTGCACAGTAAAAACCAATTACTGGTATGCAAAGGAATAAAAAATGGTGTGCCTTTTTATAAAGATGAAGCTGCGGCTTATGGATTGGATTTTTCAGGTTTCAGTACACAGGCTGCTTTTTTTGATTATGACCAGGATGGAGATTTGGATATGTATTTGCTTAATCATTCTATTCATCAAAACAGTTCCTTTGCGCCACGCAGTAATTTTAAAAATACATACAGCACTTTATCAGGCGACAGGATGTACAGAAATGATGGAAACCATTTTACAGATGTTACAAAACAAAGCGGTATTAACAGTACAGAAATTGGTTATGGCCTGGGCATTGCAATAAGTGATATTAATTTAGATGGCTGGCCTGATATTTATGTTGGTAATGATTTTCATGAAAACGATTACCTGTACATCAACCAAAAAAATGGAACATTTAGTGATGAAGCAAATGCAAAAATGATGCATACCAGTAAGTTTTCAATGGGTGTGGATGTTGCAGATGCAGATAATGACGGCCTGCCGGAAATTGTAACCATGGATATGCTGGCAGCCGATCCGTATATTTTAAAACGTTCACTGGGCGATGATGATTATGATGTGTTTTACAGTAAAATTGGCGCAGGGTATAACTATCAGTATTCCCGTAACACGTTACAATATAACAAAGGCAATGGCATGTTTAGTGAAGCAGGTTTGTATGCCGGCATAGCGGCAACCGACTGGAGCTGGGCACCTTTGTGGATGGATTTTGATAATGATGGCCGCAAGGATCTTTTTATATCCAACGGTATTCCTAAACGGCTTAATGATATGGACTACATAAACTTTATATACAATAATGAAATACAGCAAAAGCTGCAGAACAATGATATGAAGGATAAGGATATATCGCTGATGGAAAAATTTCCGGAAATAAAAATTCCCAATAAATTTTTCAGTAATGCAGGGCAATTAAAATTTACTGATATGGCAGCAGCTGTAAATAACGATCAGCCCACTTATTCAAACGGTGCAGTATATGCAGATTTTGATAACGACGGGGATGAAGATGTAGTGGTTAACAATATTAACGATGCTGTTTTGTTGTATGAAAATAAAACGGCTGCTCCCACAAGTAAAAACTATGTATCTGTAAAATTGACTGGGGCAACAGCTAACCCTAATGCAACAGGAGCTAAAATTGTTTTATTTACAGGAAACGAAATTGCTTTGTATGAAAAAAGCCCTGTTAGAGGTTTTATGTCATCTATGGAAACACCCATGCATATTGCATGGGGTAAACAAACTCCCGACTCTGCATTTTTAATTTGGCCTGATAATGGCTTTGAAAAAATTTACATTGATACTGTAAAGCAACATGTTAAGTTTATATATAAAAAAGCCCTGCCGAAGTTTAATTACAGTATAATAACAGCGCATAAAAAGAGCGCTTCGCTACCTGTTGCTGATATAACACAAACTACAGGCCTTTACTACCGGCATACCGAAAACTTTTTTAATGAGTTTGACAGAGAGCCATTGTTGCCACACATGCTCAGCACAGAAGGCCCGGCACTTGCGGTAGGTGATATAAATAATGACGGGCTTGAAGATGTTTTTATTGGTGCATCTAAAACTTTCCACAATGCTGTTTTTTTACAGCAGGCCAACGGAAAATTTATAAAAACCAGTCAGCCTTCATTATTTGCTGATAGTTTGTATGAAGATGTGGATGCTGTATTTGCCGATGTAAACAACGATGGAAATATTGATTTAATAGTAGCGTCGGGGGGTAATGAATATTTTGGCGAGGATGAGCACCTGCTGCCACGTATTTATTTGAATGATGGTAAAGGGGTATTTACAAAATTACCCAATGCAATTAATGAAACGTATGTAACAGCATCCTGTATTGCAATAAATGATTTTAATGGTGATGGATATGCAGATATTTTTTTAGGCGGCAGAACGGTACCCTGGAACTATGGAGAAATACCACAAAGCTGGTTGCTGCAAAATAACGGTAAAGGAATATTTACAGATGTTACAGCAACATATGCCCCTGAGCTTTCAAAAGCAGGCATGGTAACAGATGCTGTTTGGAATGATATGGATGGTGATGGGAATAAAGATTTAATTGTGTGTTATGAGTGGGGCGGCATATCGGTATTTAGTAAAGAAAAAAACAAGTTGGTAAAAAAAGAAATTATTGCACAAAAAGGCTGGTGGAATTTTATATTGCCGGTTGATATTGACAATGATGGTGACTTAGATTTAATAGCAGGTAATTTGGGCTTAAACTCACGGCTGCAGGCTACCGATAAAGAACCGGTACGTTTGTATTTTAATGATTTTGATGATAACGGCAAAAGCGAACAGGTGCTTACGTTTTATGCAGGGGGCAGGGAAGTAACACTTTCCAGTAAGGATGAATTGCAAAAGCAGATGCCCATTATAAAAAAGAAATTTATTTACGCAGCCGATTTTGCGAAGGCATCTTTAACCGATATTTTTTCTGCGGCTAAAATAAACAGTGCTGTTATTTCAACTGCCAATTATTTCAGCAATGCTGTTTTAATAAATAATGGAAATTTTAGCTTTAGTATGCAGCCATTACCCTGGCAGGCGCAGTTAACATGTTTAAGAGATGCTGTAGTGGTTAATGCAAACAACGACAGCCTGCCCGATATACTGGTGGCAGGCAATTATTACAATAACAATATTCATAAAGGAAGATACGACGCTGATTATGGCACACTACTTATAAATAAAGGCAGGGGAAATTTTAGCTGCGAAAATTTAAATGGCTTTTTATTAAAGGGAGAAACAAGGCACCTGGCTAAAATTAATATAAAAGGAAGTACTGCTTTTATTGCTGCAAAAAATAATGATGTGCTTATAGTGCTTCAGTTTAAATAATTTTTGTTGTTACATTACCGGGCAGTATACTCTCGTAATCCATTTGGTGCTGTCAGGCTCAGCCAAACGGTTTGTAACTAACGAGAAAAATGGAATGGCGGGTGGAATGCGCTGATAGTCCCTAGCATATAAATTAATTTGCCGTAAAGCTTCAGCTGTAGTGTAGTTGCCGCCTTTTACTTCCGTTACTAAAATATTACCCTTACCCAGCATTTGCTTTAATAAAATATCTTTACCACTGCCCGGTATTATTTTGTTTAATGGCAACGCTACACGTACAGTATAATTGTTACTGTCCAGTATTTCAATATTAAGCATGGGGTAGCCTGCCGCCGCCGCATTATTTGAAACAGCATGTTTGTTTAATTTGTCTATCAGGCCATAAATAAACTCAGTAGTCGGGTAGTAGCCCTTATAATTTGCACTGGTGCTTATTAAAATTGAATCTTCCACAAGTTTTTTTTCAATTTTTATTCCATAAATATTTTGAGTGCTATTGTAAAACTCACCCATTTTTTGCAATAAAAATCGCATATCAGTATCAGTTTTTTTTGCCAGCAACCAGTATTGGAAACGCTTAAAAGGGTTATAAGAAGTAACTGTTTTGCCAACCCAGGTTAACTGTACTAAATCAGTTTTAGGCGATACCAAAAAAATAGTTGACAGCAGGGTGCGTTCTTTATTTTTTATAACTGCCGGTATTAAGGATAGGCTGTTGTTGGCGAATGCGTAGGTGTTGCCCTTGTAATAAAATTCTCCGCTGTCGGTTACACTGCCCGGCCACCACTTAAGCACATTGCTTTTTGTAAGCAGCATACGGTGCAGGCCTGCCTGCGATACATTAATGCTTTTTTCATTTTTTAAATCAATATAGTCTGGTACTGCTGTATAATCAAGTATTAGCAACAGGGCCAGTATTCCGCAGAAGCTAAAAATCCACTTTTTCATTTTAATAAAACTGAATGTATTTTTTATGAATAATAATTTTCTACCACGCAGATTTCATATTCCAGTATTTTATGCTGTTGAACGACGAAATACCTCCGCTGCTGAACAGTTCGATTGCATTATCAGTTTCATTAGCAAAAAACTGGCTGGTAAAAACAGCTTCGCCATCATTTACAAAAATTTCAGCTATACTGTTATCAAAATATATGTGCAGTTTAATTACTCCGTTTTGCAAGGCTATCTTTTTTTCGCTGCGGTTCATTTTTTTATAATTTTCATTAAAGCCGGTATTAGCAGTATTGCTCCTGTCAGTATATAGCAGCTGTTTCTCTATGTCGTAACCAATTTGAAAATAGTGGTTATTGTTTTTTGCAATGTTAATGCCACATTGCCCTGCTGCAGCGGGGGTAAGCGTAAATTCTATTTCAAACTGTGTGGCTTTTACAGGCAGTACTTTACTCCCTGCAATTTTTTCATCTGTAAGCATAACTGGTTTTTCTCTTAAGTTATTTACAGCAATCACCGGTTTTTGAATTAATATCCAATTAGCTTTTTCTTTTTTTACACTTAGCGTTCTGGGTATGCTCATGGCGCTTTTCCAGGGCGTGGTGGGTATATCATTAGCATAATACCAGTTATTTATCCAGCCAATAGCAGTGGGCAAATGTGCCGCAGGTAATTGATTGTATGCAATAGCAGCATAATAATCAGGGCCATAATCCGGCCGTAATATGGCTGATGTTGAATTTTCATTTTTAAATTCCACGCCATCAAACTCACCCACAAAATATTGCATGGATGCATTCATGCTCATTTGCAGCAACCATTTCTTTTTGCCGGGCATTCCTTCAATCGGCACCTGGGTTAAATCAGGGCATTCCCATACGCCGCTGGTATCACCCACTGGTCCAAAATTGCTCAGGTGTTTCCAGTCTTTTAAATTGGGAGATGAATAAAACTGCACTACATGCTCAACCGGCAGCATTAATGCCATTACCCAATACTTCTTTTGCTCATGCCAAAATATTTTCGGGTCTCTGAAATCTTTTTTATGTAAATCAAGCACGGGGTTGTGGTTGTATTTCGTCCATGTAATGCCATCATCTAAACTGTAAGCAATATGCTGGCTTTGATTTACATTTTCAATATGGCCGGTGTAAACTGCCACCATCGGAATTTTTCCATCTTTGCCAAAACCGCTTGTATTGTTGTTATCAACTACGCAGGTGCCAGAAAAAATCATGGTATCTTTTTCTTCCGGTATAGCAATTGGAAGGTGTTTCCAGTGTATTAAATCTTTACTGGTAGCATGGCCCCACGTCATATGCCCCCATTGGTTGCCAAACGGATTGTGCTGATAAAACAAATGATAAGTACCGTTATTATACACTAAACCATTGGGATCGTTACACCAGTTTATAGCAGGTGAAAAATGAAATTGCGGACGATACTGTTCCTTATATGTTGCCTTTTGTGCTGTAACTAAACTGATACTAAGTACACAGCCAGTTAAAAGTGCAGCAAGTTTTTGCATACTGGTAAAATTTAAGCAGATAATTTTTTTTCCAGCTCTTCTAATGATACTCCTTTTGTTTCCGGCATTTTAGTTAATGTCCATATTAACTGCAGCACCATCATGCCTGCTAAAAAAGCAAAAATAATCCAGGGGTCATCTTTTAAAACTCCATCTTTTGCATCTAAAAAAACAGGTGTAATTAAAGTAATGATAGCTGCAAATACCCAATGCACACTGGCGCCAAACGACTGCCCCATAGCCCTGATTTTTGTAGGGAATATTTCTGATAAAAACACCCATATAACAGTGCCTTGACCAATGGCATGTGATGCAATAAATAATAACAGGAACACCAGTAAAAAAGTTGGGCTGGCCTGAGTTTTAAAAGCGTAAGCCACCATGGAAAGGCTTAAAATGTAACCCACAGAACCAATTAACATAAGTGTTTTTCTGCCAAGCCTGTCTACAAGGTACAATCCAACGAATGTAAAAATTAAGTTGATTCCTCCAATTGAAATTGATTTTAGTAAAGAATCCTTTTCATTCAATCCCATTCTTGACAAAATTTCAGGCGCATAGTATAAAATAAAATTTATACCGGAAAGCTGGTTGAAGAATGCAATTAAAAAAGCCAGCCAAATAATTTTACTGTGCCTTGCACTAAAAAATCCTGCAGAGCTTTGTGCTGCTTCATTTTTGTTTGCTTCCAGTATGGCATTAATTTCTGCTGCTTTATCATCCACACCAATTTTATCCATTACTTTTTTAGCGCCCTCTAAATCATTTTTTTGGGCAATCAACCAGCGGGGGCTTTCTGGTACACCCAACACCATTACTGTATAAATTAATGAAGGAATGGCCAGCACACCCAGCATCCAGCGCCAGTCGTTAGTGCCACCAATACCTTCTAAAGAATAGTTGGAAAGAAATGCAATTAAAATACCGAATACAATATTAAACTGGTACATGGCTACCAAACGTCCTCTTGTTTTGGCTGTGGATATTTCTGATATATAAGTAGGAGCCACCACCGATGAAACACCAATACCATACCCGCCAATAAAACGGAACAGTGAAAATGTGTATGGGTCCTGTGCCAGTGCTGTACCAAATGCAGAAAGCGCAAATAAAATACCTATCCACAGCAATACTTTTTTACGTCCCCATCTTTCTGTAGGTATGCCACCAGTAATGGAACCCAGCACTGTACCCCACAAAGCCATGCTCATAATAAAAAAGCCATGAAATAAAGGAGATGTGTGCCACAACTCTTTTATGGGCTGGTTAGCACCGGAAATTACTACTGTATCAAAACCAAAAATAAAACCCGCCAGCGCAGCTACAACAGAATAACGAAGCAAATTATTTTTTTTCATAAGCAAGTATTAACAGCATTTAAATTAAACAAACCAAAGCACTTGTATGCAAAAGAATGAAGCGCATGTTAATTGCAAACGATTGTTGTTTAAAAAAAGCAGTTAAATAAAGATATTGCAAAGGGTTATTACCTGATTAATATTATAGATCCTTTTTGAGTAACCTTTTTGCCTGAAAGCCCTTCCATTTCTAAAAGATAGATATATACACCGTTTTCCTGCTGCAGGCCCTTATATGTACCATCCCAGCCTTTTTTTATATTTTCTGTTTTAAAAACTACCTGTCCATACCTGTTAAAAATAGTGAGGCAGCGCAGCCTGTTTTTATTTATTTCAGGAATTTTTAAAACATCATTTAAAAAATCATTATTGGGAGTAAATGCATTTGGTAAAAATATTGGAAAGTCGCATTGTTCATATACGTTGATAGTATCTGTTTTTGCACCGCATTTGTTTTTAACCGAAACTGTAAAAAATCCAGGTTTTTGAACAGTTAAATAGGGTAGTGTGGTTAGCTGAGTGCTATTCCATAAATATTTATCAAAACCATCACTGGCTCTTATTGTAACAGCCGCCATATTTTTTAAACAAGTGTCTGGCGAGGTAGTTAAACTTGCCGGTGATTTTAATTTTTTTATATTATAGAACAACACACTGTCGCAGCCACGGGCAGTTTTTAATATGGCATAATAGGTGCCGGTATTATTTACAACCGTATTATCAGGCAAAATATAGTTTTCGTTTTCACAAATTTCAATATTGTGTGGATGAAGGCTGTCGATAACATCAGTACAGCAAACATATACATACTGGCAGTTTATTTGCTGCTGCATAGCGTGTGCCTCCTGCTTAATTGTAAAAGGCGAATAACGAAAATCAATATTTACGGGCTGTTGTACAATATGCACTTTATCTACCAGCCAGGGCCAGCCACTTTTTTGTGTAACCATTTGTGTTTGTGCGGGCGCACAGGCGGTATTACCTGCTGCATTTGTAACTATGCCTCTTATGCCGGGGCTGTTTGTATTACTTTGAAAAATAAAATAGCCCTGCTGTTGTTTTTTTTCTACAGCAGTGCAATGCGATGTGGCTGATACATTGTTGTCAGCATATGTCCGGCTTTCAATAATTTCTCCTGCTGCATTTATTTTAAATAAAAGCGTATTTCCTGTTGCAGAGTCCCGGGCAACAAAAAGCTGCGTACCATCAATGTTGCTGGTAGCTTTTTCTAATGTGCAGGCGCCATTTTGAGGGTAGTAAGAAAAAAGTTTATAGTTAAACCCATCAGCAGTAAGTATATAATTTGCTCCCCGTTTAGAATAATTTTTATACGCATAAAACCGTTCGGCTGTATCTCTTGGCAGGTACATATCAGCCGCAACAGAAATTTTGCCATCGGGCAATTGGGTTAAATTTTTTAATTGCGGCACAAATGTATTGGGTGCGTTCGTATTGGTAAGCGTAGGGCATTGAAAACTGTTTTCCCATACCATCTGCCCGTTTTTTCCATCAAACTCAAACAAATTAAAATAATGAATTGGTGCAGGTATTATAATAGGTGGCTGAAACGGGTACCAGATAGTATCAGCAATATCCCGTTGCATTATTCTTGCCACCACAATATTACCATTAGCAAGTTGCTGCATAACCGGTTCAGCCCCGTCTATTTCATTATAAGGAATAAGTGATGAACATTGTATGGGCGCTGCCCACATAAAATCACCTGCATCATTAACACAAATTACCTTACTTATTTTTGGTGTAAAGTGCGAACGTAAATAGACAATAATATTGCCGTTTTGTAATTGTAATAAACTGCGTACGCTGTATTCTGTCCTCCAGTCGCCAAAATATTTACCAGAAATTTTATTACCATATTTATCAAAATGAAATAACAGCCCCACCCTGTGAGATGGCGGCTCCTCCACATTGTTAATGGATTTACCATGTTCAATACAGGACCCGTAAGTATAGTAACTATCATTTTTTCCTGCAATAATGCCCAGCATTTCTGTACTATTATACCATGGGTATTGCACCCAGGTTGTATGCGGATAGTCGGGGCTGAATTCATTTGACCATATAACACTGCCCTGCGCAGTAAATTTTGTTACAAATGTTGAAACGGCATCATAACCGCATAGAGCCACCACTTCATTGCTGTTGGTAACAAATGCATCTTTCACATAATTATTTCCACCGCCGGTGTAAGTAAATGAATAATAGTTACTGTCTTTATTACACAGCTGTGCATTTGTGCTGTTAGCGGCGCAAATACAAAAAAGGAAAATGCCAATATAAATTCTTTTTTTATACACTGGTATTTATTTGCTTTTCAAAAAAGCAATACAATAATAAATATTTGCCGGGGTAAATAAAGTAATTGAACAGCAAATCAACCTGCTTATAAATTTACTGCTTTTATTGCACTAATAATAAACTGGAAGGCGGATTTAGAAAAGAGTTACTTAGAATTGAAAAACACCGCTTCTGCAAACGATTGCAGTTAAAAAATCACTTGCTTTTGTATAACCATACAGAGGTTATATACTCCGCATGCTGTAATTTCATTGTATAAAATTGCTACAAATGAAACGATTGATTGCCTGCTGCAGCCTTGTGCTGTTATATTGTTTTGCCAATGCACAGGATGCATGGAAAATTTCAACCAGTAATATCGACCCAAAAAATTATTATGGCATTACCGTTGCCAACGGGCAACTGGGTATTGTAAGCAGCCCCGAAGCATTTAAAGTAAAAGATGTGGTGCTTGCGGGTGCTTATGATTTGTACGGCAGGGGCAGGGTAAGCAATTTTTTAAAAAGCTTTAACCTGTTGAACATGTATATGGAAATTAATGGCCGCAGGTTAAGCAACAGCGATGTTAGCAATATGCAGCAAACGCTGGATATGAAAACCGCCAGCTTTACCACATCATTTAATTATAAAGACGAAGCAACAGTAAGTTACACCTACTATGCATTGCGCCATTTACCTTATTCTGTGTTAATGGATATAACAGTTACAGCAAAAAAAGATGTAGCACTCGGCAGCGCCAGCGTAATGGAAGCGCCGGATGCATTAAAAGATGTACAGAATTATTACAACGAAATCGACAGGCCGCATACTACAATTGGTTTGCTAACTTCCACTGCAAAAAGCCCCACAGGTAAATTATTAATGTGCGCCAGCAATGCATTTATTTTTACGGAAGCACATGGCAGCGAACCAAGAGTGATACATGAAATGTGGGATAACAACATGCACTTAATGAAGTTTGCAAAAACAATTAAGGCTGGTGAAACCTACCGTTATTCAATTGTAGGTTCATCCATTACATCAGCACATCATGACGATCCGTTGAATGAAGCAGAGCGCCTGACCATTTTTGCAAAACTGCAGGGCCGCAACCGTTTAATTGAAATGCACACTGCCGCATGGAATGAATTATGGAAGAGCGACATTATTATTGAAGGCGATGCACAAAGCCAGCAGGATGTGCACAGCATGCTGTATCATTTATATTCTTTTGTAAGGGAAGGCAGCAGCAACAGCCCAAGCCCCATGGGTTTAAGCGGACTGGGTTATAACGGCCATGTGTTTTGGGATACAGAGTTGTGGATGTTTCCTGCTGTTTTACAAATGCACCCCGAAATGGCTAAGAGTATGGTGGAATACCGCTATGAACGTTTGGAAGCAGCTAAACGCAATGCGTATGGTAAAGGCTACAAAGGCGCCATGTACCCGTGGGAGAGTGCAGGCACAGGCGTGGAAGAAACACCTGTGTGGGCATTAAGCGGCCCGTTCGAACATCATATTACCGCATGCGTTGCCATTGCCGCATGGAACTATTATTGCGTAACGCAGGATAAAAACTGGCTGCGTGAAAGAGGCTGGCCTATTTTAAAAAACACGGCCGATTTTTGGGCAAGCCGTGTGGAACGCAACGGCCCCAATCGTTACGATATAAAAAATGTGGTGGCGGCAGATGAGTGGGCAGAGAATGTAGACAATAATGCATTTACTAACGCTGCCGCAAAGGCGAATTTACAATACGCAACAGAAGCTGCAAAAATTTTAGGCATAGCTGCCGATGCAGACTGGATGAATGTTGCCAACAATATTCCCATTTTAAAAATGGCAGATGGTGTTACCAGTGAACATGCAGCTTACAAAGGCGAAGGCATTAAACAGGCCGATGTTAATTTATTAGCCTATCCCTTAAAAGAAATTACCGACCCCAAACAAATAAAAAAAGATTTGGACTATTACAGCGTTCGTGTGCCCAACGAAGGCACACCTGCTATGACGCAGGCAATTTTTACATTGCTGTATGCAAGGCTGGGCGACAGTGAAAAAGCATTTCACTTTTTTAAAGATGCGTATGTGCCCAACTTAAACCCGCCCTTTAATGTAATTGCCGAAACAAAAGGCGGCACCAATCCTTATTTTGCCACCGGCGCCGGTGGTATTTTACAGGCAGTGCTGAATGGTTTTGGCGGTTTGGAAATTACACCGCAGGGCATTACACAAATAAAATCATCACTGCCAAAAAACTGGAAAAGTTTAACCATTACCGGTGTGGGGCCGCAGCATAAAACGTTTGTGGTAAAATAATTTTTTTGCTTGCCCACCGAAGTAAACGAAGGTGGGGACGGGCAGTTGAGCCTTGATGTGACATCGTTGTGTCACTCACTTTAATTGTATACCATTGTTGAGCTTTATTGAAGCGGAGATATTAGCGAATGGTTCGTGAGCTACGACCAAGACGGAGAAAAAATTATTTGCACGACTCTTGTATCACAGTCAAGTGTTTGTCATTTCCTATAACATCTGTAGGTAAACCTAATTTTTTCGCTGTCTTGAAAGTTTCACACGCTTCAATTTGTTTTTTGTTCCAATAATAAACTATTGAAAGATTAGAAAAGGTAACCCAACTTTGAGATCCTAGTGCAATTGCATGTTTGTAATCAATTATTGCATTTTCATCTTTATGAAGTTTCCAATAAATTAACCCACGGTTATTATAAAAGCCAGGATTTAAGCTATCTAATTTTATTGCTGTGTCTAACGCAAATAGAGCTTCGTTTAACTCTTTCTTATTTGCATAGCATTCTGAAATGTCAAAAAATAGTTTTGGGTTATCTGGTTCAATTGCAATTGCTTTTTGATATAGATTGATAGCCTCGTCATATTTTGTTTCTTTACGAAGGGCAAAAGCTTTTATGCTTAAGTCTTCAGCTTCTTCAGTTTTGAAGGTATAAGGCAAATCTATCGCAACTTCTTTTTGACTGCTATTTTTTTGTTTACAAGTAATAAGTAGAAAACAAGCGCAGCTAAATACGATTACAAATTTGAAAGTGTTCACTTTTGATATAATTTGGTTCTAAAATTATATTTCCTTATTGGTTTGTGTCCTCTCCAACCATTTTTTAATTTGATTGTGCAATGTTGTCTGCAGTATTTTCTTAGTCAGATTGGTGAAACCCCGCTTTCAAGATAATACTGATGTTCTTTATTGTCTTTATCGATGTAAAAAAATAGTCCTGTTACCTGTGGGTCACCAATAGTTATAAAATACCATTGCCCTTGTTCAAACTTTAGAGGACAAACTGGGTGCTTACCAAATTTGTTAAGCCACCAAAGCTTATTTGCTGTGTCTAAACATTGTCGTGAAAAGCCATTAGAAATATATCTTACTTTAACAGTGTCTTCGTCCCATGAATATTTGCCTGGTTTATAGAATTCTATTTTACTTGGCGGGTTTGGTGGTTTGTTTGTTGGGTGATGGATATTGCAAGAAGTTGCATATAATATGGTATATTTTACCGGATACTCATTTTTACCAATTGAGTCAACTTGAATTTTCTCAATTGTCACTCCATTAATAAAGTCCCGGTTTGTGGAAATGTAATCCTTAGTTATCGTCACCTTTGGAGGAGCCAAAGCACTCAAAAAGTAGTTAAGGAAATAAAGCCCCCCAATAACAATTAATGTTATTATCGAAATAATTACGATAATAATTTTAGCTCTTATTGTCATAGGAATGTGTCAACATATTTCTCTATTGGTTGGTATCCTCACCAATCAATTTTTAATTTAAATGCACAGGTTGGCGAAGACATCAGCCTGTAGAAATCATTATTAAAGCAGCTGCATTAACGAATGGCTCATGAGCTGGTAATTTCAACCAAGGTTAAATATTTTTTCCTTCCTAATGTAAGGTAATAACCTAATAAAAGAAAAATAGGTACAAGAAGTGAAATAATATAGTTAATCCCGGTCGTTTCAGATAATAGAAAATGAAGAACTAAAACACCAAGCCCTGAAAAGATTAACCAATTAGCACTTTTGAAACCTCCAACTCTGAATTTTTTTGTCTCAGCGTCGTTTATATTTATTAAAATTTCGGGGCTGGCACACCAGTCAATCTTAGCTGCTAAAGTATGTTGCCCGCTATTTGTTTCAAAAGTTTTTGTTTCTCCATTAGCAATGGTTCCAACTTCCTTGCCATCTATGTAGATTTTATAATCTCTCATTCTATTGAGAAATTCGTTGGTTCGCTCAATTTTAATTATTGCCATATTTTACTACTCTCTGTTAAGGCTCAATTTTTCGATTTTTTTATTGGTAGTTGTACTCGCCACTTATTTTTTAAAACTTACTGCACTTTTTCCACCCTAGTTGGTGTGGCTTGCCCGCTTATAATTGTTTTGCTGCTAATGGCAATGGCTTTAATTATTTCGGCCATGTTGTTCATGTCCAGCGTGCCAATTTCGTCGCTTTGTTTGTGGTAATTGGGTTCGTCATTAGGCGCTTCTTCCATTTTACTGGTGCTTATGGTGTGCGCAGGCACACCGAGTTCGGCAAGTGTGGCATTGTCGCTGCGGTAAAATAAATTTTGTTTGGGGTAAGGGTCCGGCTCAAAATGAAATTTGCTGCCTGCTAAACTGGCCTGCAAAATTTGGCCCATATCGCTTTTTTCGTAGCCGGTAATATAAGCGCTGTTGGTACCCCATTTGCTGGTGGTGCCAATCATTTCAATATTAAACAGTGCCATTACTTTATCGGGGTTTATTTGTTTGCTGAAGTAACGGCTGCCAAAGCCGCCAATTTCTTCGGCAGTAAAGGCAACAAAAATTAATGTGCGCTCATTATTTTTTTGTGCAGCAAAATATTTTGCCAGCATCATTACAGCCGTGGTGCCTGCAGCATCATCATTGGCGCCGTTGTAAATACTGTCGCCCTTAGCATCTGGTTTGCCAATGCCTAAGTGATCGTAATGGCCGCTAAAAACCACGTACTCATCTTTTTTGCTTTTACCAGGTATTACTCCCACCACATTTTTTAAATGCTGTTCTGTTAACTCATTTTGTACGTGCAGGTTTATAGTTGCGGGTGCGGTGTTGGTGGTTAAAATAAATATTTGCGACACAGCAGCTTTAAATTTTGCATTGCCGGCAAAGCGCTGCATGCTTTTAAAGCGGCGGGCATGTGCTGTGTCTACCAGCACAATTACATTTGTTTCCTTATCAAAAATGGGAAACACCACTTTGTTAAAATTGTCGTCTTTTTTTACCACCACAATTTCATAATCTTTAAGGCTGGTAATATTTATTTCGGATGAAGTGGTGTTGGCAGCCACGTTGGTTTCATTCAACGCTTCATTATCCAGTGTGCCGGTAATGCTTTTTGCTTTTGCCTTGGTCATTATAAATTCCTGGAAATAACTCTTATTATCACCCCAAAATTGCAGTTTGCTTTTTGCAAATTCACCGGCAATAAAATCAGCCGCTTTATCAATGCCGGGTGTAAATGTTTTACGCCCCTGCATATCATCGGCAGCAAGTGTGCGTTCAATACGTTCCACTTCGGCGGCATTAATAATTTTATCAATTTTTTGTGCAAAAGAAAGCAGGCCCAAAAAGCCTGCTATAAGTGTTAAAAATATTTTCTTCATTTGTTTTTTTTGACTTTTTTACAAACTCATCATTTCTTTAAACTTAACAGCCTGCCTGCGGCTTACTTCAATTTTTTCTCCCCCTTGCAATTCCAGCAATAAGCCGCCGTTAAAGTAGGGTTCAATTTTTTCAATCATGCGCAGGTTTACAATATGCTTGCGGTTGGCCCGGAAAAATGTTTTTTCATCCAGCCTTTCTTCCAATGCATTCAGCGATTTTAAAATAAGTGGTTTGTTGGTGCCAAAAAATACTTTGGCATAGTTACCCACACTTTCAAACAAACGTACTTCACTCAGTTTTACAAACCAGCACCGTTCGCCATCTTTTACAAAAACCTGGTCGGCTTCTGTAAGTGTGCCACGGTTTATGCCTGCCACTGCTGCAGCCAGTTCTTTTTCTTCGGCCTGCTGCACTTTTTGCAATGCATCTGCCAGGCGCCTGGGTTCCACCGGCTTCATTAAATAATCCAGGGCGTTTACTTCAAATGCTTTTAAGGCATATTCATCGTATGCAGTGGTAAAAATTACATGCGGCGCTCTTTCTAATTCTGTCAGCATATCAAAACCGGTTTTGCCGGGCATCTGTATGTCTAAAAAAATTATGTCGGGGCTCAGGTTCTCAATTTTTTCCAGTCCTTCTGCTGCATTAGATGCTTCGCCAATTACTTCCACTTCCGGAAAATCCTGTAACAGTTTTTTTAGTTCGGTACGTGCCAAACGTTCATCATCAATAATTACAGCTTTATGCATGGTGTTCTTTTTTATTCATCAAATAACAACGGGCATGGTTACCTTACTCTGCACCATGTTATTTTCAAGATTTTTTATTTCAAACGATGCCTTGCCCTGGTACATCAGGTTAAGACGATCCTGTGTGCTTTTAATACCAAAACCCTCCCCATTGCGGGAGCCATTTAACTGGCCGGTATTTTGTACCAGCAGTTCTAAATTATCTCCTTTAAAATCGGCACTTATACGCACTGTGCCGCCATTCATTAATTTGCTTATGCCGTGTTTAATGGAATTCTCCACCAATGTTTGCAGCATCATAGGCGGCACCGGTTGTGTAAGTGTATCGGGGTCTATATCCATTTCCACCTGCAGCCTTTCTTCAAAACGCATATGCTCCAGCGCCAGGTAATCTTCTACAATATCCAGTTCTTTTTGCAGCGTAACGGTTTCAGCTTTTTCTGCATGCATACTGCTGCGTAATATGTTGCTTAACTCTGTAATAGCCCGGCGTGCCCGTTCGGGGTTTTCATCTACCAGTGCTCTTATACTGTTTAAAGAGTTAAAAATAAAGTGAGGGTTAATATGTGATTTTATGGTTTTTAACTCCAGTTCTTTTACGGTGTTTTCCAGTTTAAGCCGGTCCAGCTGATCTTGCCTGTTTTTATCAAGATAATGGTAAACGATGTATATCAAAAACCACAAAGCCACCAGCAGCATGTTTTGATAAATGCCCAGTAAATCCAGGTTATCATCATAGTGCCATTCGCCTTTGGTGTTACGGTACCAGCCGGTGCTTTTTTTAATGTCGGATATTGCTTTAAGGCTTAAGGAATCTTTAACCGGGGTAGTGGCATAATACGGCAATTTATCAAGCCCTGCTTTGGCTTCTGCATCTTTTGCCTTATCCAGCTTATAGTTTTGAATGTATTTTTCAAAAGAATACGGCGTGCTTTTTTCTAAAACTTCGGTACTGTAATACATGATAACCGCTGTGCCGGCACAACCTATTATAAACAAAAAGAAAAAATGGGTAAAAGAAAAACGCAGCCATTGCATACGCTTGGCAACAGTGCGTAAAATATGTGTGGCCAATATACCTGCTACAAGGTAAAAAACCAGGCTGAAAAGGTATTCGTTTTTACCGCCGTGCTGCGAAAACCGTTCGCTTAATATTACCAGGTTAATATACACGTGTATAAGGCCAAAAATGCCCCAGCCCAATACCTGGCATAGCCAATACCGTATGTTCGTTTTGCCCATAGTGTAAAACTATACAACAAGATAAGGAAAATGCCGGGTGTTATGATTAATGGTTTTATGGGTGTGTGAGAG
Organism: Ferruginibacter sp.; assembly: GCA_044225605.1. GTDB lineage: Bacteria > Bacteroidota > Bacteroidia > Chitinophagales > Chitinophagaceae > Ferruginibacter. The sequence continues at coordinate 280,297 of JBGAIJ010000005.1, forward strand.
GTTATGTTAGTATTATTTTTAAAATAGTGTTTCTTTTACCAGATTTTTTTTAAATCTTGCAACCCTTCCGGTTCTATTCTGCTCTACAACCGTATTAAACAAAACTTAAAAATCTGTTAACATGTCATTCAACTTAATTGATGCAGCAAAAGGGCTTTTTACTAACGAACTGATTAGTAAGGCCGGTTCTTTTTTAGGCGAAAGCGAAACAGGTGTTTCAAAAGCCGTTAGCGGTATTATACCAACAGTATTGAGTGGACTAATTAATAAAACCGCTTCGCATGAAGGGGCGGGTGCAGTTGCCAATATGGTTGCCGAGCAACATAATGGCGGTGTGCTGGACAGCTTAGGTAACTTTTTTGGAAACGATAGCGGCAGCTTATTAAATAAAGGTGCCGGTCTTTTAGGTAACCTGTTTGGTAATAAAGCGGACGGTATTTCCAGTCTTATTTCCAACTTTTCAGGTATTAAATCATCTTCATCATCATCTTTATTAAGCATGGCAATACCGGCAATATTGGGTTTGCTGGGTAAACATGCAGGTACCAGCTCAAGCGGTATTGCTTCATTTTTGAGCGGCCAAAAAAATAATATTGCTGCGGCAATACCATCCGGCTTAAACCTGGGTGGTGTACTGGATAATGTAAGCGGCACTATTAGTAATATAGCAGCGCATCCAAAAACGGCAGCACATTATGCTAATGAAGCAACTGAAAAACCCGGTGGTGCATTAAAAGTGTTATTGCCATTATTATTATTGGGTGCATTGGCAATTGGTGCATGGTATTTGTTTAATGGCAAAGGTTGCAGCAGTGGTCATGAAGCTGTAACCGATGGAGGAGACTCATCAAAAACAGAACAGGTTATTGCTGATGTAAAACCAACAGTAAACGGCGCCATTGGTAAATTAGATACTTTAACAGGTGACTGGATGTATGATGCAGGTGAAATGGCAACAATTGAATTGCCCAATGGCGGCGGTTCATTAACAGTGGGTAAAAACAGCACTGAGTATAGATTAATTAACTTTTTAAACGATAAAAATGCTGTGCTTGATACAGTAAAAGGAAACTGGTATGAATTTACCAATGTACACTTTAAAAAAGGCAGCGGCGATTTAACGGAAGAATCAATTGCGCAGTTAAAAAATATGATGCTGATTTCAAAAGCATACCCTGCTGCTAAATTTAAGTTTGGAGGTTATTCTGATAATACCGGAAGTGATGCAGTAAATATTCCGCTGTCTCAAAAAAGAGCGGATGCTGTTGCTAATATGATAATTAAACTGGGCGCTTCTAAAGATGCCATTACAGGTGCAAAAGGCTATGGTTCAGAATGGCCTGTTGCCAGCAATGATACCCCTGAAGGAAGGGCGCAAAACCGCCGTGTGGCTGTTAATGTGAAAGCTAAATAAACGCATATACACTATCATTGAGCAAAAGCCTCCGCAAACCTGCGGAGGTTTTTTTGTAGGCAGATTTTGTAATTATTAATTTAGTTTTACACGGTTATTACAACATATGGCAAACCCCAACTTAAATAGCGACGCTTCTTTTGCAGACCGGGAATTTGAGAATACTATCCGGCCTGCAGCCATTACCGACTTTAGCGGCCAACAGCAAATAATTGAAAATATTTCTATTTTTATTAAGGCTGCTAAAATTCGTGGCGAGGCATTGGATCATATTTTATTTCATGGCCCGCCGGGTTTAGGCAAAACAACCTTAAGCCGTATTGTGGCAAACGAGCTGGGCGTAAACATAAAAGAAACCAGCGGCCCGGTAATTGAAAAACCCGGTGACCTTGCAGGACTGCTTACCAACTTAGAACCCAACGATGTTTTGTTTATTGATGAAATACACCGTTTAAGCACCGTGGTGGAAGAATATTTATATGCTGCCATGGAAGATTACCGCATTGATATTATGATTGACAGCGGCCCCAATGCAAGAAGTGTGCAGATAAACTTAAACCCGTTTACATTAATTGGTGCCACCACCAGAAGCGGTTTGCTTACAGCGCCATTGCTCAGCCGCTTTGGTATAAAATCCAGGCTGGAATATTATGATGCTGTTACGCTGAAAAATATTATTCTTCGTTCATCAAAAATTTTAGGTACATCAATTACGAAAGATGCGGCTGCAGAAATTTCGGGAAGAAGCCGCGGCACACCACGTATTGCCAATGGCCTGCTGCGCCGTGTACGTGATTTTGCACAAGTATTGAATGATGGCAGTATTGACATGGGCATAACACAACATGCTTTAAAAGCGCTTAATGTTGATGCGTATGGATTGGATGAAATGGATAACCGTATTTTAAACACCATTATAGAAAAATTTAAGGGCGGGCCGGTAGGTATTACAACTATTGCCACTGCTGTTGGCGAAGAGCCGGGAACATTGGAAGAAGTGTACGAACCTTTTTTAATACAGGAAGGCTTTTTACAGCGCACTGCAAGAGGCAGAGAAGTTACTGCAAAAGCTTACGGGCATTTAGGTAAGTCTCAACCCAACTCTCCGGGAACATTATTCTCATAAAAAAGCTGTTCGTTTTAGCGAACAGCTTTTCTGTATTTTAATTGTATACGGTTACTCCTGCACCACTAAACGGAAACCGTTGCCGTGAATGTTTACAATTTCAATATTGCTGTCTTCTTTTAAATACTTGCGCAGCTTTGCAATATAAACGTCCATGCTGCGGCCGTTAAAATAAGTGTCACTGCCCCAAATTTTCTTTAAGGCAATTTCACGGCTCAGTAAATCATTTTTGTATTCGCTCAGCATTTTCAGCAATTCATTTTCTTTAGGAGACAATACTTGTGTTTTGCCGTTAATAATCAACTCTCGCAGGCGGGGGTTAAAATGATATTTGCCTAAATCAAATTCGGCATTCACTTCTTCCTTGTGCATTTCCTCGTTACGTTTTAAAATAGCTTTTATTTTATGCAGCAGTACTTCGCTGTCAAAAGGTTTGGTAATGTAATCATCGGCCCCCAGTTTATAGCCTTGTATAATATCATCCTTCATGGTTTTTGCACTAAGGAAAAACAAAGGCACATCAGGGTTTACATCCCGGATGGCTTCTGCCAGTGTAAAGCCATCCATATTTGGCATCATCACATCCAGCAGGCAAATTTCAAATTTTTCTCTTTGAAAAGCAGCCAGCCCCAGGCGGCCATCACGTTCCAGTGTTACGTCGTAATCGTTCAGTTCTAAATAGTTTTTCAGTACCATGCCAAGGTTGGTATCGTCTTCGCACAATAATACTTTGGGTTTTGCTGCTTCCATGATTGTTTAGTTTATGAGCAAATAAAATTAAATCATTTTTGGTATAGCTAATATAGTGCCTAATATTTTGTTAAACTCTTTTTTATTAGTGAGCTGAAAACTACAGCTTGCCTTTTATAAACCTCTTATCTGTAAGTGTTGCAAGAAAAGCAATTAAATCTTTCTTTTCTGTTTCTGTAAGGTTCAAAGGCTTTTGTAGCAGTGTATCTGTATTAATACCGTCTTTTACAAATTGTGCAGGATTGTTGTAGTAATCTATTACTTCTTCCAGGGTTTTAAACATGCCGTTGTGCATATAAGGCGCCGTTACTGCAATATTGCGCAGGCCGGGTATTTTAAATTTTCCTTTGTCTGTTTCTTTTTTAGTAATGTTGTATAAGCCTGCATCGCTCAAATCTTTTTCATTATACAGGCCAATGTTGCGGAATTCATCAGTCGTAAAATCTTCCATGCTGTGGCAGCTGAAACACTTTGCCTTATCACCAATAAAAAGCTGTCTGCCTCTTTCTTCACTTGCAGTAAGCTTTTTTAAGTTATTGCTCCAGTCGTCAAACTTACTGTCAACAGTTTCCAGTGTTCTTTCATAAGCTGCAAAGGCAGCAGCTAAATTTTTGGCATTGGGTGCCTGTTTAAATATTTTTAAAAAGAGACTTTTATAAACCGGCGATGCATTTAAACGTTGCACCGCTTCTGCAATGCTTAAATTCATTTCATCTGTATTTTGAATGGGCATCAACGCCTGCTCTTCCAGCGAAGCGGCACGGCCATCCCAAAAAAAGTATGGCCTGTTTTTCATATTTAATACAGATGGTGTGTTGCGGTTGGTAAGCTTGCCGCCAATGCCCGTACTAAATGCAGTTGTATCTGCAAAAGCAAACTGCGGCTTATGGCAGCTTGCACAGCTTACAGAAGAGTCTTTTGACAAAATTTTTTCAGCAAATAACTTTTTACCCAATGCCGCTTTGGTAATTACATCATTATTTGCATAATAACTGAATGATGTAATACAGGCAGCAATACAAAGTAAAATAATGGCAGCTTTCATAATCCAAAAATAAAACAGCCACTCAAATTATGAGTGGCTGTTTGCTAAGAGTGAAAAAAATTATTTAAAATCATTTTCAGTAACACCTTCGTTTATTTTTATTTCGCTCAGGTTCATTGTAAACTCCTGGCCGCCGGCGTTTCTTATAATTTGTGTTGGCAGCAATACCGCTCCTGCTTTTTGGTATTTTTTATAATCGATGGTTTCAACAGTTTCTGCGCCATCTTTTTTGCCTGTAATTTCTTCCTGCAGCAATAATCCTGATTTTATAGAATATTGCTGTACAGAAGTTCTGCCGCTGGGCATTACAACTTTTAAACGATAAGTTTCTTCCTCTTCAACTTTTCCTTTGCCAAGATATTCTGTCTTATAATCAGCGGTGTTATAATACAATTGCGGAATAACGCCTTTGTCATCCTGTGCCTCTTTAATTTCTTCAGGAGTCATGTCTACTTTTTGCGGCCCCCTCATTTGATAGCCGGTAGTTCCGTTAAATACAGACTTAAATACCGTCATTGTACCCATTTTCATTTCAGCCATATTTTTGTTGGGGTTCATACGCACATCTTTACCGGTAAATTGCCGCCCCATCATTTCCATAGTTACAGTTGAAACAATACTGTTTACTTTTTGCACTTCACTTTTTCCGCCAACTGCTTTCAGGTAATCTTCAATAATGCTGAAACCAGAAACGGCATCAGATGATTTAGGCGTTTCTGATACATTCGTTTCTTTTACTTCTTCTTTTACAGGCTCTGCAAACTTGTCGTATTTTTTTATGGGGAAACCAAGCCTTGCAAGGTTAGGTAATATTTTTTTACCATTACCTACAATTACAATCCGGCTGTTGCTTTCGCTGAAATAAGTGTTGGCAACACGTTTAATATCATCAATAGTAACACTGTTTATTTTTTGCAGGTAAGTGGTATAAAAATCTTTAGGCAGGTTATTAATTAAAATGTTTGATGCATAATTGGCAGTAACTGCAGGGTTTTCCATACGCAGTGCATATGCGCCATTGTACATGGCTTTTGCAATAGCCAGTTCTTCATCGGTAATTTTTCCATCCCTCATGTTCAAAATTTCTTTCACCATTTCCTGTACAGCGCTGTCTACTTTTTCGGTGCGTACAGCAGCGCTTGCTTTAAATAAACTTTGAAAGCGGCCACTGCCAACGCTTGAGTAAGCGCCATAAGTAAAACCATGTTTTTCACGCAGGTTCATAAATAGTTTACTGTCGGCACCACCTCCTAATATTTGGTTGGCTAATAAAACAGGAAAATAATCTTTACCGTTCATTGGGTTTTTAACAAGGTTGCCCATGCTTAATTCTCCCTGCACTGCTGTTGGCAAATCAATAAAATCTATTTCAGTTTTATCAGGATTTTTTACATCACCCGGTGAAGGCAGTTCCAGCTTTTTGCCTGTCCAGCTGCCAAATGCTTTTGTTGCCAATGCTTTTGCAGTAACCGGGTTAATATCACCCACAAAAGTTAAATAGGCACGGGATGGTGTAATGTAATTTTTATAAGCTTCTTTAATATCATCCAGCGTAAGTGCTTTTACACTTTGTTCTGTTGTAAACTCACCCATGGCAGTGTGTTTACCATAATTCAACGCCTGTGATACACGGCCTGCAATTGCAGAAGTACTTTTTTCCTGGTTTTTTAAACCGGTAATCGTTTGCGATTTTAATTTATCAAATGACTCTTGTGGAAATGAAGGATTCCTCAATGCATCTGCCATTAGCATAAATGCTTTTTCAAAATACCTTGTTAACGCAGCAGCCGAGCCTCCGGAAGAAGAGAAGGCTACATCCGCACCAATAATGTCTGTAGCTTCATCAAACTCTGCTTTAGGCATTGTTTTGGTTCCTTCTGCAAGCATTTCTCCCATTAAATTCATTGCGCCCGCTTTTTTATCTTCAAATATGGGGCCTGCATCAATGCTTAATGAAGCTCTTACTTTTGGTAATTTATGATTTTCCACCACCAATACCGTAATGCCATTGGGCATAGTGAAAATAACAGGTTCTTTTATTGTAATAACAGGCGCCGGGCCTGCGGCTGGTTTTTTACTGCGGTCTATTTTTACCTGTGCAAAGCTGTTTTGAAAGGCCAGCACAATTAAAGCAGCTATAATTATTTTTTTCATTTTTTATACTGATTAGTACGTTTTTAAAATTATTTTTTAGGCAGGTAATACAATAACACCCGCTGGTTTTTATTCATGTATTTTTTGGCTACATTCATAATATCCTGCCTGGTTATTTTTCTCAGTTCTTCCAGCTCTGTATTTATAGCATTGGTGTTTTTATAAAATGTGTAACCATCTGCTAAATTTTCTGCCACGCCCAGCATGCGGTTGTTTTTATCCACGTACTCGTTTTCAAACTGGTTTTGCAGTTTGGTAAATTCTTTTTCGCTGATGAGTTCTTTTTGCAGTTTTACAATTTCATCATCCATATCTTTTACCAAAGTATCAAGCGGTGTATCGTTATTTGGTAACGCATACGTAAAATAAGCACCATAATCTTCCAGTGCATAACTGAAGGAACCTACCTGCAGTGAATTCTTTTTGTCATCCACCATTTTTTTATACATGCGGCTGCTGCTTCCCTGGCTTAGTACTGCACTTGCCATTTCCAGCATTTTAGATTCTTTACTCGTCATGCCCGGTATGCGGTAAGCTGCAATTACTGCAGGAATTTGAATATTGGGATCGTATGCAGTATCAATAATTTCTTTTGTTATGGGTGCTTCGGTAATTTTTGTATGCACTACCGCTGTGCCCGATGGTATTTCGCTAAAATAAGCATCTACCAGTTTTTTTGTTTTAGCAATATCAATATCGCCTGCAATAACCAATACGGCATTATTGGGTATGTAAAATTTTTTATTAAAATCCTGGAATTCTTTTAAGGTTGCAGCGTCTAAATGTTCCATGCTGCCAATGGTTACCCAGGTGTAAGGGTGTTTGGTAAAAAGCCGCTTCATTACTTCTGCCAAAAATTGGCCATAAGGCTGATTGTCCACACGAAGCCGTTTTTCTTCTTTTACCACTTCGTTTTGTGTTTTTACACCAATTTCATTAATAACGGGGTGCATCATGCGTTCGCTTTCCAGCCAAAGGCCTGTTTCCAGTTGATTGCTGGGGAACACTTCGTAATAAAAAGTACGGTCCTGCGTGGTGTTGGCGTTATTTTGCCCGCCATTAGCACTTACAATTTTAAAGAATTCGCCTCTTTTAATATTGTCCGAGCCTTCAAACAGCAAATGCTCAAAAAAATGGGCAAACCCTGTACGGTTAGGCTGTTCATCTTTACTACCAACATGATACATAACTGAAACGGCTACAACAGGGGCACTTTTATCCTGGTGCAATACAACGTCAAGGCCATTTTTCAATTTATATTCCGTAAAGGCAACTTTTTGCCCTATTACAGGTAAGGCCGCACCTGAGAGGAGCAAATACAAAAAACTTTTTTTCATAACTATTTAATTGAGCGGCAAAAATATGCAGTTAAATCCTCCTGCAAAATATACTGCTGTTTTTTTGATAAGTGGTAGTTAAAAGTTAAATCATGAAGTACATATCAAAAGCACTTTGTAACTTTCCCAAAATTTACACCAATGGCTAACAAAGAAACATTTATACAGGCTATAAAAGATGGCTATACTTTCAAAGGCGAAAGTGTAAAAATAGGGGCTGCGGTTTTAGATGGCGAAGTAGTACCTGAGGCTGTAATAAATCTGCCGCTTAAAACAATGAACCGGCATGGGCTTATTGCAGGCGCTACCGGTACGGGTAAAACAAAAACGCTGCAAATGATTAGCGAATTTTTGAGCGATAATAGTGTGCCTGTTTTATTGATGGATATTAAAGGCGATTTAAGTGGTATTGCTGCAGAAGGCGCCACTAATGACAAAGTAAAAGAACGCTATAGCAAATTAAATATGGAATACAAACCGGCTTTGTTTCCATCAGAATTAATGACGCTTACCGGCCAAAAAGGTGTACACCTGCGGGCTACTGTTAGTGAGTTTGGTCCGGTGTTATTAAGTAAAATTTTAGGGCTCAACGATACGCAGGGCGGGGTGGTTGCCATGATTTTTAAATATTGTGATGATACCAAATTACCCCTACTGGATTTAAAAGATTTTATAAAGGTTTTGCAATATATAGGGGATGAGGGTAAGGATGAAATTGAAAAAACCTATGGTAAAATTTCTACCACCAGTACTGGAACTATATTGCGTAAAGTAATAGAACTGCAGCAACAGGGCGCTGATATCTTTTTTGGCGAAAAAAGTTTTGAAGTAGAAGACCTGATGCGGATGAGTGATGATGGAAGGGGTATGATTAATGTACTTCGTGTAACCGACCTGCAGGACAAGCCCAAATTGTTCAGCACATTTATGCTGCAAATGCTGGCAGAGTTATATGCCGTAAGCCCGGAAGAAGGCGATTTGGATAAACCAAAACTGGTAATGTTTATTGATGAAGCACATTTAATTTTTAATGAAGCCAGTGAAGCGTTGCTGCAGCAAATAGAAACCATTATTAAATTAATTCGCTCAAAAGGCATTGGCATTTTCTTTTGTACACAAAACCCTATGGATGTACCTGCAAGCGTTTTGGGGCAGTTAGGTTTAAAAGTGCAGCATGCCCTGCGTGCTTTTACAGCGGCAGACAGGAAGGTGATAAAACAAACCAGCGAAAACTATCCGGAAACAGATTTTTATAAAACCGAGGATTTAATAACGCAACTGGGTATAGGCGAAGCGTTGGTAACAATGCTTAACGAAAAAGGGATTCCTACACCATTGGCACATGTAATGCTGTGTGCGCCACGCAGCCGTATGGATGTTTTGACGGATACAGAAGTAGATGCATTAACAGCTAAATCTAAATTAGTGGCTAAGTACGGGCAAACTATTGACAGTGAAAGTGCTTACGAAATACTAACAGCAAAATTAAACGCTGCTGCAGAACAGCAGGAGGAAACGAAAGAGGAGAAAAAAACAACAAAAGAAGAACCATCGGCTTTAGAAAAAGTGGCTAACAACACCATTGTAAAAAGCATGGTGCGTACAGCCGGTAATACTATTGTGCGCTCTTTACTCGGCGCATTAGGCCTCGGCGGAAGAACAACCAAAAAGAAATCAGGCTGGTTTTAAAACATTGTATAATATTTAAAGTGCCGGTTCAATAAACCGGCACTTTGTATTTTTGCCAAATGATAAACTGGAAAAAAATTTTTAAGCACCGCTTTGGCCCTGTTGCAGTTGTTATATTGCTTGTGGTTACATTAAGTTTTATTACAAGAACTGTTTTGCTTATTAAAAGCTGGCATAACCTGGAGCTTAATCCAATAAAGTTTATTGGTATTTTTATAATTGGATTATTTTATGATTTAGTGGTGAGCAGTTTTTTTGCCATTCCCGTTGCACTATACTGCTGGATGATGAAGGACAGTTGGTATCAGAAAAAGTGGCAACGCATCCCATTATTTATTTTGTTTTTCCTGATTACTTTAATACTTGTTTTAAATGCCGGCAGCGAAATTGTTTTTTGGGATGAATTTAATGTGCGCTATAATTTTATTGCTGTTGACTACCTTATTTATACTACAGAAGTATTAAACAATATCTGGGAATCGTACAATATTCCTTTTATTGCAGGAGGCGTTTTATTAATAACTATTATCACTCTTTTTTTACTGCGAAAAAAAATTACTGCCTCACAACTGGTAAGTATGCGTTTTGCAAAACGCTCTGCTTTTTTTGGGGTATTTATTTTATTTCCGCTGGCCGCATATTTTTTAGTGAACAATCATTTTAAAAATATCAGTAACAATAATTACGTAAACGAATTAGGTGGTAATGGTATTTATGAATTTGGCGCCGCCTTTTGGAATAATGAAATTGATTATAATCGTTTTTATGCCACTAGGAATGATACTGCCAATTTTAAAATAGTAAGAGAAATGCTGCAGGCCCCCAACGCAACATTTAGCAATGATATTTTAAGTGTGGAAAGGGTTATTAAAAATGACAGCCCGGAGCATAAATGGAATGTAATGCTGGTAAGCGTGGAAAGTTTTAGCGGCGATTACTTAAAGCATTTTGGTAACACTCAAAACATCAGCCCTTATCTTGATTCTTTAATTCCACATAGTTTGTTTTTTGATAACTTTTATGCAAGCGGTACCCGTACCGTACGTGGACTTGAAGCAATTTCATTGGCTATTCCTCCAACACCAGGGCAATCAATAGTGCGGCGGCCTGATAATGAAGATATGTTTACAATGGGTAATGTTCTTAAAGCAAAAGGCTACGATGTAAATTATATCTATGGCGGCAATGCTTTTTTTGACAACATGGGAAAATTTTTTGGCGGCAATGGTTATTCAGTGCTTGATAAAAGGGATATACCTGACAGTTTAATAAACCATGTAACAGCGTGGGGTGTGGATGATGAGGGCGTGTTTAACTATACTTTACAGCAATGTGATAAAAGTTATAAAGAAGGCAAATTATTCTTTAACCACATGATGACGGTAAGCAACCACCGGCCTTATACTTACCCGGATGGAAGAATAGATATTCCATCTGCTACACAATCTGTAGAGGGAGGAGTAAAGTATACGGATTATGCCATTGGTAAATTTTTAAAAGATGCACAACGGAAGCCCTGGTTTAACAATACTATTTTTGTAATTGTAGCCGATCATTGCAGTAAAAGTGCAGGTAAAACTGATTTGCCTGTAACCCGTTACCACATACCTTGTTTTATTTATGCCCCGGCTTTAATCAAACCTTCCATTGAACAGCGGCTTACAAGCCAAATAGATTTGGCTCCAACAATTTTGGGTTTAATGAATGTAAATTATACTTCAAGATTTTTAGGGTATGATATTTTTAAAATCCCGGCTTCACGGGAAAGAATTTTTATAAGTACTTACCAGGATATGGGTTATTTAAGTAATGGTAAGCTGGTTGTTCTGTCTCCGCAAAAAAAAGTAGAAGGCTTACTGCCCAATTTTTCTAATGGAACGGCGGTTAAAATTAATTTACCAGATTCTTTAATAAACACGGCAATTGCATGGTACCAAAGTGCTAATTACTTATATAAATCAAAAAAATATAAAATACAATAATAGCACTATGCAATCAGTTTAATCAATTGATAATTATTTAGTTGTACGTATTTTAGTAAGGGTAATTGCACAGCTTTTTTCTACTTTTTTATAAAAATTTTTTATAAAAACTTGTCTGGTAGTAATTTCCGCATTATCTTCGTTTCGGTTTTTCATAGGATATTGGATTTTAAAGCGGGACTAGATTTCTATCTTGGTCCCTTTTTTATTTTTAAGCCTCTCCTGTTCTAGTTCTACGTTTAAACATTGATAATCAATGTACAAAAGAACAAATTTAACGGTAAACCATTCCTTCTTTAGTAACCATAAGTTTATTTTCTGCCTGTAAAAACTGCAGCACTTTCCAGAGCTTATCTTTTTTAACAGCTTTTAAAAGTATTTGTATGTCTTTTACGGGCACCGGAGCAGCATCTATCACACTAAATATTTTTGAAGCAATGAATTCAAATTCTTCCTTAGAAATGGTATTCTCTTTTTTATTGATACAGTTATCACATATACCACAAGTTTGATTAACCGGTGCATTAAAGTAGCTGGCAATAAACTGGCTGCGGCAAGTAGCAACATCTTTTGTAAAGGACAGCATTGCTTTCACCCTATCGTCAAAATTTTTCTTACGTGTATTGTAACCGGTCATGTTTATGCTATAGCTGTCGTTATACATTCGATTTTGCAAAAGCGTAACCTGTGGCTTATCTTTTTGTGGAGAATAAACCAGTATACCGTAATCGTGTAATTGCTGCAGCGCTTTATACACTTCGCTAATTTCCATCCTGATAAATTTTGCCAGCTGTGTTTCGTATACGGTTACGGGGTAATCAAAAATACCGCCATAAGAACGCAGCAGCCCCTTAATTACCTCACCTAATTCAGGGTGCAGCTGTTCAAACTCCGTTACATCATTACGGTTAACATTAATAAAAGCGGTTGATGGCTTAAAGACAGCATCGGATAATGTAAGAATATCTTCTTGTTCCAGTGCTTTTATGGCATAAGTGGCCGTAAGAATGTTTAGTTTAAAATTGTTTGAAAAAACAGCAATATCAAAATCGTAACTCATACCTTCTCCGCTGCCGGCGGCAATTTGTAAATGATTCATTACAGCAGTGTATACCGTTTTAATGGTGGCTTCATCCGGAAAACGGATACTGCTTTGCTGTTGCAAATCTTCCAGCTCTTTGTTACTGTACAGCAACACTGCATATGCCCGTTTGCCATCCCGTCCGGCACGCCCGGCTTCCTGGTAATAATTTTCCAAACAATCAGGCACATCATAATGCACCACCACTCTTACATCGGGTTTGTCTATACCCATGCCAAATGCATTAGTGCAAACAATTACCCTTGTTTTATTTTGTATCCAGCTTTCCTGTTTGGTATTGCGTTCATCGTTAGTTAAACCTGCATGATAATAGTCTGCATTTATTTTATTCATGCGGAGTAAATCGGCAATATCTTTTGTATGCTTACGGCTTTTGCAATATACAATAGCAGTACCCGGTACATTCTGTAAAATCTCCAGTAATTTATTTTGCTTGGATGGTACATTAAAAACACTGTACGATAAATTAGGGCGTTCAAAAGATTGCTGAAAACATTGCTGATTTTTGTTGAACTGCAGTTTTTCACAAATATCGTCCTGCACTTTTTTTGTGGCAGAAGCGGTAAGTGCCAGAACCGGTACATCATTTAAATATTCCCTTAATGCAGCAATGCGTAAATAAGGCGGCCTGAAATCGTAACCCCATTGCGAAACACAATGTGCTTCATCTACCGCAATTAAATTAATGGTAAGTGCCGGTAAGTATTCTAAAAATAATTTTGTTTCTAAACGTTCTGGTGATACATAAAGAAATTTAAAGTTTCCATGTATGGCATTTTGTAATGTTTTTTTTACTTCTAAAAAACTCATGCCGCTGTAAATGGCTAATGCCGGAATACCTCTTCGTTTTAATTGTTCTACCTGGTCTTTTATCAATGCAATTAATGGGCTTACTACCAAACACAAACCATCTTTAGCCATTGCAGGCACCTGGAAGCAAATGGATTTACCGCCACCTGTTGGTAATAGAGCCAATGTGTCTTTTCCTTCCAGTACAGCAGTAATAATATCTTCCTGCAGCGGACGAAAAGCATCATAACCCCAATGTTCTTTTAAAATTTGGTGAATGCTCAAACAAAAAATTTGTAATGAAATTAAAGCACTTTGCGGTAATTAAGGCGAATTGAATTTATTGCCAGCACCACATCACTAAAACCCATTGCCAAAGCAGCAATGCCGGGTTGTAAAAAACCAAGTGCGGCAATGGGTATGGCCACCACATTGTAAATAAATGCCCAAAATAAATTGCCTTTAATAGTGCTGAATGTATGTTTACCCAAACCCAACGCCAGCGGTAAATTTTGAATGCCTTTGTTCATCAATACCACTTGTGCGGTTTGCATAGCCAACTGCGATGCATCTGACAATGAAATACCAATGGTGGCTTTTGCAAGGGCAGGGGCATCATTAATACCATCACCAATCATGGCAACTGGCGCTGTTTTATTGATTGATTCTATAATTGCTAATTTTTCCTCCGGCGTTTTTTGTGCATGTAGTTCATCAATGCCTAATGCATCTGCTACTTTTTTACAACGCTCCAAGCTGTCGCCGCTTAACAAAACGGTTTTAATTTGTTTTGAATGGAGATAGTTTACAACTGCTTTGGCTTCCTCCCTTATTTCATCATCCATGTCAAACCAACCCATAACAACACTGTTCTTTTTTAAATAAGCTGTATGGTAATTGTTTGTTGATAGTTGGTCGCTGGCCGTTCCTAATTGATAAATATCACCTTCAGCAGTTTCAGCCTTAATACCGGCTCCTTTTATTTCTTCTACTTTTTTAAATAAAACCGGGTTGTTAATTTTCCATTGTTCCGTTATTGCTTTTGCAATAGGGTGATTGGAAAATTTCTCCATCGAAAAAATAATACGTTTAAAATCTGCTTCAGTTATTTCAGCACTATGCTCAAATGCAGCAATGGTTAAATTGCCTTTTGTAAGAGTGCCTGTTTTATCAAAAACTACTGTTTTAATGTTTTTAAACAATTCTAAACTTTTTGCATTGCGAAAGAGAATACCATTTTTGGTAGCCCTGCCTAAACCAACAGCAATTGCCGCAGGTGTGGCCAGCCCCATAGCACAAGGGCAACTTATAACCAATACTGCAATGCTGCGCATTAAAGAAGCTGTGGCAGAAACATTAAATGCAAAATAATTCACTAAAAAAGTAAGTACTGCAATTGCAATTACCGCAGGCACAAATATGGCGCTTATTTTATCGGCCAGTTGTTGTACAGGTGGCTTTTCGCCTTGTGCTTGTTTAACTAAATTTAAAATATTGCTCAGCACAGTATCTTTTCCTACAGCGGTAACCTGCGCTTTTACGCTGCCATCAATAACAAGGCTGCCGCCAATTAATGTATCTTTTTTTTGCTTTTTAATGGGTTTGCTTTCGCCTGTTAATAATGCTTCGCTTACATGCACATCTCCCCATAAAATTTTGCAATCTGCAGGAACTTGCTCACCACTCTTTATTAATACTAAATCACCCACCCGCAGTTGTGTATTTTCAACAGGAAAAATTTGTTCCTTGTGTTCATCATCAAACGCAATCATATTGGCCATTACCTTTTGTTTACCGGCCAGCTGGTTTAATGCTTTTTGTGTGGTGGAAACAGATTTATGTTCTATCCACTCACCTAAAAAAACCAGTGTGATAATGGTGGCTGTGGTTTCATAAAAAATATAATCCATGCCCATATTGTTTACAGTGCCAATAAAACTGTAAACAAATGCGGCCAATGCACCAATAGCAATTAATACATTCATATTAGGTATGCCACGCCGTAAGCTTTTTAAAGCGCTCACACCAAAATATCCCATACCCACAATAAACACCGGCAAACAAATTGCCAATTGTATCCATGGGTTCATTAAAAAATGAAAATGCCAGGGCAGCATGTGCAGCATTAATACTAAAGTAAATGGCAGGCAAAAAAGAAAGCGTTGTAAGTGATTGGAAAAAAATTTAGTTTTCGGCTTGTTGTTAACGGTTTGTGGCTGATTTGCTACATGATAGCCTAAATCCTCAATGCCTTTGGCAATTCCTTCTTTTGATTTACTGTTATCAATACCAAAACTTACATCACCGCCAATAAAGTTCACTTTTACATCCTGTAAACCTTCTTTTTGTAAATATTTGGTAATGGTAAGTGCACAGTTGGTGCAATCCATACCTTCCACTTTCCATTCAACTTTTTCCATAATACAAAATTATTACAGGCAGATACTTGCTAATTACTAATGAAGGAAAATATATTTGCAACATGGATTTAAATTTTAGCCTTTCAGATATAAAAGTCGCCGCCACACAGTTACTGGAAGCTGCTCATGGCAAAAAAGTTTTTGCGTTTAAAGGAGAAATGGGCGCCGGTAAAACCACTTTTATTCATGCATTGTGCGAAGTAACGGGAGTAAAGGGCACGGTAAGCAGCCCTACATTTTCTATCATAAACCAATATGTTACCGCCGCAGATAAAATTGTTTACCATATGGATTTGTACCGCCTGAAAGATGAACAGGAAGCGTTGAATGCAGGGGTGGAAGATTGTTTGTATTCCGGTAATATATGTTTGGTGGAATGGCCGGAAAAAGCACCCGGTATTTTTCCGGATGATACTTTGTATATAACCATAACAACTGCGGGCTCAAATACAAGAAAAGTCAGTTTTAATTTGTAATTTGAGAAGACAATTCTTGTTATTGATTATTCATTCTTAATTATTCAATTACTGTGGCCGCATCTAAACCATTTGTCTCCCCATCTTTTACTTACGAAACACTTGAGGAAACGCTGGATATAAAACCCAAGGGGGCAGAACTTTTCCTTGGCATTCCTAAAGAGACGTCTTTTAGCGAAAACCGTATTGCCCTTACGCCAGAAGCCGTGGCAGTACTGGTGGCCAACGGCCACCGGGTAATTATGGAAACAAAAGCAGGAGAGGGCAGCAGTTACTCAGACAAAGATTACAGCGATGCCGGTGCTAAAATTGCTTACGATAAAAAGGAGGTATATGAAGCTGATATACTTGTAAAAAGTGCGCCGGTAAGCGAAGCAGAATGTGAGTTGCTGAAATACGGGCAATACATTATTTCTCCTATACACTTAGCTGTAATGAAGAGTGAGATACTGGAGAAGATGATGGAGAAAAAAATTACAGCGCTTAGTTTTGAAAACCTGAAAGATGAAACAGGGCATAACCCTATTGTACGCAGTATGAGTGAAATTGCCGGCAGTGCTGTAATGCTCATTGCAGGACAATATTTAAGCAATGCCAACCAGGGCAAAGGCGTGCTGGTGGGTGGGATAAGCGGCATACCGCCAACAAAAGTTATTATTATAGGTGCTGGCATTGTGGGTGAATATGCAGCCCGTACTGCATTGGCAATGGGCGCCAGCGTAAAAGTTTTTGACAATGATATTTACCGCCTGAAACGCATGCAAAACAACATTGGTGTGCGCATGTGGACGAGTGTGATTGAACCCAAAATTTTAGGCAAGCAATTAAAAACATGCGATGTTGCTGTGGGTGCATTACGTGGCAACGGCGGCCGTACACCATTGGTAGTAACGGAAGAAATGGTAAGCCAGATGCGGCCGGGTACTGTTATTGTAGATGTAAGTATTGACCGTGGCGGTTGTTTTGAAACCAGTGAAGTAACCACACATGAAAAGCCTGTAATTAAAAAGTATGATGTAATACATTATTGTGTACCCAATATACCCAGCGGCTTTGCCCGTACTGCCAGCCAGGCTATAAGCAATGTTTTAATGCCACTGCTTTTAGAAACTGCTGCGGAAGGCGGCGTGGAAAAACTAATTTGGTACAAGCTGAATATACGCAGCGGTATTTATTTATTTAAAGGCAGCCTTACTAATTTTTATTTAAGCGAACGCTTTGAGTTAAAATACACCGATTTGAATTTGCTGATTGCCAGCAGGAGGTGACTTTATTTATAATCACTTATTGAAATCACATCTTCACAAAAATCATACTCCTGCTTATCGTTACTGCTTACAATTACCAGCCTGTTTGCAGTGTATTTTTTTATTAGGTTATGATACAATGCAATACCATCTGCATCCAAATTAGTAGTGGGTTCATCTAACAATAAAACAGGGGTGTTGCTGAAAAAAGCCTGTGCCAGTTTTAAGCGCTGCTTCATGCCGCTGCTGTAATAGCGTATTTGTTTGTTGGCAGCATTTTCTAAAGCAACGGTTTGTAATATTTCAGGAATGGGGGCAGTTAATTCTTTAAAACCACGGTGAAATTGAAGCATTTCAGTAGCAGTCATTTCTTCCACCAATTCTAAGTAAGGTGCAGCAATGGAAACAAGCCTGTACAATTGTTCGTTGTTAATTGGTAATTGCTCATTGCTTTTTACTTCAATAGTGCCTTCGTTATGTGTTAAGGCGCCTGATACTACCTGCAGCAGCGTTGATTTACCTGAACCATTAGAGCCGGTAATGGCATAACTGTTTCCGCTGCGGAACGTATAATTGAAGCGGCGGAAAATCCACTCCCGGTTATAACGTTTGCCAACATTGGTAAGAGAAACAGTCATTGATGAAAGGGTGATTGTTCAATAATGGTATGTTGTACAAGAGTGCGACGCAACGATGCTTAACAGAGTTATAAAAGCTGGTTACAAAAAAATTATTCATCTTCACCCGTGCCTTTGGTAAAACGCTTAATAATGCCACGGCCGCTTTCACGTATAAATGTTACAATCTCGTCACGCTCATCGGTGGCTGTTATTTCCTCCTCAATAAAATTAAGCGCCTGGGATGTATTCATGCCTTTGTTATAAATAATGCGGTAAATGTCGAGTATTTGGTTAATACGATCCAATGAAAAACCACGGCGTTTTAAACCTACAGAATTTACACCGGCATAACTTAAAGGCGTGCGGCCTGCTTTTATAAATGGCGGCACATCTTTACTTACAAGGCTGCCGCCTGCAACAAAAGCGTGCTGGCCAATTTGTACAAACTGGTGTACTGCACACATGCCGGCTAATATTGCATTGTCGCCCATTGTTACATGCCCTGCCATTTGTGTATTATTGCTCATTATGCAGTTGTTACCTACTGTGCAGTCGTGTGCAATGTGGCTGTAGGCCATTATTAAACAGTTGCTGCCTACTTTAGTTGTCCACTTGTCTTTACTGCCGCGGTTTACTGTTACAAACTCCCGTATGGTGGTATTGTCGCCAATTTCCACGGTGGTTTGTTCGCCTTCAAATTTTAAATCCTGCGGAATGGCGGCAATTACAGCACCGGGAAATATGCGGCAGTTTTTGCCAATACGGGCACCATCCATAACAGTAACATTACTGCCTATCCATGTGCCTTCGCCAATTTCCACGTTTTGATGAATTACGCTGAAGGGATCTATCTTAACGTTAGTGGCAATTTTTGCGTTGGGGTGTATGTAGGTGTGTGGATGAATCATTTGAATAGTTTATAGTTTGTTGTTTTGGGTTTGTGGTTGTTTAAGTAAAAATATTTAAAAGTTTATGGCTGGGCAGCTCTACAAACATACAACCACAAACTGCTAAGTTCTTTTTACCAGTTGCGCTGTTAAATCAGCTTCTGTACATAATTTATTGCCCACATACACACTGCCCCGCATTACACAAATACCCCGGCGAATAGGTTCAATCAACTCCATCTTCAGCAGCATCGTATCACCGGGTACCACTTTTTGTTTAAACTTGCAATTTTCTATTTTTAAAAAATAAGTATCATATTGTCCTTCGGGCATGGCATTAATACAAAGTATACCGCCTGTTTGTGCCAATGCTTCAATTTGCAATACGCCGGGCATAACAGGGTTACCGGGAAAATGCCCTAAAAAGAAATGTTCATTAAAAGTTACATTTTTAACACCCACTATCAGCTTATCCGTTAACTCAATAATTTTATCTACAAACAAAAAAGGATAACGGTGCGGCAGCGTTTTTTCAATTTGCTGCTGTGTATATATTGGCGCCTGGTTAGGGTTGTAAACCGGAATATCTTTAGTGTGTTTGTTCTTTTTAATGTACTGCTTAATTTTTCTTGCAAAGTCAACATTGCTGCTGTGGCCGGGGCGGTTGGCAATAATATGTGCTTTTATGGGGTAACCTATAAGGGCTAAATCACCAACCACATCTAACAATTTATGCCTTGCAGGTTCGTTAGGAAAACGCAGCTCCAGGTTATTAAGATAGCCTTCGCTTTTTACTTCAATCTTTTCTCTTTTAAATGCTTTTGCCAGGCGGCTCATTTCTTCATCGGTAACAGGTTTGTCAACCACTACAATCGCATTGTTTATATCACCGCCTTTAACAAGGTTATTGTCCAGCAGCATTTCCAGCTCATGTAAAAAACAAAAAGTGCGGCAGGGGGCAATTTCTGCTTTAAAATCTTTAATAGATTTTATGCTGGCATGCTGTGTGCCCAATACAGGGCTGTTAAAATCAATCAATGTGGTAATATGATATTGGGTGGCTGGCAGCGCAGTCATCTCCACACGCTTTACATCATCAAAATGAGAAATATTAGTATCGATAGTGTACCATACTTTAGCAGCATCCTGCTCCAGTACACCGGTTTCTTCAATAATTTCAACAAATGGTTCGCTGCTGCCGTCTATAATAGGAATTTCGGGGCCGTTAATTTCAATAAGGCAATTATCAACACCCATGCCCACCAGTGCTGCCAGTATATGTTCAACAGTGCTCACACGCACTTCCCCATGCTCTAATGTAGTACCACGGGATGTATCGGTAACTAAATCGCAGTCGGCTTTAATAACAGGCATACCAGCTAAGTCAATACGCTGAAACTGGAAGCCAAAACCGGGATTGGCGGGCCGCAGTGTCATATCTACATTAATGCCTGTATGCAGGCCTGTACCCGAAATACTTACTGCAGCAGCAAGCGTATGTTGTTTATCAGGATTAAAATTATTATCCATTGCTTGTTTTAATTTGGGGGCAAAGATAAGATAGTTTATGGTTGATGGTTAATGGTTGATTAGTTGCTGGCCAATTGTATTTTACCATAAACCACATGCCATATGCTAACCTAAAACTGAAACTGGAAACTACCAAAAATACCAAACCGGGACGTTTTATTAGACGGCAGCGGCCTTGGCAATACCCGCCACACAAAATCCAGCCGTAAAATTTTTAAAATATTGTCAATGCCCGTACCTACTTCAAGATAAGTGGATCCGTTAAGCGTTTTAAAAGTGCTGTTAATGTTGTTTAATTTATTATTTGCATCGCTGAGTGAACCCCACAATGCCTTTGCATTCCAAAACTGGCGCCATTTCCACTTGCGGGTAAGCGGAATAAAACGAAACAGGCCAGAGCCAACATTGTGTTCTATATTAACGCCGGCGTATTTATCACTTAAATATTCAAACCGGTTCATCAGGTTAAAGCTGCTGCTGTTGTAATAATAAATATCGTTGCCGGGATGATTTTCTAAAAAAGTAAAAGGCAGTGTGCCATTTATTTTACCGGCATATACTTTATACGAAAAAGAACCGTACGGAGAAATCTTCATATAATCTTTTACCGATGCACCAATTTTGGTATAGTTATAAGCGCTGTTGAGCACACCTGCAAAACCTTTTGCCAGCATTATTTCAGTAACAGGATATTTTGTACCCAGCGAATAACGGAAATAATCACCTTCAATAAATTGTTCCAAATAAGCAAACCGCAGTTTAAGCGCCACTTCAAAATTAACCAGGCTTTGGCCACTGCTTACAGGAAATTCACCTTTTAAAGGCAGGTTTTTTAAAGGTGTGTAACTGCGGTGTGATATAAACCATTCACTTGAAAAACCCTTGCCCAGCTCATTGAATACTTCAAAACGCATATCCTGCAACTGTAAAAATTTTCTTGTAGTGTTTGGCTTTCGTATGGCCAGCGAAAAAATATTATCCTGTCCCACATCACCAATTTGGCTGATGCCATTGTCAATATCATTACTATAGGCGGCATGCAGGCGAAAGCGTTTGGGGTCACGCTTTACAATCCAGAATGCTTCTGCTTTGCCTTTAAATTTTTTATCACCAAAACCGTAGGCTAAATAAGTGTGTAAGTAAATATGTTTATTAAAGCCGGTTGTGGTGCCTAAGTCAAAACGGGTGCGCAGGCCTTCCCAGCTGTTTTTGCTTATCCAGTTAAACCACGGGCCAATTTCGTAATTGGTTAATGTTTTATAACCGGTGCCAATAAATTTAAGTGTGTTTTGCAGGCGCTGAAATTTGGGCATTTGCAGCAGCTTATCCACCGTGGCATAAATGGCTTTTTCATTTTTAGATAAAGTGTCGTGCCGCAGCGTATTCCAAACAGAGTCTGATTTTGCATTGCTGCCCGGCTCTGTTTTTACCACTTCTTCTATGGGCTGCTGTTTAAACAATGCCGTAATAGAATCGCTGTTGATGATAATATTTTTATATGAAGTGGTTTTTCTTCCGATTAGTGTTAAAGAATTTTTGCCCAGTACCCGGAAGTCGGCAAAGAATTTATCACGGCTTAAAAAATAAATGCTGTCATTAACAGGAATAAACTCCTGGTACACACTGATGCGGTCTATGTAATTTATATTGGCATCTTTACCCAGGTACAGGTTTAGTTTTTCTATATGAAAAGTGGAAGCATATACCCATGCATCGCCTTCAAAAGTATTTTGCCCGGGGTGTTTTGGTGAAAACAAAAAGTGAAATATTTTTTTACCGTTTACCACCTGTGTATCCGGTACAAAAAAGTTATAGTACACATCCGCATTATCATTAAACGGCCCGATGAAGTCTTTATCCATTACATTAATGTAATTGCCATAACTGTTTACATTCTGGTTCATTACACCCATCAGTTTACTAATGCTTTCATTTGCAAAACCTTTGGTATTGCTGGCTTTAATGTTTTCAAAAAACTTTTTGGTGCTGCGCTGGTAGCTGTAATCGCTTACGCTTTCTAATAAATAAGCCGGTAAAAATGGTTCCTTTTCACTTACGCTGTCCATATTGTCAAACACAAAAGAAAATGGCTTCAATAAAATATTCTTTTTAGCCTTGCCTGCATTAAAGTTTTTAATATCAATTTCCAGTTTGTTGTATGCTTCGTAACCAAAATTGGTAAGCGCATAACGGTTGTACTGTTTCTTTTTACTCATTATCTTTTTCCACAAAAACAATCCTTTGTTGTATTTAGATTTTACAAGTACAGCACCGGTTGCGGCAGCACGCTGCAGGGCAATAACAGTGCTTTTATTATTTAAGGAGTCATCAACGGGTAATTTATAAGTTTCGTAACCAACATATGTTACCAGCAGTGTGTCTTTACTGTACTTGCTTATATAAAAAGAAAAGTTGCCGGCACTGTCGGTGGTTTTACCAATATTGCTGCGTTTAAAATAAACAGAAGCAAAGGGTATGGGCTCTTTGGTATGTGCATCCTGTATAACTCCTGAAAAACTGACGGATTGTGACAGGCATGACGAAACACACAAAAAAAATAGTATTGTAAAAACTATATGCCTGGTAAAAATGTGCAACGTATTTTTTTGTAATTAAGGTAAAGATTACAATTGCCGTGGAATAGTTGGCAACAATAGTATTTATTTAAAAGAGAATTATTGCTTCACCAGCAGTTCCGCAATTATCTTTTCTAATTCTTTCACTCTTTTTTCCAGCTCTGGCAATTTGCGGCTGGCTGCCTGGCTGCGTAATGCAGCGGTATAATCATGCGCAGGGGAGCCGGTTACAGCTTTGCCTGTTTCAATTGATTTACTAACGCCGCTTTGTGCATTAATTTTAGCGCCATCGCCAATATTAATATGGCCAACAATACCTGCCTGCCCGCCAATCATAACATTATTGCCCACTTTAGTGCTGCCGCTAACACCCGCCTGTGCAGCAATAACAGTGTTGTTGCCCACTTCCACATTATGTGCAATCTGCAGCAGGTTATCCAGCTTGGCACCGGCTTTAATTAATGTGCTGCCAATTGTAGCCCTGTCAATGGTTGTATTTGCGCCAATCTCCACCCCATCTTCAATAATTACATTACCAATTTGCGGCACTTTTTTAAAGCTGCCATCAGCCTGTGGTGCAAAACCAAAACCATCACCACCAATAACAGTGCCTGCATGTATTACCACATTGTTGCCAATAACGCAGTTGTAATAAATTTTTACACCGGGGTGTATTACTGAGTTTTGACCGATAATTACATTGTTGCCTAAAAAAGCATTGGGATAAATTTTTGTGCCATTGCCCACAATTACTTTTTCGCCTATATATGCAAAAGCGCCAATAAAAACATTGTCGCCGGTTTTTGCAGTGGCATCAATATAAACAGGTTGTTGTATGCCGGTTAATTGCTGCTGTTGTATTTGCTGGTATTTATCCAGTAATGTTGCAAAAGCAGAGTAAGCATCGGGTACCCGTATAAGCGTTGCCGCAATAGGCTGTTTTAATTCCTGTGTTTCATTAACAATAATAACCGATGCTTTGGTGCTGTATAAATGTTCTTCGTATTTGGGATTGGCTAAAAATGCCAGCTGGCCTTGCTGGGCTTCTTCAATTTTACCAAATGAGCCTACGGCTGCATCGGCATTACCTTCTACTTTGCCGCCAATAAGCAGCGCTATTTGTGTTGCAGAAAATTGCATGGTGTTTCTTTGCAGGTTAACAGGCAAAAATTAAGCCCGTGTGTAACAAATGTAATATTTTTTAACCTTTCCTTTTAAGTTTTGATTAATAAGGGCATTGTCCACCTCTGATATGTCTTTTACAGTACCATTCTTAAACAAAATATGTATGTTTTCATCTTCAAAATTATAGGTACTGCTTACTGCTTCACCAGTAAATACCAGCCATTGTGCATCATCTGCACTTATGTTTAAGTTAAAACAGGCAAGGGCGGTTTGCTCTTTCAGCAGCGCTTCATTTACCGGCTCGCCAAAATATTTTACTTTAAGCAGTTGCCGGTTTATTATGCCTTTACATAATGTGGAAAGCACCACATCTTCATGTGCACACCATGTTTTTATTGCTGCCACCACATCAAAATCATCCAGGCTGCAAAACTCTTCTATACTTATTTTGGTTTCCGGCTCATTAATTAATTTATTTAAGGATGCCGGTGCAGCAGCTTTAATATGTTTGGCACGTTTTATTATGCGTTTCAGCATTTGCTCGGCGCATAAAACTGTTTTATGCAGGTACACCTGCCAGTACATGAGGCGGCGGCTTACTAAAAATTTTTCAATGGAATAAATGGCTTTTTCCTCCACCATCAGCTCGCCATTATGCACCACAAGCATTTTTAAAATACGGTCGTAACCAATAACACCTTCGCTTACACCGGTAAAAAAACTGTCACGGGTAAGGTAATCCATGCGGTCCACATCCAGCTGGCCGCTTATTAACTGGTGTAAAAATTTTTTAGGATGAGTGCCCGTAAATATATCCAAAGCCAACTGTAGTTTTCCGCCAAATTGTTTATCCAAATCTTCCATTATCAGCAGCGATATTTTTTCGTGGTGCATGCCTTCAATTAAAGTATGCTCCAGCGCATGGCTGAAAGGGCCGTGGCCAACATCATGCAGCAGTATGGCAATTTTTGCCGCCTGCTCTTCAGCAGCGGTTATTTCTGTGCCCTTGCTTTTTAATTCGGCAATGGCATTGCACATTAAATGGTAAGCGCCTAAAGAATGGTGCAGCCTTGTATGCACCGCACCCGGGTAAACCAGGTAGGCCATTGCCATTTGGTTTATGCGGCGCAGGCGCTGGTAATACGGGTGAGAAATTACCTGGTAAATGAGTTCATCATCAATGGTAATAAAGCCGTAAACAGGGTCATTAATTATTTTGCGAAAAGGCATTTTTTAAGTTGGCAGATGTTAGCTGATAGTTGACAGTCTGCTTGTTTTTGTTAAAAGATTTACAAAGCTAAATAAAGCTTAGCAGCATTGGTGTAAAAAGTTAAATTTGTAAAGATCAGCACATGGTTCATGGTTGATGGTTCATTGTAAAGCAGTTTAGCTTTAAAGAATTTTCCATCCATCAACCATGAACTATTAACCATGAACTATTAACCATGAGCATAGCAAAATTACTTTGGGTAGATGATGAAATTGACAGCCTTACTTCTCAAATTATGTTTTTAGAAAATAAGGGCTACGAAGTGCAAACCAAAACAAACGGGTTTGATGCAGTGGAATATGTAAAAGAAAATATTGTGGATGTAGTACTGATTGATGAAAGCATGCCCGGCATTACAGGTTTACAAACTATACAGCAAATTAAAGAGTACAACACCAACCTGCCTGTTGTATTAATTACAAAGAATGAAGCGGAGAATTTAATGGATGAAGCTATTGGCAGCCAGATAAGTGATTATTTAATTAAACCCGTTAACCCTAACCAGGTGTGGCTGAGCCTTAAAAAAATTATAGATAATAAGCGGTTGGTTGCAGAAAAAACAACCTTGGCTTACCAGCAGCAGTTTCGTAATTTATTTATGGCGCTGAACGACAACCCGGATTATAACGGCTGGATGGATATTTATAAAAAATTGGTGTATTGGGAGCTGGAAATGAAAAAAAGCGACAGCCCCGAAATGCAGGAAGTTTTTCAAACACAAAAGAACGAAGCCAATACGGAGTTCTTTAAATTTATTAGTAAAAATTATGCAAAATGGGTAAGCCCCAAAAGCAGCGAAGCGCCTATAATGAGTAATACACTGATGAAGTTTAAAGTGTTTCCGCATTTGGAAAAAGGCACGCCCTTATTTTTTGTGCTGATAGATAATTTGCGTTTTGACCAGTGGAAAGCTATACAGCCCATTTTTGCGGAAAGCTTCCGCATACATGAGGAGGAAACTTTTTATGCCATACTGCCCACAGCTACGCAATATGCCCGTAATGCAATATTTGCCGGTATGTTGCCGGTGGATATTGAAAAGCAGTTTCCTGTGCAATGGAAAAACGATGATGATGAAGGCGGCAAAAATTTATTTGAAGAAGAATTTTTTAAGGCACAACTGAAACGTTTGGGAAAAGGAGATTTAAAATATTCTTACACAAAAATTACCAATAATAACGATGGGCAAAAGCTGGTGGATAATATTCACAACATGCTTACGAATGACATTAATATTATAGTGTACAATTTTGTAGATATGCTGAGCCATGCCCGTACAGAAATGGAAGTATTGAAAGAGCTGGCAGGAGATGAAACCAGTTACCGCAGTTTAACGCAAAGCTGGTTTGAGCACAGCCCCTTGCATGCAGCCCTGAAAAAAATTGCCGAAAAAAAAATAAATATGATTGTGGCTACCGACCACGGCAGCGTAAAAGTGCGTACTGCGGCAAAAGTTATTGGTGATAAACAAACCACCACTAACCTGCGTTACAAACATGGCCGCAATTTAAATTATGAGCCTAAGGAAGTGCTGGCTTTCAGAGACCCGAGAGAAGCAGGTTTACCGGTGCCGAACGTAAACTCAAGTTTTATTTTTGCTAAAGAAGATTTGTTTTTATGCTATCCCAATAATTACAATCACTATGTAAATTATTACCGCAATACTTTTCAACATGGTGGTGTAAGTTTAGAAGAAATGATTGTGCCGGTGATACGAATGACGAATAAATAATGCCCCAAACCCGTGCTTGTCCCGAATGCTTTCGGGAAAGGGGCTTACAAAAGCTTCTAATAAAAATACTTTACTGTGTTTGCAGCATATTAATTTTTTAGTTATTAACGTTTGTTGAAAATTTTATTACTCAATCAGTTGCTATTAAAGGAAATTGCACTGAATTAAAAGAGCCAAAAGCCCCTTCAGGGGTTTGGGGCAAGATTGAGGTGACTATGAAATACACACAACACACATTAGATAAAATTGAACAAATAGCTGAAGAAGCTGGTTATATAATCCGGTACGAACGAGGTAATTTCCAAAGCGGCTATTGCATTTTACAGGCAAAGAAAGTAGTGGTGCTTAATAAATTTTTGCAAACCGAAGGCCGTATAAATACTTTGGTTGACCTGATGCCCCAACTGGAAATAAATTTTGATGCACTTACACTGGAAAGCCAAAAGATGTATGAAGAGATTATGAGTGTAGAGGCGCATAAGTAATTATAAATTGTATATAAAGAAACAGGAATTCCATCTTGCGAATTCCTATTTTTGTTTTTGTGCAGTTCCCTTCTTTAAAAATAACATTTCTCGGTACAGGTACCAGCAGTGGCGTGCCCATGATTGGTTGCAGTTGCGCTGTTTGTACATCTGCCGATAAAAAAGACAAGCGCCTCCGCAGCAGCATACTTGTACAAAGCAATACCACCACCATTGTTGTTGATACCACACCGGATTTTCGTTACCAGATGTTACGTGCCGGCATAAAAAAATTAGATGGCGTGGTGTTTACCCATCCGCATAAAGACCATGTGGCCGGGCTGGATGATGTACGTGCTTTTAATTTCTTTCAAAAAAAAGCCATGCCTTTATATGCCAATTCGTTAACTGAAGAAGCGATAAAGCGGGAGTTTGCATATGCATTTGCAGATAAAAAATATCCCGGCGTGCCGGAACTGCAATTAAATACAATCGACAATCAACCTTTTTATATTGGTGATATTCCGGTGCTGCCAGTTGAAGTATGGCACCATAAAATGCCGGTGCTGGGTTTTAGGTTTGGCAACTTTACTTATATAACAGATGCTAACCGTATTGAAGAAACTGAAAAAGAAAAAATACGTGGCAGCAAAGTAATTGTGCTGAACGCATTGCGGAAGGAAAAACATATCTCTCACTATACTTTAGATGAAGCCATTGCCGAAGTGCAGGGCCTGCAAATACCCCAGGCATATTTTACACACATAAGCCATCAGTTGGGCAAACATGAAGATGTAAGTGCAACCTTGCCGGCTGGTATTGAGCTGGCGTATGATGGACTTGAGGTAAAGCTTGATTAATTACCCTTTTAGGGTATTGTAACCGTTAGCTGCATCATTTATTTTGCGGATATAAACCGGCAAATGTTTAAGCAGTTAATTTCTTCTTACTTAAATTTTACCCAAAAAGAACGCAGGGGCATTATTGCCATACTGGTATTGATTGTGCTGTTTATTCTTGTACCTTTTTTATTTCCTTTATTTATAAAGCAAAAAACAGCCAATACAACCGGCTTTAAAAATGAAATCGCCGCATTAAAAATTAAGCAGGATTCAGCTACCGGTTTTGTAAAAAGAAATTATAATAATGATGATGATAATTATCCTAACTATTATCAGCCATCAGAAAAAAATAATTATTATAAAAACAGTGTAAAAGGTGAGCTGTTTTATTTTGACCCTAACACGGCATCGGCGGCAGACTGGAAACGGCTGGGGTTGAGAGATAAAACCATCAGCACTATTCAAAATTATTTAAGCAAAGGCGGGCATTTTTATAAACCAGAAGACATAGGCAAAATTTGGGGCCTGCATGAAGATGAGGTACAACGCCTGTTGCCTTATGTACAAATTGCACCTAAAGAAAACAACTATGCAGAACAAACATTGTACGAGCCAAAAAAATTTGATAAACCTAAATATTCCCCATCAGTAATTGATATTAATACTACTGATACCACAATGCTGATTGCATTACCCGGCATAGGCAGCAAACTGGCACAGCGTATCATAAATTTCAGGGATAAACTGGGTGGCTTTTATAAAATTGAACAGGTAGGAGAAACGTTTGGCTTGCCCGATTCAACTTTTCAAAAAATAAAAGGGCGTTTAACTCTCAGTAATACAACACTAAAGCAATTCAATATCAACACAGCCGCTGTTGATGAATTGAAAACGCATCCTTACATAAAATATAATTTAGCCAATGCCATTGTGCAATACAGAAGCCAGCACGGCAATTTTTCTTCGGTAGCGGATATTAAACAGATTATGATGGTTACTGAAGAAATATACAGCAAAGCGGCTCCTTATTTAAAAGTTCAATAATTTTTTAAAGTCGCTTTCACATCACCGTAGTGTCAGAGGTAAATCTCCTACATTTGCTCAACAACCAATTGTTTCTGTATGAATTTTCAGCAAAGCGAATTAACGCAACAGGCCGCACAAACCGCCAAAGATTTTGCACAGCAATATATTAAGCCACATGTAATGGAGTGGGATGAAAGCCAGGAATTTCCCCTGCATATTTTTAAAGAAATGGGCAAGCTGGGTTTAATGGGTGTGTTTGTGCCCGAACAATACGGTGGCAGCGGTATGGGTTATTTTGAATACAGCGCTATTATACAAGAAGTAGCAAAAGTGTGCGGCTCCATTGGTTTATCGTTAGCGGCACATAATTCATTATGTACCGGGCATATTTTAAATTTTGGCAACGAAGAACAGAAGAAAAAATATTTGCCCAAACTGGCATCGCTGGAATATTTGGGTGCATGGGGTTTAACAGAAGCTAACACAGGGAGCGATGCAGGTAATATGAAAACCACGGCTGTTAAAGATGGTGATGAATGGGTGATTAACGGTACTAAAAACTGGATTACGCATGGTAAAACAGGAGATATAGCAGTGGTGATTTGCCGCACTGGTGAGCCACGTACAAAAGACAATGCCACAGCATTTGTTGTGGAAAGAGGAACGCCGGGTTTTAGCGGTGGCAAAAAAGAAAATAAATTAGGTATGCGTGCAAGCGAAACGGCAGAAATGATTTTTGATAATTGCCGCATACCGGATGCTAACCGCTTAGGTGAAGTGGGCGCCGGCTTTAAACAAAGCATGAAGGTTTTAGATGGGGGAAGAATTTCTATTGCAGCACTTGGCCTGGGTATTGCAAAAGGCGCTTTTGAGGCATCTGTACAGTATTCAAAAGAGCGTTACCAGTTTGACCAGCCTATTGCAAACTTCCAGGGCATTAGTTTTAAACTGGCAGATATGGCTACAGAAATTGCCGCTGCCGAATTACTAATTAATAATGCCTGCGATTTAAAAATGCGTGGCTTGCCCATGACGAAAGAAGCAGCAATGGCAAAATACTACGCCAGTGAAGTGGCTGTAAAAGTGAGCACCGATGCTGTACAAATTTTTGGCGGCTATGGTTACACCAAAGATTTTCCGGTGGAGAAATTTTACCGTGACAGTAAGTTGTGTACTATTGGTGAAGGCACCAGCGAAATACAAAAGATAGTAATAGCGAGGGAAGCGTTGAAATAATAAACCTAAATGAGCGTATAAAAAAAGCCCTTTGTTATAAAGGGCTTTTTTATTGAACTAATACAAAAATTATTTTTTGTCTCCACCAAACAAGCCGCTCAGTTTATCTTTCACGCTGTCAAAAACTTCTTCTGCTTTGTGTGCAGCATTTTTAGCAAACTCTTCTACTTTTTCGCCGGTTTGACCGGGAATAACATCACTTATTTTATCCATTATACCTTCTTCTTTTTTCTCTTCTGGTTTTGCAGCAGCGGCTACAGCTTCTGGTGTGGCAGCAAACATATTATCTACAGCGCCTCCCAGCATGGGAAATTTTTCTTTTACAAAACTTTTTATTGTTTCCAAAGTTTTGGTGGCCTGGTCAGCGCTTATGCCTGCTTCGGCAGTAAGGCGGTTAATTAACTCTTGCATAAAATATTTTTTTTGTTGTGTAAAGATGATGTGTTTTTATGAAGAAAGGTTGTACCCTTTGGTAAATTAATGGTTAAATAGGGAAGAAGGGTTAACAAAGTTGATAGGGTTGACGGAGTATCATCTACTCCGTATCATACCTGTCCACTTTTTCTATGCCCGGCAGGTTGGTAAGCCGTACAACCAGTTCATCCAGTTCTTCTTTGTCGTGTACAAATATTTTCATGTTGCCGCGGAAAATACCTTCACTTGCCTCAATCGTCATGGCAGCAATATTAAATTTCATTTCGCCGCTTATGAGGTTGGTTATTTTGTGTATCACACCCACATCATCCAGCCCAATAATTTTTAAACCGGTAAGGAAAGATATCTCTTTGTTTTTAGCCCACTTTGTTTTCACCACACGATGGCCATAGTTGGCCAATAACCTTGCAGCATTAGGGCAATTGGTGCGGTGTATTTTTAAACCTTCGCCCTGTGTTACAAATCCAAATACATCATCACCAGGTATTGGTTTGCAACAGTTGGCTAAAGTGTATTGTATTTTGTCGCTGCTTTCGCCAAAAATTATCAGCTCTGCATCTTTCTCTTTTTTTGCAGGTTTTGCAATACCGTCATGTGGATGCTCATCTCCCTCAGGTTTGGGAGGTTTAGGAAAAAACAACCGGTCGCCGCTGGCAGTAAAATCTTTTAATTCTTTTAAATCAATTTTTTTGTTGGCAATTTCATACAATAAATCAAGCGATGAATTTACTTTATAAAAAGAAGCCAGTTCTTCCATGTTATGCTGTGTGGCCATGCCGCCAATAGCATCTAATTTTTTTTGCAGTATTACCTTTCCATCTTCTGCAACTTTTCTTTTTTCTTCTTTAAGAGTATCCTTAATTTTTGTTTTGGCTTTTGTGGTTACCACATAATTCAGCCACTCCGGGTTGGGCTTTTGTTTGGCGCTGGTAATAATTTCTATTTGGTCGCCACTGCGCAGCTTGGTGCTAATAGGCACCAGTTTATGATTTACTTTGGCGCCAATGCAACGGCTGCCCACAGCGGTGTGCACACTAAATGCAAAATCTAATGCTGTGGAGCCGGTAGGCAACATACGCACTTCCCCCTTGGGTGTATACACATAAATTTCTTCTGCAAGAAAGGAGGTTTTAAAGTCCTGTAAAAAATCAAGTGAGTTGGTATCCTGGTTGCTGAGCGCTTCCCGTATTTGATGAAACCAAATATCAAAACGGCTTTCATCATCTTTTCCTTCCTTGTATTTCCAGTGTGCGGCCAAACCTTTTTCCGCAATTTCATTCATACGCTTGGTGCGTATTTGTATTTCCACCCATTTGCCTTGTGGCCCCATTACGGTGGTGTGCAGCGCTTCGTAACCATTGCTTTTTGGGTTGCTAAGCCAGTCACGCAATCTTTCCGGGCTTGGGTTATAGGCATCTGTAATAATTGAATATACTTTCCAGCATTCTTCTTTTTCTTTTTCAAGCGGTGCATTTACTAAAATACGGATGGCAAAAAGGTCATACACTTCTTCAAAGCTTACGCCTTTCTTTTTCATCTTGGTCCAAATGGAGTGTATGCTTTTAGGGCGGCCATAAATTTCAAAATCAAAGCCGGCTTTTTCCAGTTTTTCTCTTATAGGGCGAATGAAGTCGTTAATGTATTTAGTGCGTTCCCTTTTGGTATCACTTAACTTTTGTGCAATGTAACGGTACGTGTCCGGCTCCATGTATTTCATGGAAAGGTCTTCCATCTCCGTTTTAATATTATACAAGCCCATGCGGTGCGCCAATGGAGCATATACATACACCGTTTCACTGCTTATTTTTAATTGCTTTTCCCGTTTCATACTGTCCATGGTACGCATGTTATGCAACCGGTCGGCCAGTTTAATTAAAATAACACGGGGGTCGTCAGTAAGTGTAAGTAATATTTTTTTAAAGTTTTCTGCCTGCTGGGTGGTATTGGTGTCCATTACCGTACTAATCTTGGTAAGGCCATCCACAATTTTGGCAATTTCGTTACCAAATTCACGCTTAATATCATCCAGGGTAACATCGGTATCTTCCACGGTATCATGCAAAAGCGCACAAATAGTACTGCGAACGCCCAGGCCAATTTCCTCAACACAAATTTTGGCTACTGCCAGCGGGTGTAAAATATAGGGTTCCCCGCTTTTGCGGCGCATGGTTTTATGGGCTTCGGCAGCCATTTCAAAAGCAATGCGTACCAGTTCCTTATCTCCGGGCTTTAATTTGGGCTTTAATGCACGTAAAAGGCCCCGGTATTGGCGCAGAATTTCCTTTTTTTCTTCGGCTTCGGTCAGGTTATACTTTGGTATATCAATCGTTGTTTCCATATGTGTGCAAACGAATTTACGGAAAACAAATCGTTTTCATCTTTACCAAAAATGCCTTACTTTTGCCACCCGTTTTAAAACCGGATGTGGCGAAATTGGCAGACGCACTAGACTTAGGATCTAGCGGAGCAATCCATGTAGGTTCGACCCCTATCATCCGGACAGCACAAACATCGCACAAGGAACAATGAATAACGAACTTCAAAATTCAATATTCCTTGTTCCTTGTTCAGTATTAAAAAGTTAAATAAACAAACAATGGCTACAGTTACAAGAGAAAACATTGGTTTATTACACGATAAACTGGTGGTTAAAGTGAGTAAGGAAGATTATTATCCCTCATTTGATAAAAAACTGAAAGAGTACAGCAAAACAGCTAATATTCCCGGTTTTAGAAAAGGAATGGTGCCTGCCGGCATGATTAAAAAAATGTATGGCCCTTCAATTTTTACTGATGAAGTGGTTAAAACAGTAGAAAAAGAACTGTATAACTACCTGAATACTGAAAAACCAGAAATTTTTGCGCAACCGCTGCCTTTGGCAAGCGATTTAGCTAAAATGGATTTAAATAATCCTGCGGAGTATGAATTTGGTTTTGAAATGGGTTTAAAGCCAGATTATAAAATTGCTGATATACCTAAAGCTAAATTGACACTGCATAAAGTAAAAGCTACCGATGAAATGGTGGAAGATGAAATTAACCGCATGCAGATACGTGGTGGAAAAATGAACGAGCTGGAAACTGTGGAAAACGAAGAGTGTGTACTAAACATTTTGTTTAAAGAAGCAGATAAAGATGGTAATGCAGTTGAAGGCGGTATAACAAAAGAAAACTCTGTTATTGTTAAATATTTTACCAGCGCTGTACAAAAGAAAGTAACCGGCAAAAAAATTGGCGATGTAGTTACTGTACAATTAAGCAAAGCTTTTGATGATGATAAATTAACTGCCATTGCAAACGATTTAGGCCTGGATGCAGCAGATAAAGATGCTGTAAAAAAATATTTTAACCTGGAGATTGTAAAAATTGGCCTGGTTGATAAAAGAGAACTGAACGAAGAATTTTTTAAAGAAATATACCCGGCAAAAGATATTAAAACAGCTGATGAATTAAAAGCTGCTATTAAAGAAGAAGTACAGCAATACTGGGACGCACAAAGCCGCAACCAATTACAAGACCAGTTGTATCATTATCTTATTGATGAAACCAATATGGAATTTCCTGCTGACTTTTTAAAGCGCTGGTTACAGAACGGTGGTGAAAAGCCAAAGTCTGCAGAAGAGGCAGAACATGAATACCCTTCTTTTTCCAATTCATTAAAATGGACATTAATCAGCGACAAACTGGTTCAGGATAACAAACTGCAGGTAAGTGCAGAGGAATTGCGTGAAGGAATGAAGACTGAAGTAATGCGTTATTTTGGTGCCATGAATTTAGGTGAGGATACCGGCTGGTTAGACAGCTATATTGAGCGCATGATGAAAGACGAAAAGCAAGTGGAAAGCAGCTACCGCCGTTTGGTTACCGATAAATTGTTTAGCTGGATGGAAAGCCAGGTAAAACCTAAAGAGAAAGAAGTAACCGGAGAAGAATTAAATGGTATGATGCACAATCATCATCATTAATTAAAATAAATAGTTTTTAAAAGCGGCCTGGTACTACCGGGCCGCTTTTTTATTGCATCAGCATGGAGCAGGTATGTTACTCCTGTAAGTTTGTTAGCTTCGGTTCTTATAAGTTATTTGCTTTACAAAATTTTCTTGCTATGAATTTTAAAAGGATTGCTTCGTTATTGTTTGTTATGGTAGTTATTACTGCTAAAGCCCAAAATAATACTCCTGTTATTGTTAAAGCCAATCAAATTAAATGCGAAATACAGCCAACCATGTGGGGCGTATTTTTTGAAGATATAAACCTGGGAGCAGATGGCGGCATTTATGCTGAATTAATTAAAAACCGCTCGTTTGAATTTATTAAACCTATGATGGGTTGGAAAGTTTTGGGTAAGCCCAAAACAGAAGGTGACTTTTTAGTGATTAACAGGAGCGATGAGAATACAAACAACCCCCGTTTTTTAAGAGTTACACTGCATAATAATACAGAACGCACTATTGGGTTAAGCAACGAAGGCTTCAGAGGCATGGGTATTAAAAAAGATAACCGTTATGATTTTTCTGCAATGGTAAAAAGAAAAACAGGCGATGTAAGAATAGTGTTAGAGCTTGTTAATAGTAAAGAGGAAGTAATAGGCAAAACAGCAATAACTATTGCAGCAACTAATAATGAATGGAAAAAGGTAACTGCAAATTTTAATGCAACTGCAACAGAACCGAAAGCTAAGCTGAATGTTTGGATTGAAGGCGATGGCGAAGTTGATTTTGATATGGTATCGCTGTTTCCTGCTGATACATGGAAGGGCCGGCCGGGCGGCATGCGTGCAGATATGGTGCAAATGCTGGCAGATATGAAGCCGGGCTTCATCCGCTTTCCCGGTGGCTGTATTGTAGAAGGCTTTGATTTAGCAAGGCGTTACCAATGGAAAAAAACAATTGGGCCAATAGAAGAACGCCAATTAATAATTAACCGCTGGAATACTGAATTTGCTAACCGCCAGGCACCAGATTATTTTCAAACATTTGGTTTGGGTTTTTTCGAATATTTTCAACTGGCAGAAGATATTGGCGCAGCACCATTACCTATTTTAAACTGCGGCATGGCCTGCCAGTTTAATAGTGGAGAAGTGGCGCCGTTAAATCAATTAGATCCTTACATACAGGATGCACTGGATTTAATTGAGTTTGCAAATGGTGATGTAACAACGCCGTGGGGAAAAGTGCGTGCCGGTATGGGGCATCCGCAACCATTTAATTTAAAAATGATGGGAGTGGGTAACGAAAACTGGGGGCCACAATATGTTGAGCGTTTGCAATTGTTTATTAAAGCAATTAAAGCTAAGTATCCGGATTTTAAAATTGTAAGCAGCAGCGGTACAGATCCTGAAGGAGGCCGTTTTGAATACCTCAATAAAGAGCTTAGGAAATTGAAAACTGATTTTGTGGATGAACATTATTACCGGAAGCCAGAATGGTTTTTACAAAACGCATCCCGTTATGATAATTATGAACGCAATGGTGCAAAGGTTTTTGCAGGTGAATATGCAGCGCATGTAAATTGGGATACACCAGCCATCCGTAGAAATAACTGGCAGGCGGCTATTGCAGAAGCTGCATTTATGACCGGGCTGGAACGCAATGCAGATGTTGTGGAAATGGCTTCATATGCACCATTGTTTGCGCATGCAGAAGGATGGCAATGGGCACCCGATTTAATTTGGGTAAACAACCTTACCAGTTATGGAACACCTAATTACCAGGTTCAAAAATTATTTTCTTTAAATAAAGGAACGCATGTGGTGCCTTTGTTACAAAACAACAGCCCGCTTGCAGGTAAAGACAGTTTGTATGCAACAGCCTGTATTGATAAAAGTGCAGGGGAATTGATACTTAAGTTTGTAAACACTTCTTCAAATGAAATGACGAAAGATGTATTGCTGGAAGGAGTGAAGAAAACGAATATTTTAGCAAAACAAATTACACTTGCAGCAGAACTAAACAATGTAAATTCTTTTGAAAATGCTTTGGCTGTAGCACCAAACGAGAGAGAGATAAGTGTAAAAAATAAAAAAATCAACCTTGTAATAAAGCCGTACTCATTAACTATTTTGAGAGTAAAAATGTTATAATATCCAGGGCTGATTTATAATCTACAACAATTTTCGTTTAACATTTTTTTAGGTTCAGGCACATATTGCATCCGCTAACGTACCGTTACAGTTTTGGTTTCATCTTTCCTGACTAAAACTTAATACCATGCCAATTGTACGTACTGCCTTTGCAGCACTTGCTGCTGTGTTGCTATCTTCAGCCTGCAATTCAAAACAAAAAATAAATTCAGCGCAAAACATACGTGCTGCTGATACTGCGTCGGAGATATTTCAGCTGCCTGATGATACCCTTAATTTGCAAAAGCTTTCTGGCGATTTTGTAACTTATTCGGTTCAAAGATTTATTGTTCCAAAGTCTAAAACAAAAATTGTTACTGGTAAAAAAGGTTTAAAGGTTACTGTTAGCTATGATGTATTAGAAAAGGCAGACGGAACAACTGTTGACGGTCCGATAGAAGTAAGAATGGTTGAATTAACAAACAGCAACGATTTATTTAAAGCGAATGCCGTTACGGTTAGTAACGGCCGCTTGCTTGTATCCGGCGGCAGTTATTTTTTAGAAATGTTTTGCAATGGAAAAAAACTTCAGGTAAAAAAAGGCAAGCGTCTAAATGTTGATTTCCCGGTTTTGAATGATAGTGAAATGGAATTATTTTACGGCGAGCGTGACACATCTGGTAATATGAATTGGTTAACTGCCGGTTCGCCTTTAATCCAACAAAAGGGTAATGAAGCAACCACTACCGAAGCGATGTTTACAGACAGTAACCGGAATAGTTTTACTGATTTTGCACCCGCCTTTATGTACGATACAAATGGTAATGCAAAAATTTACCCGTCAACAAAGGCCCAGGTTTATTTTTATGATACAAAAGTAACAATAGCTCAATTAGTCGATACAGTTAATAAACATAGTGCTAAAATTTTTATTGATACTGTATATATGTGGCCCAAAAGACCTGCAAATATTCCTGCAGGAGCAAGAATTGACTCCAATTATTTGTACATGGTATACGGACCACCCAAACAATTTATAATTAAACGTTGCAAAGATGCTGAAGAGGAAAAACGTAGAAAAGAAGAAATAAAAATTGCAGTTGAACAGGCAAAAGCTAACTGGCAGCCCCAAACACTAGCAGGACAAATAATGAAGTATTACAACACAACAGCAATTACCACATTGGGGTGGTTAAACTGTGATAGGTTTTATAAAGGGCCACAAAATTCAGATGTTGAACTGGAATTGCCTATAACTCTTAACAAATACCCGCTGCATTATTTTTTACTTTTTAAAGAATTTTCAGGCCTCGTAAATGGAACGATTCAAAATAATAATCAGCAGCAATACACATTGCAAAATCTTCCAAACGACCAATCAGTTACGCTTTTGGCATTTATTAAAGCCGAAGGCAAAATTTATCAATGCAGGAAGGATTTTACTGTTGCAGGGAATGCGGTGATTAAAACAGTTTTTGAAGAAATTTCTGTTGCCGAGCTAAGAAAAATTTTTGGTAATAATGTGCGGATTTAAAAAACTTTACAGTTTTATCTCCTCTTCATTTTCATCAAAAAAATGAAATTGTGTAAGATGGTAATTGCTGTTAGCCTTAAGTTTAATACGCTGTTTGTATTTACGGCGCCATTTAGCTAAAATAGAATTGAAGAAAAAGCCTTTGGTAAGATATGCAAATAACATGGGGTGTACTTCTATGGTAAGCCCTTTGTGTTTTTGCATTATTAAGTAACTAAGATTTTTTTCAATCTCATCTTCCAGTATAAGTGTGGATGAAATCTTGCCTGTTCCTTCGCAACTTGGGCATACTTCCGAAGTGTTGATGTTCATTTCAGGCTTCATGCGCTGCCGGGTAATTTGCATTAACCCAAATTTGCTGATGGGCAGTACGGCATGTTTAGCCCTGTCGCTGCGCATTAACTGCTCCATCGCATCTGCAAGTTTCTTTTTGTTCTCCATTAATTTCATATCAATGAAGTCAACAACAATAATACCGCCTAAATCTCTTAAGCGAAGCTGGCGTGCAATTTCTTCAGCCGCTTCCAGGTTTGTTTCCAGTGCATTTTGCTCCTGGTTATTGCTTACGCTTTTATAACCGCTGTTTACATCTATAACATGCAAAGCTTCCGTATGCTCCACTATTAAGTAAGCGCCGCTGGGCAGGTTAACTGTTTTGCCAAAAGCCGCTTTAACCTGTTTGGTAATACCAAAATTGTCAAAAATAGGAGAGCCGTTATTGTAGTAAGAAACAATATCTGTTTTATCTGGTGCTATACGCTGTATGTAGCTTTTTGTATCGCTGAAAATAGTTTTATCATTTACCACCACCTTGTTAAATGATTCATTCAGCAAATCCCTTAATATGCTCGTTGTTTTATTCTGCTCGCTTAATATTCTGGCCGGTGCAGCAGTACCTTTAAGATTATGCTGTATTTGTTTCCAGGTAGCTTCCAGTGCCAATAAATCTTCATGAAGTTCTGCAGTGGTTTTGCCCTCAGCTGCTGTACGCACAATAACACCCAAATTTTTGGGCTTTACAGCTTCTACAATTTTTTGAAGGCGTTTTCTTTCATCGCTGCTGTGAATTTTACGGCTTACAGCTACAATATCATTAAAAGGAGTAACCACCACAAAGCGGCCCGGCAATGACAATTCGCAACTAAGGCGTGGCCCTTTGGCAGCAATAGGTTCTTTTAAAATTTGTACTAAGATGTTGGGCTTGCCATTAAGCACTTCAGTTATTTTGCCCGTTTTTACAATCTCTGGCTCTACTTTAAAGCGGGCAAAATCCAGCCCGTTTTCAGTATTGTCATTTATAGCCTGGTGGGTAAATTTTAAAATAGAACGGACATAGGGGCTTAAATCTGTGTAATGCAAAAAAGCATCTTTTTCAAACCCAACTTCTACAAAAGCAGCATTCAGGCCGGGAATTAATTTTTTTACTTTTCCAAGGTACAGGTCTCCCACGCCGAAATGGGCATCTGCTTTTTCTGTATGCAGTTCCACCAGCTTTTTATCCTCCAGCAAGGCAATTTCAACACCCAGTGGAGCAGCATTAATAATAAGTTCCTTGGTCAATTAAAGAAGTTTGATAAGACCAAATAATCTATGGCAAAAAGATTTTGCCCTGTACGCAGCTACGCAATGGTGTAATTAAAAATTATATCCAAAACAATACGTACGCAGGCAAAAATGCCGGGAAGAAGTTACCCGGCATCACAAGAAAAACGATAAATTATCTTTTCTTATGACGATTCTTTCTTAAGCGTTTTTTACGCTTATGAGTTGCAATTTTATGACGTTTTCTCTTTTTACCACAAGGCATAACTAGTCTTTTTAATTTTTTAAAATATGTTTAATGCGGTTTGTATTATTTACTCAAGCGATTTTATTTTTTCGTCCACCTGCCTCAAAAATTCAGGGTTATTATCCATTCTTCTCATAACCTTTAACCATTTTATAGCCTCCTCTTTATTACCCTTAGCTGCATACGCATTGGAAAGGTATTCAATGGCTTCCATGTTACCGGGCTGTGCTTTTACCACTTTGGTTAAACGTTCTATGGCTTTATCATATTGCCCGGAAACAAGCCCTCCAAAACCAAGTATCATTTGCGCTTTCATGTTGTTAGAGTCTTTTCTAACAACCGATAGCAATTCCTGGATACCCTTCATTGTTTCTTCAGTGCCGCCGGCACGCCCCTTACCAAAAATGTAACAGCTGCCTAATCCTATTTTAAGGTCATCATTTTCCGGATCCTT
This sequence comes from Ferruginibacter sp., assembly GCA_044225605.1. GTDB lineage: Bacteria > Bacteroidota > Bacteroidia > Chitinophagales > Chitinophagaceae > Ferruginibacter. The sequence continues at coordinate 321,408 of JBGAIJ010000005.1, forward strand.
CTTTATCGCTTTTTCAAATAACTCAGCGGCCAGGGCCGATTGCCAGCTTAATTTTGCTTCATCCTGCTCAAAACGCAGGTTGTTTAAAATTAATTGGGCAGCAAAGGTGAGGTTTTTTTCTGAATTATCCAACTTGGCGACCTCAGATAAATAAAAAGCATACGGTTCAAAAACCCGGGCACTATCCTTCCAAAAAGCAGCCAGTTTATTGTAGGCATCAATTTGCTGGTTCATTACATCACCACGGGAAACACTGTTTTCCAGTTTACTTAAAGCCAGGTTTTGATTGTTGGAGAGTTTTTGTTTTGCATCAGCAATAAAATGCGTAATGTCAAAAACATCAGTATGTGCAGCGTGTGAGGCAGGGGCTGCAGGCTTTTTTTCTGCTGCTGTACGGCCAAAAACAAAAAAAGCAATAACAAATACAATTCCTAAAACGGCCAGTACCAATTGTTTTTTCACCTTAAAAATTTAGAGGGCAAAGTTACATCAGTCTTCGCTGTCTTCCAGTTTTTCGTTGCTTTCTTTAACGTTAGGTGATGTTTTTATTTCTTGCATAAACTCCTTAGCAGGCTTAAAGGCCGGTATAAAGTGCTCTGGAATTTCCACAGCAATATTCTTTTTAATATTACGGCCAATTTTGGCGGCCCTTTTTTTAGTAATAAAACTGCCGAAACCACGGATGTAAATATTTTCGCCATTGGCAAGAGAATGCTTTACTTCCTTAAACATTGTTTCAAGCGTTACCAATACATCCACTTTTGGAATGCCGGTTTTTTCAGAAATTTGATTAATAAGGTCAGCTTTTCTCATAATGAGGATTTTTATTTGATAGTAAATTACAAAACAAGATGGATATTTCCAAATAAGTAAATGATAATCAATTACTTTGTTAGTTATTAACGAATGACTTACTATTAAATTGCTTAACTAAAGTATTGATTATTAAAGGCATGTGTTTATTCGCCCTGTGTATAATCATTACAGTAATATTGTTATAAAATGAATATAAAAGCATTAAATATTCAAAAGAAGCATTTTCAAACTATTCTTTTAAAATGGAACAGCCAAAGTAATAAACGTTCTATGCCCTGGAAGGGAGAAAAAGATCCCTATAAAATATGGTTAAGCGAAATTATACTGCAACAAACAAGAGTAGAACAAGGTTTGGCATATTATAACCGGTTTGTTACAGCCTATCCTGCAATTACCCGCCTTGCAAAAGCACCGGAGAATAATGTATTTAAACTATGGGAGGGTTTAGGCTATTACAGCCGCTGCAAAAACCTCATAGCAACGGCTAAAAAGATTACAGAAGACTATAAAGGCAAATTTCCGGAAAAATATGAAGATATTTTACAATTGAAAGGAGTGGGTCCGTACACAGCAGCTGCTATAGCTTCGTTTGCTTTTAATTTACCACACGCTGTGGTAGATGGGAACGTGTTTAGAGTGCTGGCACGTTATTTTGGTATTGATACAGCGGTTGACAGTGCCGCCGGAAAAAAAGCATTTACTGATTTGGCCAATTCGCTGCTGGATAAAGAACAGCCGGGTATATATAACCAGGCTATTATGGATTTTGGAGCTGTAGTTTGTAAACCGCAACTGCCTTTATGTTCATCATGTCCGCTTAAAACAAAATGTGCAGCCTTTACTAATAAAACTGTAAATATTTTACCGGTTAAGGAGAAAAAACTGACTATTAAAAAGCGCTGGTTTTATTATGTAGCTGCTTCTTACAAAAATGAAATTTTAATAAGGCAGCGAACAGGGAAAGATATTTGGGAAAACCTCTATGAATTTGTGTTATATGAATCTGATAAGCTGCTTGATAATGATGCCATTAACCAGCTGCAAATTTTGTATAAGCTTACCGGTTTAAAAAAGCCTGTTGCAGATTGGATAACAGCCCCCGTAAGTCAAAAGCTAAGCCATCAAACTATTTACGCCCAGTTTATTAAAGTTTCTCTTAATAAAAAAATTGCACTCACCGGTTATGAATGGGTGGCTGTTAAACAGCTGAAAAAACTGGCTTTCCCAAAAATTATCACCTCATATTTGACGGATAAAAATGTATCTTTAAATTTGATATAGGCAAAACTTGCACACTACTTTAAACAAATAATTATGAGAGGCGTAAACAGGGTGATGCTGATTGGTAACCTGGGCAAAGACCCCGATATACAATACCTGGAAGGAAATATTTGCGTAGCTAAGTTTTCTTTGGCCACTACTGAAACTTTTAAAGACAGAAGCGGTAAATTAATATCTCAAACAGAATGGCATACCGTTGTGCTTTGGCGTGGCCTTGCAGAGCTTGCGCAAAAATACCTGCATAAAGGCAGCCTTGTTTATATTGAAGGCCGCCTAAAAACCCGGAGCTGGGAAGATAAAGACGGGAATAAAAAATTTGCCACAGAAATTGTGGGAGATAATTTAATCATGCTTGAAAAAAGAAGTGATGGAATTGCACCTTCCGGCAGTGAAGGTATGGAAGGTATGGGAGGGCATGACATACCACCAATTGACGATGGCGGGGAAAGGCTGCCATTTTAATATTAAGTTGTTAGCATACCAAAACTATTAAAGGCTGACATACTATTTTTTACCTAAATCTTTTATTTTGGATTATCATTCGGTTACAGGTTTATTGCACTCTTACACGCCTGTTTTACTGGTAACAATTGCTGCCAATGCGGTGCTTATTTTTCTTGCAGCACTCTTGCTTCTTATTTCATTTTTTCTTGCAGGTTCTGAAGTGGCTTTTTTTTCACTTACCTATAAAGACATTAATATTCTTAAAACAAAACAGCAGCCATCTTACAGGCGTATTGTGAACTTGCTGGAACAGCCAAAAACATTATTGGCAACCATGCTTATCACCAACAGTTTTGTAAACATTGGTATTATTTTAATTGCCAACATTCTTATTGAAGGATGGACTGCAGGCATGCACTGGAACTTTCTTACACTGTTTTTAATAAAAGTAGTGGCTGTAACTTTTTTACTGGTGTTGTTTGCAGAAGTATTACCAAAAGTTTGGGCCACACATCATAAAATATGGTTTGCCGCTACTGCCTCTTTAATTGTAGAAATTTTTAACAGCCTTTTTTACCGCTTTGGAAAACGCATGGTGCGTTTTAGCGATGGTATTGAAAAACAGTTTTCGCAGGAACATACACAGGCAATGGACAGCAGTAAACTGGACGACGCTATTGATCTGCTGCCCGAACACGAAGCCACTGTAGAGGAAAAGCAAATACTGAAAGGCATACGTAAATTCAGCGATACTACTGTAAAGCAAATTATGCGTACCCGGCTGGATGTAAGCGGTATTGAATTTAACAGCAGTTTTTCAGCTGTTATAAAAAAAGTAGAAGAACTGCATTATAGCCGCCTGCCTGTATATAAAGGCACGCTGGATGAAGTGGCAGGTATGCTGCATACAAAAGATTTATTGCCGCACATAAATGAAGATGCAAATTTTGACTGGCACCAGTTTATGCGCCAGCCTTACTTTGTGCATGAGCAAAAACTGATTGAAGATTTACTGCAGGAATTCCGCAACAGGCGCAACCATTTTGCAGTGGTGGTGGATGAATTTGGTGGTACCAGCGGCATTGTTACGCTGGAGGATATTATGGAAGAAATTATTGGAGATATTAAAGATGAGTTTGATGATGAAGAAAGCGGCAACAAAAAAATTGATGATTACAATTATATTTTTGAAGGTAAAACCATGATTAATGATGTGTGCAAAGCAATGGGTTTACCAACAGATATATTTGAGTCAATACGTGGCGACAGCGATTCTTTGGCGGGGCTGGTGCTGGAAATTGCCGGCGAATTTCCGCAGGTAAATGAAGAAGTAACGTCTGGAGATTTTACTTTTGTGCCACTGGAAATAAATAAGAACCGAATTGACAAAGTGAAAATTATTATTAAACAACCGGAGCAGGATAATGCGTAAAAATCAAAAGTCAAAAATCAAAAGCCAATATAAAGCCGTTTTTAATTTCACCAGGGGAATTACTGTAAACCGCCTGTTCACTTTTTTTGCTTTTTATTTTTTTCTTTTAACTTTCTTCTCCTGCAATTCTGCCTATACCTCAAAAAAGAAAGGTTATTATAAAGTTGATTTTCCTGAAAGAAAATATGTGCAGTTTTACAAAGCAGGTTTTCCTTATACATTTGAATACCCGGTTTATGCCAATGTAATACAGGACAGTACTTATTTTGAAGGCAGGCCTGAAAATGATTACTGGCTCAATATTGATTTTCCCCGTTTTGGCGGCCGTATTTTTTTAAGCTATAAAATTGTTGGCGGAAAGGCCGTGTATAAAATTAAACAACCAGACGGCAGTTATAAAGATTCATCAGGCATTAATGCTTTTGACAAAATGGTGAACGACGCATATAACCTTACCAACAAAAACCAGGTTATTACAACTAAAATTACAGACAGTATTATGCATACGCCCAACGGTGTAACGGGCTTGTTCTTTAAAGTAGGAGGTAATGCCGCAACTGCACGCCAGTTTTTTTTAAGCGACACCACTAAAAATTTTTTACGGGGCGCTTTATATTTTGATGTAACCCCCAATGCAGATTCGCTGCGGCCGGTACAGGATTTTTTGCAGGAAGACATCAATCACATGATTAACACTTTCCGCTGGGTAAGCAAGTAACGTTGTTTGCAAACTCAGTAAATTCCTACCTTTGCATCTTAATTTTTTTAGATGAAACTATTGTTACAATACTTAAAGCCATATAAATGGTTAATTGTACTGGCATTATTTCTGGCCGCAATTAACCAGGTATTTTCAATGCTTGATCCCTACTTTTTTGGGAGGCTGATTGATAAATACGCCACACATCCTTTTGAAACCGGTTATTTCAACAAAACCAAAGAATTTGTTCCAACAGGCACAAGAACAGAGTCCGGGTTTATACTGGGCGTATTGAGTATTTTGGGTATTTTGATAAGCGTGGCAATGGTAAGCCGTATTGCAAAAGCCTTCCAGGATTATTTTACCAATGTAATTGTACAAAAATTCGGTGCTAAAATTTTTACCGACGGTCTTAAGCATTCCATGCGGTTACCCTACCAGGACTTTGAAGACCAGCGCAGCGGCGAAACATTATCAATATTGACTAAAGTGAGAACAGATACTGAAAGGTTTGTGGTTTCTTTTATTAATGTGGTATTTGGTATTTTGGTGGGTATTGTTTTTGTATCCATTTATGCATTTGGATTGCACTGGTCTATAATGCCAATTTATGTTGGCGGTATGATAATACTTGCTTTGCTTACAAGTTTTTTAAGCAGAAAAATAAAAATCATTCAAAAGAATATTGTAAAAGAAACCACAGTTTTAGCCGGTACAACCACAGAATCTTTGCGCAATATTGAATTGGTTAAAAGCCTTGGTTTAACCGGCCAGGAAATAAAACGGCTAAATGCAAATACGTATAAAATATTAGGACTGGAATTGCGTAAAGTTAAAAGCATACGCACACTCAGTTTTATACAGGGCACATTTGTAAATTTTTTACGCCAGGTAATTATGTTTACATTATTATGGCTGGTGTTTAAAGGTAAACTCACCCCTGGCCAGGTAATGACACTTACATTTTATTCATTCTTCATTTTTGGTCCCTTACAGGAAATTGGAAACATTATCCTTTCTTACCGTGAAGCAGAAGCATCATTAAATAATTTTGATGTATTGATGAAAAAGTCGCCGGAGCTGGAACCTGCCAACCCAAAATCATTAGGGAATATAGAAAACCTTTCATTTAACGGCGTAAGCTTTCAGCATAAAACTGCGGCGCAAAAAGCTATTGATAAAATAAGTTTTAATGCAGGCCTTGGCGAAACCATTGCATTTGTTGGGCCAAGCGGCAGTGGTAAATCAACCTTAATGAAACTGCTGGTGGGTTTATACCGTCCGCAAGAGGGAAAGATTTTATATAATAACCTTGATGAAACAGAAATACATTTTGAAGACCTGCGCAAACAAATTGGTTTTGTTACGCAGGATACCAATTTGTTCAGCGGTACTATAAAAGAAAACCTGCTGTTTGTAAACCCTGAAGCCAGCGATGAATTACTGCAGGATGTATTAAAAAAAGCAAGCTGCACCAATTTGCTGGCAAGGGCTGAAAAAGGGTTAGATACCATGATTGGTGAAGGTGGTTTAAAATTATCAGGCGGTGAAAAGCAACGTTTATCTATTGCCCGTGCATTACTGCGTAAACCACATTTATTAATTTTTGATGAAGCCACTTCTGCACTGGATTCACTTACTGAAGAAGAAATCACCAACACCATCCGTGATATATCTGCCTCAAAAGAACAAATCACCATTTTAATTGCACACCGCTTAAGCACCATTATGCATGCCGACAGGATTTATGTGCTGGAACAGGGAGAAGTTGCAGAAACCGGCACACATGAAAAACTGCTGGAAGAAAAAGGATTGTACTATGCCATGTGGCGTCAGCAAATTGGCGAAAGAAAAAAATTAGTAACTGTTTAAAATTTATTATGCCACTTACTTTAATAGGTTTTATTGGTACTGCAGCCGGCTTTGTTTCCACTATTACATTTTTACCACAGGTAATTAAAATATGGAAAACAAAATCAACCAAAGATTTGTCATCACTAACATTGTTCTTTTTATTTTTAAATGTATCGCTTTGGCTGTCGTATGGCATTCTTATTAATGATGTTCCTATAATGGGCACCAATGGTATTGTGTTGTCCATGATAATTATAATGATATATTTTAAATGGAAGTATAAATAGCATTGCAACTTTTGTTACCAATGCCTTTACAGAGTTTAATACCTTTGCAACATGAGCAATAAACCCAAGCCAAATTATTTCTGGAGTATGTTAACCATGAAGTGCCCCCGCTGCAGGCGTGGCCCCATGTTTAAAGATGGTAACCCCTACAAAAAATTATCACTTAAACATATTTTTGATATGCATGACAACTGCCCTGTTTGTAACCAGAAGTATGATATGGAAGCAGGCTTTTGGTACGGCACAGGTTATGTAAGTTATGCATTGGCGGTTGCAATATCTGTAGCAACTTTTGTTGCCTGGTATGTGTTAATTGGTATTTCAATCAGCGACAGCAGTTTATTCTGGTGGCTTGGTTCCAATATTGCGTTGCTGGTAATTCTGCAGCCGTGGTTAATGCGGATAAGCCGTGTAATTTATATTCGTTTTTTTGTACGGTACGATGAAGATTTTGAGCAGCACAAACCCAAGGAGTTTGATTATTAGGACTCCGGATTTTTAAAAATATCAGTAAAAATATTACTCTTATCCAGCTCTTCAATATCGCTTAGTACCAGTTCAATAGCCTTGGTGCTTTTGTTTATTTCCACAAGCGACATTACAATTGATGTAAGTAAAAAAATAAGGCTTGCTGCAAATATCCAGTGGGCTGCGGTAACCCACCCCCTGAAAATTGCATACATACAAAGCACACAGCATAAAAAACTTAAAATACCAAAACCCTGCATATAACGTATAAGGTTTAAGCGGCTGCGTATATTTTTTATCTGGCGTAAAATATTTTTTTCTTTTTCACCACGTACATATTCTTCATGCAGTTTACGCACCAGGGTTGCCAGCGATAAAAAACGGTTTGTATAGGCCAGCATTAACAACGTAATGGCAGGAAATAAAAGCGCAGGTGTGTTAATATTAATGTCAATCATGCAATAAATATAAACACAAAAATATTTTTTAACCAGTAATGTCCGGGTGATATTTTTTTGTTTTGTGCGAAAGGTATTTACCAAACCCGTACCCCAGCGCAAAACCTAAAGGAAAATCGCTGGCCCAATGCACACCATTATTAATCATAGTAAGGCTGCATAGCCCGGCAATTGCATATCCAACCGGCTTTATCCATTTTTTTTCAGGATAGTTTTCTCCAATAATTGTAACAGCACTTACAAAACCGGCAAGGTGGCCTGAAGGAAAAGCATCGTATTTTGTTTTATTGTTTTGAAAATTTGTCCACGAAGGAAATGGACGCCACCGCCCTCTAATTGCACTGGCATCGGATGGGTTCTCTCTGCCTGTGGCATATTTCAGTATTTGTGTACCTGCACCAATACTTATGAAGGCTTCAGTAAGCTGGCTGGCTGTTTGCAATGCCCTGTTATTATGATTTATTTTTCCTGCTATAAAAAAACCGGCAGCAAGCAGCATTTCAGATGAGCCCTGGCCTAAATTGTAAAAAGCCGTATTTATATTTTTAGGCACTTTGCCAATGTTGGTGTTTTTACCGCCAATTTTTATTCTTAACAGCGGCGAAAATTTTTCTTCAGCAATAATATTATTGTCTTCAAATTTATCCTGTACTGTATTTGTTATTGCCTGGTCACCCAAATACAAAAACAATGTGGCGCCGGCAATTAATTTTAAGTTTTGTGTATTTTCTTTTTTAAAAGAGTTTTTTGCAAAGCCGGTAACATCTTTTGGAATGGATGTGATAAAGGAAAAAGGAGCTGGCTTGTTTATAGTGTGGCTGCCATCCGGGTAAATGCTTTCTGGAACAAAAGTTTTAATAGAATCCGGCAACTGCGAATAAGAAATGAAAGGTGTAAACAGCAATAGAAAAAAATATTTTACCATTTGGTAACACTTATTTTTTTTGACTTGTTTTTATGTTCCATCCATTGCTGGGCTTTCCAGCCTAACCAGGCACTGCCTGCACCAACTAAAGCACCAGCAAACACATCGCTAGGATAATGCACACCCTGGTACATACGTGCCCAGCCCACGCTTGAGGCAAATACATAAGCAGGTGCCACGTAATACCATTTGCGATAACGCAATGCCACTGAGGTAGCTGTTTCAAAAGCTGCCGATGTGTGGCCGGAGGGAAATGATAAGCCCCCGCTTTCATCATCTCTTTTTACAATAAAAGAATATTTTTCAAAAGGCCGTTGCCTGTTAACAATATGCTTTACAGATTGAGTAATTACTGCAGATAATACATAAGCCCCGCCCATATACAACGCATCTTTTTTAAGCTTTGTATCATGTTTTATAAAGCCTGCTATAGCAATACCGGCAGGTATGCCAACACTTACAGCACTTACAGATGAGGCATTCAGCTCCAGGTATTTGTTCTTAAACGATGTTTCATTCCGGTTAATGCCTTTTAAAATATTTATATCCATGTTTTGCGCATAAGAAAACATGCATAAAAAAAAGAGTGCAAGTAAATTAATAATGTACCTGTTCATTTATATAGTATTATTGCAAGATACTGTTAACAGGGTTAAATGAAAGTTAATGACTAAACGGGCTGTAATTACACTTCATTCAATTGCCGGACTTGTTGCCGGTATTTTTATTTTGCTACTGTCTGTATCCGGCTCTGTATTAATTTTTAAAGATGAGCTGGATGGTTTTCAAAAGCCGGCGGTTGTTTATGAAGGTGACCAGGTGGTTCCAATAAATAACTGTTATGCTATAGTGAAAAAGGCCTACCCAAAAGCAGAAATAAGCAGTTGCAACCTGCCTGAATATCCTATGGCATACTCCTTCTTTATTTATGATAGTGCTTTTAATAATGCTGCAACAGCTCAGGAAATATTTGTAAACCCATATACCGGAAAAATTGAAGGCAACCGTGGCGGAAGTAAGGACATGCAGCACAATTTTATGGGCTGGCTCTCAAAGTTTCACAATTCTTTTCATGCAGGTAAAACAGGGGAGTGGCTGCTGGGTGTATTTGCAATTGTATTTGTACTGAGTTTAATAAGCGGCATTATTATTTACCGTAAAAGCGTTGTGGCGGTTTTATCTTTTAAAAAAAGTGTTTATACTAAAAAAGGCCTGCACCAGGTAATTGGTGTGTATGCCCTACTGTTTAATTTAATGATTGGAGTAAGCGGTTACTGGATGCAGCGTTATGTTTTTAAAAAAGATTTTTATGCAGCAAGCACATGGGTTAAAACAGTAAAAGCATCACCTGATCCTGCATTTAGTTTTGATACGGCTATAACAACTATAAAAAGGCAGTATCCCAATTTTACACCTTATGTAATTTATTTTGCGCAGAGCGCAAAGGGTAAAACTGCGGTGTATGGCAGTAACAGTATTAACGGGTTTATCCACTCAAAAAAATTTGCCGATGTAGTTGCTTTAGACAGCAGCGGCGCCATTGCAAAAACACGATTTGTAAATGAAAACACTTCTTCGGATTATTATGATATAGTAAACTCACAACTGCATATGGGTCGGTACGGCGGCTGGTTTATTAAACTGCTGTATGGTTTGTTTGGCATAACCGGTGCTGTACTCAGTATTACCGGTTTTTTGCTCTGGCTTAAAAAGAAAAAAAGGATCAGTAATTAACTGCTCCTTTTATAAATCTAAAACTGCACAAAAATTATTTCTTTAAAGTAAAACTTAAGGGCACATTTATTTTTATACTAAAATTGCGCCCCATATTATAAACGCCGGTACGGCCGGTGGCTAAATTTTCTGCTGTATATTTTAACCTGCTTAAATGATTTTGATAGGCCACATCAGTAAGATTAATAATGCTGGCGCTTACATTAAATACGGGCTGTTTATTTTTATTTACAAAGCTGGCGCCCACGCCGGCGTTCAGCAAACTGTAGCCGGGTGTTTTTGTTTCGGTGTTAAATGCTGTAAAAATATTGTTTTGTGTAAACGTATTATCCAGTTGCAGTGTTACATAAAAATCATGCACTGCTTTGTTTAAGTGATTAAAGTTGCCGCGTAGTTCTGTAGTTAATTTAGGTGCAGGCATAAAAGGAATATTTTTTGAGCCTTCAATTGCCTGCGCAAACCTGCCACTTACAAATGAAAAGCTGTTTTCAATATGCAGCCAGTCAATTGGGTGTGGGTGAATATCCAGCCTTGCTTCCAGCCCCGCTAATGCCGCTTTATGCTGTGCAAACTTAAATGCAGGAATCAAATCGCCGTTTACATTTACAAGGCTGTCGCCACCATTGGCGCCTTCCAGCTTACTGTAAAAAATAAAATTATTAAAACTGTTGTAGTACGATGAAAGCGCCACAGATAAATGTTCTGTATTAAAATCCAACCCGCCATCAAACTGCAAGCTGGTTTCATTTTTTAAAAATTTATCACCGTATTCATAACGGTTGGTGCCCTCATGTGCACCATTGCTGGCAAGCTCAGGAATACTGGGTGCCCTGTAACCTCTTGCTGCATTAATTTTTATATTTAATTTGTCGGTAGCCTGCCATGCCATACCCAAACTGCCGGAAACATTAGAGAACGTTTTTTTAAAACCATTGCTCTTTACATTACTGCCATCCAATAAATTTTTAGTGTCAATACTTCTGCTGTCATAACGCACCCCGCCGCTCAACGTTAATTTTTTAAATGTTTTTTGCGAATAAAAATAAGTGCCAAAATCAAACAGGCTGTAATCCGGTATCAGTTGCTCTTCACCTTTATTAGTATTGTTTTGCTGCATGCCATTTACACCTAAAGATGATTTCCATCCATTTTTTTCTGCAAAATGATATTGTGTGGTATAAGTAACTGTTTTCAAATTAAAATACAATCCTCTTTCTTCCGGTGCATCCGGATTGCCAAACTCTTCCCGTTGGTTTTGCTGAAAGCCAATATTAAATGTTAAACGTCCGTTGCCTGTTTTAATGTTGTTATCGGCAGCAATTTTAAAATGCCTGATGTGCTGATACGGTATTTGTGGTATTGTACTTTTAAAATCCGCACCGGTTGCTTTAGCCGTTGTACCACCCTGTAATGATTTAATAAAACTCCCATCAGCATCTCTTTCTCCTTCAATAAGCCCGGTCTTTAAATCAAAATTACTCAGTAATAAATGGCTGTAACCCCAGCTGCCATTGTAGCCTGCATATCCACCCAAATTGTTTTCTTTAAACTTTGAGTTGAAAACATACCCGTCATATTTATTCTTATAATCTGCTGCGGCCCTGTTAGATGAATATATGTTCCAGTTAAAACCATTTTTGTTACCTGCAATATTTGCATTTAAACTGCGCAGCCTGTTATTACTTTGGTAATTGCTGTTAATATTTGCTTTAATGGTATTGTCTGCAACAGGAACATTCGTTATAATATTTACAACACCGGCCATTGCATCGCTGCCATAAATTAGCGATGCCGGGCCTTTTAACAATTCAATTTTATTTACGCTGGCTTCATCCACTTCAATACCGTGTTCATCGCCCCATTGCTGGCCTTCCTGCCGTACGCCATCATTTACAGTAAGCACTCGGTTATATCCTAAACCACGTATTACCGGTTTGGAAATTGCCGGGCCGGTACCCAATGCTGTTACGCCGGGAGTTTTTGAAAGTGCATCAATAATATTTGTGGCAGGGGTTTGAAACAGGTCCTGCTTTTTTATAACTGAAACTGCAAACGGTACTTTTTTTAATTGCGTTGCGCCGGTAACCCCGGTAACCACTACCATATTATTTTCAGTTACAGATTGTGTTAAAGCAAAATCTTTTTTTGCATCAACTGTTATAGTGATATTTTCAATAATGGTGGTGTAGCCAATATGCGATACTTCAATAAGGTGATTGCCTTCAGGAATATTTTTAAAACCAAAGCTTCCATCTTTACCTGAAGCAGTGCCTGTTTTAATATCCGATATGTAAATAGTGGCATCAGCAATTACCTGTCCTGTTTTTGCATCAGTAATTTTGCCGGAAAAATTCCCTTTTAAAACGGGGTTGTTAGCTTTCGCCCAAAAAATTGTACTGGCAAATGCTATAGTAAGAACGAAAATATTTTTCATTTGTAATGAAGGTTGTAATAATTGCAGCAGGCATTGCCACTGCAGAAATAATTATAAGACTAAAAATGGCCGGATGGTGCAGCTGCTTAAAATCTTACGCAGCACTGGTTATTGCAGGAGGGCCCCGGCTTTCTGTAACTGTATCAAAAAGTGAAAATACTTTTTCGGTATAAACAGTTTCTTTTACAGGTGTTTTATATACCTTATTGCTTTTAAGAAATGAAATAGTGAGGTCGGCATCTTTTGCAAGCTGGTATTCGCACAAAAAACATTTTGCGTCAGCACTGCTTAATGTGTAGTGGGTTTTGTTTGTATCAGCTTTTATTATTTTGGCAGATACTGTTTTAACCCCTGCATGTGTATGCGTTAGCTGAACAACTGTTGTACACAACAGGCACAATAATAATATTGCCGCACTAATTTTTTTATAGAGTCTCCCTGTGGCCATAAAAAACAAAGATATATACACCCTGCAACATTGTTGCAAAATTTTTATGAACGGTTCAGCATGATTTCAAATAAAAAATTAGGCTATCTTCAAAGCAAATAACATTGCTATGCATCAATATATTTTAGCGTTAGACCAGGGCACTACCAGCAGCCGTGCTATTGTGTTTGATAAAAACGGTGCTATTATTTCAGTAGCACAAAAAGAGTTTACACAATTTTTTCCGCAGCCGGGTTGGGTAGAGCATGATGCTAATGAAATATGGAGCACACAACTGGGCGTGGCAGCAGAAGCGATATCAAAAGCCGGCTTAACGGTTGAAAATATTGCTGCCATTGGTATTACCAACCAGCGGGAAACAACAGTAGTATGGGAACGGGCTACAGGCAAACCGGTTTACAATGCTATTGTTTGGCAAGACAGGCGCACAGCTTCTTTTTGCGATGAATTAAAAAGAAAACAGTTAGATAAAATTATTCAGCAAAAAACAGGATTGGTAATAGACGCTTATTTTTCTGCCACCAAAGTAAAATGGATTTTAGATAATGTTGAAGGTGCAAGAGATAAAGCCAGTAAAGGTGAATTATGTTTTGGCACCATTGATACATGGTTGTTATGGAACCTGACAAAGGGCCAGGTACATGCCACTGATGTAAGCAATGCCAGCCGCACAATGTTATGTAATATTCATACGCTGCAGTGGGATGGTGAGCTGGAAAAAATATTTACTATTCCCGGCAACATGCTGCCGCAAATACGCAGCAGCAGCGAAGTGTATGGCCACACACAAAATATTCTTACTGCTAAAAATATTCCGGTAGCAGGTATTGCCGGAGACCAGCAGAGTGCTTTGTTCGGGCAAATGTGTACACAACCCGGCATGGTTAAAAATACTTATGGTACCGGTTGTTTTATGTTGATGAATACCGGCGAAAAACCAGTTACATCCACCAATAATTTATTAACCACCGTTGCATGGAAAGTAAATGGTATTACACAATACGCATTAGAAGGCAGTGTGTTTATTGCGGGTGCTGTGGTGCAGTGGTTAAGAGATGGATTAGGTATTATTCAAAAATCAGGCGATGTGGAAGCACTGGCTGCAAAGGCTGATGGTAGTGAGGGAGTGTATGTGGTTCCGGCATTTACAGGTTTAGGTGCGCCATACTGGAACCAGGATGCAAGAGGAACAATTGTAGGCTTAACAAGAGGAAGTAACGCCAGCCACATTGCAAGGGCTGCATTAGAAAGCATAGCTTATCAAACTATGGATGTGCTGAAAGCGATGGAAGCAGATAGCGGTATTTCAATAAAAGAATTAAGAGTGGACGGCGGCGCTACGGCTAATAATTTATTAATGCAGTTTCAAAGCGATATTTTAAATACAAACGTGTTGCGGCCAAACGTTACAGAAACAACCGCTTTGGGTGCAGCATACCTGGCAGGCCTTGCAGTGGGCTATTGGAAAAGTGTGGAAGAAATACAACAGCAATGGCAAATAGAAAAAACATTTAACCCTGCAATGAATGAAACGGAAAGGAATACATTAACCAAAGGCTGGCAACGTGCTGTAAAAGCAACTGTTGACTGGACGAAATAAACCGGCATGATGAACCGTAACGGAATGCTGCAGCAAATTGAAACCGTTGCAACATGGGATATTGTTATTATTGGCGGCGGCGCCACCGGCCTGGGTACCGCTGTGGATGCAGCCACACGTGGTTACAAAACACTATTGGCAGAGCAATTTGATTTTGCAAAAGGTACATCAAGCCGCTCAACAAAACTGGTGCATGGCGGCGTACGTTATTTAGCGCAGGGCAATATTAAATTAGTGAGAGAGGCTTTAAGAGAAAGAGGCTTGCTGCTGAAAAATGCACCGCATGTAACCAATACAATGTCGTTTGTATTGCCCTGTTACAGTTTTTGGCAAAAAATATATTATGGTATTGGCTTAATGTTATATGATATACTGGCAGGCAAACTGGGCCTGGGCAAAACAAAAATTACCAGTGCTAAAAAAACAAAGGAATTATTACCGGGTGTAGATGCAACTAAACTAAGCGGTGCTATTGTTTATAAAGATGGTCAGTTTGATGATGCCAGGCTCGCCATTAATCTTGCACAAACAGCAGCAGAAAATGGTGCAGCGGTTATTAATTATTTTAAAGTAATAGCGGTGCTGAAAAAAGACGGTAAAATTTACGGCATTGTTGCAAAAGATGCATTAAGCGGCAGGCAATATGAAATAAAATGTAAAGTGGTTATTAACGCCACCGGGGTTTTTACAGATGAAGTGCTGAAGCTGGATAATACATCAGCAAAAGATATTGTAAGCCCATCGCAAGGAATACATTTGGTGCTGGATGAAAAATTTTTTCCCGGGTTAAATGCATTAATGATTCCTAAAACAGCAGATGGACGTGTGCTGTTTGCAGTGCCATGGCATAATAAAATTGTGGTGGGTACTACCGATACACCGGTACAAAATCATTCGCCGGAGCCCAAAGCACTGGAAGAAGAAATTGATTTTGTAATACAGCATTTTAATAAGTATGCAACAGTAAATATTGAGCGCAGCGATGTAAGATCTGTATTTGCAGGCTTGCGCCCATTGGTAAAAAAAGGCGCCGGTAATAAAACCGCCATTATGCCACGGGACCATACTATTATTGTAAGTGCCTCCGGGCTTGTTACAATAACCGGTGGTAAATGGACCACTTACCGTAAAATGGCAAACGATGTTTTAAACAACGCCGTATTTACAGCAAAGCTGGAAAAAAAAGAATGCGTAACAGGAACATTAAAAATTCATGGGTGGAGTAAAAATATTGATAAAGCAAACACACTGCATTTTTATGGCAGCGATGCTGCAGCAATAGAAAAATTATGTATTGAAAATCCTGGTTTAAAGCAACGCATTCACCCGGCTTTGCCATTTATTAAGGCCGAAGTAATTTGGGCAGTGCATAATGAAATGGCACAAACGGTGGAAGATGTTTTGGCAAGAAGAATACGTTTATTGTTTTTAGATGCCAGGGCAGCAACAGAGAGTGCCTTAACAGTGGCACAACTAATGGCGGCAGTAATGTTACATGATGAAAACTGGGTGCAGCAGCAGGTAACTGAATTTACAGCGCTTGCAAAACAATATTTATTATCTTAACTTAAATTACCTTTTTAAAACGATTGCTATGTCATCTTTTTTACCGGAATTTATTGGAACCGCCCTGCTTATTTTACTGGGCAATGGTGTAAATGCAAATGTTACATTAACCAAATCGTATGGTAACAGCAGCGGCTGGATTGTAATTGCATTTGGCTGGGCCATTGCTGTATTTGCAGGTGTATATGTATGTGCATCGCTGGGTGGCAGCAGCCATTTAAACCCTGCGGTAACCATTGCAGATGCTGTAAAAAGCGGCGACTGGAGTAAAGCGCCCGGTTTTATTTTAGCACAGTTTGCCGGTGCAATGACGGGTGCTTTATTAACCTGGTTAAGCTACCGCAAACATTTTGATGCTACTGAAGATGCCAATGGGCAACTCGGCGTTTTTTGTAATGCGCCTGCAATAAAAAGTACTGCGGATAATTTAATCACTGAAATCATTGGCACATTTGTATTGGTGTTTGGCGCATTTTCTATTAGCGGCGCTAAAATGAATGACACCGCTTTTTCATTAGGTGCTTTGGATGCTTTGCCTGTTGCATTACTGGTATTGGGTATTGGTTTAAGTTTAGGCGGCCCCACAGGTTACGCTATAAACCCTGCCCGTGATTTAGGCCCACGTATTATGCACTCTATATTACCTATAAAAAATAAAAGAGACAGTGACTGGGGATACGCATGGATACCCGTTTTAGGGCCAATTGTTGGTGGAGTAATTGCGGCTTTGGTGTTTAAGGCAGTACATTAATCAATTACCAGTAACAGAAATGTCGGCAATTATTGGGTAATGATCTGAATAAGAAACTTCAATTTTTTTATACTGATCCACTTTAAACTTTTTGTCTGCTAAAACATAATCAATCCGCAATGTGGGGGAAATAAAACGGTAGGTTCTTCCAAAGCCAAAACCTTTTTTTAAAAAAGCATCCTGCAAATTGTCTTTAACGGTGTTGTACACATAACTGCCGGGCACATCATTAAAATCGCCACAAACAATTACAGGGTAAGGGCTTTCTTTAATTTTTTGATGCAGTATTTGCGCCTGCATGGCTCTTTTAATATATGCCTGTTTTAATTTCCATGCTACAGCACGTGTTTGGGTAATGCTGGCATTAACGGGTTCTTTTAAATTGTGCAATGCTTCATAATCATATTCTTCCAGCCGTACCGATTGCAGGTGAGTGGTAAAAATCCGTATTGGCTGGTTATTAAACTGCACATCTGCATAAATAAGCGGCTCGGCAAAATTATCATCGCTGTAATCAAAATGAGTGGTATCGGAAATTGGAAGTTTTGATGCAATTGCCACACCGGTTACATGAGCGGAACGGTAAAGATGCATGGTGTATTTAGAGCGCACAAAAAAGAAATAATTATATCCTCTCTCTTTCAGCTCGGGAATTAAACTGTCTCTAAAAGTTTTATCCCGTAAAAAGTGGTATTCCTGCAGGCAAATAATATCGGCATCGGTAGCGGCCAGTAAATCGGTCATTTGCTGGCGGTAACTTGTTTTTTGTGCATTGTTGCGTTTGGTTACGCCCCAGCTGCTTAAATTCCACGATGCAATCCTGAGCGTTTGCGTTGTTTTTACCTGTGTAAAACCGGCAGCTGCATGCACCCCAAAAACCATTGAAAACTGGTAGCTGCTTAAAATAATTACTGCAACATACACCCACACCCATTTTGATTTTTTAAAAGCCCAATAAACCCCCACAACAAATACCAATATAAAAAGAATGGGAAAGCCCATACCCAGCATGCCAATAAATGCGTTGCTGCCCGGGTTAATAAAGGGGGATAAACAGGCTAAAAGGCAAAGCAGCAACAACAATCCGTTTGCAGTAATAAACCCGTACCAAACCAGCTTTTTTAGTTTTTTAGCCATAATACAGCCTGCAAAATAATACGAAACCATCTTTTATTGCTGAAAAATGGGTTAAGACTGAAGGGCTGCCTGATGGCGTGGAAAGCCCGGTGAAGCATGGTGCGCCGGCTTGTGCCGTACTTGAAACAACAGCAGGAACAACTGCCTGGTACTGTTTACAGCACAAAGCCCCATATTTATTAACATGCCTTAAAAAGGCCGGCTAAAAACCCCTTTGCTGCTTTGGCTTTTCAGGTTGCAACCCTTACCTTTGCGGCTCTAAAAGAAAAGTGGCTAAATCCCCTTGCCACTCTATTTATAAAAGTTTACAAAACTCCCCTTCAGGGGATGGGGGTTTAAAATTTTTTTATGGCCAATACAGGTAAAATTAAATCAGTTATCGGTGCGGTTGTGGACGTACAGTTTGACAGCGACGCCAAACTTCCTGAAATTTTAAATGCGCTGGAATTAAAGCGTGAAAATGGTGATACACTGGTACTGGAAGTACAGCAGCATTTGGGAGAAGACAGCGTACGTACTATTGCAATGGATGGTACCGAAGGTTTAGTGAGGGGTACAGTAGTGGTTGATACCGGAAGAGCTATTGCCATGCCTGTTGGCGAGGGTATTAAAGGCCGTTTATTTAATGTAACCGGCGATGCTATTGATGGTTTGCCACAAGTAAGCAAGGCTGGTGGCCGCCCTATTCATAATAAACCACCATTATTTGAAAACCTGAGTACAGCCAGCGAAGTACTGTTTACAGGTATTAAAGTAATTGACCTGATTGAGCCCTATGCAAAAGGTGGTAAAATTGGTTTGTTTGGTGGTGCCGGTGTGGGTAAAACTGTATTGATTCAGGAGTTGATTAATAATATTGCGAAAGCATACAGTGGTTTATCTGTATTTGCGGGTGTGGGTGAGCGTACACGTGAAGGAAACGATTTGATGAGAGAGATGATTGAAGCAGGCATTATGAACTATGGTGATAAATTTAAGCACAGCATGGAAGAAGGCGGCTGGGATTTAAGCACTGTGGACGTAGAAGGCCTGAAAGATAGTAAAGCAACATTTGTATTTGGACAGATGAATGAACCACCCGGCGCACGTGCACGTGTGGCATTAAGTGGTCTTACAGTTGCGGAATATTTCCGTGATGGTGATGGCCAGGGACAAGGTAAAGACATCCTGTTCTTCGTAGATAATATCTTCCGTTTTACACAAGCCGGTTCTGAAGTGTCGGCGCTGTTAGGCCGTATGCCAAGTGCGGTGGGTTACCAGCCAACACTGGCTACAGAAATGGGTTTGATGCAGGAAAGGATTACTTCAACTAAAAACGGTTCAATTACATCGGTACAGGCGGTTTACGTACCTGCGGATGACTTGACTGACCCGGCTCCTGCAACCACCTTTGCCCACCTGGATGCAACAACGGTATTAAGCCGTAAAATTGCGGATTTAGGTATTTATCCTGCGGTGGATCCTTTGGATTCTACTTCAAGAATTTTAACTCCTGCAATTGTTGGAGATGAACATTATAACACTGCAAACCGTGTAAAATTAATTTTACAGCGCTATAAAGAGTTACAGGATATTATTGCCATTCTTGGTTTGGATGAATTGAGTGATGATGATAAACTGGTGGTGGCACGTGCACGTAAAGTGCAGCGTTTCCTTAGCCAGCCATTCTTTGTGGCAGAACAGTTTACCGGCTTAAAAGGTGTATTGGTGCCAATTGAAGATACTATCCGTGGTTTTAATGCTATTATGGACGGCGAAGTGGACGAATATCCTGAAGCAGCTTTTAACCTGGTAGGTACTTTAGAAGATGCGATTGAGAAAGGTAAGAAACTGATGGCTGCAGCACAGGCTTAATTTTAATTTGAAAATTTGATAATTTGGAAATGCACTGATAAAGGCATGTAATTATCAAATCGGCAAATCATCAAATTGTATTTATGACTTTAGAAATATTAACACCAGAATCAAAAATTTTTAGCGGCGATGTGTATGGCGTTCAATTGCCCGGCATAAGCGGTTTGTTTGAATTGTTAGACAAACATGCACCTATGGTAAGTGCTTTAAAAGATGGTAAGCTGAAGATTTTAAAAGATAAAAACGCTTCATCTTCTTACAAAATTAAAAGTGGTTTTGTGGAAGTGCTGAATAATAAAGTTACAGTGCTGGTGGAAGGTGCAGAAGAAGCATAAAATTAATTTAGGTATTAAAAAAAGCCTGCTGTTAAAGCAGGCTTTTTTAATTTTAATCAAGCTGTGGTTTAAGCTGAATATACGCCCATGCGGTAAATGGAACCAGGATTAATAAGGTTAATCCGTACCAGCTACTACTTAGCCAAACGGTTAACAATGTTATTAGCAATACAAAAAATGGATAAATAAGTAAAGCCAGCCCGGCCATTACCGAATCATAATGTCCTTCATCGGGCACTAATTTTTTGTTTAAAAAAACTATTAAATAATATAATGGTGCATGTATTAATAACCCTGCAATTGCCGGCACCATCAAAATTGTTTTTTTTAAAATTGATTGCAGTACATAAAAATGAGCATACTGTTTTTTCCTGTCTGTGCTGTCAATTTCAAACACAAATGGTTTTAACTGTTGTTCAAGATTGTCATTAATTGCTTTAATGGCTTTACCGTGGCTGTTGTTATCAGTAATAGCATCTTTGGTAATAAAATTGCCAAAAAACAATTTTACATTTTTGCCAAATTTTTTAAATGAGCTGTAATTGATTCCAACAGGCAATACTTTTAAATCAATGCCATCATCCCAGCTGCTTATGGCCAGCCTTGCAGTGCCTTTTTTTAAAGGCCGCAGGTGCCATTCGTTAATACACCTGCCTTCACTGAAAATAAGCACAATGCCGTTTTTCTTAAAAATATTTTTACAGTCTTCAAACGTTTTATAATTCTCTTCTAAATTTTCTACTCCTTCGCTTACACGGTACACGGGCAGCAGCTTTAATTTGTAAAGCAGTTTAGCCGCAAAACTGTTTTTAAATGCATCTCCTCTTGCCAGTGAATAAACAGGCTTATTAAAAAGTGTGCAAAGTATAATAGCATCTAAAAAAGAATTGGGGTGATTTGCCGCAAGCAATAATGGCCCGTTATGCTGCAGCAGTTCTTTTTTATTAATGGCAATATCCCTGCAATAAAAATGTATGGCAAGGCGGGCAAATATTTTTATAGTTTGATAGAGCAAACAGGCGTTTTATAAGGGAGAGTAAATTTATTTTATATCATTAGTTTAACTGGGGATCTACCGGGTAGTTAATCAACTGCTGGTATTCGCCGCCTAAATGCTGCAGGCTGCCGCTCCATACATTATCCGGTTTTGTGTTGAAGACTAATTTTTTTGTAGCCGAAACAGTGAGCCAGCTTTTTTCATCCATTTCTGTATGTAACTGTCCGTTACCCCAGCCACTGTATCCTAAAAAAAATTTTATTTTATCTGTGTTAATGCTGTTATTTTTTATAAGTGCTTTTACTGTTTCAAAGTTTCCACCCCAATAAATGCCTTCTCCTATTTTAGAACAGTCATCAATTAAATCGGGGTATTGGTGTACAAAATGAATAGTATCTGTTTGTACCGGTCCGCCAAAATAAACAGGAAATTGATAACCTTCAAAATCCGAAAGCAACTCATCCAATGTTTGCTCAATTTTTTTATTGAGTACAAAACCAAAACTGCCTTCTGCCTGATGATCGCATAAAAGCACCACCGTTCTTAAAAAATTTGGATCTTTTAAAAACGGGTCTGCAATTAATAATATGCCGGGGGCTGGCGAAATCATGTTTCTAAAATAATATTTTAAAAGCTTAAAACAATTTTTTAAAGCAGTTTTTTAAAAACCCTAAAGCTTAAACCTGCGTTAAAGTTCCATTTTCAGTATTTTACCCTATTTTACGGCAGCTAACCATGTTATTTTTGCAGCATGAAAAAAACTTTACCCATTATTACTGTATTGATTTCACTCTCATTACTGGGATTGATTTTTTTTCAGTTTTTATGGATTAAAAGTGCACGGGATGCTAAGAATAAGCAGGTGGAAGAAAATATTGTAACTGCCATGCGCTTTGCCAGTGATAAACTCACTTCCAATATTTCCACCTTACTTCCGTTGCAGCAAAAAAATGATTTATTATTTCCCGGCGAAAACAAGATACAACTGCAGCCTTACAGGCTTTCTGTAATACAGCGCTACTCAAAAGAAGAAATTGCAGAGATTATACGTAATGAGTTTAATAAAAATAACCTGAAACACTATCCATTTGAATTTGCTGTGGTGGAAAACTCTATTACCGGCAAACAGCTGCTGTCAGATGGATTTTATAATCTTTACCAGGATTCAACCAATAACCAAAACCACGTAATACCATTAATACCACCCAGTGGCAGCGACTATGAAAATTTAGCTAATGAAGAATTATTAAATGTTATAGTGCCTAACCAGGAAAAAATTATATGGACAGAAATGCTTTGGTTTATTATAGGCGCCATATTATTTACAATGATTATTACCACCGCATTTTTTATTACCATACGTACATTATTAAAACAGAAAAAACTCAGCGAAATAAAATCGGATTTTATTAATAACATGACGCATGAGTTTAAAACACCGCTGGCAACTATTTCGCTTGCAGTAGATGCATTAAAGAATGACAAGGTGAAAGAAAGCCCGGAGAAAGCACAATATTTTACCAATATAATTAAGGAAGAAAATAAGCGGATGAATAAACAGGTGGAAACAATTTTACAGGCTGCTTTACTGGATAAACAGGAAGTGCAGCTGAACCTGAAAAAATTACCGGCTCACGTGCTAATCAACAGTGCATTAAATAATATAACCTTGCAGGTAGAGGAAAAAGGAGGCAGACTGGAGGTGCATTTAAATGCAGAAAAAGATATTGTACTGGCAGATGAGGTGCATTTTACAAACCTGATTAATAACTTACTTGATAATGCTGTAAAATATTCAAAAGAAAACCTGCAAATTAAATTAACCACCAGCAATACCGCCAATAACATTCGTATAAAAATAGAAGACAACGGTATTGGTATGAATAAAGAAACACTAAACCGGATTTTTGAAAAATTTTACAGGGCACATACCGGCAACATACATAATGTAAAAGGGTTTGGCCTTGGCCTTAGTTATGTAAAAACAATGGTGGATGCACATCATGGTGTAATTAAAGCAGAAAGTGTATTAGGCAAGGGCAGTACATTTATAATTACTATTCCGCTGGCAACGGTGTAATTATTTTCTTTTAGCAAGCGGCACCACTAATTTTAATCCGCTCCACTCATCACTCACCGCACAAACTTTTACATCAACCTGGTTATGCTGCAGTGCATAATTGCGGATAGTATCTTCTGTAATATCAGTTTTTATACCGGAATTTTTTTTATACCACGAAACCCAGATTACCATCTTATCATTTTTTTTAGAAAATGATGTAACCGTTTTCATCCCTTTTAAAAATTCATTTTTATTAGCTGCAAACAAGTGTATAAAATCAGGTGTTTGCTGCTGCTTTATTAGCTGAAGAGTTATATCTGTTTGCAATAAATCATTGTAATTAACGGGTGCATTCAGCAGTAATAATGCCATGGCATCATTAATACCTAATTTTTTAATGAGTGGTGTGCCGGAGTAGCCAGCCATAAAGTAAATTTTAGGTTATCCCCACTAATTCACAGCTATCCACAGTTAATTAACAGGCCTTTTTAACTAAACAGGCTGAAACCTATTACTGCAAAGGTTTTGGGTCATGTGGAAAAAAAACAATGTACCAAAATTGTTTGGTAAGTGGTAAAAAGTGTTATTTTGTGTAGATTTCTGTATATTTAGTGCTAATTATTTGAAAATGATAGGATTCTTAGGCGAATACGAAGCTACGCTGGACACAAAGGGGCGTTTTCTGTTGCCGGCTGGTTTAAAAAAACAGCTGCCGCAGGATGCGAATACCCAATTTGTGTTAAACAGGGGCTTTGAAAAATGCCTTACGCTGTACCCCCTGCAAAGCTGGGAGCCTATATTTTCTGAAATAAGCAAACTGAATGATTTTGATCCGAAGGTACGGGAATTCCGCCGCTACTTTTTAAACGGTGCTACACAAGTGGAGCTGGACAGTGCAGGAAGAATGTTGTTGCCAAAAAACCTGAGCGAACATGCAGGTATAGGTGCCGATACAAAAGATATAGTGCTGGTATCGGCGGTTAATAAAATTGAGATCTGGGAAAAAAGTAAGTATACACAGTTCTTTGAAACTTTTACACCGCAGGCTTTTAGTGACCTGGCAAATGAGGTGATGAATAAAGCGGCTAATGGTTAATTAGTTAAACTGTTAATTGGTTAAGAAGTATGACACACGATGAAAAAAGCAAACCAGTTAACCAGGCAACCGACGAGCCGCTTAATTATCATATACCCGTTTTGCTGAACGAGGTTATTGAAGGTTTGCAAATTACACCCGGTGGTGTTTATGTGGATTGCACTTTTGGCGGCGGCGGACACAGCGGTGCCATTTTGCAGCACTTAAATGCCCATGGCAGGTTGTTTGTTTTTGACCAGGATGCTGATGCAAAACAAAATGTGCCTGATGACGGCAGAGTGGTTTTTATACCACAAAATTTTCGTCACCTGCAGCGGTTTTTAAAGTTGCATGCAATTACTGCTGTTGATGGATTGCTGGCTGATTTAGGCGTTTCAAGTCACCAGTTTGATGAAGCGGAACGTGGATTTTCCATCCGGTTTGATGCAAAGCTTGATATGCGGATGGATCAGCGCACCACTGCTACTGCCGCCGATGTAATTAAAAATTTTACTGAACAGCAGCTGCACAAATTATTTGAGCAGTATGGCGAAGTAACCAATGCAAAAACATTAGCTAAAACAATTGTGCAGCAGCGGGATATTGCGCCAATTCGTACCATTAATGAATTTAAACTGGCAGTAAAAGATGCGGTAAAAGGTAATCCTCAAAAATACTTTGCCCAGGTATTTCAGGCGCTGCGGATACAGGTTAATGAAGAGCTGGTGGTGTTACAGGAGTTATTGCAGCAAATTCCCCATGTATTAAAACCCGGTGGCCGTGCAGCCATTATTACATTTCATTCGCTGGAAGACAGGTTGGTAAAAAATTTTTTCCGGGATGGAAGTTTTGATGAAGTAAAAGCAGATGATGTGTTTGGCACAAAACCAGAAAACCCTTTACGGGTAATTACCAAAAAACCAATTACAGCAACGCAGGAAGAGTTAAAACAAAATTCCAGAAGCAGAAGTGCAAAGCTGAGGGTTGCAGAGAAGAAGTGATTAAAGAAAACAATTAATAAAAACTTTCTTACTAAATATACGATGGCAGAAAATAAAACAGAAGAACAATTGGTAAACCAGAAAACAGACTGGCGGCGGTTGTTTAGCTATAAGTGGGTGGTGAAAAATATTCCTTTCTTTTTGTTTTTGAGTGTGCTGGCAGTTTTATACATATACAACGGTCATTTTTCCGACAGGCTGATTAAGAAAATAAGCACTACAGAAAAACATATAAAAGAACTGGAGTACGAATATAAAACTGTAAAAAGCGAAGTGATTTTTAGAAGTAAGGCAAGTGAGCTTGCAAAAGCAGTAGAACCAATGGGGCTTAGAGAGTTAACAAAGCCACCTGTTCAGCTTGATGAAAAAAAGTAAAAGTGGAACAAAGTGCTGAAGTTGATAAACGAAAAAAATGTTTGTAATAAAAAAATAAAACTACCCGGCTGCGGCCTATGGATATAAGGAAAGACATATTGTGGCGGGTGTACCTCTGTTTTATAGGCATGATAGTGCTTGGTTTTATAGTGCTGGGCAGGGCATTTTATATACAAAGAATACAGGGTGACCGGTGGAGGGAAATGGGCAAAGAAATGCATGTGAAGTATATGCCCGTTGATGCAGACAGAGGAACTATTTATAGCGAAGATGGGAATATGCTGAGTACATCGGTGCCCATTTTTGATGTGTTTATTGATTTTGGGGCAGAGGGATTACGGCAGAAAAACGGTGAAAACTTTAAAAAAAATATTGACTCATTGAGTATGAAACTGGCTGAACTGTTTAAAGACAAACCAGCTATTGCTTATAAAAAGGAATTGCAGGCAGGATATAAAGAAGAAGACAGGTATTATACATTAAAAAAGAAAATTTCATTTTCTGAATATAAAGCGCTGAGAGAGTTTCCATTGGTGCGGCTGGGCAGAAACAAAAGCGGATTTATTATAGACCCACGTGATAAAAGAATTAACCCTTATGTACTGCTTGCTAATAGAACAATTGGATTGAGCCGGGAAGACAGTACAAAAAATGTGGGGCTGGAAAGAAGTTACGACAGTTTATTAAAAGGGGCCAGCGGCCAGCGGCTGATGCGGTATGTGGCAGGAACTTATTTACCGGTTGAAGGCGGGGAAGTGGAACCTGAAAATGGAAAAGATATTATAACAACACTGGACACGTATATGCAGGACGTAACAGAAACAGCTTTAATGAAAATGGTGGCGGGTAATAACTCACTGCATGGTACTGCTATTGTAATGGAAACAGCAACCGGTAAAATAAAAGCCATTGCCAATTTAGGTAAACAAACAGATGGTACTTATATCGAAGACTTAAACTATGGTATTGGTAAACGTACTGAACCGGGTTCTATTTTTAAACTGGCCACCACCATGAGTTTAATGGAAGATGGTTATGTTACTGCAAACAGCATAGTGGATTGCGAAGGTGGAGTAAAAAGTTTTTACGGGTTGCGTATTAAAGATTCTCACTTAGGCACCGGTGCTTTAACTGTTAAAGATGCGTTTGCACGCAGCAGTAATGTGGCGTTTGCAAAACTGGCCGATCAATATTATCACAGCCAGCCCACTAAATTTTTAAATCACCTGCATAAGTTCAGGCTGGATATGGTTACCGGTGTTGATATTACTGCTTCATCAGGATATCCCATTATTAAAAAAGCAACCAGTAAATCCTGGGCTGCTACCACCATTCCTTTTATGGCACATGGTTACGAAGAGCTGGTTACACCATTGCACATGCTTATGCTGTACAATGCTGTTGCCAACAATGGTAAAATGATGCGGCCTTACCTGGTGAATGAAATACAGGAGTATGGTGTGCCGGTAAGAAAAATTGAGCCGCAGGTACTGGATGAAAAAATTGTGAGTGATAAAACACTGGCACAAATTAAAGAGTGTTTGCTGGAAGTGGTGGAAAATGAACATGGCACTGCAAGAAAAATAAAAGACAGCACATACCGCATTGCAGGCAAAACAGGCACAGCAGTAACTGCACTTGATAACAAAGGTTATAACAAAGGCAATAAAATTTACCAGGCATCTTTCATTGGGTATTTTCCTGCTGAAGCACCTAAGTATACCATTGCTGTAGTAATACAAAATAGTAAAGAATCAAAATTGGTATATGGTGCAGATGTTTCAGGTGAAGTGTTTAAAGAAATAAGCGATAAGATTTATGGTCGCTACATAGGCGCACAAAAATTTGCAGCTGCATCATACAGCGACAGTACTCAGTACAGTTTTTACGGAATGAAAAAAGAGCTGACTGCACTATTCAGTTTTTTGAATTTGCCTTATGCTGATTCTGCAATGACGGGAGTAATGCGAAGGGCCAACATGAAAAATAATTTTACGTCTTTATATGCACCGCTTAATTCGTCTGCATCATCCGGTTCTGTAACCCCTAATGTTGTCGGAATGGGATTGAAGGATGCGGTGTATTTATTAGAAAACAAAGGATTGAAAGTTGCTTTAAGCGGAAGAGGAAAAGTAATGAACCAATCCCTGGCAGCAGGAACAGTATTTAGAAAAGGACAAATAATATCGCTTGCTTTAAATTGATTTTACAGGATATACTATATAAAGTTGCTATTCGCTCAGTAGAAGGAAACACTGCCACTGAAGTAAATAATCTGCAGATTGATTCAAGAAGAATTACTGCAGGCAGTTGCTTTATTGCAGTAAAGGGTGCGGCAGCCGATGGCCACCAGTTTATTGATAAAGCCATTGAAAGCGGCGCAACAGTTGTTGTATGCCAAACATTACCACAGCAATTAAAAGCTGCCATTACTTATATAGAAGTGGAGAATAGTTTAGAGGCAGCAGGCATCATGAGCCATAATTTTTATGGTGAACCATCTGCCAAAATAAAATTGGTTGGTGTAACAGGTACGAATGGCAAAACAACAATTGCTACATTACTGTTTAAGTTGTTTGGCGGCTTGGGTTACAAATGCGGTTTAATAAGCACTGTACAAAATCAAATTGGCAACCAGGTTATTCCCGCCACACACACAACACCCGATGCTGTTAACTTAAATGCACTGTTACAGCAAATGGTTAACGAAGGTTGTGAATATGTGTTTATGGAAGTAAGCAGCCATGCCATTCATCAGCATCGTATAGCAGGTTTACAGTTTGCAGGTGCTTTGTTCAGCAACATTACACACGACCATTTGGATTATCATAAAACCTTTGATGAATACATCCGTGTAAAAAAATCATGGTTTGATAATTTACCTGCAACTGCTTTTGCAATAAGCAATGCAGATGATAAACGGGGTGCCGTAATGCTGCAGAATACTGCCGCTAAAAAATATTTCTACAGCCTTAAAACAATGGCTGATTTTAAAGGAAAAATTTTAGACAACAGTTTAACCGGTTTGCATTTGGTGGTAAATGATGTGGATGTGCATTTTAGATTGATTGGTGAGTTTAATGCGTATAATCTTTTAGCCGTGTATGGTGCGGCTGTTTGTTTAGGACAAAATAAAAATGAAGTGTTACAGGTGTTAAGCAGTTTGGATGGTGCAGAAGGACGGTTTGATTACAGCGTAAGCAACAACGATAAATTAATTGGCATAGTTGATTATGCACACACACCCGATGCATTGCTGAATGTATTGGCAACAATAAAAAAATTAAAACAAGGTCATGAACAGGTAATTACTGTGGTGGGCTGTGGTGGAGACAGGGATAAAGCCAAACGCCCCATTATGGCAGAAGTTGCCTGTGAATACAGCGATAAAGTAATTCTTACCAGCGATAACCCACGCAGCGAAGACCCATTAGAAATTTTAAAAGATATGGAAGCCGGTGTAAGTGTGGTGGCTAAAAAAAAAGTATTAAGTATTGCTGATAGAAAGGAAGCCATTAAAACGGCTGTAACACTGGCGCAAAAAGAAGATATTTTATTGATTGCCGGTAAAGGGCATGAGAAATACCAGGATATAAAAGGAGTGAAATATGATTTTGATGATAAGGAAGTTTTAAAACAAATGTTTGCATTGCTTGAAAAATAAAAAACAATTTGATGATTAGTAAATGTGATGATTTGATAATTAAAAAGAATACTGCTGTTGTATTTAGAAAGTATTACAAGCATCATTATCAAATCAGCAAATTATCAAATTAACCAATTAATATGCTGTATCACTTATTTGAATGGCTTAAAACTGAAGGGTTTAAATTCCCGGGCATAGAACTGTACAGGTTCTTAAGCCTTAGGGTAATGCTTGCCATGATCTTAAGCCTGGTGATTACAGCAGTGTATGGCAAGCGCTTAATAAAAATATTACTGGCAAAACAGGTGGGTGAAAGTGTACGTGATTTAGGGTTGGCAGGTGAACAACAGAAAAAAGGAACACCAACAATGGGTGGTATTATTATCATACTCGCCATTATCATTCCTACATTATTATTCGCACATTTAGGCAAAGTGTATATACGGTTAATGCTGGTTTGTACAGTATGGTTAGGTGCTATTGGCTTTATTGATGATTATTTAAAAATACGGGCCAAACGTATTGCACAGAAAAAAGGGATAGCATATAAAAAGAGCGACAGTGATGGTTTGGCAGGCAGGTTTAAAATTTTTGGGCAGGTAATGCTGGGTCTTATAGTTGGTGCTACTTTATATTTTACACCAAGTGTGGTAGTGAAAAGAGAGGTGTCACAAAATGTAGTATTAGGTCCAAAGGAAAGCGCCACAAAGTTTGATACAGTAATGATAGATGGCAAGCAGCATATTTATGCTTCTGTAAAAACACCCATCACCACCATTCCATTTGTAAAAAATCATGAATTTAATTACGCAAAGCTGTTGCCGCAAAGCTGGAGGGATTACACATACATTCTTTATATACTCATTGTAATATTTATGGTAACAGCCATTAGTAATGGCGCTAATATAACAGATGGGTTAGACGGATTGGCGACGGGTGTGAGTGCGGTGATTGGTATTGGCCTTGGAATTTTTGCATACCTGAGTGGTAATATAAAATTTGCTGAGTACCTCAACATCATGTACATACCAAATATTGGAGAGCTCTCCATTTTTATTGCTGCGTTTGTAGGTGCTTGCATTGGGTTTTTATGGTACAATGCATATCCTGCCCAGGTATTTATGGGTGATACAGGCAGCCTTGCATTAGGAGGTATAATAGCAGCGCTGGCCATTATTGTACGTAAAGAATTATTGATACCCATTTTCTGCTTTGTGTTTATAATTGAAAATTTAAGTGTGATGATACAGGTAGGATATTTCAAATACACAAAAAAGAAATATGGCGAAGGGCGGCGGGTGTTTTTAATGAGCCCGTTGCACCATCACTACCAGAAGAAGGGATATCACGAAAGTAAAATTGCTGTGCGTTTTTGGATAGTAACAATATTAAGTGTGATTGTAGCAATTGTAACATTAAAGCTGAGATAAGAAAATATAGTTCTCCTTCGGGGGATTGGGACAAAAGTTTATTGAAAAGCCACAACCTGGATATGCCGTAAGGCTCTCCGAGTTTTTCAATTTTTAGTTAAACCGTTTATCTGTGAAAACCTATTCAGTGAAACCCTATACCCGTTAAATTCTATGCTCTTGAAGAACCCATTTTACCGGAAGAAGCAGTAGAAACAAAAGCTTAATAAAAGCCCAAACTACTGAAAAACCATTTTTTATTTTATAAGCATTGAATACAGACTTGTATTAATGAGTAAACGTATTGTGATATTGGGTGCAGGCGAAAGCGGAATTGGTGCAGCTATACTTGCCAAGCAGCAGGGGTATGATGTGTTTGTGAGCGATGGCGGTGCTATTAAAGAAAACTATAAAAGTGAACTAACCGCACATAGCATAACATTTGAAGAAGCAACACATACAGAAGCAAAAATTTTGAATGCTGACGAAGTGATGAAAAGCCCGGGCATACCCGAAAAAAATGAGCTGGTTAAAAAAATAAGGGCTAAGGGTATTACGGTAATAAGCGAAATAGAATTTGCTTACCGCTATAAAGGCAATAGTAAAATTATTGCCATTACAGGCAGTAACGGTAAAACCACCACTACAGCGTTAACACATCACATCTGTAAACATGGCGGTGCAGATTGTGCCATGGTGGGCAATATCGGTTACTCTTTTGCAAGGCAGGTGGCTGTTGACCCCAAGCCTTTGTATGTGGCAGAAATAAGTTCGTTTCAATTAGATGATATTATAACATTCCGTCCCGATGTAGCTGTATTAACCAATATCACTGAAGACCACCTTGACCGCTATGAATACAAAATGGAGAATTATGTAAACAGCAAATTCCGTATTGCCATGAACCAGCAACCAGATGATGTTTTTATCTATTCTCTGGATGATGAAGTAACCATGAAAGCTATTACTAACTACAACATTAAATCAACACCAGCCCCATTTACCATGAGTAAACCATTACCACAAGGTGCATACCTGATGAACGCAAAATTGCATCTTAAATGGAAAAACGAAGAAATGCAGATGAGCATTGAAGACTTTGCATTAAAAGGAAAACACAATCAATATAACAGTATGGCAGCAAGTTTAGCAGCATCGGCTGTAGACATCCGAAAGGAAAAAATCAGGGAAGCGCTTCAAACCTTTCAAAGTTTAGAGCACCGCATGGAACCCGTGGCTACAATAAAAAATGTAGAATTTATTAACGACAGTAAAGCAACAAATGTAAACAGTACCTGGTTTGCTTTAGAAAGCATGAAAAAACCAGTAGTGCTTATTTTAGGCGGTGTTGATAAAGGCAATGATTATTCTTTACTGACAGAACTGGTGCAGGAAAAAGTAAAAGCTATTGTTTGCATGGGCACCGACAATAAAAAAATTCATGATGCTTTTAGTGCGGTGGTTACAAATATTGCAGATGCAGCTTCGGCACAGGAAGCCGTACAGGCATCTTTTCATTTTGCAGAAAAGGGAGATGTAGTGTTGTTAAGCCCGGCATGCGCCAGCTTCGATTTATTTAAAAATTATGAAGACAGGGGCAATCAATTTAAAAAAGCTGTAAAAGAATTATAATTGGCAACAAGCTTAAACATAAAAGAACTCTTTACACCAAATATTGGTAACAATTTGGCAAGCAAAACCAAAGGCGACCGTGTTATTTGGGGTATTGTAGTAATTCTTACACTGGTAAGTTTACTGGTGGTGTATAGCAGCACTGGTTCATTGGCATACAAGTACAGCAAGAGTAATGAGAGTTATTTGTTTAAGCAATTGGCATTTATTGTTATTGGTTTGCTGGTAATTTATTTTGCTCACCGCGTTAACTACACTATTTATGCAAAAGTTGCCAAGCTGTTGTATTTAATTTCAATACCGCTTCTAATTTATACATATTTCTTTGGCTCAAAAATTAATGATGGCAGCCGCTGGATAAAACTGCCGGTTATTAATATGACGTTTCAAACGTCGGATATGGCGAAACTAGCGTTGTTTATGTATTTAAGTTTATTGCTAAGCCGTAAACAAAATGTAATTAAAGATTTTAAAAAAGGCTTTATTCCAATTGTTACCCCGGTTGCAATAATATGCCTGTTAATTGCGCCTGCAAACTTATCAACTGCATTGTTGGTTGCTGCAACCAGTTTCTTATTAATGTTTATTGGCAGGGTAAGTACAAAACATTTATTAGTATCGGCAGGTATTGCTGCAATACCCGTTGCATTTTTATTAATACTGGCGGTTACTACATACGATAAAAAAACGCACAAAGCAGATATACCTGCAGTGTTTGATGCAGCCCGTATAAAAACATGGGTAGGACGTATTCAGACATTTATGTACAGCAGTAACGATGCGGAGCAAAATGATAAGACATATCAAAATACACAGGCAAAAATTGCTATTGCCAATGGCGGTTGGCTGGGCCGTGGCCCCGGTAACAGCGAAGCAAGAAATTTTTTACCACACTCATACAGCGATTTTATTTACGCCATTATAATTGAGGAGTATGGCCTTTTTGGTGCAGCATTTATGGTATTTATCTATTTGCTGTTTTTGTTTAGATGTATAAGGTTGTATCAGAAATGCCCTTATGCGTTTGGGGCATTTTTGGCACTTGCATTAAGTTTTACATTGGTAATACAGGCAATAGCAAATATGGGTGTGGCGGTAAATGTGTTCCCCAACACGGGTGTTACGTTACCGTTAGTGAGTATGGGTGGCAGCAGCTTTTTGTTTACCTGTTTATCTATAGGGATTATTTTAAGTGTAGCAAGAAACGTAGAGCAATTAGAAGGTAAAAATCAACCGGTACCGGTTGAAGAATAGTTTTTTGAAGCGGGCATTTGTACATAACCAAACATCGTTGTGTCACTCACTTCAACAGTTGTATAACAATTAAAGGCATCGGAAAATAAAATTGAATTTGAGCAGTACGATAAATGAATGATGTAAAAAGTATAAAAGAAGTTAAGGTTCCCCCTTCAGGGGGCGGAGGGGGCTTGAGGCGAATAATAATTGCAGGAGGTGGAACAGGCGGGCATATTTTTCCGGCCATTGCCATTGCCAATGCAATAAAAAAGCTGGAACCACAAACGGAATTTTTATTTGTGGGTGCCAAAGGAAAAATGGAAATGGAAAAAGTGCCGCAGGCCGGTTACAAAATAGAAGGGCTGGATATAGCAGGTTTTAACAGGAGTTCTTTGATAAAAAATTTTTCACTACCGGTAAAGCTTATAAAAAGTTTTATACAGGTGCGCAAAATTGTAAAAGCATTTAAGCCAGATGCAGTAATTGGCGTAGGCGGTTATTCCAGCTTTCCGGTATTACGTTACGCACAAAGCCAGGGCATAAAAACTTTTATACACGAAAGCAATTCGTTTGCCGGCAAAGCAAACATAATGCTGGGTAAAAAAGCAATCGAAATTTTTGTGGCGAGTGATGGTATGGAAAATTTTTTTCCGGCGGAAAAAATAAAAATAACCGGCAACCCGGTACGCAGCAGCATTTCGCAAAGCAGCGTAACGAGGGAAGAAGGAATAAAATTCTTTGGATTAAATCCAGCAAAGAAAACCATTCTTTCCATCGGCGGCAGTTTGGGTGCAAAAAGTATTAATGAAGCAATTGATAAACATATAAATGCTTTTGCAGAAAACGATTTGCAGTTGGTTTGGCAAACAGGCAAGCCTTATGCGGAAAAAGGCAAAGCCGCCGCCGCAGGCAAAAGCAATATTTGGGCAAACGATTTCATCACTCAAATGGAATATGCTTATGCTGCTGCCGATATGGTAATTAGCCGCAGTGGTGCCATGGCCATTGCTGAATTATGTGTGGTGAAAAAGCCGGTGGTGTTTGTGCCTTTTCCTTATGCAGCTGAAGACCATCAAACAGTAAATGCACAAAATTTAGTTAATAAAAATGCTGGCATAATGGTTAAAGACAGTGAGGCGTTAGATAGGTTGGTTCCGGAAATACTGGCTTTAAGTAAAAATGAACAACAGCAAAACGAATTAAAAGGCAACATCGGCAAACTGGGTATTACCAATGCAGATGAAGTGATAGCAAAAGAAATTTTGAAGTACATAAAGTGATTGAAGTAAAAGACATACGGCATATTTATTTTATCGGCATCGGCGGAATTGGTATGAGTGCTATTGCCCGGTACTTTAATTCAAAAGGAGTAAAAGTATCAGGCTATGATAAAACAGAAACGGTATTGACTAAACAATTAGTGGCGGAAGGAATAGCAGTGCATTACGAAGACAATATTGAGTTCATTGACAAAAAAGCAAATGTGGTGGTGTACACACCGGCAGTTCCTAAAGACCATAAGGAATTAAACTGGTGCCGAGATAATAATTACACGGTTGTAAAACGCAGCGATATTTTGGGCGCTATTACCAACAGTGCTTTTAACATATGCGTTGCGGGTACACACGGTAAAACCACCACCAGTACTATGGTGGCGCATATTTTACAGCACAGCGGCTTTGGGTGCAATGCTTTTTTAGGTGGCATTGCTGCTAATTACGGCAGTAATTTCTGGAGCAGTACTAACAATGTGTGTGTGGTGGAAGCAGATGAGTACGACAGAAGTTTTTTGAAATTAAATCCGGATGTGGCTATTATCACAGCAATGGATCCTGACCACCTGGATATTTACGGCACAGCAGAAAATGTGGAACAGGCTTTTATCGACTTTTCATCAAAAGTAAAAGCAAATGGATTGCTGATAAGTAAATATGGTTTGAAAAGAGGCGATGAGTTAAAAGCAGCATATCACATCACCTATCATCAAAAAAATGAAAAAGCAGATGTGCATGCAGCAAATATTAAAACCAATAACGGCAGTTATGTTTTTGATGTGAAAGCAAAGGACTGGGCATTGAATGATGTGGCACTGAATATGGGAGGCCTGCACAATATTGAAAATATAACAGCAGCAATAGCCGTGGCACATCACCTTAAAATAAGTGATGATAAAATTAAAGCTGCTGTAAGTTCTTTTAAAGGAGTAAAACGCAGGTTTGAGTACATAGTTAAAAATGAACAACAAATTTTTATCGATGACTATGCACATCACCCTGATGAGCTGAACGCATTGTTAACCGGGGCAAAAGGTTTGTTCCCCGAAAAAAAATGCACAGTAATATTTCAGCCGCACCTGTTTAGCCGCACCAAAGATTTTGCAGACGGCTTTGCAGCAACGCTGGATATGGCAGATGAAATTATACTGCTGCCCATTTACCCTGCAAGGGAATTGCCCATGGAAGGTGTAACCAGCGAAATGATTTTGGCAAAAATGAAAAACAAAAACAGCAGTGTAAAAACAAAAGAGCAATTGCTGCAATGGATAAAAGAAAATAAAAGAGAACAGTTAATAACAGCAGGAGCCGGAGATATTGACACATTAGTAGAACCAATAAAAAAATTAATTACCGCTTAGGTGGAAACAAAAAAAAGATACAGTATTAAGAAAATCCTTATGACCATTTTGTGGTTAGGTATCACTGTATCTGTAACCGTTTTGCTGGTGGCGGCCATTCGTAAAAACGATGCTGCCCCCTGCAAAACAGTTGAAGTGCAAATATTCGGTATTGAAGCGGCAGAAAAATTTGTAGATGAAAACGATGTGCTGAATACTGTTCAGTCAGTTTGCGGGCAAAACCCGATTGGTAAAGCAACCGGAAGTTTTAACCTGCGGAAAATAGAAGCTGAACTGCAAAAAAATGCATGGATAAAATCAGCACAATTGTTCTTTGACAATGCATCTGTACTAAAAGTAAAAATTTACGAACGGGAACCTGTTGCAAGAGTGTTTACTGTTAACGGCAGTACTTATTATATAGATACCGCTTTAAAAATGCTGCCGTTGAGTGATAAGTTTTCTGCAAGGCTGCCTTTGTTTACCGGTTTTCCTTCAGATGGTATTGTATTATCAGCAGCCGACAGCAGTTTGTTAAGGGAAGTAAGAGACATCAGTATTGCACTGCAAAAAGATACTTTCTGCATGGCCATGATTGACCAGGTGGATATAAATGCACAGCGCAATTTTGAAATGATACCAAAAGTGGGAAACCAGTTAATAGTTTTTGGCAACGCAGAAGATGCTGGTATAAAATTTGACAAACTAAAACTTTTTTATAAAAACATTTTAGTTAAAACAGGATGGAGTAAATACAGTGTAATAAATGTGCAGTACAAAAACCAGGTAGTGGCAAAATTGCGTGGACAGGAAGATAAAACAGCAGACTCTGTAAGAACACTGCAACTGATGCAGGTGATTGCAGCCAATGCAGCACGTATGGCGGAAGATTCTGTGCAAACAATAGCACCCGATAACAGTAACAATACTGTGGACAGCAGTATGATTCAACAGTCAATTCAAAGAGAGGATAATATAGAAACATCAAACGCTGTAATCAGCAACCCCCTGCAACCAGAAAACCCACCGGTGGTTAACAAACCGGTTACTAATCCGTTACCCTCTGCGAAACCACTACCAGTAAAACCCAAAACAATTAAACCGGTTCCGCCAAAACCAAAACCTGCTGCAACTAAACCGGCAGCACAACATCCGCCCCCTGTTAAAAAACCAACCGTAACCAAACCCAATGCAAACACAAATAAACCAAGGGCAGTAATGCCTGCAAAAAACGATTATTAGTATTGGTTCATAGTTAATAGTTCATAGCTCATGGCAGAACAGCAGTTGTTTTCACCATGAACCATCAACCATCAACCAAAAACACAAACACACAAAACATACAACTATGCATCACGAACAACCCATCATTGTAGGCCTCGATATCGGCACAACAAAAATTGCCGCTATTGCAGGACGAAAAAATGAGTACGGCAAGCTTGAAATTTTAGGCTTTGGCCGTGCAAACAGCAACGGTGTGCAACACGGAATGGTGTTGAACATTGACCAAACAATTAAGGCTATTGAAATGGCTTTAAAAAACTGTTACGACAGTAACCCTAATTTAGAAATTAACGAAGTGTATGTTGGTATTGCCGGCCATCATATAAAAAGTTTGCAAACACGTGGCGATATTGTGCGCCAGGCGCTGGAAGATGAAATACGCCAGGAAGAAATTGACCGCCTGATTGCAGACCAGTACCGTACTTATATTCCTGCAGGCGACCAGATTATTGATGTAATTCCGCAGGAGTTTACGGTAGATAATTTTCAAAACATACCCAACCCTATTGGTTACAGTGGTGTAAAAGTGGGCGCTAACTTCCACATTATTACCGGTGATAAAAATGCCATCCGCAACATTAACCGCAGTGTGGAAAAAGCAGGCCTGCAAACAAAAGATTTAGTACTGCAGCCATTGGCAAGTGCCGCAGCTGTTATGTGCGACCAGGATTTAGAAGCCGGTGTTGCCATTGTAGATATTGGTGGTGGCACAACAGACTTAGCAGTGTTTTATGAAGGTATTTTAAAACACACCGCAGTAATTCCTTTTGGTGGAGAAAATATTACCAACGATATTAAAACAGGTTTGGGTGTTTTAAAAACCCAGGCCGAGCAAATGAAAGTGCAGTTTGGCAGTGCTTTAAGCGATGAAGCAAAAACAAATGCATTCATTACCATTCCCGGTTTACGTGGTATGGCACCAAAAGAAATTTCGGTTAAAAATTTAGCAGGCATCATCCAGGCACGTATGAGTGAGATACTGGATTTTGTAAGTTATCATTTAAAACAGGTTGGGTTAGATACAAGAATGCTGAATGGTGGCATCATTTTAACCGGTGGTGGCTCTCAATTAAAACATTTAATACAGTTAACAGAATATGCAACCGGTTTAAATGCACGTATTGGTTTTCCTAACGAGCATTTGGCAAGCGGCCATATTGAAGAGCTGGCAAAACCCATGTACAGCACCTGTATCGGTTTAATATTAAAAGGCTACAACGACTACGAAAATAAAAACAAACAGTTTGAAGAAACCTTCCGTAAAGTAGAAGTACCGGGCAGTTTGCAACAGCAGCCTGTAGAAGAAACACTGGATGTAATAGATGAAACAAAATCGGTAAAAGTAAAACAGCGCAAAACGCTGAAAAACTTTATGGATTCTTTTAAAATTGGATTGATTGATTTATTTAAAGAAGAAGAAGACGCCAAATTGTAATGGCAAATGTTGAATATAAAATGTCGAATGTGTGAGCCGTTTCAAAAAAATAGCGTAATTGAAATTAAAAAACATTCGCCATTCGATATTCGCAAATTCAACATCTTAACTACTAACCCACAAACAAACAAGCTATGATACATTTTGATTTGCCAAAAGAGCAATCTTCCATAATAAAAGTGATAGGTGTAGGCGGCGGCGGAAGCAATGCTGTAAACCATATGTACGCACAAAATATTGAAGGCGTAAACTTTATTATTTGTAATACAGATGCGCAGGCAATAACCCAAAGTAAAGTAAGTAACAAAATTCAGCTGGGGCCGCATTTAACGCAGGGCCTTGGTGCAGGAGCCAATCCTGAAATTGGCCGCCAGGCTACGGAAGAAAGTTTAGAAGAAATAAAACGCATACTGGAAGTAAATACCAAAATGGCATTTATTACCGCAGGCATGGGCGGCGGTACCGGTACAGGTGGTGCACCAATTCTTGCAAAAATTTGTAAGGATTTAGGTATACTAACAGTAGGTATTGTTACCACGCCATTTGCATACGAAGGCAAAAAACGTATTGCACAGGCAGAAGAAGGTATTGCTTTGCTGAAAGACCATGTGGACACACTGCTGGTAATAAGCAATGATAAACTGCGCCACCAGTTTGGTAACTTAAAAATGAAAGAAGCTTTTGCAAAAGCAGATAATGTGTTGGCAACAGCAGCAAAATGTATAACCGATGTAATCAACAGCACCGGGCAAATAAATGTTGACTTTGCGGATGTATGCACCGTTATGCGTAACGGCGGTGTGGCTATTTTAGGCAGCGCCAGTGCCGAAGGCGAAAACAGGGCACAACGTGCCATTGAAAATGCACTCAACTCACCATTGCTGAATGATAACGACATCCGTGGTGCAAAATGGATTTTAATAAACATAAACTCTGCCGAAGGCGAGCATGAGTTTACCATGGATGAAGTGGAAGTGATACAAAATTATTTGCTGAGCAATGCCGGGGAAGATACCGATGTAATTCTTGGTATGGGTTACGACAGTACGCTTGGCAGCAAAATTGGTATTACACTGATTGCAACCGGTTTTGAACATAAAGACCCCTTTGATAAAAAAGAAAATGTAACTGCCGCAGCAGAAGAAAAGAAAGACGATAAAATAATGCTGACGCTGGAGATGCCAAAGAAGGAAGAAGCGCCTGTGGCAAAAGTGGTGCAGTTAACACAACCTGTGCTGGAGTTTGAAGAAGAAGTGGAAGACCAGGCCATTGCAGAAATAACAGAACAGCCCGTGCAGCAAAAGGAAGAAGACGATGCTATGATGCCCAAACTGGTAGAGATAAACGCAGTTACACCAAAAGCAGCAGAAGTACTAAGTAAAACTACTGTGGATAAAACGGAAGAAGCCCCCGTGTTTTATGAAATATCTTCGCCTGCAGATCACTCACCGGCAGTAGCGTTTGATTTGCCGCAAGCTCCGCAACCCCCTGTAAAACCAATTAGTAAAACCAGTACGCCAGCAGCTGTTTCAGCAACACATAAAGAAGCTAGCAACACTCCTTCGTCGGGAGTAAAATTGGCAAAACCTGCGCAATTATATGCACAGGATAAGCCTGAACCAGAATCTAATCCAAAAGATGAACCACTGCCAGTGCAGAGTAATGTAAAGGCCGACGAACCCGAACCTGAAATGCAATTGGTGGTAAAAACAAACCATCAAGCGGCGGAGGAAGCGCAACAACTTGTACAACAAACTCAGCCCATCATGATGTCCAATGCAGAGGAACCTGCTCCGCAGGACGAGGCAGAGGAACTCAGGCGCCGGGCTATGGAACGCATTGCGAAGCTGCGTAATTTGTCATTCAACATCAATGCAGCTGATCCGAACAACGAGTTTGAAACGGTGCCAGCTTACCTTCGCCGCAACATGGAATTAAGAAACTCCATTGCCGACGTAGAGAGTTTTTACAGCAACTACACTGTAAAAAGCGATGATAATAACAAAGCCGAAATAAGCACCATCAACACATTTTTAGACGGTAAAAAACCTGATTAAATAAAACGTGCCGTTGCAGTAATGCAGCGGCACAAACATTTCTGTTACATTGAGCTTGTTAAAATGTAACAGCAATGTTTACGCAACTAATTATAAACTTGTTTGTATTTGGTATGTATGTTTTGCCCCGCCGGAAACGGCGGGGTTTGTGTTTTTAACACTATGCCATTAGTGTCTCGGTTTAAAAGTTGTCAGCCTGAGCTTGTCGAAGGCGGGTTGTTACAGGCATTAGTTCCTTCATTGAGCATCGTTGCAGTGAGTGACACAAAGATGCTCAATCAAAGAATAAATGCCCGTAACAAAAATTTATGTTACAGGTTAAAATAAAATGGTTTGAGTAACCTTAAGTGAGTATAACAAATGTTTGCTGATACTACACAAACCTGGTGTATATTAGCGCAAGCAGCAATACTGCCAGTAATTTTCAAAAGTGAAGAATGATAAATTTAGAAAAATATACCCTTAACCTTATTGAAAAAAACGGCATATATTTTTCAAAAAAGGAAAGCAAAATTTCTTACCCGGAACATGGCAATGAAAATTGTTTTCAAATTGAAGAAAATAGTTTTTGGTTTAAACACCGCAATGATTGTATTACCGAAGCTGTGTTAAAATACTGCCCCCGAAGTATTTTTTTTGATATTGGAGGAGGTAATGGTTTTGTGGCAAAAGGCCTGGAAGGAAAAGGCGTAGCGGCTGTATTGGTTGAGCCGGGCTTAAACGGTTGCTTAAACGCACAAAAAAGAAATTTGCAAAATATAGTGTGCTCAACTTTTGAAGATGCCTGTTTTAATAACAACAGCATAGATGCAACAGGGTTATTTGATGTTGTGGAGCATATAGAAAAAGATGATGCTTTTTTAAAAGGAATATATAATTCATTAAGTGAAAACGGACTGGTTTTTATAACTGTTCCGGCGTTTAAAACACTTTGGTCAAATGAAGATGTTGTGGCCGGCCATTTCAGGCGTTATACACGTAAGGGACTGGAAAAGAAATTAAAATCTGCAGGTTTTACAATTGAGTATTCCACGTACATATTCTCCATTTTAGTTTTAGCTGTTTTTCTATTCAGAACATTACCGGATAAACTCGGCCTGAATAAGAAAGCGAA
This sequence comes from Ferruginibacter sp., assembly GCA_044225605.1. GTDB lineage: Bacteria > Bacteroidota > Bacteroidia > Chitinophagales > Chitinophagaceae > Ferruginibacter. The sequence continues at coordinate 363,869 of JBGAIJ010000005.1, forward strand.
TAATATTGATGAAAACAAACAGGATCATTCAGATAAAAAAGGAATTACAGGTAAATTCTTAAACTTAATCTGGAAATTTGAATTAAGCAAAATCAGGAAAGGAAAAACAATACCTTTTGGAGGCTCCTGCTTTGTTGTTGCAAGAAAAACGGTGCCTTTTAATGGTGCAGAATTGCAGCCTGCGTAAAACGGCTTTTGCTTTAGTTACTATTTTAAAGCTATTGCTAAAGTTTTCTTTTTACAATAACCCAAGTATCTTTTCTTCTACTGCAGCGCTATCCCAAACCGCTTCAATATTTTCCATTGCCATAACCTGTTGCATAATTTTTTCCTGCCGTATGCTGTTGTGCAAAGCTTCGCTGTAGCGTATCTGTGGGCTGAATGTTACCTGTGCATACGCCGGTATCCATTTACCGGGATATTTTTTACTAAAGGCAGTTTCAATTTTTTTCTGCAATAAAAATTTAGGGTCGCCCACTTTATCTCTCATCTCTACAAAATTGTTTAATGCCAGTTCTGCAATGGCATCTGCATCAGGTTTGCGCAAGGTTTGATATTCATCTAAAATTTTAATCCAGTCTTCATGGTATGTGTCAATTAAACTGTTTAACACACGGCAGTCTTCAAAGCCACAGTTCATGCCCTGCCCAAAAAACGGAACAATAGCATGCGCCGCATCTCCAATTAATGCAAATTTATCTTCCCTCACCCACGGAAAACATTTTACTGTTACTAATGAAGATGTTGGGTTTGCAAAAAAATCTTCCACCAATGTTGGCATTAACTTGTATGCATCCGCAAAAGTGGATTTAAAAAAACCTTCCACTTTTTCTTTTGTGTCTAAACTTTTAAACGACGGGTCACCTTCAAAAGGAAAAAAAAGTGTGCAGGTAAAACTGCCATCCATATTAGGTAAAGCAATCAGCATATAATTGCCCCGTGGCCAAATATGCAGTGCATTTTTTTCAATTAAAAATTTACCATTTTCACCAGCGGGAATAGTTAATTCTTTATACCCAAAATCGATATAATATTGCTGGTATTGAAAACGGTCGTGTTGTAACTGGTGTGTTAACCTTGCGGCAGAATAAGCACCATCGCTGCCGAAACAGAGTTGATAGTTGACAGTGGAGAGTTGAGAGTTGAGCGTATTTTCGAATGCAATAGTGTTTTCCTTCCAGTTAATAGACTCACATTTTTGATTAAAGAAAATTTTGGTACCGCTTGCTTCTGCTAAATCCATTAGTTTTTTATTCAGTTCCCCTCTTGAAACAGAGTTGATGTATTGCCCATCGTTGCCGTAAGGCTGGTAAGCCGTGCTGCCATCTGCATTGTGTATGTAACGGCCATGCATGGGTATGGCAATTTTTTTTATCTCTTCCATTATACCCACTTCTTCCAAAGCTTTAATACCTCGGTCGCTTAATGCAAGGTTGATTGAACGGCCTGCGCTAATAGTTGCAGTACGCATATCAGGCCTGCGTTCAAAAATTTTTACGCTATACCCCCTGCGGCACAAATAAATAGAAAGCAAAGAGCCAACTAAGCCTGCACCAATTATAGTTACTTCTTTTTTCATTTTTAATTTGAACGCAGATTATTATGATGATTAAGATATATTATGATTTTATCTGCGCAAATCATCACTATCATAATCATCAGCGTTCCAATATTTCTTTTACAATTTTTCCAAATATAAATACATCTGTAAATGTATTGTACAATGGCACCGGCGCCACACGAATTACATTTGGCTCTCTCCAATCGGAAATAACACCTTGTTGCAGCAGTGCTTCAAAAACTTCTTTGCCACGCTGCAACATCAGCATGCTAACCTGGCAGCCTTTTTCATTATCGCTTCTTGGTGTAATTACTTCAATTAATTTTTCGGATGCATTGCTGTTTAAATCATCAATAATAAATAATAAATAATCACTCAGCAGTTTTCCTTTAGCTACTAAATTTTCCATTCCTGCTTTTTCAAAAATATCCAATGATGCTTTATGCGCCGCCATTGACAATACGGGGGCATTGCTTAATTGCCAGCCTTCAGCAGTGGGAATAGGTTCAAAACCTTTTTCCATTTTAAAACGTGTTGCTTTTGTATAGCCCCACCAGCCTGCAAAACGTGGCAGGTCTTTATTTGCAATATGCTTTTGATGAATAAAAACACCCGACACGCCACCGGGCCCGCTGTTTAAATATTTATAACTGCACCAGCAGGCAAAGTCTGCATTCCAGTCGTGCAATTGCAATGAAATGTTACCAGCAGCATGTGCTAAATCAAAACCGCAATAAGCACCTGCAGCATGTGCCGCTTTAGTAATGGCTGCCATATCAAATACCTGGCCGCTGTAATAATTTACACCGCCAAATAAAACCAATGCAGTTTCATTTGAATTTTTCTCTATCGTTGCAATAATATCTTCAGTTCTTATAGTGTGCTCACCTTCTCTTGGTGCTACTTCAATAATTGCATCAGCTGGATTGAAACCATGAAACCTTACTTGCGATTCAATAGCATATTGGTCGCTGGGAAAAGCTTTTGCTTCGCAAATAATTTTATAACGTTGTTTAGTAGGCTGGTAAAAACTTACCATCAGCAAATGCAGGTTTACAGTAAGCTGGTTCATGGCTACCACTTCATCAGGTAAAGCACCCACCAGTTTTGCTAATGGTACTGCAAACATTTCATGATAAGGCATCCATGGTTTGCGTGCATGAAAATGCCCTTCCACACCAAAGCTGGCCCAATCTTCCAGTTCGTTCAATACATAATCCTGTGTGGCTTTGGGCTGCAGGCCAAGTGAGTTGCCGGTAAAATAAATAGATTCCTTTCCGTTGATAAGAGGAATGTAAAATTGCTTACGGAAATCTTTCAACGAATCTTTTTCATCAAGTTGTTGGGCATATTGTAAAGTGTTTACCATTTACTGTTTACTATTTTTTATGTTAGTGGCTCTATCCTTAAATTTCGGCCCTTTTATGGCTGAAGTGTTTAAATATTTGATAAACCCGTTTGTCTTTTTGTAAACTGCATTTGTTTTTTCGTAGTAATATTCAAACTCAGTTTCAATTATGTAGTTCCTATCAAGGCATCGGTATATTTGTGATTTTAATTCATCGGCTGAGCCAGTCGCTATACTCAGAAATTGTACAAATTCTAAACGGCTGCTTCTGCCAAATCCCTCAGCGATATTATCCATAATAGAGCCAGCACTGCGGTTCATCTGGTCTTTTAATGGAAAATCTTTAGAAAGTCTTTCTGTTTTTGTCAATAAAAATATTTCCTTAGCTAATTGCCGTGCAAGCTGCCATATCTCAAGGTCTTCAAATTTTTGTATGGTGGCCATAATGGTAAATAGTAAATGGTAAATCAATCAATCGTAGCTATCACTTTAAGTTCAATCGCAATAGGTGTTGGCAAACTTTTTACTTCTACAGTTGTTCTGCAAGCCTGCACATCAGTAAAATATTCTGCGTAAATTTTATTGTAAATAGCAAAATCTGTTTTCATGTTAGTTAAAAAAACAGTTACATCTACAATTTTATCCCAACTGCTGCCACTGGCTTCCAGCACGGCTTTTACATTGGCAAAGCATTGATGTGTTTCTGCTGCAATATCATACTTCAAAATATTTCCTTCACCGTCTAATTCTAATCCCGGAATAGAATTGTCTTTGGCGCTTCTGCTGCCAATACCGGAAAGGAACAATAAATTTCCCACACGCCTTGCATGAGGGTATGCGCCTAAAGGTTTTGCAGCATCGCCGGTATGAATGATATTGCTCATAAATATTTTTGAACGCAGATTTTTATGATGATTAAGGTTTGTTATGATTTTATCTGCGTAAATCATCAGAATCATAACAATCAGCGTTCCGTTCTATATTTGAATGCAAACATTTTTTTGCTCAGTAAAAAACTTCAACGCATCCCAACCGCCTTCTCTTCCCACACCACTGTTTTTCATGCCACCAAAAGGTGTACGTAAATCACGGAGCAGCCAGCAGTTTATCCATATAATACCGCTTTGCACTTTTGCTGCCATGCGGTTGGCTTTGCTTACGTCCTGCGTCCAAATTGTAGCAGCCAAACCGTAGCTGGTTGCGTTGGCTAATTGCAATGCTTCTTCTTCCGTTTGGAATGATTGTATGGTAACCACCGGGCCAAAAATCTCTTCCTGGTTGGTTTGGCATTGCTGGTTTAATCCCTCAATAATAGTTGGTTCAATAAAGTATCCGTTTGCACAACGGCCGCTTAATTGTATTGTATTACCGCCGCATAAAATAGTGCCGCCTTCTTGTTTAGCAGTTTCAATACAGCGTAAAATTTTTTCAAAATGAACCTTGCTTACAATAGCGCCTTGTTTTGTCGCTTCATCTAACGGGTCACCAAGGGTAAGCTGTTTTGTTTTTTCAACAAATGCTGTTTTGAATTTTTCGTAAATAGGTTTCTCCACTAAAATTCTGCTGCCGCATAAACAAATCTGGCCCTGGTTACTGAAAGAAGAACGAATGGTTTCTTTCAGCATTTTATCAAAATCGCAATCTGCAAAAATGATGTTGGGATTTTTACCACCCAGTTCCAATGATAATTTTTTAAACATCGGCGCAGCAATACTTGCAATTCTTTCGCCAGCCCTTGTGCTGCCGGTAAATGAAATGGCTTTTATGTCGGGATGTTTTACAATGGCTTCCCCGCAATTGGGCCCGTCGCCGTGTACAATATTTAATACTCCATCAGGTAATCCAGCTTCTTTACAAATTTTGCCCAGCAAAAACGAAGTAACGGGAGTTACTTCACTGGGTTTTGCAATTACACAATTGCCTGCTGCCAGTGCCGGCGCAATTTTCCAAGTAAATAAATACAATGGTAAATTCCACGGAGAAATGCAGCCCACGATACCTACAGGCTGGCGCAATGTATAGTTGATGGCATTCTTATCTGTGGTACTGTGGCTTTCACTTGCAAAATGCATAATAGCTGTTGCAAAAAAACGAAAGTTGTCACTGGCTCTTCTTATATCAACAGCTTTGCTCAGCCATAATGGTTTGCCATTATCGTTGGTTTCTGCAATTGCCAGTTCATCTGAATTAGCATCAATTAAATCTGCAATTTTATTGAGTATTGCAAAACGTTTTTCAGTGGCGGTGTTGCTCCATTCATTCAATACTTTTTGTGCCGCTTTAACAGCAACATCAATATCTTTTTTATTGCTGGCAGGAATTTGGCAATAAACTTCTGCACTGGCAGGATTTACATTGTCTAAAAATCCGCCGCTTAGCGGGCCAATAAAATTGCCGCCGATATAATTTTCTAAATGATATGGAATGGACAAATTCATTGCAGTAAAGATAGTGTTTTAAGTTATGAGGAAACCTGTTGAAAAATGATTAACTGTTGAAGAGTGCGACGCCACTGAAGCCGAATTTTGTATTACCGCTGATTACCAAAAAAAATATAACTTACAATACTAAACTAATGTTATGCCAGTAGCTTCTCCTTTTAACTTAAAAAAATGGATTGATCACCACCGGGATTTGTTAAAACCACCAGTGGGTAACCAGTGTATTTATAAAGATGCTGAAAATTTTATTGTAATGGTGGTGGGCGGGCCCAACAGCCGCAAAGATTTTCACTACAACGAAAGCGAAGAATTGTACTACCAAATTGAAGGCAATATTATTTTGCGCATTATTGATAATGGTGTGCAACGGGATATTGCCATTAATGAAGGTGATATGTTTCTGTTGCCACCTAAAACGCCACACAGTCCGCAGCGTGGGCCAAACACGGTTGGCCTTGTTATTGAAAAAGTAAGGGAAACAGAAGAAGATGGCTTTTTATGGTACTGCGAAAACTGTGGTAACAAATTGTATGAAGAGTATAAAGTGATAACAGATATTGTTACACAACTGCCACCTGTTATGGAAGGTTTTTATAAAGATGAAAAAAAACGCACCTGCAGTAAATGTGGTGCGGTAATGTCTCCTCCAATTAAAAAAGGTTGAGAACGGAACGCAGATTTTTATGATGATTATGATTAACACAGATAAAATCATAATTTATCTTGTCATCATAAAAATCTGCGTTCTATTTGTATAGTTAATTCAATAAAGATTGTGACAGACAACTACAAACATTCGGTGATTACGGCGTTAATAATAAAGGCATTTTACAATGTGTACAATCAACTGGGATATGGATTTTTAGAAAAGGTTTATGAAAATGCTTTATTAATTGAGTTAAGAAAACTTGGACTTGATGGTGTGCCCCAATACCAGGTGGAAGTATATTACGATAATGCGAAAGTAGGATTCTATATCGCAGATATAATAGTGAACAAATGCGTAATTATAGAGGTAAAAGCTGCAACTGCAATATGTGAAGAGCATGAAGCTCAATTAACCAATTATCTCAAGGCTACTGATATAGAAGTTGGTATTTTGCTGAACTTTGGCAAAACCCCAGAATTTAAAAGAAAAGTATTTTCTTCCGAATATAAAAATCTTAATAAATCCTGACATCATAATAATCAGCGTTCCTTTTACAATGAAAATTGACATTCACACACACATAATGCCGGATAAAGTGCCCAACTGGGTGCAAAAATTTGGCTATGGAGAATTTATACATTTAGAACACCGCAACTGCAAGGCTTGCATGATGAAGGGTGATAAACTCTTTAGGGAAGTGGAAGATAATTGTTTTGATGCTGCTGTGCGTATGAAAGAAATGGATGAAACAGATATAACGGTGCAGGTGCTTTCCACTATTCCGGTGTTGTTTAATTACTGGGCAAAGCCTGCTGATGGTTTAGAGACCAGCCGCTTTTTTAATGACCATATTGCTGATACGGTTGTAAAAAATCCGCAACGGTTTATTGGTATTGGCACTGTGCCGTTGCAGGATGTTGATTTGGCGATTAAAGAAATGGAGCGTTGTGTTACTGAATTAAAAATGCCCGGGCTGGAAATTGGCAGTAACATAAACGGAGAAAATTTATCAGATAAAAAATTCTTTCCCTTTTATAAACGTGCCGAAGAATTGGGTTGCGCTTTATTTGTTCATCCGTGGGAAATGATGGGTGAAGCACAAATACAAAAATACTGGCTGCCCTGGTTAGTGGGTATGCCTGCTGAAACATCAAGGGCTATTTGCAGCATGATATTTGGCGGTGTGCTGGAAGCTTTTCCAAAATTGAAATTGGCTTTTGCGCATGGCGGCGGCAGTTTTCCTTTAACCATTGGCCGCATTGAACATGGCTTTAATGTGCGGCCCGATTTAGTGCAAATTGATAATGCTGTAAACCCAAGGGATTACATTGGCAAATTTTGGATTGACAGTTTGGTGCATGATGAAAAAGCACTGCGGTATATTATTGATGTAATGGGTGCGGATAAAATTTGTTTAGGTAGTGATTATCCTTTTCCATTGGGAGAGCAGCACCCGGGCAAACTGATTGAAGAAATGAATTTTGAAAAAGATTTGCAGGAAAAATTATTGTTTAAGAATGCGCAGGAATGGCTGGGGATTTAGAACGCAGATTTTTATGATAGTTAAGATATGTTATGATTTTATCTGCGTCAATCATAACAATCTTAAAAATCTGCGTTCCCTATTCATTAAACAAATTCGGATAATCACTAATTATTCCATCAACTCCCATTGCTTTCAGCCTTTCAATTTCCTTTTTATCATTCACCGTCCACGGTATAACTTTTATATTTTGTTCGTGGCATTTCTTTATCAAGTCATCAGTGATTAAAGAATAATGCGGACTGTAAATGGAAGGCGTAAAGCCCAATGTTTTTAATTGCTCCTGTAAAGAACGTTTATCGTAATCCTCAATTAACAATGCGGTGGAAACAGTCGGATATTTTTTATGCAGGTATTGTAATGTGCGGATGTCAAACGATTGTATGGTTACAAAATCTCTAAATTGTTTTTCATCAATCACTTTCATCAGCATATCCACGAATGCTTCGGGTGCAGGGTGATAAATATTGTCTGTTGCTGGTTGTGTTTTAGTTTCAATATTAAAATAAGGAAAAGGCCTGCGCCTTGTCATCATATATGTCTTCACACTGTCGAACAAGGCAGCCAGCGAAGGTTTATGCACAGCTATTTTTTGCTGCTGCGGAAAACGTGGATGTGGCTTCATACCCACATCATATTGCTGCGTTTCAGCAAAAGTCATTTTAAAAATGTTGTAATTCTTTTCGTCTTTTTCTTCAATAAATCCGCCGCCGGGTTTGGTGGTTATTTCATGATTAAAGAAAGGCTCATGCGATAAAATTGCCACACTGTCTTTGGTAAACACCACATCCATTTCCAAAGTGGTTACACCCAGGCTTAATGCATGCAGCATTGCCGGTATTGTATTCTCCGGCATTAAGCCACGGCAGCCACGGTGGCCTTGTTTATCAAAAACCCCCAAACCCTCCGAAGGGAGCTTTACAATACTTTGATTATTGTTACTCAATTTTTTGTTTGATGAACAAGCTATAAAAAATAATACACTTACAAAAAACAAAAAGCACTTACTAATTAAAGAGTGCTTTGCTGAATAATGGTATGTTGTTGAAGTGAGTGACACAACTATGATGATTAAAGGTTAAAAAGCACGCTAAAAACAATATTATAAAATGACGGATTTTTCCCTTCGGTCGAAATGACAATAGAAAATATTCTCCGCTTCAATCTTCTCCTTCTCCCTTCCCCTGGGGAAGGATAGGATGGGCTTCTTCTCCTTTTCCCTCCCCACGGGGGAGGATAGGAGGGGCTTCTATTACACAAACACCTCCTGCACTTTCGTTGGCTCTATTTGCGCATTCCTCATAGCAATGCTGCGTACTGCATTGGCTGTAAAATCTTCAAAAGCTTTTTTAGTAATGGCATCATCACTCACCATGGCGGGCACACCAATATCGCCGCCTTCGCAAATGCTTTGCACAATAGGTATCTGTCCTAAAAAAGCCATGTCAAATTCATCGGCTAAATTTTTACCGCCGTTTTTGCCAAAAATATAATACTTGTTGTTGGGCAGTTCAGCAGGGGTAAAATAACTCATGTTCTCTACCAAACCAATAATAGGAATTTTTAGCTGGCTTTGCCCAAACATGGCAACGCCTTTTTTAGCATCGGCCAGGCTTACCAGTTGCGGCGTGGTAACAACAATTACGCCGGTAACAGGTACGGTTTGCACCAATGTTAAATGTATGTCGCCGGTGCCCGGTGGCATGTCAATTACTAAGTAATCAAGTTCGCCCCAATCCACATCACTTACAAATTGTTTTATAGCGCTGCTCACCATCGGGCCACGCCAAACAACAGCTTGCTTTTCGTCAATCAGCAAACCAATGCTCATCATTTTAATACCAAATTTTTCAATGGGCACAATCAGGCCTTTGCCCGTGCCATCATCTTTCATCATGGGGCGTTCGCCACGCACGCCAAACATTATGTGCTGGCTGGGGCCGTAAATGTCGGCATCCATTAAACCAACTTTAGCGCCGCCTTGTGCCAGTGCCAGCGCAAAATTGCTGGCCACGGTGCTTTTACCAACGCCGCCTTTACCACTCACCACCGCAATAATATTTTTTACGCCGCTTAACACTGCTTTACCATCGGCACGGTTGCTGGTGGTGTTAGCGGTAAAGTTTACCGTAACCACCGCCTCTTTATTCACTAAAAATTTCACTGCATTTTCGCTGGCCGTACGCATCATATCCTTCATGGGGCAGGCCGGTGTTGTAAGCACAATGGTAAACGAAACTTTATTGCCATCAATCGCAATATCTCTCACCATGTTAAGCGTAACTAAGTCTTTACCAAGGTCGGGTTCCTGCACATTACTCAGCGCTTTCAGTATATCATCCTGTGTCATCGTTCAATTATTTGTTAAAAAACCGTTGCAGCTACAAAATTAACCACTCCCGCCTTTACTTTGTTTATTAATTAAGGAATGTTAGGTATTTTTGGGAACAGGCTGTAGTAACAACACCCAGCATCGTTGTGTCACTCACTTGTACCGTATACCGTAATTCAACTTTTATTGATGCGTAAATTTTTACTTATAGTTTTTATTGGCTGCATTTGTAAACCTTTGCAAACAAAGGCGCAGTTTGAATCGTTTAAAGATTCGGTGGTGCAGTTATATGGTATTGTAATGACGGCAGACAGTTTAAAAGGCCTGGAAGGTGTGAGTGTGGTGGTAAAAGGCCAGGGCCGTGGTACCATTACAAACGACAAAGGTGTTTTCAGCATTGTGGTGCTAAAAGGCGATGAGGTTGAATTTACCAGTGTTGGTTTTAAACCTAAAACGGTTGGTATTCCTAAAACTTTGGAAGGTAACCAGCAAAGTATCATTCAGCTAATGATTAACGATACGGTGTATCTACCGGCAACTATTATAAAATCAAGGCCTACAAAAGAACAGTTTGAACGTGATTTTGTAAACACACCGGTAGCTGATGATAATATTGCACTTGCACGTAAAAATAACGATGTGGCCACCCGCCGTGCATTAGTGGCAGCATTGCCAAGTGATGGACGTGAGGCCAGCAATCAATACCTGCGCCAGGCGGCTAACAAAGCATATTACAGCGGGCAGGCACCACCACAAAATATCTTTAACCCTTTTGCATGGGCAGAGTTTATTAAAGCATGGAAAAGGGGAGATTATAAAAAGAAATCTACCGGCAGCAGTACGTCAGGCACACAGGTTAATACACATTCCACTTCACCATCTCCTAATGATATTTATAACCCCTGGCCCAAGCAGCAAAAGCAGTAAGCTAAAACTTAAGCCTGTTTCAGTATTTTAGCAGCCGAATAAGTAATACGGCATGCAAGGCACAATTTTTTTCCTGGTGGGTTTTATGGGTAGCGGCAAATCTTACTGGGGCAATATATGGTCGCAACAATCCGCCTTTTCTTTTTTTGATTTAGATGCAGTTATTGAACAGCAGCAGCAAAAAACAATAGCACAAATATTTGAACAGGATGGAGAATCTTTCTTCCGCAAGGCAGAAACGGAAACATTGCATACACTTAAAAGTAAAGAAAACTGCATTATTGCCACCGGTGGTGGCACGCCTTGCTTTAATGAAAATATGCAATGGATGAACCGTAATGGCACTACCATTTATTTAAAAGCAACCCCACAGGAAATTATGCACCGTGTAATTGGTGAACAGGATAAAAGGCCGCTGATTAAAAATTTACCACAGCAGGAATTATTATCTTTTATTGAAAAGAAATTACAGGAACGGGATGTGTTTTATACGCAGGCGAAACACATATTGCCGGTAGCTTCATTAACTTCAGCAACAATAACTGCACTTTTAAAATCTTAATAAGCATGAAAAGAAATTTTATAATAATTGCAGCAATACTGGGTGCAGTAGCAGTAATATTAGGCGCATTTGGAGCACATTCTCTTAAAGCAATACTTACACCGGAACAGTTACAGACTTTTGAAGTTGGAGTGCGTTACCATTTTTATCATGTTGTGGCTTTGTTGCTTACAGCAATATTGTACAAAGAGTACACACATAAATTACTGGTATGGGCAGGCAATTTTTTTATAGCAGGTATCTTTTTATTTTCCGGTTCGTTATACCTGTTAAGCACAACAACGGGTTTTAAAATGCTGGGAGTAATAACGCCAATTGGTGGTGTATGTTTTATAGCAGGGTGGTTGTTGCTTGCGTTTGGCTGCAGCAAAAAAAATTAAAAGCCCTGTATGGTGCGGTATAATGTTATCAGCGTGCCGTTCTTGTTTTCAATAGTAAAGATTACGCCAATATCATCCATTCTTTTTTTCATGTTTTTAAGGCCATTGCCAAACTGCCGCAGTTTTTCAAAATCAATACCCTTGCCGTTATCATGAATGGTAAGTTTAAGCCCGCCGCTTACTTTCTCAAGCATAATACGCACTTCAGTGGCGCCAGAATGTTTTAAAACATTATTAAGGGCTTCTTTCATCACTAAAAAAACATTGCGGCGTATAGCACCAGCAACTACCAGGTTGGGTAAATCTTCGGGCAGGTTTATAATACAGTTAATACCGGTGTTTTCAAAATATTCTACGGAATAGCTTCGTATATATGCCACCATATTGCCCAGCGAATCGTTACTGCTGCTCATACTCCATATTATGGCGTTCATTTTAGTAAGCAGTTCGTTGGCTGAAGATGATATTTTTTCAATTTCCGGCACCTCGGTGCTGCCAAGCCTGTTTTTCGCCAGCTCGCTGTACAGGCGAATGGTTGTCATACCGGCGCCAAGGTCGTCATGCATATCGGCACTTATGCGGTTGCGCTCTTCCTGCTGTGCTTTAATCAGCGATATCTGGTTTTCCATTTCCTGCCGCTCTATATTTAGTTTAAGCGTAGCCTGCTGTTTTAAATTTTCAATCAGCTCCATCCTGTTTTTATAGGTTAAACCCAGTAAAAAAAAGCCCAGTGAAAAAACAATACCTATGTTGTAATAAAAAATAGCTGTTTTAAAAACTGAAACACCACTTATTTTATTCCAGATGAATATGAGGGATATGATAGAAAAGAAAATGGCAAATGCATTGCCCACGGCCAGGTAGGTAAGCAGTTTTTTCTTTTGCTTTAAAGCAATAACAATAAAAAGTATTCCAATGCCCAGCAAAATTAATTTCATCAGGTTTTCCAGCAGCACCTCAATATAATACCAGTTGGTAAAAAAGTGAACTGCAGAAAACAGCGCCAGTAAAAAGAAAAGAAAAATTTCGGTTGCATTAAACGATTTATCCAGCAAAGGATAATTGGTTTTTGTATCCAGAAAATGGCGGGTAAATGCCAGGTAGGATATGCCGCTGAGTATTAAAAGTATTAAATCAAAATAACCGTAAAATAAACTGGAGAGGCTGCCGGTTATATAATTAAGCACCGCCATTGTCAGCATTAATAAAAAATTAAAACCGGCATAGCCCAGGTAATACAAAAATTCTTTTTTGCCTGATAAAAAATAATTAGCTGCCACAAACAGTATAATAATAAACAGCATACCACTGGTTATATAGCCGGTTATTTTCATTGTTTCCACCCGGGAGCGGTACATGCGTTTGTAAGAATCTAAATAAGCCGGTTTTATAAGTTGCGGATTTAATGAATTGTAATCATTCCTGCAAAAATCAAGGCTGAAAATAAAAACAGCTTTTTCTCCCGGCTGTAACGCTAAATTGCCAAAACCCTCTTCGGAAGCATCTTCATAAAAAAAAGGGGCACTTGTAGCGGTTTGTTTGTAAATTTTTATATTATCAAACAAACTTCCGGGAAAGCAATTCACCGTGTGTTGTAAACTGTCGGTGTTTAGCAGTGGTATTTTTAAATAGGCATATTTTGGAACAAGATGTGCTGGTATTTTTTTTCTTTGATCAAAGCTGGCAAGCGGCGTAAACTTTTGCTGCAGCAGATTATTCATATTGGCCACCTCGTTACTGTCAAAAAAAAGCCATGTTTTGTTTACTATAAGAGTAGAGTCCCTGAAGGAGTTAATATCAATAAAACTGCTGTCGGTAAGCACCTGGCTTATAGCCGCAGTTTTAAGCAGTACAAAACAGAAAACTATAAAACACTTTTTCAGCATTGGCGGTAATATGCTCAAACCTACAATTTTTTTAATAAAAGCGGTTTCATAATGGCAGTTTCCTTATAGTAAGCAATGGTTTTCTTTATCTTTGTTGCTAATGGCAAAGAAAACAAAATCTGTAAAACCCGGTAGTGATAAAGCTGCACCTTTAAAGCAGGAAAAAGAAGAGGCCGTAGAAGTAAAGCAACTTTTACACGACGAACGCACCCATAAAATTACGGGCAGCATTTTACTGCTTATTGCAATATTGCTTTTTACTGCATTTACATCGTACCTTTTTACCTGGGCCGAAGACCAGGATAAATTCAGCTACCGCATGCTGCTGGCAAATGATATTAAAGTGCAGAACCTGCTGGGTACACTCGGTGCTTTTCTTTCAGAAATATTTATACGTAAAGGCTTTGGTATTGCCAGCTACCTTTTTTGCACACTTTTTTTTGTAATGGGTGTAAACCTCTTTTTTGGGAAGAAGGTTTTTTCGGTTAGGCGCAATCTTAAATACTTAATTATCGGCTTGCCGGTATTGTCGGTGGCAGCTGCCGTGTTGTTCAGCACAAGGGCTTTTCCCTGGGGCGGTGCTGCAGGTAATTTAATAAAAGACTGGTTGTATAAAACCATTGGACAGGTTGGTACAATTGGTTTATTGGCTGTTGCAGTATTGTCGTATGTAATCTGGCGTTTTAACCCGGTATTTACATTGCCATCTAAAAAAATAATTAAGCTAAACGAAGAAGAGAATGATATTACAGCAGAAGCAACCACTGTTGAAACAGCTGTAGCAGAACCGGAAAAAAGCAGTGATAAAAAAACTGGCATCAATACATTAAAGCAGGAAGGTAATATAATGGTGGTGCCGCCTGTTGAAAATACGAATTTCAGCCACGAAATAAATTTGGTTGAAAAAGATGAAGAACCGGAAATAGAAGAAGCGGAAGATGAGGAAGAAGAGCCGGTTATTGCAGATGATGAAAAGCCTTTTAGAATTGAAGAAGAAATAAAGCCGGCAGTTAAACCAGCAGCAAAAAAAGACACTACGCCATTAGAGCTGGAAATAAAAACTGCACCAGAAGAGCCGGAGGAGGAAGTTATAGAAACCACATCTGCTAAAAAAGTAACAACCGAACCTTATGACCCGGTGCTTGACTTAAGGGATTACAAATACCCGGTGCTTGATTTATTGGAAAACCACGGCAGCGAAAAAATTGTGCAGGATGCCAATGAACTGGAGAATAACAAAAATCAAATCATCAACACACTTAAGAATTACGATATACAAATACAGCGAATTTCTGCCACTGTAGGCCCTACTGTAACGTTGTATGAAATTATTCCTGCTGCTGGTGTGCGTATATCAAGAATTAAAAACCTGGAAGATGATATTGCCCTTAGCCTTGCGGCATTGGGTATTCGTATTATTGCGCCCATACCGGGCAAAGGCACTATTGGTATTGAAGTACCCAATGCAAAGAAAACAGTGGTGAGCATGAAAACATTGCTGGCTTCTGAAAAATTTCAGAACAATAAATTTTCATTGCCTATTGCTATTGGTAAAAAAATTGACAACGAAAACTTTATTGTTGACCTTGCCAGTATGCCGCATTTGTTAATGGCAGGTGCAACCGGCCAGGGTAAGTCTGTTGGTGTAAATGCATTGCTGGTTTCATTACTTTATAAAAAGCACCCATCACAATTAAAATTTGTATTGGTTGACCCTAAAAAAGTAGAGCTGAGTATTTATAAAGCCATTGAAAAACACTTTTTAGCAAAGTTACCCGGTGAAGAAGATGCAATTATTACTGATACAAAAAAAGTGGTGCATACATTAAATGCACTTTGTATTGAAATGGATAACCGGTACGATTTATTAAAAGAAGCCGGTACCCGTAACATTAGAGAATACAATGAAAAATTTGCATCCCGTAAATTGAACCCGGAAAAAGGCCACCAGTATTTACCTTTTATTGTTTTAGTAATTGATGAGTTTGCAGATTTGATTATGACGGCAGGTAAAGAAATTGAAATGCCTATTGCCCGATTGGCACAGCTGGCAAGGGCGGTGGGTATACATTTAATTATTGCAACACAACGTCCGTCGGTAAATATTATTACAGGTACTATTAAAGCAAACTTTCCTGCACGTATTGCATTTAAAGTTTCATCAAAAATTGACAGCCGTACTATTTTAGATGCAGGTGGTGCCGAGCAATTAATTGGTAAGGGTGATATGCTTATAAGTTACAATGGTGAACTGGTGCGCCTGCAGTGTGCTTTTGTTGACACGCCGGAAGTGGATGCTGTGGTAGATTATATTGGTGAACAACGTGGTTACCCACAAGCGTTTTTATTGCCTGAGTATGTAGATGAAAAAGAAATGGAAGGCAAAGGCGCTGATCTGTCAGACAGAGATTCGTTATTTGAAGATGCAGCAAGATTAATTGTGAGCAGCCAGATAGGCAGCACATCTTTATTACAACGCAGAATGAAATTAGGTTACAACCGTGCCGGCCGGTTAATGGATCAATTAGAAGCTGCTGGTATTGTTGGCAGCAACCAGGGCAGCAAAGCACGGGATGTGCTGGTAAAAACAGAAATGGAATTGCAACAAATTATTGATACGCTAATATAGTGAGTTGTGAGTGGTGGTAGGGAGTAAAACTCACACTCTGCTGCTCACAACTGACAACTCACAACTGACAACTCACCATGTCTAAATTCCTTCTTGTTGGCCTTGGTAACATCGGCAGTGAATATGCTAAAACAAGGCATAACATTGGCTTTGATGTAGTGCATGCTTTTGTTGAAAAACACGGCGGCACGTTTCGTAACGACAGGCTGGCATATGCAGCCGATATAAAATTTAAGGGAAAACCAGTGGTATGTATTTGCCCCACCACTTATATGAACCTGAGTGGTAAAGCTTTTAAATACTGGATGGATAAAGAAAAAGTACTTCTTGAGAATACACTTACAATATTGGATGAACTGGCACTGCCGCTGGAAAAAATAAGGCTTCGCCCCGGAGGTTCTGCAGGCGGCCACAATGGTTTAAAAGATATAGAAGCCACTATAGGAACCAGCCAGTATCCAAAACTGCGTTTTGGTATTGGCAATAACTATGCTAAAGGTATGCAGGCAGATTTTGTACTGGGAAAATGGTTAAAGACTGAAGAACCGCAGGTAACATTAAAAATTGAAAAATGTGTGGAGGTAATAGAAAGCTTTATAACTGCCGGTATAGAACAAACTATGGCAACATTTAATAATATTGTAATAAATCCTGCTTAAAAACATTTTACGTTTACATATAGTTGTTTCTTTTAAGCCATTTACCTATTTTCGCCATTGAACCGAATATCTTAAATAAAAGCACTAATGAAGATTATTTGTGTAGGACGTAACTATGCAGAACATGCCAAGGAGTTGGGTAACGAAATACCGGAAGAGCCGGTAATTTTTATGAAACCCAAAAGTGCATTATTGCAAAGCCACACGCCTTTTTATTACCCGGAATTCAGCAATGAGTTACATTACGAATGTGAGCTGGTATTACGTGTTTGCAAAAACGGTAAATACATTCAGGAGCGTCATGCTGGTAACTATTATAATGGCATAACCGTAGGTATTGATTTTACTGCAAGGGATATACAAAATGAATTGAAAGCAAAAGGCCTGCCTTGGGAAAAAGCAAAAGCATTCGACAACTCTGCAGCGGTAGGAAAATTTGTAGACATTACACCCGGCTTCAATAAAAAAAATATCAACTTCAATTTGCAAAAAAACAAAGAGGAAGTACAGAAAGGCAACAGTGGCAATATGATTTTTAGTTTTGATGCGCTGATAGCAAATATTTCCAATTACTTTTCTTTAAACATTGGCGATTTAATTTTTACTGGTACGCCTGCAGGTGTGGGAGAATGTGTGGTAGGCGATGTGCTGGAAGCATTTTATGAAAAAGATAATTTACTCACTGTAGAAGTAAAATAAAAAACTGAATCCGCTGAAAAGCGGATTTTTTATTTCACCAAACTCATAACTGCTACACATATTCCTTTACTTTTGACGGATGATTGCGCCAGACATTTTATTAAATGCATACCGCCATATGTGTGCTGCCAAAAATATGGCCGCCACTTATGAAGCCAACAGGCAGGTATGTAAATATGTGCACAGCACCAGCCGTGGCCACGAAGCCATACAATTAGCCACTGCTTTTCAATTACAGCCATACGATTATGTAAGCCCTTATTACCGGGATGAAAGTTTGTTGCTGGGCCTTGGCTTTTCACCGTATGAATTAATGCTGCAGTTGCTTGCCAAAGGCAATGATATATTTACCGGCGGCAGAGAGTATTATTCACATCCTAATTATAAAGGAAATGATAAACCCGGCATTATACATCAAAGCAGCGCCACCGGTATGCAGGCAATACCCACAACTGGAGTGGCACAAGGCATAAAATACCTGGAACGAACAACGAACAACGAACAACGAACAATGGGAAACGAAACGCCAGTTGTTGTTTGTTCCCTTGGCGATGCATCCATGACGGAAGGTGAGGTAAGCGAAGCATTGCAGTTTGCAGCATTGCATCAGCTGCCTATAATTTATTTAGTACAGGACAATGGCTGGGGCATAAGCGTAACTAAAGAAGAAGCCCGTTTAACAACAGCAAGCGATTTTGTAAAAGGTTTTGGCGGCATTAACCGCATAAGTATTGATGGCAGCGATTTTTTACAAAGCTATGAAGTGATGAAAAATGTGGTGGATGAAGTGAGAAGAGAAAGGCATCCTTTTTTAGTGCATGCAAAAGTGCCGTTGCTCGGCCATCATACAAGTGGTGTACGTAAAGAATTTTATCGCACTGAAGAAGATTTGGAAAAACATGCGCTGGACGATCCGCATCCAAAACTTAGAAAAAAATTATTGGAACTGGGTATTAGTGAAAATGAGTTGCAGCAAATAGAAATTGAAGCAGCCGAAAAAGTAGCAACTGATTTTGCAAACGCCGTTGCGGCACCGGAACCAGATGCAACAACTGTTGAAGATTTTGTTTTTGTTCCAACACCTGTTACTGCAGAAAAGGGAGAACGTTCACCACAAGGCAAAGAAAAAATTTTAATGGTGGATGCCGGTTTGTTTGCCATAAGGGAAATTATGGAGCAATACCCCGAAGCGATTTTATACGGACAGGATGTGGGCAGAAGATTGGGCGGCGTTTTTAGGGAAGCTGCAACTTTAGCAGAGCAATTTGGCGACCACCGGGTGTTTAATACCGCTATACAGGAAGCTTATATAATTGGCAGTACTGTTGGCATGAGTGCTGTAGGTTTAAAACCCATTGTAGAAGTACAGTTTGCTGATTATATCTACCCGGGGTTAAATCAACTTGTAACAGAAATAAGCAAGAGTTGTTATTTAAGCTGCGGAAAATTTCCGGTGCAAACACTCATACGTGTGCCCATAGGTGCGTATGGCGGCGGCGGTCCCTACCACAGCGGCAGTGTGGAAACAACCTTGCTTTCAATAAAAGGGATTAAAGTGGTGTATCCTTCTAATGGGGCTGATATGAAAGGGTTGATGAAAGCCGCTTTTCTTGACCCTAACCCGGTAGTAATGCTGGAACATAAAGGTTTGTACTGGAGTAAAGTGCCAGGTACTGAAGAAGCAAAAACAACAGAACCATCTTCTGACTATATTATTCCTTTGGGTAAAGCCGCTGTTGTTTTGCAGGCAAGTGAACATTATGTAGAAAGCGGAGAAACCTGTTGCATTATAACATACGGTATGGGTGTTTATTGGGCAAAAGCTGCCGCTAAACAATTTGCAGGCCGGGTAGAAATTATTGATTTAAGAACATTATTTCCTTTAGATGAAGAACTGATTTTTGCAACAGTGCAAAAACACGGAAAATGTTTAATTGTAACAGAAGAACAGCAAAATAATTCCTTTGCCGAAGCCCTGGCAGGCCGCATAAGTAAAAATTGTTTTAAATATTTAGATGCTCCGGTGGAAGTGCTGGGTGCATTAAACCTGCCTGCAATGCCTATGAATACAGCTTTAGAAGCAGCCATGTTGCCCAATGCCGGGAAAGTAGCAGCAATAATTCAGCAACTTTTGCATAATTAGCCTTTACCCTTTTGGTAAAATGGCCTATATTTGCACCCCGTAAAACGGATGCCGGGTAGCTCAGTTGATTAGAGCATCCCGATTTTAATCGGGAAGGTCGGCAGTTTGAGTCTGGAATAAACATAAAAATATTTGCCGGGGTAGCTCAGCTGGTTAGAGCACAGGATTCATAACCCTGAGGTCGGCAGTTCAAGTCTGCTCCCCGGTACAAGGCCTTTCTTTTTGAAAGGCTTTTTAGTTTTATTAAGATATTAGCTCAACTGGTTAGAGCATCCCGATTTTAATCGGGAAGGTCGGCAGTTCAAGTCTGCTCCCCGGTACTGAGCGGGACTTTTCAATAAAAATTTGAGAAGTCCCGTTTTTATTTTCGCTCCAATCCTTTGATAAATCAGCGATTAGAGAGAAAATGCAATTTACTTCTGCGGTTCGATAATGCTCAATTTTTGCATCATAACCGGTACTGAGCGGGACTTTTCAATAAAAATTTGAGAAGTCCCGTTTTTATTTTCGCTCCAATCCTTT
Source organism: Ferruginibacter sp. (assembly GCA_044225605.1). GTDB lineage: Bacteria > Bacteroidota > Bacteroidia > Chitinophagales > Chitinophagaceae > Ferruginibacter. The sequence continues at coordinate 384,150 of JBGAIJ010000005.1, forward strand.
GATAAATCAGCGATTAGAGAGAAAATGCAATTTACTTCTGCGGTTCGATAATGCTCAATTTTTGCATCATAACCCAAACCGGCAGGAAACATGGTGTTTTGAAACATCTGTTTTTGGTAGAAGTCGCCACAATCCCACATTTTACTAAGGTTACAGGCCATTTTGCAGGTGTAATTGATGAGCTCTTTTGGGTTCGATAAATTTTGTTCCAATTTTGCTAGTTCTTCAGAAATAGCTTTTACCTTCTTTTCCATTTCCTCGCCAAACTCTGTATAAACATCCAAACTTACCTGCCCTAAAGCATGCCTTTTACGTAGGATTTTGAATTCTTCCTCTGCCGAATGTAATTGCAAGGAAAGCCCCTTTTTCTCGCTTGTGTTGGTTTCTGTCAGGTTTTCCCAAGTATAACCTAATTGCGCCTTTAAAGGCTCCAAATAGGCAGGGTTTATCTCATATTGGGATAATAACTCATGAAACTTGGAATGCATAATCTTGACGCTTCTATTGACGTGTATTCCAATCTTATTGACTTTATAGTAATAAAGCCCTTTCTTTTTTACAAGATAGCCAGTGAATGGAACGCCCGTTTCTGCATCCTTTACAAATACCCGAAGCGGCAAGTTGTCATTTACCTTGTTGCATTTAAACCCATCTGTTTTCTTAAGTTCATTCACCCTAAAAAACAATTCCTCGCTTATAAGTGGAGGATGTTTCCCTTTAGCTAACTCACCATTCAGAAGATTATGCGAAAGATAACCACAGTAAAAAGGATTTCTGAAAGTGTCTGTTAAGGTTTGCTTTGGCATTTTCATTCCGTAGTTCGCTAATTTCTCTACAATGTGATCGTAGGTCATTCCATTGGCACGCCACTCAAAAGCTTGCCGAACCAACTCTCCCTGCTCATTGATAATGATGGTTTGCTTTTCGGCTCCTTTTACATACCTATAACCTTTGGGTGCAACACCAATCCATTCTCCACGAAGTAATTTTTCACGCATGCCGTCAATGGTTTTTTGTCTTCGCAAATCATTATCGTATTTGCTGAAAATAAACTGGATGTTTTGTTGCAAAGCACCTGCGTGTGAATTGGTATCTATTGGCTGTGTAACAGCCATGATGTTAACACCAACTTTCTTTAGTTCACTGGCAATATAAATGGCGCTATCTCCTGTTCTGCTAAATCTATCCAAACTGTAAACAAGGATATAAGTTATCTCTTCTTTACTGGCTTTTACAAATTTTAGCATCCGGTTGAACTCCTTACGCTCATCACTTTTTGCACTTTCATAAGTTCCGCCAAAGTAACCCTTGATGTTGAGTTTATTTTTGATTGCATACTCTTCGCAATATTTTTTTTGCCATTCAAGACTTTGGTTTGTGTCCATTTGCTCTTTTGAGCTTACACGGGTGTAAATGACACAATTTAATACCTCTGTAACTATGGTATCCGATTGTTTGCCTTTTGCAAATTTATTAAGCAGCAAGGCGTTGTTGTTCTGTTTCATGATTTTCTTCTTGTTTTAAATGTTTTACATTTTCATTCTTTTCTTTCATGAACAGTTCGTAAAGAAGAATAGACAAGCTTTCTAATGTTTTAATAGCTTGCTCCGCTTCTTCTTCCGTAAAAATTTCAAAGCCCGGATAACTCTTTAGTTCTTCTATGCTCAGTCTTTTATGTTTTTTCATTTTCACCTCCCAGCATGTCAAAGAACTCTTGTAAAAACCCATAGAATTCAGGGTTAATGTCTAAGATAATCAAATCTTTCCACACACAAAAGTTCTTTTTTTAACAGCCCGAAAAGGCTGTAAATACTGCTAATTTATTGTTATTAAATTTGCTTATTCAAAATTTAGTTGACTGAATTTTTCTTTCCTGAAAAATTGGGCAAGTTCATAACGAACTACTATCAACTCTATCTTATCCTTTTCTTGCATCCTGAATTTTATCTGTTCATTTTTCTTGCATTTTAAACACAATGTTTTTAGTTTATAATTTAGGTTTTCTATTACGGTTTTATAAGGAAATATTTCATTCATACTTTGGTAGTGAATTGATTTACGTAGATAAGTAAAAGCATTGCATAATTCCATAAGGTCAGTTACGGGTGTAAGGTTTGCTTCTGAAAACAATAGCAAACATTCTATTAAGCAACGCAAGCGTTGTCCTATCCAATAATTATGAATGTCTTGGTGGGTTTTAAGGCATTTGTTTAAAGCTAATAGTTTGTCATTATCTACTGTTTCTAACCTAATTTTTTGCAAAAATCTACTATCGTGATTAATATACTTTTGCGCTGTTTTAATGAAAATTGGTGTTTCGGTCATACTTTTTTCAGGCTGAATTTTAGTGGTTATTTGATTACCACCACTTAAAATCTCATTTGAAGAAATTGTTTTTGCTGCTGCTGCTTTTCTGAGCATATAAGCCATTTGTCGGCAAGAGCGAGAACAATAAATCGCATCAATTCTTTGAATTTTGTATATTTTCTTACAATGCAAACACTCTTTTTCCATCTTATTCTTTCCAGTTTAATTCTTCGTTCTGTGAATACCTGTACTCGTTATATTCTTCCATTATAGATTGAATATTATCTAATACCTTTTCATGTTTTGACGTATCATTACTTAGGTATAAAGAAATTTCTACGATTCCCCTGTTTCCGTATACTTGTGATATTTCGTGACGTAAACGTTCTTTAACTATTACAGTTAATACATCCAGTAGTATGTCTGACGGTACTTTGATAATTTCTTCTTTCGTATTTCTTGGTTTCATAGTTATAGTCTTAAATGCGTGGGTCTGTTTGCCTTTGAATGTGAAACTGGTTTTCGTTTTATGCTAAACAACTCATTTTCATCATCGTCTTCATCTTCTTGAGTGGTTCGGGAAACTCTCTTTGTTTTTCGAGGGCTTTGCAATAGTTCTTCTAATTCCTCAATACGTTCTCCATATTCTTTTATTAATTGTGTTTGCAGTTCCATTTTTTCTTGCAAGGGTTTAATAAATAACATGTATTCTGCGCCCATAGTGCCAAGTCCCGTAAGCAAGTGCATTACCCATTCGGGGATATTGGCTGCTGAGTTATTGGGTGTTGTATTTTGATTAGTTTGTGTTGTCGCTTCCATTTGTGTTTTGATTTAGTGGGTTGCTTTCTGAATAGTTTTCGGCTGAATCTTTTTTTGCATACTTTTCTTGCAATTGTTTTAAAGCTGATTCTGCTTCTTCACCAAAGGCTTTTAAAAATTTGATTGCTATTGGCATGAATAAGGCAAGCACATCTTCAATGAAATTAATGAGGACTTGAATATCATTAACAAGAGGCTTTTGCTCATCTGTATAAGTTACTTGAAGAACGGTGTTTTCTTTCTGGTCTTTACCAAGCTCTTTGAAAGCTATTTTGTGTTCTGTTAAGGTTTGTACTACCATGTCGTGTGATGCGCAGTTTGTACTAATCATTGTGGTGTTTGCTGTGTTTGTTTTTTCTGCTGTTTTTTCCATTTTCTGTCGTTTTTAATTGTTAATTGTCGTTTTGATTTTTTAGTTTAACAACACAAAGGTGGGGGCAGATTTTTGGCATGGGCTTAACCTATGGGTATACCCAATTGGATTAATTGCATGATAATCAGAGTGAAAATTTTAAGAATTTATTTTTTAAACATCAATACTCCATTTCGGGAGCATTATGGGAGGAATTGAAAACAGAAAATGAATTAGGCAGCAATTGACGGATAAGAAAATAAATTGACGCTTTATCTTTTTACAATTGACGACTAATTTGATTCATTGACGCTTTAAAATGAATTTATTGACGGATAAGTTAAACGAATTGACGATTAACTTTATGGAAATTGACGGATAGAATTACTTTTTGCTGGTTTTCTTATCAATTTCGGCTTCTTTTAAGTCTTTATTGATGAGTTCTACAATGTTTTTGAGGTCTAATTTCTCAAAATACGGGCGGATATGTTTTAAATCCTTAATTAATTGTGATGTGCTATCGAAATTAGGTAGCTTTTTATATTTTTTGTAGATACTTGAGTTCTGTAATGAGGTAAATTTTTTACCCAGTAGTAAATGTGCCAGTTGAGTTAGTTCACTTACAGAGTTACTACCTCTAGCCTCCATATTAAATCCTGCTTTTAAGAGATAATGTAAAGCGAGTAGTTGTTGCATCTCGGTACTTTCTTTTTCTACGTCTTCTTTTGATTCATTTTCGGTCGTAGGAAATTGAGGCTCTCGATCTAAATAAAGAAAATGTAATTCGCCGTTCAGAAAATTACGCATGGATGTTGTGAGTTCATAGATGTCTTGCTCTGTTAAATCGTCATTGCTTTCTAATTGATTATATTCTTCTGCTGTATAATAATCTTTTATGCTTAAAATGCGTTTAAAATCAAAATAATTATCAAAGCGTTTATTTGCAAAGGGTTTAAATAGTTTGCCATACTTTTTTAATAGTTCCTGTTGGCGTTCAGCGTAATTTTTATAAATGTTTTCACTATTAGTTTTGAAATATTCAGTCACTTCTTTAAACATTTGTTGTAAATGTTCAATCAACTCTATCTTTTGTTCAGTGTTATAATGTGATAACACTTCTGTAATTTCCTTTATTGCAATGTCAGACAAGTAAACTCCTTTTCGGGGCTTACGCTTGTTTAAATCTTTGTCTTTAGTCTTGGACATGGCATAAAATTAGAAAATATATATCAACCATAATAAATTTATGTAGATTTCAACATATTTCTACTTTCTGTTTTAATTTGAGTGGTGCTTTTTGGGGTATTTAATTGTTGTGACTGATAAAATACTTAGTTACATATTATCCAAAGGACTTTTCACATTTTGAATTTCCTTTTTTCCAACCTTTGCATATATCATGGTTGTTTTCATATCCTTGTGTCCAAGTAGCTTTTGAATAAAGACCATATCTGTTCCATATTCCAAAAGATGTGTAGCATAACTATGCCTTAAACTATGAATACCAACTGATTTATTTATTTTAGCAATTAGCATGGCATTTTTAAAAACGGATTGAACACTACGAATAGAGTACTGTCCGCCATATTGTCCTTCAAATAAATAATTTTTAGGCTTGTAAGTTTTATAATAAGTGCGGAGTAAAGCCAAAACAGATTCGGGTAAGTTAACATATCTATCAGATTTTCCTTTTGAGTTTTCAATTAGCACTTGCATACGTTTACTGTCAATATTAGTAATTTTAAGTTCCACCACTTCACTTACACGCAAACCCATTCCATAACACAATTGCAACATCAATTTATGTTTTATGTTAGTTGTTACTTCAAATAATTTTTGAATATCCTTTGTACTTAAGACCTTTGGTAAAGTGCTTTTGGATTTTGGACGAGGTATATCAAAAAAGAATTTTTCTTTATGGAGTACTTGCTCAAAATAAAATTTAATAGCATTCAGTCGGCTATTTAAATGGGTTTCTGATAGCTTTAATTCATTAACACAATAAAGTAAGTATGATTTTAATCTATCGGCAGTAAGTTCGTTTATAGGATGGTGTTTTAAAATTACCAATAACTGTACAAACTCTGTAAGGTAAACCTTTATTGTATTAGAACTATATGCTTTAAGTTGTAGTTGATTTTGTATATTTTGCAGTGCAACCTGATTGATTGGATGAACTTTATGAATTAAATTTTTTGTAGGTTCTGCTTGAGAAATATTAATTTTTTTTCTAATCTCTACGCTATCAGTTATATACCAGCACTTGTTTGTATTACTCCATCGACAAAAAGGAAATTGCTTTTTGAGAGCAGATAATACCAAATCATTTTTAGGAAATTTACACCATATGACATTTTTATTGTTGTGTTGCCCAGCCGTAAAGACTATTTCTTGCATTAAATTCATCACGCGTATTTCGTATATTTAAGCTGTAATGCAGTTCCAATTTCCGTCCACTTTACCAATATAAAAATGCGAGCTTTTAAAACAGTAGTAGTCATTTTCATTTTAACTGCAATGACACATTCATGCTCTAGAAAAAATCGAAACAGGTAAGACCTTGAAGACGAAAGATATAGAGTTTATAAGGGCGTTGGGTCTTTTGGCGAATGACGAAAGCATCATTTTCTTCTATTCGAATTTCACAAAAGACAAAGCCGGTAACCTAATCACTTCAAAGAGAATTGGACATTATTGGTTGGACCCACACGGCAAAACCAAAAACAAAAGTGATACCTCATTCGCATTCTATAGTGACATTGTATCAATTGACACCACGTATGAGGTACCCGACACATATGCGCCCTACCTGACAGTTACTAAGAAAGACAGTACGAAGTTTAAAGTTTATGTTGACGGTAGCCGGTCAGATATTAAATCATTCTTTGAAGAAGCAATTCTTCGCTGGAAAAGAACCAAAGGACTATAGCACTACAGCTAACATGGGTTTTGCGCAAGCTGGGGCTGACGAATAGATTTTGACTTTAGTAATTCTAATCAGCTTCAGCCTGTGCCGACGACTTAATATGAAATATTCGACTAATCATCAACATTTGTAATTTTAACGGGCTGACGTAACCGGGCGACGGTAATTCTAATCCCCCGCCTGCGCAAAGCCCTGAACGTTGCCTGCAAGCGTTTTTGACACACTTCACGAGTTGAGCATCTAAAAAATTATGACACCAAAAATTTATTCCTACATCTTACGCTATGACGACGGTGCTGCACCTAATCCATTTTGCGACATTTGTACATTGACAA
>JBGAIJ010000006.1:0-320782 GCA_044225605.1 Ferruginibacter sp.
AATTCCTTTGAGTTTCAACCTTGCGGTCGTACTTCCCAGGTGGGATACTTAATGCTTTCGCTCAGACACCAACAGTGTATCGCTGATGTCGAGTATCCATCGTTTAGGGCGTGGACTACCAGGGTATCTAATCCTGTTTGATCCCCACGCTTTCGAGCCTCAGTGTCAATAGTTCCGTAGTAAGCTGCCTTCGCAATGGGTGTTCTATGTCATATCTAAGCATTTCACCGCTACATGACATATTCCGCTTACCTCCAGAATATTCAAGACAGATAGTATCAATGGCAGTTTCCGGGTTAAGCCCAGAGATTTCACCACTGACTTACCTGCCCACCTACGCTCCCTTTAAACCCAGTGAATCCGGATAACGCTTGCACCCTCCGTATTACCGCGGCTGCTGGCACGGAGTTAGCCGGTGCTTATTCCTCTGGTACCGTCAAGTGAGAAAGAATTCCCTTTTTTCGTCCCAGATAAAAGAAGTTTACAACCCAGAGGGCCTTCATCCTTCACGCGGCATGGCTGGTTCAGACTTTCGTCCATTGACCAATATTCCTTACTGCTGCCTCCCGTAGGAGTCGGGCCCGTGTCTCAGTGCCCGTGTGACTGGTCGTGCTCTCACACCAGTTACTGATCGCAGGCTTGGTGGGCCGTTACCCCGCCAACTACCTAATCAGGCGCACGCCCATCCAAAACCGTTGTGACTATAATATAAAAACGATGCCATTTCTATATGTTACGGTGTATTAATCCTCCTTTCGGAGGGCTATTCACCAGTTTTGGGAAGGTTGCGTACGTGTTCCGCACCCGTTTGCCGGTCGCCATCAGTGTATTGCTACACCATGCTGCCCCTCGACTTGCATGTATTAAGCCTGCCGCTAGCGTTCATCCTGAGCCAGGATCAAACTCTCCATTGTAAATGAGTTTGAACTGACTGAATAATTTCATTGGAAATTAACGTCAAATTCTAATTAATATTTGCGCTAACATTACCTATGTGAATCTTAAAGATTCGTGCTGTTGTTTCCAAACTTTCAAAGATCTTTTGGCTTACTTTTTAGCCCCCGTTTTTAATTGGGAGTGCAAAGGTAAGGGTCTTTATATTTTCACCAAATTTTTTTCTACTTTTTTTAAAAATATTTTTTAAAAATTTTGAAAACTAAGTGAGTGATTTTGTTGAAGAACTAGTGCTTTTTTTCAAAAGCGGACGGCAAAGATAATGGCAGGGAAACTGCTGACAAAATTATTTTTAAAAATAATCCTGTTTTTCACCTGATTTAGGCTGCCGCAATATGTACATAAATCAATACAGTACTACGTTACAGCCCATGTTGAGCCATTGAAAAAAAAAATTGAAGTTTTTTTTCGGTGAACGTGGATAAGGGTAAGATAAGCCTGAAATATCACTTCACTTATGGCATAAATGAGTGATTGTTTGAGTTTTATACCGACCTGATTGGGTGCGGATAAATTATTAAAATTCAACTTTTGTAAGGAATAAGCCCTGTGCTGGTGCTGAGAAATCTGCTTTTGTGCAGTCTTTGGCTCTTATTATTTCTGCAAATTGATGTACGGATATTTTATTTCGTCCTACTAATAGCATTGTTGCTACTAGCCCTCGAACCATTCCACGTAAAAATCTATTAGCGGTTACACAGTATACTAACTGATTATCCTCTTGTACCCACTGGCTGTTCAATATTGTACAAAGTTTGGTTTTTGTTTGTGTATTTCGTTTTGAGAAAGAAGTAAAATCTGTATGGTTATATAATTCAAGCGCAGCCTGCTGCAATAATTCAATATCAAGCGGAAAAGGATAATAGTAAGCCCTGTCTTCTAAAAAAGGGTTTTTGTGTTGATAGATACAGTACCGGTATTGTCTTGATAAAGCGGAAAACCTGCAATGCATTTCTTCCGACACTGCATAAAGCCGCTGCATAACTATATCGGCTGGTAAAATTGCATTTACATGATACGATGCATCTTCAATGTGGTCTTCGCTATCAAAGTGAAAAAAATTTTGTTGCGCATGTACACCAGCATCTGTTCTGGAGGAGCCTGTTAAATTAAATTCTCTGCGGTAATAAATTTTCAATGCTTTTTCTACTTCGGCCTGTACAGAGTTTGCGTTTTGCTGTATTTGAAAACCTGAATAACTGGTTCCTTTATATGAAACTTCTATAAAATACCTTGGCATAGTAAACAAAACCGTTTAACGGTGAATCATTGCTTTAAAACGGTTAATGTAATATTCTTCAGAAAGCAATTTTTCCAATGTGCTGAAATTATATGAATCTGATACAAAGGGATAAGCTGCATCAAAAAATTTATACCTGCCATTATCGTTTAAAAAAAGCATACTGATATTTTTTACCTGTTCTACTGTAAAACATTTTGTTTTAAATATTTTACGTGCCACATTCACCATATCATCATCATTATTTTCTGCTGCCATTTTTTTACGCAGCTTCATAAAATCATCCTCCGTTGCAAAAGCTTTACAATCGGAGTTTTGAATAACAGCCTTATTAGTAACCGTCTTTTCTTCTTTTACTGCAACAGGTGGCTTAGGTGCCACTTCCGGTACACCTGTTGGCGTAACCTTTTGTTGTGTTGCAGTATTATCTTTTTCTTCTGCTTTTGTAATTTCTTTAGCGGGCGCTGTTACAGCAGTCTTCTCTTCTTTTACTTCAGTTTGCTTTGGCTCTTCCTTTTTAACAGCCGGCTGAACGGTTTCTTTTCTTTCAACAGCAAGAAAAACACGAATTGTGTCTATACTATTGTTTACTGCATCTGTAAAAATCATTTCAATACCATCGGCCGTTTTATTGCTCAGCAGTTTTGTAACTGTTACCGCAGGCTTTACAATTTTTTCTTCTGCCGGTTCAGCAGGTGCAACTTTTTTTGGCTCTTCCACTGCAGAAGTCGTGTTTTTAACAGGCTGTTCTTCCTTTTTAACCACTGCAACCTGTTCCTCCTTTTTATTTTCTGCCATTACCACATTCATAGATTGCCAGTTGAAAAAGCCCCATCCTTTATCCCCAAAGTTTTTAAGCACATAGCCAATATCTTTTTTATCAACAGTACATGTAACTTTTTGCTCCGGCCACTCGTTTTTTGGAAAGCCAAGTGTTAAAGTGTAATTACCATCCTGCAACCTGGGAATGATAAGATAGCCTGAGGCAGAAGAGCTGAGTATTTTTTTATCGAGTTTAATATAAAATGCCTGCTTGTTTTCTGTTTGCAGGTAAATAAAATGATTTTGCTGTGCTGCAACTATTCCTGTTGAAACAGACAACATAAACAACAGCATGTATTTTTTAAAAAACGGCTTCATTAAAAATAATTAAGGGAGTATAAAACGCTGTGTTGTTGCTTTTTGCACACTTTCATTTAGCAAAAGAAAATAACGCCGGTACAAGTTCACAACAATATTAAACAGCAGCTTTATGCCTGTATCAAAAATACTTATTAAAACAATGCTTTTACCATTTATATAAAAATTGATTTTACAATAGCATAACTACCGTTATTTTTGACAACTTAAATACTATAAAATGATAAAAAAACTGTTCGTATTATTTTCGGTTGCTGTTTGCCCTGCATTGTTAATGGCGCAGCCCGGCCAGGAACCGAAAGACACCAGCTGGAAAAAAATTTACAGAGCCACTGCAACAAAAATAAACGACCTGGTACATACCAAACTGGATGTGCGTTTTGACTATGATAAGGCCTGGATGTATGGCAAAGAGTGGCTTACTGTTAAACCGCATTTTTATGCTACCGACTCTTTAACCCTTGATGCAAAAGGAATGGACATTAAGGAAGTAGCAATTATGAAAGGCACTGTTAAAAGCCCGTTGAAATATGATTACGACGGCATGCAACTACGCATTACACTCGACAAAACATATAAAGGTGGCGAAAATTACACAGTATATATTGATTATACCAGCAAACCTAATGAAGTAAAAGTGAAAGGCAGTGCTGCTATTAATGATGCTAAAGGATTATACTTTATTAATCCTAAAGGCGAGGAAAAAGATAAGCCAACACAAATATGGACACAGGGTGAAACAGAAGCCAATAGTGTATGGATGCCCACAATAGACAAACCCAACCAAAAAACTACGGATGAAATTTATATGACTGTGCCTGCTAAATATGTAACGCTCAGTAATGGTTTGTTAATGAGCCAGAAAAAAAATGCCGACGGTACAAGAACGGATTATTGGAAAATGGATTTACCTCACTCGCCATATTTATTTTTTATGGGTGTGGGTGATTATAAAATAATTAAAGACAGCTATAAAGGCAAAGAGGTAAGTTATTATGTTGAACCCGACCAGGCACCGTATGCAAGAGGCGTATTTGGATTAACGCCTGAAATGATAAAATTTTACTCTGAAAAATTAGGAGTGGATTATCCCTGGCAAAAATATAACCAGATTGTGGGCAGAGATTATGTAAGTGGAGCCATGGAAAATACAACAGCTACCTTACACCAGGAAAGCGCTTACCAAAATGCCCGCCAGCTTACAGATGGCAACAGCTGGGAAACCGTGATTGCACATGAACTGTTTCACCAATGGTTTGGCGATTATGTTACTACCGAAAGCTGGAGTAATATAACAGTAAATGAAACAATGGCAGATTACAGCCAAACTTTATGGATGGAATACAAATATGGCAAGGATGCAGGCGATGAAGAAAATTACCAGGGGCTGACATCTTACCTAAGCAACCCCAATGAAGCTAAGAAAGATTTAGTACGTTTTAAATACAGCGATAAAGAAGATGTATTTGATTTAGTAAGCTATCAAAAAGGTGGCCGTGTGCAACATATGCTGCGCAATTTTGTTGGCGATGATGCCTATTTTAAAAGTCTTGGCAATTACTTAAACGCCAATAAATTTAAAAATGGTGAAGCACATCAAATGCGTTTAGCTTTTGAAGAAGTAACCGGAAAAGATTTAAACTGGTTTTGGAACCAATGGTATTTTGGCAGTGGCCACCCCATTGTAAAAATTGATTACAATTATGATGATGCTGCAGGTAAAGCAATGGTTATAATTGAGCAAACACAAAAAACAGACAAAATATTTAAGCTTCCCCTGGCTATTGATGTATATAATGGCGCTGCTAAAAAAAGATATAATGTGTGGACAGAAAACAAGATTGACACCTTTACTTTCAATTATTCTCAGCACCCGGATTTAATTAATGTAGATGCTGATAAAGTAATGCTGTGGGTGAAAACTGATAATAAAAGCGCTGATAATTACATACATCAGCTAAAATATGCGCCATTATTTTTAGACAGAAGAGAAGCGCTTAGCTACTTTAGCACCAAGGGCATGAAGGAATTACTTGGTGGTTTAAAAGACAAATATGCGCCATTAAGAGAATATACTTTAAATAAACTTGCTGCAGGTAAACTGGCAGGCGATGCGGATGTATTAAAAGCTACAGAAGAATTAGTGGCCAAAGAAAAAAATAAAAAAGCAAAAGCAGCTGCCATCAATTTACTGGTTAAATCAGGTGATGCTAAATACCTTTCTATTTACAAAGCCAATGTAAATGACTCATCGTACAGCGTGGCAGGTGCGGCATTGAGCGGCCTTGCAGCATTAGACCCAACCAATGCTTACGCATTGGCAAAAAAATACAGCAGCGATGCTAAAGGAGATTTAGGCGATGCTATAGACGGTATAATAATGGAGAACGGTACCGAAGCGGACTTTGATTTTATTCTGAACCGTTTTGATAAAGCACCTTTAAGCAATGCAAAATTTGAATCGCTTGATGCGTTTTGTACATACTTAGGTAAAGTAGGCAACATTGCAAATGTAAAAAAGGGTGTTGACGCAATAGTTAAATTTAGAAATGCCATACCTGAAGCTTATAGAGGTTTTACTGATCCTTCAATTGCATCAGCATTGAAAAAAGTATCTGCCGCAAAAGGAAAAGAAATTGAAGATTACATTGCTGAAAAGCTGAAGTAATAATAGAATGAAACTAAAAAGCCTGCATAAAATTGCAGGCTTTTTTTATTGTAATAATGTTACCAGCTGCCACTGGCGCCACCGCCACCGCCGCTGCCACCACCAAAGCCGCCGAAACCGCCACCACCGCCGCCACTCCAGCCTCCGCCGCCGCTGCTGCCGCCACCTGTCCACCAAATAGTAGGACCGGTAAAACCACGGTATCCTCTGCGGCTCATGTATGAACCGCCACCACCGCCTTTTGAAATAATAGAAAGTAAAATAATAATCAACACAATAATCATTAACACCTGCCCGGCCGTTAAATGCTTTTCTCCGTATCCTTTTGGTGCAGTATATTCTCCTTTTAATGCTTTTATTATAGCATCAGTACCCAAATTAAGGCCGCCGTAATAATCCTTTTCTTTTAAGTAAGGAACTATTTGTTCATCAATAATATGTTTACAGGTTGCATCAGGCAGCGGCCCTTCGGCGCCATAGCCGGTTTCAATACGCAGTTTCCTGTCTTCTAAAGAAACCAGCAGTACAACACCATTGTTTTTATCTTTTTGCCCAACACCCCACTTTCTTAAAATTGCTAAAGCGTATTCTGATATTTCATACCCCTGCAAATTTTTAACCAGCACTACGGCAATCTGGGTTGAGCTTTCCTTATCAAATGCAACCAGCTTCGTTTCTAAAGCATTCTGCTGATCCGGAGTAAGAAGAGCGGCAAAATCATTTACGAGTACAGGAGGTTGCGGCCGTGCAGGCACTGCATCATTAACTGATTGTGCCAATGCAAAAACTGAATAAAAAAGAGAAAATAATATTACAACTGTTTTTTTCACCAATGTGTGATTTCTATTTGCCAAACACAATTTCGTCCGGCAGTTCGTTTTTATCTGTGTCTTTTTCGTAAGGGAACTTTTCTTTTAAGGTATTACCGGCCTGCAGCACCGCATTGCAAATACTATCAATCATATTATCAGCATTAATGCCCGTTATTATTGATGCAACACTTTGCTGCCAGTATTCTTTGCCGGTGGCTTTGTAAATACCTTCATCTCCAAACAGTGCAAGTTCTTTATGCTTTGTTGCCAGGTACAGTAATACACCATTGCGGTGTTCTGTACGCTCCATTTTAAGTTTATAAAAAACCTGCTCTGCTCTTTCCACTGGGTCAACCATTGGGTTTTTACTTTCTACATAAACCCTTATTTCGCCACTGGTTTGTTTTTCGGCAATGCGTATAGCATCCACTATCTGCTTTTGTTCAGCAGCAGTAAAAAAAGGCTTTGGCTTAAACAAAGGGAAAAGACCCACGGTTAAAATAAATTATTTAGAGAAATCAACTTTTGTATCTTTTGCACCTTCGTCGGCTTTGTAATTAGCCATTTCTTTATAGCCAAACATACCTGCAACTAAGTTAGAAGGGAATTTAACCAATTTGGTATTGTATGCTGTAATAGCGTTGTTCCAATCCATAATAGCAGTGGTAACCCTGTTTTCAGTTCCTGCAATTTCGGCTTGAAAATCACGGAATGCCTGTGTTGTTTGAATAGTAGGATACGCTTCTACACTTATGTTAATTGATGATTTCATCTGGTCTAGCATACGGTTAGCATCTGCCACACTCTGAGGGTTGTTTGCATCAATGGTGGGTATTTTAGCCCGCATTTGGGTTATTTTAATTAACGTAGTGTCTTCATTTTTTGCAGAACCTTTAATAGTGGCAATTACATTTTCATATAATTTCATTTTGCGCTGAAATTGATTTTCAACCTGCCCCCATTTACCATTAATATCTGTTTTAGCAGTTGCTAAACCATTACGAACGGAAATACCCCACAATACCAATACTGCCAGAATTACTAAAATAACGATACCTGAACGTTTCATTGTTTTAAGTTTTTAGTTAAGAATATAAAAGTAATAATAATTTACATTTACAAAGGATTAATTCTTTGCAACAAAAAAGGTAACCGCCATGGTTACCTTTTAAATATTGTTTTATGAAAACGTTATGATTTAACCGCAGCAATGCCCGGCAACTCTTTTCCTTCAAAATACTCCAGCATGGCGCCGCCGCCGGTGCTTACATAACTTACTTTATCTGCCAGGTTAAACTGGTTTACTGCCGCCACACTGTCGCCGCCGCCCACTAAACTAAATGCGCCTTTAGAAGTTGCTTCTGCCACTGCCAGTGCAACAGATTTTGTTCCGTTCTGAAATTTTTCCATTTCAAAAACACCCATGGGGCCGTTCCATAAAATGGTTTTTGATTTATTAATTACTTCGCTGAAAATACCTACGGCTTTGGGGCCAATATCCAAACCCATCCAGCCATCGGGTATGGCATCGCTTGGCGAAATATTTGTATTTGCATTGGCATCAAACTTATCTGCAATTACAGAATCTTCGGGCAGGTGAATGCTTACGCCTTTTGCAGTTGCTTTTGATAAAATTTCCACAGCAGTTTGCAAACGGTCTTCTTCACAAAGCGAATTACCAATTTTACCGCCACGGGCTTTCATAAATGTGTAAGCCATACCGCCACCAATAATAATATCGGTTGCTTTCTCCAGCAGGTTTTCTATAATTAATATTTTATCAGAAACTTTAGCGCCGCCAATAATTGCTGTAAATGGTTTTTCAGAATTATGCAATACTTTTTCCGCACTGCTTACTTCGCCTTCCATCAGCAGGCCAAACATTTTTTTATCAGCCGGAAAAAACTTTGCAATAATTGCAGTTGATGCATGAGCCCTGTGTGCTGTGCCGAATGCATCATTTACATATACATCACCCAGTTTGCTTAATTTTTCTGCAAAGGCTTCATCGCCTTTTTCCTCTTCTTTATAAAAACGCAGGTTTTCTAAAAGCAAAACTTCGCCGGGCCGTAGCATTTCTGCAGTCATGCCGGCCTGTGAGCCTATGCAATCGTCCACAAAAAAAACGTTGGTGGTTGTTTGCTGGCCGTTGTTCAATAATTCATGCAGGTGTTTTACTAAATGCTTTAATGAGTATTTATCAGTTGGTCCGTCTTTAGGGCGGCCAAAGTGGCTCATCAAAATTACTTTGCCTCCATCGCTCAATATTTTTTTAATAGTGGGGATGGTGGCCCTCATTCTTGTATCGTCTGTAATATTGAAATTTTCATCTAATGGCACATTAAAGTCAACACGTACTAATGCTTTTTGATTGTTGAAGTTGTAGTTGGTGAATTTGCTCATAAAAAACCCTTGTCTCCGCCAGCTGGCGGAGAACTTAGTTTTGAAGTTTATAAAATAAACAAAGCTTCTTACTAATGAAGAAGCTTTGAATTTAATACGTTGAATAAAGAACTAATTGTACAAGTGAGATTCTTATTTCTCTTTTACTAAAAGAAAAATAAGAACAGAACAAGTTCACAACAATGCTGAGTAAAGTTGTGCTGTACATTTCATAATTACTTAATCAATTTTGCAAAATGATGTACTGTGCGTACCAACTGGCTTACATAGCTCATTTCATTATCGTACCAGCTTACAGTTTTTACCAGCTGTTTGTCGCCGGTTTTAATTACCCTTGTTTGTGTAGCATCAAACAAGCTGCCGAAATTAATACCAATAACATCGCTGCTTACAATTTCATCTTCGGTATAACCAAAGCTTTCATTGCTGGCGGCTTTCATTGCAGCGTTTACTTCTTCAGCAGTAACATCTTTACCTAATACGCTGTATAATTCTGTAACACTACCTGTAATTACAGGCACACGCTGAGCACCACCATCTAATTTACCTTTTAAGTTTGGCAGTACCAAGCCAATGGCTTTTGCAGCGCCGGTGCTGTTAGGCACAATATTTTGTGCGGCAGCCCTTGCACGGCGCAAATCGCCTTTGGGGTGCGGTGCATCTAAAGTATTTTGGTCGTTTGTATAAGCATGTATTGTGCTCATTAAACCGGTGATGATACCAAATTTTTCATCCAGCACTTTTGCCATTGGAGCCAAACAGTTAGTAGTAC
The DNA here is from genome assembly GCA_044225605.1 of Ferruginibacter sp. Taxonomy (GTDB): domain Bacteria; phylum Bacteroidota; class Bacteroidia; order Chitinophagales; family Chitinophagaceae; genus Ferruginibacter. The sequence goes on from JBGAIJ010000006.1 coordinate 9,990, forward strand.
AGCTTGCACAACTGATAACAGTTTCGGTACCATCTAAAATGCTATGGTTAACATTGTATACCACAGTTTTTAAATCTCCGGTTGCGGGTGCAGAAATTACCACACGTTTTGCGCCAGCGGTTAAATGCGCTTTTGCTTTTTCAGCATCGGTAAAAAAGCCGGTGCTTTCAATTACCACGTCCACATCGTTTGCACCCCAGGGAATTTGAGCCGGGTCTTTTTGAGCATATATTTTAATATCGTGGCCATTAACCACAATTGAGTTTTCGGTACTGGTTACAGTTTCGTTAAAGCGGCCCTGTGCACTATCATATTTTAAAAGATGTGCCAGCACAGCGGGGCTGGTAAGGTCATTAATAGCCACCACATCAATACCCTGCATATTATAAATTTGGCGAAAAACCAAACGGCCAATTCTTCCAAAGCCGTTTATAGCAACTTTAACTGTACTCATAGCATTATTTTATTCAGGTTAAAAAATTTGAGTGGCAAAGTTACGGCATAGTCTATACAAAAGGTTGATTATTTTTTATGTTTATAGTAACATAACAGACCATTTTATTAACTGCAAACGTTTTCTGACTGAAAAACATAAATTTTTTGGTTTAAAAATCCCCACGCATTATCTTTGCCGTCCTTTAAACGGAATGCCGCGTTGGTCAAGGGGTTAAGACGCCTCCCTTTCACGGAGGAATCACGGGTTCGAATCCCGTACGTGGTACTGGAAAAAGCCTTTCAAAAATTTTTGAAAGGCTTTTTTGTTTTTGGGCTGTGGGCATTTGTGCTTATATCATCATTTATTCCGGCTGTTCGCTACAAGCCCTGCACAATCAACCCCACAAAACCTTCACAGGGCTTTTCACTTCCATCCGGCAGCCCTTCAGCAATATTGCCTTAACGGCCTTTTACAAAACCTTTAAGATGTCCTTAACATCATAAATAATTATTGCTTTGTCTCTTTACAAAAAATAATTTTATGACAAAAATCTTAACCTTAACAACTGCATTAATTACTTGTGGATTTATTGCAAAAGCACAAATTAAAAAAGATGCTGTTTTGCTGGGCGGGCAAATCAGTTTTTACGATTCTAAATCGTCAAACAGCAACACATTGCCAAATACCAAAAACAACTATGCCTTTTTTAATCTTTCAGTTGGCAAGGCTATTAAACAAAATACTGTTGTGGGTGTGTATGGTGGTTATGGTAAAAATAAAAGCGAAAGTATACAAACCAGCAGCAGTAGTAACAAAGCAACCTCTACCAGTTCTTCAGCTGGTGTATTTTACAGAAGTTACAAACCGCTGGGTAAGCACTTTTATTTCTTTGGTCAAATAAATGCCGGCTATTCCGGTTATAAACAGGAATTTGAAAACAAAGTAATTGGCTCTGTAATAACCAATACACATACAGAAAACGGTGCAGAACTTGGGCTAACCCCCGGCGTAAGTTACCAGGTATATAAAAAATTACAGCTGGAAGTTTTAATACCATCTTTTGCAGGCATAAGGTATGCAACTACAAAAGACTGGGGTACAAACAGCACCAGTACCAAGGGCAGTTTGTTTCAATTTAATACCAGCTTAAACGGCGGCTTATTTAATGGTTTGGCAGTGGGTTTTAAATTTGTTTTGTAATTCTATTAGTGTAATAAAATTACAGTGCCTCTTCGCTGCAAAATATTCCCTTTATAATCTTTTGCTTCTGCTATCCATGTATAGGTGCCGGACGGAGAGCTGGCACCTTTTACTTTTCCATCCCAGCCAGTAACAGCATTTGCTGTATTAAATACCAAATTACCCCACCTGTTATAAATTCGGAAGTAATAAAACTGTTGTATGCCTACAGGTATTGCTTTTAATAAATCATTCTTTCCATCTCCATTTGGAGTAAATGCGTTTGGCACATAAATTTCAGGGCCACGGTAAGCTTTTACATTAATAGTATCTTTTCCTGCACAGCCAAAAGGAGTAGCTGCCGTAATAATGTATTGTACATCTTTATCTAAAACCGTAACAGGATTATAAACAATGGCATTGTTTAAACCGTAAGCGGGGCTCCAGCTATATTGTGAAAAACCTACATTGTTTACATCAACCGCATTCAATTGCAGTGGTTGGCCAACGGCAATTGCTGTATCTCTTCCGGCGTTTACAATAGCGGGCCTTGTTACCGTTATAACAACGCTATCGCTTTTTAAAGAATTGCAGCCATTTGCATCTGTAACATGCAGTGCATAAGTGATTGTACCTGGTAATTTTTTTGCTAAAGGATTATCAATACGGGCATTACTTAAATAGGATGTTGGATACCACCAGTATGCTATACCACCTGTACCATTTAATTGTGCATCTTCTTCAAAACAAATTGTTCTGTCTGCACCGGCATTTGGTTTTGGCGCAGGGTTAACAAAAACAGTTACAGAATCTGTTTGTGCGCAAATTCCAGTTTGAGCTGTTATATAATATTTGGTTGTAACTACCGGTGCAGCCACAGGGTTTATTACTGCTGCGTTATCAAGAGATGCTGCCGGTGCCCACATAAAACTTTGTCCATTTGAAACAGCATTCAGCATAACAGCCTTACCCTCACAAATTGTTTTATTTGTTCCGGCATCCAGCGTTACTGTATTGTTTAAAGGAACAATTACATTTTTATTGTCGCTGCATCCATTAATATCTCTTATAGTTACATCATGATTACCCTGTGTAACAAACAACACATTACCTGTTTGAAAATTTATACCATCAGAAGAGAAAAGATACGGAGCATTTCCGCCTGTTGCAGTAACAGTTATTGTGCCATCAGCATTGCCTGAACAAGAAGCAGCAGTAACAGGAGCTGGATTAATCAATAAATCAGGGTAAAGTTGCGATAATGTAACCGTTAATGAGTCAATACAACCTGTTGCATCCTTAATTCTAACAGTATACGTTCCAGCAGACAATCCGGTAAAAGTGCTGTCTGCCTGGTAGGCGTTATTATTGATTGAATATTCTACCGGTGCAGCCCACTCTCCTCCACCTGATACTTTTATAATACCGGTAATGCCATTGCGGCAATTAATTTCGGTTTTGGAAACAAAGTCGAGCAACTTTAAAATAACTATCGCAGAGTCTCTTCCTTTACAGGTTCCTTCTGTTGCAGTACAGTAATATTTTGTTGCTGCATTCACAGGCGTTGCAACAGGAGTACGAATAGATGCATTACTTAAAGTTGCATTTGCATCCCATTGGTAAACAGAATAACCAGCTGAAGCTGTTAATTGCAACGATGCATTTTTACAAATAATTGCAGCTTCCGGTTGTATACCCAATGTGTCGTAATCCCTGATTTGTATAATGGCACTGTCTGAAGGTGTTGTGGCATTGCAACCACCCAATGCATAAATTTTTAACAGCTCTGTCCCCTCCGGTAAATTATCAATTATTGGAAGAATGTTTATTGTTATGCTCTTTTGATTAGCAGGTATGGTTGCGTTTAATGGCAACAACTGCACATCAGTACCATTAACAGCACTGCCTGCATACAGCAATGTAACATTGAGTGGTGCATTATCTGCATTCGGACGTTTTACTATTAGTTGTCCAGTTGCGCAACCTTCTACCAAATAATTATTGTTTTGTGCATCTACCTGTGTTACCTGTTGTAAGCTTACCACATTTGAAGAAAGGCTTTTTGCTTCTAAAAAAACGCCGCTGTCAAATACACCGTCGCCTACATCTGTTATTACTAATTTTAAGTGATAGGTTTGACAAGGCTGTACTTTTTCTAAAGCGGTTAGTACAGTGGTGTGCCCGTCATGCGTAAAAAACTTATTGGCAGTATTGTCAACAAAGTAACTGATGTTATTAGGGCAGGCACCATTCAATACGTCATTTACATTAAAAATTGAAACAGGCGTATTTGTACCCGGTACTAACGCTATATTTCTTACCCCACCAACTATGCCTGGTCCCGATATAAAGAAAGCAAAGGCATCATTATACTGGCATACATAATCTTCTATGTATTCTTCAGAGCTAAAAACATAGCGGAACTTTATACTATCGCCCAGCGGCACAAAATCAAACTCAAGTACCGTAGCATCATAAGTATCATTTACAGGTATACTTAACTGGCGGGCAATATCTCCATCTCCGGGTAAAAGATTATCTAAAGATGCCAGTGCATTCATGACTGTAATGTTTCCATTACCATCAACTCCCCAATTATTTCCAGCTTGTGAATTTACCCTTCCATTTGTAAGTACGATGCCGCTGTCTAAGCCAATTTTTGTACCACCTTCGTGCCCAAAAAAACCTGTTGCCTGGGTTGAAGAAGTAAGAGTAACATTACTAATCACAACACCATCTCCCACCAGTTTTTGTGCTAATGCCTGCGCATTATTTTGCGGCAAAATAGTTAACTGTGCATTTGCTGTATTGCATACAACCAATGCAGTTAAAAGAAGAATATTTTTTAAAACAAAGTGCAAAGCAGTTATTGTAAGATTTGCTAAGATACATTATTGAATCAGGGCTTCCAACCTATGTATGCCGGAAAGCAACTAATAGCAAAACAATTTGCAAATAAAAAAGCCCGAAACTTAGGTTTCCGGCTTTTTATACGTTCATTCGCATATTAATCATGATCCTTTTCTTTCTTATCCTTTCCTCCTTTATCTTTTTTATTTTGCACTAGGTCCATGCCGCATTTGCTGCATTTACCCGGCTGGTTGCTGGTAACTTCCGGATGCATGGGGCATACATACATGTTGTGTTTTTCTTTATTTTTTTTATCTTCTTTATCATTTTTATTTTTTACCAAATCCATACCGCATTTACTGCATTTGCCCGGCTGGTTGCTGGTAACTTCAGGATGCATGGGGCATGAAAATTTTGCATGGTCTTTTTGTTTGTCTTTTCCCCAGCCTTTTCCTTTGCCGTGTTCACTAAGCACTAAATCCATTCCGCATTTACTGCATTTACCCGGCTCTTTGCTGGTAACTTCCGGGTGCATGGGGCAGGTGTAAAATTTACCTTTGTTATTTTCATTCGTTCTTTTTTCGCCTTTTTCTTTTGCACTTTTTTGTTTGCTGTCAGCTTGTGCAGACGCTGTTACGGCACATAACATGAGTACTGCCGCAAAAAGAATTTTTATTGTTTTCATTTTTTATGTTTTGAGTTAACAATGCAATTCAATTATTGTACCAAAACAGCAGATGAAAAAACCAGTAAAAGCGTTGCAGTAGTATTAATACTTAAACAGTTTTCCGCCTGCCATTACCTGCTGCGTTTTTTCATTAAAAGTTGCTTTGGTGCCTGTGCGTACAGCAGCATTTGTCATAATGGTGGCAATAGAATGATTATAACCTGCTTCAACCGGCGCATTGGGTTGTTTGCGGCTGCGTATGCATTCCATAAAATTGCGCATGTGATTACTGGTTAAATTATCGGCGCCTGTATTTGCAGAAGCAACTACTTTCTCCAATTTTTCTGTAAGCGATAATTCCGGCAGCAGGTTAGCCTTCATACCCATTTGCGCCGCCATTTTTTCGGTTAGGCCGCCTTTGGGTGAAACTTTATTGGTGATTAAATTAAGTTCTCCACCATTGGAATAATAAATTTCAGAAGGGTTTTCATCACCATTATGCATACGGGATGCAAACGAAACCTGGAAGCCGCTGCTCATGTCTTCAGGCCCATAATCAAATACAGCCATAGTAGTATCCCAGTTTTTACGGCCATCTTTCCAAACATAAATACCACCATTTGCCACCACACTGCGTGGATGTGTTAAACCACTGAACCAATGCACTGTATCAATCTGGTGGCTCATCCATTGGCCGGGCATGCCGCTTGAGTAAGGCCAGAACAAACGATACTCTAAATATTTTCTTGCATCCCATGCCTCGTAAGGACGGTTTAGTAAAAAACGTTTCCAGTCTGTATCTTCTTCTTTACATTTTGCAACCAAGGCAGGCCTGCGCCAGCGGCCGGGCTGGTTAACATTCCAAGTAAGTTCAACCATTGTTATGGGGCCAAACTGGCCGCTTTGTATAAAATCTGCTGCGGCTTTATAATTTCCGCCGCTTCTTCTTTGCGAACCTATCTGTACAATTTGCTGCGATGCTTTTACTGCTTTTAGCGCAGCAATATTATCATCCATTGTTTCGGCAAAAGGCTTTTCCACATACGCATCTTTTTTTGCTTTTACGGCTTCAATACAATGCAGTGCATGCTGAAAATCGGCCGTTGCAATTATTACTGCATCCAAATCTTTCAGGTTATATAATTCATCGTTGTTTTTACAGGCAGTTATATCATGCCCCATAGCATTTTTTAAAAAAGCTTCTCCCTCTTCCCTCCTTACCTTCCATATATCTGATACAGCTACAAAATCAAAATTCAATTCTTTATAATGGTTTTGAAAACAGGGAAACAACGTGTTTTTAAACCGGTCGGAAAAACCAACGGCACCAACTCTTACACGGTCGTTGGCTCCCAAAATATTTCCATAGCTTTTTGCGCTGAAGCCAAGAGCTCCCACATACGTACCTGCTGCTGCCAATGCAGACTGCTGAATAAATTTGCGACGAGATGACATAAGAATAAGTTATGAGTGATGAATTATTTAAGTGTTTTGATTTTTATACTTCTGAAAGAAACTTCATTGCCATGATCCTGCAAAAGGATATGCCCTTTTTCTGCTTCACCAAAATTTTTCCAAATAACATATTTGCTTATCGCAACTAAATCCCTGAATTGTTTGGAACCACGTATGTACTCCAGCACTTTTACACCGTTTAAATAATGCTCTACTTTGTTGTTAGGATAAACCACCACCCTGCCGCAATTCCATGCGCCGATGGGGCGTAAAAAACGTTTCTGTTTATCCGCCTTCATTAAATCATATAAAGATGCCAGCGTGCGGTTGCCATCCCTGCCGAGTTTTGCATCGGGATGCAGTGTATCATCCAGCACCTGGTATTCTAAACCAATTGCAGAACCGTCTGATTTTTCCTGCATGGTTACAAAATATTTTACGCCGCTGTTGGCACTGGGTGTTAATTTAAATTCAAACGATAAATCAAACGCCGCATATTGGTCATCAGTAATAATATCGCCGCCATTGGTTGATTCTTTTCCTTCGGAAGATAATACAGTAATCATTCCATTATTTATTTGCCAGCCACCTTTTGGAAAACCAGCAGCTTTGGCGCTGTGCCAGCCTTTATTTGTTTTGCCATCAAACAATAAATTCCAGCCATCTTTTTTTTCATACACCGTTAAACTGTTTGGCATATAATTTACAACATACACATTTGCCGGAAAAGTTGTTGGCTGCAACCCGGCAGTTTTTATTTTTATGTTTTTAAAAATTACTTTTTTGCCTGCATGGCTTTCGTTTGCAATACCATGAACCTGCAAACCAATAAAACCTTTGGCATCCAGCGTATCCACCACATAAGCGCAGGCAATACCATTTACCCATGTTTTCATTTCGTTGCCAATACACTCAATTTTAAAATGATTAAATGTGTTTGGCTTGTATGCAAACTGTGCTGCTTCATTTAATTGCATCGGGTACAACCATTCACGGCGGCCTTCATCATAAACACCACCCGTCCACCTGCGCCAGGTTGGGTCAGCTTCGCACTGGCGGCCAAATACTTTGCCTTTGCCACCATTGCCAGCTTCATCAAAATGGCTTCTTGTTTGTATGCCGCTGTTGCCTTCCTCATCTTCCACAAACAAATCCAGCTCCAGTACAAAATCGCCGTATTCTTTTTCTGTACACAAAAAAGTGTTGCCGGTGTTAGCAACAGTGTGGCCAACTATTGTCCCGTTTTCCACGCTAAAAGTGGCTTTGCCGCCTAATACTTTCCAGCCTGTTAAATCTTTTCCATTAAAAAGATTGATAAAGCCATTTTGTGCAGTGGCGGAAAAAACCAATGCAAAAAACATAAAACCAAACCCGGCAATTTTTTTATATGAAACCATATTGCTGTAAAAAAGATTAGAAAATAGAAGAAAGTAAATGTAACAATTTTCCATTAACAAAATTGTAACAGGTTTTATTATGGATAAATAAATGCTGCATCATCCTTCCGCAATAAACCAACCTTTATGCCCAACAGCCGCCAGTTAACCCTGCAAAGCAGTGTACGGTATTTTTTTGCTGCGCTCTTCTGGATACCGATTGTATTTTTCAGCCTGTTGCTTGTGCGTAATACAATCCCTTACTTCAGCTTTAGCAAAGATTTTAGTTTTATAGAGGAAAGAGCCCTTCTTTTTTTAAAGCCCGTTTATAAAATCAGTTTTTACATCCATATTCTTGCCGGCATGTTCTGTGTGCTGGCGGCGCTAACACAATTCTCCTCTTATATTTTAAAAAAGAGAAAGGCTGTTCACATCTGGATGGGAAAGATTTATGTAGTTGTTGTGCTGGTGCTTGGTGCACCCACGGGTTTATACATGAGCTTTTTTGCCAAAGGCAGTTATTGGGAGCGGTTGCTTTTTATGTTTATGGCAGTATACTGGTTTTACAGCACTATGAAAGGTTTACAAACCATTAAACAAAAAAATGTGCTGGCACATAAAAACTGGATGATACGCAGTTACAGCATGGCGCTTACTGCGGTGAGCTTCCGGGTGTACCATATACTGTTTTATTATTTTGGTGTAAACCACCTGCACAATTACGAAATATCGCTTTGGATAAGTGTGCTGGGCAATATGCTGGTGGCAGAATATTTCATTTTTAGAAAAAGTAAATACTATTTAAAAACTTTTGCCGCTTAGTTAACCAATTCAATCATCAATAAAACTTAAAACATGAAAGCAATTATTTTTGCAGGCATTGGCCTTTTTGCCGCTGCTACTATTTATGGCATTGCCGATTTTGCTGCTGCTAAAAAGAAAGGCACCATCGACAAATTGTATAAAGAAGAGCCTGCAGTTCCTGTTACAGACGAAAAAGAAACAGCAGCGGCTCCTGTTGCCGTAACAGATGAAAAAACCGTAACGGGCAATACAACTGCAGTTAAAAAAAATACTGTAAAAAAGAAGATTAAAAAGTTTAAAGTGGAAGAAATACGTGAAATAAAATTTTCTGAATTTTCCCGTGGCCGCATACCATCTAAACTGGTAAAAAAAGAAGTGGCTGATGAACCGGTAGTTGTTGAAGCAAAGAAAGAAGAATAAAAATAAAAGGCTGACAGCTTTTGCAAGTTGTCAGCCTTTTGTTCAGCAATCAATCAAAGTTATTTAGTTGCGCAATGGCTTACCAGTTTTTAACACACTTTGTATCCGTTCAAGAGTTTTCTTTTCTGCACATAAAGAAAGAAATGCTTCTCTTTCTAAATCCAGCAGGTATTGTTCGCTAACCAGTTGCGGCTCACTTAAATCGCCGCCGCACATTACGTAAGCAAGTTTTTTTGCAACAGTTACATCATGGTCGGTAGCATAGTTAGCACGGTGCATACCGTTTATACCTGCGTACAATGCACCCATTGCACTTCTGCCCAAAACTTTTATATCGGTACGCTGCACAGGCGTTACATACCCATCATCAAACATATCTAATACCGCCTGTTTGGCTTCTGCAATTCTTCTCCCGGTATTTATACTTACCAAATCTCTTCCTTTACGGTAAATACCTAAATCGTAGGCTTCGTATGCGCTTGTTGCCACTTTAGCAGTTGCAATAGTGAGGAACCGGTTTTGCAAAGTCAATGTATCCACTTCACCTTCATGCATTTCATCGGCAGCCCTCATTACAAATTCTTTGGTGCCACCACCGCCGGGTATAACACCAATGCCCACTTCTACCAAACCAGTGTAAGTTTCTGCGGCAGCAATTACTTTATCAGCATGTAAACTCATTTCGCAACCACCACCCAAGGCCAGGCCTTGCGGAGCAATTACAACAGGTATGCTTGAATAACGGATACGCATTATAGATTGCTGAAACTGCCGTATGGCCATATCAATTTCATCATAATCCTGTTCAATGGCCAGCATAAATATCATAGCCACATTTGCACCTGCAGAAAAATTGGCACCTTCATTTGCAATTACAAGGCCCTTATATTTTTCTTCTGCCAGTGCAATTGATTTTTGCACGCCTTCTAAAACTTCTCCGCCAATGCTGCCCATTTTGGTGTACCATTCCAAACCCAGTACATCATCACCTAAATGATAAGTGCGGCAGGCGCTGTTTTTCCAAACGGTTTGGTTTTCAAAATTGCGCATTACAATAAATGCTTCGCCGCCTGGTATGGGTTTGTATGATTTAGACGCAACATCATAACACAGCTTTTTACCGTTTTCAATTTTATAAAATGATGTGTTGCCTGCTGCAAGCATTTCATCAACCCAGGGTGCAACTTTATAACCGGCAGCCTTCATAGCTTCTGTTGTTTTTGCAACACCCAAAGTATCCCAGCTTTCAAAAGCACCAATCTCCCAGCCAAAACCACCCATCATGGCATCATCCACACGGTACAGTTCATCACTTATTTCCGGTATGCGGAAGCTGATGTAAGAAAATAAACTATAGTGAAACAGTTTATAAAAATCGCCTGCTTTATCTGTGCCTGCACATAATGCTTTTAACCGTGTTTTTAAATCTTCTATCGGCTTGGCAGCTTCTAATGTTGCAAATTTTGCTTTTTGCCTTGCGCCATACTCCAGCGTTTGCAGGTTAAGTGTAAGAATTTCTTTTTCACCTGCGGCGCCTTTTGTTTTTTTGAAAAACCCCTGCCCGGTTTTATCACCCAGCCAGTTATTTTCCACCATTTTATTTAACCATGCCGGTATATTGAAAATTTCTTTTGCTTCATCGTTGGGGCAATTATCAGCAACACCTTTTGCCACTTTTACCAATGTATCAATGCCCACCACATCTGCCGTGCGGAAGGTGGCAGATTTTGGCCTGCCGATTACCGGCCCTGTTAATGCATCAATTTCATCCACCGTCATTTTTAATTTTTCCATTATGTTCATAATGGCCATCATACTAAACACACCAATACGGTTGGCAATAAAGGCCGGTGTGTCTTTACACAAAACGGTTGCCTTGCCTAAATACAAATCGCCGTAATGCATTAAAAAGTCAACCACGCTTTTTTCTGTATAAGGCGTTGGAATAATTTCGAGCAAACGCAAATAACGTGGGGGGTTAAAAAAATGCGTACCGCAGAAATGTTTTTTGAAATCTTCGCTTCTGCCCTCGGCCATTAAATGAATGGGAATGCCCGATGTGTTGGATGTAATTAATGTACCGGGCTTGCGGTATTTTTCAACTTCTGCAAAAATGCTTTGTTTAATATCCAGCCTTTCCACCACCACTTCAATTACCCAATCGCAGTTGGCAATATCCTTCATATTATCAGTAAAATTTCCGGTGGTAATTCTTTTCACCACATCTTTTGTATAAACCGGCGATGGGTTTGATTTTATTGCTGCTGCAAGCGCATCATTTACTATTTTATTTTTCTCTGCCGGTTTAGCATCGGCAGGCAAATCCTTTGGCTGAATATCCAGCAATAAAACTTTTAATCCCACACCTGCAAAATGGCAGGCAATACGGCTGCCCATTACACCACTTCCTAACACTGCCACATTCTTAATTACTCTTTTCATATAATAATTTTATGTTTAAAGCTTTTAATAACCTGCATTAGAAAAAATTAGTTAGCTAAACAACTAATTTTAAATCGAAGTTAGGGGGATTGCGTGAAAAAACGCAACAGACCGTAGAATTAACATACTAAAATTAGAAAAACTACGTTTTTATTTAACTAAAACCATTACCCTTTATCCTATGCCAGCAGGCATTAAACAATATTTATGTTTACACTTACTGGCATAGAAACACTACAGCAACACATTGCAAAGTATTGGAGGGTTTTGCAATCCGCTATCATGAACAGGAAGACCCGGAAGCAAGCTGAAACTCCATTTTTATCTGTAAGCTATAAAGCTGCAGAAGAAAATAAAATACCGGTTGCTTTAACAGGGGCTACAGAAAGCCTGTTTGCATTTTTTATGGCCAACAGCCAAACAGGTTGCTGGATTTATGATGAAAACAACATTATAATATTTGCCAACAAGGCATATACAGCATCCACCAACTTTACCGGCAACGCAACAGGCAAACACATTAGTGAAATTTTTCCCGGAAAGCTTTCTGAAAAATTAATTGCACGTAATAAAGAAACATTACTTACGGGCAAATCCGGCGTTTCAGAACATGCATACACACGCAGCGATGGCAGTATTGGTTACTTCATGTCCAACACATTTGTTTTTACTGCACCAGATGGCAAAAAATATATTGGCGGACAGGCTATAGATATTACTGCACGCAAGCAAATGGAAAAAAACCATGAGCGGTACAAGTTTGTAATTAACGCCACCAGCGAAGCTATTTGGGATTATGATATACAAACCAGCGACATTTACCGAAGCGATGCGTTTTATAAAATTTCCGGCTATACAAAAGAAGAAGTTGAAAACACCCTTAGCTGGTGGATGGACAAAATTCATCCTGATGACAGGGGTAATGTACAATCGAATATTTATAATGCGCTAAACTCCGGCAAAACCAACTGGCAGGATGAATACCGTTTTTTATATGCCGACGGCACGTATCATTTTATATTAGATAAGGGATTTGCTGTTTACGAAGAAGGCAGCCCTGTACGGCTTATTGGATCTATACAGGATATTACAGACCGTAAAATACTGGAAGAAAAATTATTGAGTGAGCAGGTTAAAAAACAAAAGTTGGTTAACCAGGCCACTATTGATGCGCAGGAAAAAGAAAGAGGCATGATTAGCGCAGAACTGCATGACAGCGTAAACCAGTTACTAATGAGCGCAAGGCTGCATATTAATGCGGCAAAAAACAATGAAAAAGCAAATGACCTTATAAGCAAGGCTTCTGAATACCTGCTGCAGGCGGTGGATGAAATACGTGGTTTGTCTCACCGGCTTAATTCATCTATTGTAAAAACTGTGGGGCTTGAACCAAGCATACTGGATATTTGCCGTAACATGCAGCAGTTTAGCGATATTGAAGTTAGCGCAGATATTCAGCAGGATGTTATAGATAAATTATCGCCGGAACAACAACTGGTTGTTTTTAGAATTATGCAGGAGCAAAGCACTAATATTATTAAATATTCCCGTGCTGCTAATGCAACCATTTCGCTTACAGATAAAGGGAAATATTGCGTACTGATAATTAGTGATGACGGTATTGGCTTTGATAAAGCCAAACAGAAAAGCAGCGGCATTGGGTTTATAAATATTTTTAACCGGGTAGATGCTTATAATGGTAAAACAGAAATTACCACGTACCCCGGCAATGGATGTACACTAACCATTACACTGCCTTACATTGTATAAACTAACTTACCCCGCTGCCGCTATTTATAACTGTTTCCGGGCTGACAAAATGTAATTTCCCTTCGGCATCTTCAGCCATTAATATCATGCCATTACTTTCTATGCCACGCATTTTACGTGGGGCTAAGTTTACCACCACCACCACTTGTTTGCCAATAATATTTTCAGGCTGGTAATGCAATGCAATACCGCTTACAATAGTTCTTGTTTCAAAACCTACATCAACTGAAAGCTTCAGCAGCTTATCTGCCTTCTCCACTTTTTCGGCAGCCACAATAGTTCCTGTTTTCAAATCAATCTTCGCAAAATCATCAAAGACAATTTCCGATTTTAGATTTCCGATTTTAGATTTATCGCCTTCATTTTTACTGTCATCTGTCATCTTAATACTATTATCTTGTTTTACTAGTCCTGCCTTTAATTTTTCAACCTGTGCTGTTATTTCAGCGTCTTCAATTTTTCTGAACAACAATTGCGGCTCTCTTAAACTGTAGCCCACACTCAGCAGTTTTATTTTTCCTGCATTTTCCCACTCAAGCATTTTATCAACCACCTTCATCATATACAGCATTTTTTTTGCCGTATTGGGTAAAAATGGATTTATGAAAATAGCAAGATTTGCTGTTAACTGCAAACACAAGTGCATACAGTTATCAATTAATTTTTGTGCATCAGGATTTGTTGCCAGTTGTTTTGCCACAATCCACGGTTCTTTTTCCTGCATGTATTTGTTACCTGCACGGCTTAAATCAATCACTTCAAACAACGCATCCCTAAACTTATACTCTTCCAGTAAATTTTCAATTTTTACTTTCGAATTTTTTATTTGTTCAACCAGCGCTTTGTCTTTATCATCCAAAACATCTTCATGCAGTTTGGGCACTTTTCCACCACATAATTTATGCATTAACACCCATGTGCGGTTTACAAAATTTCCAAAAATGCTAACCAGCTCACTGTTTACTGCATCTTGAAAACCCTTCCACATAAACTCACTGTCTTTTGTTTCGGGTGCAATTTGCGTAAGATAATAACGCAGCATATCCACACACTGGCCGCCGCCATTTTCCTGCTTAACAAAATCGTTTATGTAATCCCTCATCTCCAGTTTCCAGTTACGGCTGGTACTCATTTTATCGCCTTCTAAATTTAAAAATTCATTAGCAGGCACATTCGCTGGTAAAATATTACCATGCAGTTTTAACATTACCGGAAAGATGATGCAGTGAAAAACAATATTATCCTTACCAATAAAATGTACCAGTTGCGTATCACCATCATACCAATAGGGTTTCCAGTCTTTACCGGTATTTAAAGCCCATTGTTTGGTAGCGCTTATGTAACCAATGGGTGCATCAAACCAAACATACAGCACTTTACCATCTGCTCCTTTCACCGGAACTTTAATACCCCAGTCTAAATCTCTTGTTACAGCCCTGCTCTGCAAACCGCCTTCAATCCAGCTTTTACATTGGCCAACTACCGAACTGCGCCAGTCTGCCGCATGTTCATTTAAAATCCATTCTCTTAAAAAAGCTTCATGCTTACCCAATGGCAAATACCAATGGCTTGTTTTTTTCTTTACCGGTGTTTTACCACTTACGGTACTAACGGGATTAATCAATTCGTCAGGACTTAATGTACGGCCGCAGTTTTCACATTGGTCGCCAAAGGCACGGTCGCTGCCACAATTAGGGCAGGTACCTTTTATATAACGGTCTGCCAAAAAAGTATTGGCTTCTTCATCAAAAAACTGTTCACTTTCTTTTATCTCCAGTTCACCACGGTTATTTAAATCTGTAAAAAACTCCTGCGCCGTTTCATGATGCAGCGGATTGCTGGTGCGGTCGTAAATATCAAAGCTGATGTGCAGGTCTTCAAAATCCTGCTTCATGGCTGCATGATACTTATCAATTATAGCTTGCGGTGTAGTGCCTTCTTTTGTTGCCTGCAACGGAATGGCGGTACCATGTTCATCGCTGCCGCACACAAATACCACATCTCTTTTTTGTGCACGCAGGTAACGTACATAAATATCTGCCGGAATATATGCACCTGCCAAATGCCCCACATGTTTTAACCCATTGGCATAAGGCAAAGCGCTTGTAATTAAATATCTTTTTGGTGTAGTCATTTTTCTTTTTTGTAACCAGCTTTTGTAATTCTGTTCAGCTTCATTGGCGTCGCACTCTTGTGCATTTGTACCAGCATCAACAATAACGCAATGCTTAATGAATGTGCGAAATTACTTTAAAAGCAGGCTTTACCCAAAAACAAGCTGGCGGCTGCCACTTTTATACTCTATAAAACCTGCCGTATAAAACTACTGTACTGTATACGCAGTTATTATTATAAATTTGAATGGTGTAAATACCGGCATACAATTTACTAACCCCGTTTACATTCATGAACCGTAAAAATTTTATAGCATCTGTTTTACCATTAGTAGCTGTTACGGCTGCAGGCAAAGCCGCTGTTCTTAGTAACGACCCGGAAGCCGCCGTAAAAATTCCACCATATTTAAAAAAAGGCGATGTAATTGGTATTACTTGTCCTGCCGGGTTTATAAGCTTTGACGATATTATGCCTGCAGCTATAAAATTGCAGGAATGGGGTTTTGCCATTAAGATGGGCAGCACTGTTGGCAAAAAAGATTTTACGTTTGGCGGCACTGACGAAGAGCGCCTGGCAGATTTTCAGCAAATGGTGGATGATAAAGAAGTAAAAGCCATTATGTGTGCAAGAGGCGGTTATGGCGCCGTAAGGATTATTGACAGTATCAACTTTAAGCAATTTACTGCTAACCCCAAATGGGTAATTGGCTTCAGCGATATTACTGTACTGCATTCGCACCTCAATAAAAATTTCAATGTTGCGTCCATTCACTCTAAAATGTGCAACAGCTTTCCTAACGACTTGAGTAAAGCAGAACAAATACAAATTGATACTATTGAATCAATAAAAAAATGTTTAGTTGGTGAAACAATGAGTTACACTGCACCAGCCAATGAAAAAAATAAACCCGGCAATGCAACTGGCGTTTTAGTGGGTGGTAATTTAAAAACACTGGAAACACTTGCAGGAAGCAAAAGCGATATAAACACCAATGGCAAAATTTTGTTTGTGGAAGATACCGGCGAATATTTATACAGCATTGACCGTATGTTCTGGAATTTAAAACGCAGCGGCAAACTGGATAAACTGAAAGGTTTGGTGGTTGGTGGATTTAAGATTAAAGCAGCCGATGCACAGGAAGAAGAGTTTGGAAAATCATTGTATGAAATTGTGCTGGAGAAAGTTAAGGAGTATAATTACCCTGTGTGTTTCGATTTTCCGGTTGGGCACCAAAAAAATAATTTTGCATTAAAGTGCGGCGTAAAGCATGAACTGGCTGTAAGCACAGCCGCAACTACATTAAAAGAATTGTAATGATAAAAATTCCCCCCTATTTAAAAAAAGGAGATACTATTGGCATTACCTGCCCCGCTGGCTATATGGCTGCAGAAAAAGCACAAACCTGTATTGACACATTACAGCAATGGGGCTTTAATGTAATGGTGGGGAAAACGCTGGGCAGCAGTTCTGCAAATTATTTTAGTGGCACGGATGATGAACGGCTGGAAGAATTACAAGCCATGCTTGACAGTGAAAACATACAGGCCATTTTATTTGGGCGTGGCGGTTATGGCGTAAGCCGCATTATTGACAAAATTGATTTTACCCAATTTAAAAAGAAACCCAAGTGGCTGATTGGGTACAGCGACATTACATTGCTTCATACACACATACACACCAACTTAAAAATTGCTACGCTGCACTCACCTATGGCCGCAGCATTTAATGATGGTGTGGAAGGGAATGAATTTATAGAGGCTTTACGCAAAGCAATTACAGGAAAAAAAGCAAATTATAAATGTGCTGCACACCCACTAAACAGAAAAGGAACTGCAACCGGTGAATTGGTTGGTGGCAACCTTGCCTTACTGGCGCATGCAACCGGCACCCCATCTGACCTTAACACCAAAAACAAAATTTTATTTATTGAAGATATTGGCGAACAGGTTTATGCCATTGACCGAATGCTGCGGCAACTGCAACGCAGTGGCAAATTAGATAAATTGGCTGGGCTGGTTGTTGGAAATTTTACTGATGTAAAAGATACAGACAGGCCTTTTGGCAAAACCGTGTATGAAGTAATTGCCGAAATTGTAAAAGACTATAACTACCCCGTTTGTTTTGGTTTTCCGGTGGGGCATTGTAAAGAAAATTATGCGTTGAAGGTGGGAGTGCTTTACAAGTTAAGTGTGGGCAGTAAAGAAACAAATTTGAAAGAGCAATAGAATGATAGAGCAAAAAATAGTTGGCGGTTTACTATTGATTATGGGTTGCATAAATATTTACAGAATACTTAAATTTAAAGAGCCTTTTTTTCTGTTCTTCACTTTTTTCATTAAAAAAGAAAAGTCATCTTTTGGGGGCACCATGCTTTATGCCATTTTTAGCATCATAATGATTGGATTTGGAGTTGTTTTTTTATTGTCAAAAAAGCACATTCTACCTTAATAACAAACTATCCATCGTCTTCCGATACACATCAAACTCATACAAATTATGGTGTGTACCTTTTTCAATTGTTACAAATTCATCGGTTGGTTTTAGTACCGCTTTTAATTTTTTAGCACACCGGTAAGGCACCACGCCATCATCTGTTCCATGAAAAATAGTGATGGGATATTTTACCTGTTGCAAATATTCGTTGGTGGGAATTTTGTAAATACTCATTCGCTGCGTAGGATAAATGGGTGCATAACAACCAAACAAATCCGGAATACTGTAATAGGGCGTTTCTAAAATAAGCTGCCTGCAATTTGTTTGCGATGCCACATAGCTTGCAATACCGGTGCCCAGCGATTTTCCGTAAAGTATTATACTGTCGCTTTTATATTTACCCGCCGCCATTTTATACACCTGCATTGCCTGTTCGTATAATTTTTTTTCGGTCCGCTCGCCGGTGCTTTTGCCATAACCGGGATAATCTTCCATCCAAACTTCATAACCGTGTTTAGTAAATATGTTTACAAATTTTGCATAGCGGCCAATATTTTGCTTGTTGCCATGATAGTAAAGTACCACCCCTCTTCGCACAGAATCTTTAGGCAAAAATTTCACCATGTTCATGGTATCCTTGTCATTAAAAGGAATATTTACTTCTTCAAAGGGTGTATCAAATTTGTATTCGTAATCTTTTGCCAGTTTTTCCGGGTGAAATAAAAAATTTAGCTGCAGGTAAAATAAAGCGATACCAATAATGCCATAAAGCATCAGTGTTACTTTTATCCAGCGAAAGAGAATTTTCTTTTTCATGATTTTTAACTAAGCGAAAGCACAAAGCTAAAAGCTTTACGCTTTCGGCTTTTAGCTTTCAGCTAATATTGAAGTATATCCCGTATAAAATTATGGTATTCATAAAACGAAGGCAGGTTATTATGGCCGCCACCCTGTATGCGTATCAAAGTAATTTTTCGTGGGCTCAGCGCCTGTAATTTTTCGCTGTTGCTAATGGGTATCAGCCAGTCTTTAGTGCCGTGCAAAATATATGTGTGGCAATTGACTTTTGTAATCCATTTATCGGTACGTAAATGATAACGCAATATATATTTCACCGGCAGTATAGGTAAAAAGCGTTCGATGGTTTTTTTAAAACTGAAGTAAGGTGCATCTAATATTAAATAGCGAGGCATATTATCTGCCGCCACCTTTGCAGCAAAACCACTGCCCAAACTGCGGCCATACACTATTAAATGATTTTGCGGATACGTTTTTGCCAGTGATTCATATACAAACTGCATATCGCTCAGCATATCTTTTTCGCTGCGCTTTCCGGTACTTTTGCCAAAACCACGGTAATCCACCAGCACCACATCATAATTATACCGGTAAAAATCTTTAGCATACTTGGCCCAGCCTTTTATACTGCGGCTGTTACCATGAAAATATAGAATTAACCCAAGTGGTTTGTCGCAATAAAAATGAAGGCCGTTAATACGCACACCCGGTTCCACATCAAAAAATAATTCACGAAAAGGCGCATCATATTTGTATTCGAATTGCTGATGCAGTTTCTCCGGTTTAAAAATAAATTTTTCCTGCACCAGGTAAGCAATTACCGATAGCAATACAATGCCGCCAATAATATAGAGAATGATTTGAAGCAAAGCCGGTTTGCAGTTTTGTGTTTATAGTTTACTAATGTTGAAAGTTGTTAAATTAGTTTATTCCCTTTATAACTGCAAACAGTAAATACTAAACAGTAAACTGTTTCTTCCATGCTTCGGTACCGCCAATAAGATTAAAAAGATTTGTAAAAGGAAACTTTTCCTGCAACCGCTGTATGGCAAACTGGCTGCGTATACCTTTACGGCAATAAACAATTACCGGCTTCTCTGTACTTATTTTATTTATTTGCTGTGTAATAAATGATAAGGGAATTAACTCCCCTCCAATGTTAAATTCATCGTGTTCATCGGGCTCACGTACATCTATTAACTGAAAGTCTTCATTGCTTTCAATTTTATGTTTTAGCTGCTGAACAGTTATTGATGCAAACATTTAAAAATGCAGTATGCCTGAGTTTGGCGTTTTTAATTATTCTTCATCCTCTTCATCCACATATACCCTCTTTAATTTTATTTTGCTTACCGGCGCCACAATCAACGGAAATTTTTCTACCTGCACTTTACTCTGTTCCAGACCAAAACCCTTTTCCTCACTCAACGATAATTCTTTTAACCAAAAATGAAAACGCATTATCAGCCTTTCAAAAAACGGCAGTTCATTATCCTGGCTTAAAAATTTCTCCATTACTATAAACTGAAAGTCTCCCACCACGTTATTGCGTTGCTGGCTTTCGTAACGGCTGGTAACGTTTACTTCCCGGTTAGCCACTAAATCTTCCACCACTTTTTTAAACATTAAATTAATGCGGGGCGCCATTCTAAAACCTAAACGGAATTCAACCCGTACAATATCATTAGGAATAATATGCTCCACCACGTATTCGCAAGTATACGGATCGTCCATAGTATCCACATGCACAAACCAGTAAATATCTGCCCGTTTGGGCTTACCGCTTAATATGCTGTAAATAATTTTATGTTCAATTTCTTTAGTATTGTTAGCACTGGTTAAATACACTAAATGCGTTGCGTATTTTGGCACCGTAATATCATTGCTCAGTTCTTCCAGCTTGGGTATATACTCTTCCAAACGCACAAACTCCACATAACGGTTTTTAATTTTACGGGCACGGAACCATACATACATTACAGCAAATAACCCACCGCCAACAATTAAAGTTACATAACCGCCGTGCGGAAATTTATCAAGATTGGCAATTAAAAAACTTAACTCAATTGTTATAAACACTGCAAGGAATAAATAAATAAACCCTGACTTTACACGATGCAGCACCAGGTAATTTGAAAATAAAATAGTGGTTGACAGCATGCATAAAGTTATAGCCAAGCCATACGCTGCACCCATGGCGCCCGAGTTTTGAAAATACAGTACAATACCAACACAGCCTGCAAAAAGCAATGTATTAATACCCGGAATAAACAATTGGCCCCTTGCTTCGCTGGGATAATTAATTTTCATTTTAGGCCACAGGTTTAAACGTATAGCTTCGCTTATTAACGTAAACGAACCGCTTATTAAAGCCTGGCTGGCAATAATAGCAGCCATAGTGGCTATAATAATTCCCGGCAATACAAACCATTGCGGCATTACTTCAAAAAAAGGATTTTTTAAAAGCAGTGCGCCCGGTATATCTTTTATATGCTCACTGGTGGCAAATATTTTTCCGGTATTATTATGAAGCAGCCATGCACCCTGGCCAAGATAATTTAAAATAAGGCAAAGCTTTACCATTACCCAGGTGTACCGTATGTTACCACGGCCACAATGTCCCAAATCACTGTACAATGCTTCGGCACCGGTAGTACACAAGAACACCGCACCCAATAACCAAAATCCTTTAGGATAAACTGTTAAGAGTTTAACTGCATAATAAGGATTAAAGGCTTTTAAAATACTCCAGTCGTCGGATACATGCATAATACCCAAAACCGCCAGCATGCTAAACCAAATAAACATAATAGGGCCAAACATTTTACCAATGCTGGCAGAGCCAAACTGCTGCATAAAAAACAAAACCGCCAAAATGATTATTACAATAACAATAATAACACGTGTGGTATAGTCTTCTATAAATTGCTGGCGCTTTACTAAATCAGTAATGGCATTTATTTTATCATGCGGTAAAAAGAAGTCGAAAAAACTGGTAATTTTTAAACCTTCCACTGCAGAGGTAACAGAAATAGGCGGTGTAATCATACCATCGGCCAGTAATGCAGCGCCTCCAATCATTGCAGGAATAACCAGCCATTTTTTACGCCTGCGCACCAGTGTGTACAATGAAAAAATACCACCTTCTCCCCTGTTATCTGCTTTTAAAGTAAGCGCTACATATTTAATAGTGGTTTGCAGTGTAAGCGTCCATATAATACAGCTGAGGCCGCCAATTATTAAAAGCGGTTCAATTCTTTTTCCATTTATAATTTCGCTGAAAACATAGAGTGGTGATGTACCAATATCTCCGTAAATAATTCCGAGGGCAACTAATAAACCGGCAGCGGTTACTTTGTTTACATTATTATGTGCTGACACACTGATAAATTTAATTTGTACAAGGTGAGGATTTTATTATGAAGCCGGCATTTCAGCTATGGTCATCATTGTTGTGTCACTCACTTTTACGGTATACCATTATGCATCTTTTACCAAAGCGGGCACACCGTTTTAAAAAATTTAACCACAAATGTAGACTGAAAATAAATATGAGTACTAATAATTTTAACGCAATCGTTTGAGGTGGCTGTAAATGCTGTGTGCGGTTATTCCCCTTTTTTCTCAAAAAAAAGAAAATAACAAACAACTGTTGCAACTACAGTTGAGCAGCATTACCAAAGCCGGTTACAAAAAACAAAACCCTGCACTTGTAATGCAGGGTTTGTTATATCGTTAAAGTGGTTATTATTCTTCCACTTTAATTTTTCCTTTGCTTTTAGCTATTACTTCTTCTGCAATATTATTTGGTGCAGGGTTGTAATGGCTAAATTCCATAGTTGAAGTGGCACGTCCGCTCGATAATGAACGCAGCTGCGTTACATAACCAAACATTTCGCTTAAAGGCACTTTAGCTTTAATAACCTGCAGGTTATTACGGCTGTCCATACCTTCCAGCATACCACGGCGGCGATTTAAGTCACCGGTAACATCACCCATGTACTGGTCTGGTGTTAATACTTCCACTTTCATAATTGGTTCCAGTAATGTTGGTTTTGCTTTGCGGCCTGCTTCTCTAAAACCAGCTTTAGCACACAATTCAAAACTCATTGCATCACTATCCACATCATGGTAGCTACCGTCAAAAATGCGCACTTTCATGTTGTTTACAGGGTAGCCTGCCAGTACACCAGTTGTCATGGCACTTTCAAACCCTTTTTGTATTGGCTGAATAAATTCTTTTGGAATAGATCCACCAAATATATCATTCACAAACTGGAAGTGTTTGCCTTCGTTTTCTTTCAGCCATTCTTCATCAGCAGGGCCAAAACCAAAAACGATATCAGCAAATTTACCACGGCCACCCGTTTGTTTTTTAAGTGTTTCCCTGTGCTCAATAGTAGTACCAAAGCTTTCTTTGTAAGCTACCTGTGGCGCACCCTGGTTAATTTCCACTTTAAACTCACGGCGCATACGGTCAACAATAATTTCCAAATGCAGCTCACCCATACCACGTAAAATGGTTTGGCCGGTATCTTCGTCTGTGTTAACACGTAAAGTTGGATCTTCTTCCACCAGTTTGGCAATAGCCATACCCATTTTATCAACGTCTGCCTGTGTTTTTGGTTCAACAGCAATAGCAATTACCGGCTCTGGAATAAACATGTTTTCCAAAGTAATCGGGTGGTCTTCATCACAAAGTGTATCACCGGTTTTTATCTCTTTAAAACCAACTGCCGCAGCAATATCACCAGCTTCGATGAAGTCAATTGGGTTTTGTTTATTGGCAAACATTTTCATAATACGGCTTATACGCTCTTTCTTGCCACTGCGTACATTTAGTACATAGCTGCCGGCATCTAAGTGGCCGCTATAACACCTGAAGAACGCCAAACGCCCCACAAACGGATCGGTCATAATTTTAAATGCCAAAGCAGAAAATGGTTCTTTTGGATCTGCTTTACGGGTAATTTCCGCACCGGTATCAGGATCTGTACCTTTTGTATCTTCAATATCAACCGGAGAAGGCAGGTAACGGCAAACCGCATCTAATGCTGTTTGCACACCTTTATTTTTAAAGGAAGAACCGCACATCATTGGTACAATTGATAAATCAATAGTAGCCTTACGGATAGCTTCATGCATTTCTGCTTCTGTAATAGAATTAGGATCGTCAAAGAATTTCTCCATCAGCTTATCATCATACTCAGCTACAGCTTCTACCAGTTGTGCTCTCCATTCGTTGGCCTCTTCCACCATATCAGCTGGTACTTCAATTTCATCAAAAGTCATACCTTCTGTTTCCATGTGCCAGATAATACCTTTCATTTTAATCAAATCCACCACACCGGTAAAGTTATCTTCTGCACCAATAGGTAATTGTAAAGGCACAGCTTTACTGCCCAGCATTTCTCTTACCTGCTTTACAACATTTAAGAAGTCGGCACCGGCACGGTCCATTTTATTTACAAAACCAATACGTGGCACATTATAACGGTTAGCCTGGCGCCATACAGTTTCAGATTGTGGTTCTACACCATCCACCGCACTAAACAATGCAATCAAACCATCCAATACCCTCATACTACGTTCTACCTCTACGGTAAAATCCACGTGGCCCGGAGTATCAATAATGTTGAAGTTATATTTTTTTGTTTCAGGTGTTTGTTTACCCAATACAGTTGGAAAATTCCACTGGCAGCTAACAGCAGCAGAAGTGATAGTGATACCACGTTCTTTTTCCTGTTCCATCCAGTCGGTAGTGGCAGCACCATCGTGTACCTCACCAATTTTATGAATCATACCGGTATAACGTAAAATACGTTCGGTAGTGGTGGTTTTACCGGCATCAATGTGAGCGGCAATACCAAAATTCCGTTGAAATTTTAAATCGGCCATTTTACTAAGTGTTTATAGTTTTATGTTTTATTTATTGTTGTGAGCCCGGCGGCTGAATCTTTAATCAGCTTCAGTGGCGTCGCACTCTTATACTCTTATATCTAAATTGAACAAACACAGCGGTTTCGCTGCAATTTCCCCGAAGTAAACCGCCTGGGCGGGTGGGGTAATATAGTGTATTAAACTCTCATAGACTGCTAAATAAAGCGCTGCTTTCCCTGCCAGTCCTTCTTTCGTCAGCGACTTTTTAGCGGCGCAAAGGTAGGGTTTTTTATTTAACCAGTGAAAGGTTAGGGCAAGTTTTTAACGGGGGTTATTATTCAGTTATATCAGCAGTTTTTGTTGTTATTGATATTTCTTTTTTCACACACAAAACTTAACTTTAGTAACTACACTAAAAGTTATGCATACAAACGAACCAACGGGCTGCCCCAATGAGGGCCGTCGCAGCTTTTTAAAAAAGTCAACTGTTATTGCGGCATTGGCTGCTATGCCGCCTTTACTGGTAAAAGCGGGTGAGAATGATGAAAAACTGGCGGAGTATTTTGAAAAAATACCGCTGCAACTGGAAATAAACGGCAAGCCTTATCAATTAGAGGTGGAGCCAAGGGTAACACTGCTCGATTTACTAAGAGAACAACTCGGCTTAACCGGCACCAAAAAAGGCTGCGACCATGGGCAATGCGGTTGCTGTACGGTTCATGTGGATGGACAACGCATTAACTCCTGCCTTTCTTTAGCAGTAATGAACCACGGTAAAAAAATAACTACCATTGAAGGCCTTGCAAAAGGTGAAGAATTACACCCTATGCAGGCAGCATTTATGAAGCATGATGGCTTTCAATGCGGCTATTGCACACCAGGCCAAATTATGAGTGCCATCTGCTGCATACGTGAAGGGCATGCAAATACACCCGAAGACATACGTGAATACATGAGCGGCAATATTTGCCGTTGCGGCGCTTACCCCAATATTATTGATGCCATCACCGAAGTAAAAAAAGGAGGGCAAACAGTATGATAAACTTTGAATACACCAAAGCCACCAGTGCCAAAACCGCTATTGATGCATCGTTAAAAAACAAAGAAGCAAAATTTATTGCAGGCGGCACCAACCTGGTTGATTTAATGAAGAAAGGCATTACTGCTCCGCAACGTTTAATTGATATTACCGGGCTGCCTTTAAAAAACATAAGTGCTGATGCAAGTGGTTTAACTATTGGCGCATTAGTTGCCAATAGTGCCGCAGCAGAAAATGAAACCGTAAAAACAAACTATCCCTTACTGGCAATGGCTTTAAATGCTGGCGCTTCTGCACAGTTACGCAACATGGCAACTGTAGGTGGTAATATTATGCAGCGCACCCGCTGCAGTTATTTTTATGACATTACAATGCCTTGTAACAAACGCAACGCCGGCAGTGGCTGTGGTGCTAAAGAAGGTTATAACCGTATGCACGCCATTTTCGGCGCCAGCGAAAATTGTATTGCGGTACATCCGAGTGATATGTGTGTGGCATTGGCAGCATTGAATGCAACAGTACACATCAGCGGCAGCAAAGGCGATAAAAAAATATTGTTTACAGATTTTCACCGCCTGCCGGGTGATACGCCTGAGCTGGATAATAATTTACAAACAGGTGAATTAATTACAGCCATTCATATTCCTGCTAATAATTTTAATAAAGCATATTACTTAAAAATACGGGACAGGCTTTCGTATGCGTTTGCATTAGTATCTGTTGCAGTTGCATTAGAAGTTAAAGAAGGCATTATTAAAAATGCCAGCATTGCAATGGGCGGTGTAGCGCACAAACCATGGCGTTTAACAGCAGTTGAAAAATTTTTAACAGGCAAAACAGCATCGCAACAATTATTTAAAGAAGCTGCTGCAATGGCAATGGAAGGTGCAAAAACTTACGAACACAATCAATACAAAGTAAAATTAGGTAAAGCGGCAGTTACAGAAGCTCTCACTAAAGCTATTGGATAGCACATTTGTATTTCATCTTTTAAGAAAAAAACTATGAACGATATTTTAATAAACACGTTGCAAACTCCGCCGGATGATGACCGTGCAGACGGCCTTGCAAAAGTTACCGGCAAAGCAACTTTTACTGCTGAACAAAAAATAGCAGGATTGCTGTATGGTGTTTTTGTTTGCAGCACCATTGCTAAAGGTGCTATAAAAAATATGGCTTTCGGTGATGCTAAAAAAGCACCAGGTGTTGTTGATATAATTTATTATGGCAACAGCCCCGAGGTGCCGGGCTATAAACCTGCCGAAGGCAAAAATGCAAGGAATTATAATGGCTTAAAAATTTTCTATAACAATATGGTTGTAAGTAATGGGCAACCTATTGCAATGGTAGTGGCCGATACGTTTGAACGGGCTGTTTATGCTGCTTCGCTGGTTAAAGTGCAATACGAAAAAGAAACACCAGAAACTGATTTTGATAAGAACAAATTTAATGATGCATTACTAAAAGGTAACGATAATTACAGCCGCAATGAAAAAGATGCATGGAAAAATGCCGATGTGAAATTAGAAGCAGAATATTCAATTCCCATAGAAACACATAACCCCATGGAAATGCATGCCACCACGGCTGTATGGGAAGATGGAAATAAATTAACGGTGTATGATAAATCGCAGGGGCCAAAAGGTGTGCAAAGTGAACTGGCACGCATGTTTGCGCTGGAAGAAAAAAATGTAAAAGTAATTACCGAGTTTGTAGGGGGCGCTTTCGGCAATGCCTTAAGAAGCTGGCCCCATGTATATGCTGCTGTCATTGCTGCAAAAAAATTAAACCGTCCTGTAAAAGTTTTATTAAACAGGGAGCAGATGTTTACTATGGTGGGCTACCGTCCGCAAAGCTGGCAAAAAATTGGTATTGGTGCCGGTAAAGATGGTAAGCTGTATGGCATAACACACCAGGCAGTAAGCAACACTTCTAAGTATGAAGATTTCAGGGAGGCAATAGTAACCGGCTCACAATTTTTATATGAGTGCCCTAACGTAAACACTAATTACAAAATGCTGCCGCTGGATGTTAACACACCTATTTGGATGCGTGGGCCCGGTCCGGCAACTGGCTGCTTTGGTTTAGAAAGCGCAATGGATGAACTGAGTTACCTGTTAAATATTGACCCAATTGAACTAAGGATAATAAATGACACCACCATCAATCCACAAAGTAAATTGCCATGGACGACAAAATACCTGAAAGAATGTTATGCACTGGGCAAGGAAAAAATTGGCTGGCAAAAGCGGCCATCAGTTGCCGGTAGTTTAAAAGAAGATGGCATGCTGGTGGGTTATGGTATGGCGGTTGGCTGGTTTTGGGCAGGCCGTGGTGCGGCAACTGCAAAAGCAATATTGAAACAGGATGGCAACCTTGTATTGCAATGTGCAGTAAGCGATATGGGCCCCGGTACATCAAGCGGTATGGTGGCAATTGGAAAAGAACAAATGGGATTGGACAGTAACAAAATAAAATTTGAACTGGGCAATACCGATTTTCCCAATGGGCCTACGCAAGGCGGCTCTGGCTCCTTAACCGCCATTGGCACTGCTGTAATTTTAATTTGCGATGAATTAAAAAAGCAACTGAAAGAATTAGCCATTGCAAACATCCCAGCATTTAAAACTTTAAAACCGGAAGAAATAAAATACGAAGCCGGAATTTTATCTTCGGAAAAAGATAAAACCATTGATATTAATTTTACCAGCCTGCTGCAGCAAAGTAATAAAACTACACTGGAGGTTACTAAAAGCTCCGGCGGATTTAATGAGCGCAGCAAATATGAAGCGCATTCTTTCTCTGTGCATTTTGTAAAACTGCATGTTAATCCTGTTACAGGTGTTATTAAATTAAAGCACATGGTAAGTGTTGCCGATTGCGGAAAAATTGTAAGTGAAAAAACTGCCCGCAGCCAAATGGTGGGTGGCGCAGTTGGTGGTATTGGTATGGCCATGACGGAAGAAACATTAATGGATAGCCGTTATGGCCGTTACATTAACAGCAACTTTGTAGATTATCATGTACCGGTGCATGCTGATGCGCCGCCAATGGATGTACTGTTTGTAAACAAGCCAGACAATATTATAAGCCCAACAGGTGCAAAGGGTCTTGGCGAAATTGCATTGGTGGGTGTGGCTCCTGCAATCATTAATGCGGTGTATAATGCCACAGGTAAAAGAATTCGTAAGCTGCCCGTAACGCCTGATAATTTAGTGAGTTAGATTTACATTTCAATAAAATCAGTTTTTCTATTAAACTAAAAATTTTCTAGTGTCAACATTTTTTGCTCCTCAATTAATTATTCCACACGGTGTAACCGACATCAGTTTTTATTCAAAAGCGTTTGATGCTGTTGTTCATCATTGCTGGAAGAATGATGATGGCACTATACATGTTGCTGAACTTTCTGTTAATGGCGCTTTGTTTCACCTGCATGAAGATATGCAGCGTATTGATGCATGTAATCCTGAAACCAATAATAATACCACTGTTGTAATTGGTTTATTTGTACCTGATGTAGATGCTGTAATGGAAAAAGCCATTGCAGCAGGTGCCGTTGCATTATCGCCTGCCACAAGTTATGATTATGGTTACCGGCAGGCAGAAATTAAAGATCCCTTTGGCCATGTGTGGACGATTGAAATGCGGATATAAAAAACTCCGCTGTTGTTGCGGAGTTAAATATTTCTACAAGTTAAATTTTAAATAGCCCAGGCTTTATCGCCTTTTTTGTAAGGATATGCGCCATCATACCTGCCGGGTACTGGTAAAAGACGCAAAGCCTGTTTACTGCCAATTTCACTGCTGAAATATCCCCACAATGTAAGTTGCTTCATCATTGAGTAATAATGAGAGGGGCTTCCTACATAATTAGGGTCCATTTCTTTTTGTGCTTTTTCTTTTGCAGGCTTATCTTTTTCATCACGCTGGCTGTTATATTCCTTCGCTTCTTTTTCAAGGCTTACCAAAAAAGCTTTGCGCTGGTCTGCACTGCAATCCATAAAGCCTTTGCCATTTAGTTTTTTGCAGGCTTCATTAAACCCTGCCATTCCATCTGCAAAAACTTTTTGCTGGGCATCGGTGTAGCAATCGGTTACTATTAATTTCATAAAGTCGCCAATTTTAGTTGCTTTGGCACCGGGTGTATCGGTTGCAGGTATAATGGTTTCACCCACTTCATCCAGCATGGCAATATTTTCGGGTGTAAAACCTGTTGCAGATGTGCCGCCAGTATTACAGCCTGATAAAAACACATCGCCACCTATTACAACACCACCTGTTAAGATGGCAATCATTTTTAAAAGTTCTCTTCTTTCCATGTTTGAGAATTATAATGTTATGAGTTATAAGTTAAGGGTTGTGAACAGGCTGAGCGTTTTGTGTTATCACAGTTAGCTCATCATTCATAACTCAATACTTTTTTACAGGTTTTGTTTTTTCAATTCTTTTACGGCAAAATCTGCAGCACGTGCTGTTAATGCCATATAAGTTAATGATGGGTTTACGCAACTGGCACTGGTCATGCAGGCACCGTCCGTTACAAATACATTCGGCGCATCCCACACCTGGTTGTTGCCATTAAGTACCGATGTTTTAGGATCACGGCCCATACGTGCTGTACCCATTTCATGTATGCCCTGGCCCGGTGCATAACCACTGTCATAAGTGCTTACATTTTTTACACCTGCAGCTTCCAGCATTTCTTTTGCATCCTGCATCATATCTATCCGCATCTTTTTCTCATTCTCTTTTATTTCCACATCCATATTTAATACAGGCAGCCCCCACTTATCTTTTTTATTTTTATCCAGCGAAATTTTATTTTCATGATATGGCAGCATTTCTCCAAAAGCTGTAATACCCATACTCCAGTTTTCACTGGGCTCCGATAATGCATTTTTTAAATCGGCGCCCAATGTTAGTTCTGCCACCTGCAAACCACGGCCACGGTGTGCACTGCCCTGGTAACCAAAACCACGTACATAATCTCTTTTATCATCACCCCAGTTACGGAAACGTGGTACATAAATACCTGTTGGGCGGCGGCCAAATTCATATTTATCAGAGAAACCTTCTACACTACCATTGGCTCCTAAACGAAAGTGATGATCCATTGCATTATGCCCCAGTTCGCCACTGCTGCTGCCCAAACCATCAGGCCAAATATCAGTGGCACTGTTCATCAGCATCCATGTGCTGTTAAAGGCAGATGCACACAGGAAAATTATTTTAGCAGTGTAAGTGTATGTTTTGTTTGTTTCAGCATCCAGCACTTCTACGCCGGTAGCTCTTTTTTTATCTTTATCGTATAAAACTTTAGTAACAATTTTATTAGCATCCAATGTTAAGTTGCCCGTTTTCATTGCGGCAGGCAATGTAGCGCTTTGTGTACTGAAGTAACCGCCAAAAGGGCAACCTCTCCAGCAACGGTTACGGTACTGGCAATTGGTACGGCCCTGCTCCGGCCTTGCTTCTGTTATATTAGCGCTGCGCCCAATAAACATATGGCGTTTACCATTGTAATGTGCTTTAATTTTTCCTGCCACATCTTTTTCCACTATATTCATATCAATGGCAGGCAGGTATTCACCATCAGGCAATACATCAAGCCCTTCTTTACTGCCTTGTATGCCTGCAAAACGTTCTGCGTAACTGTACCAGGGCGCAATATCTTCATAACGTATAGGCCAGTCAACACCATGCCCGTCTTTTAAATTGGCTTCAAAATCCATTTTATTAAAACGATAACTCTGGCGCCCCCACATTAATGATCGGCCGCCTACATGGTAGCCTCTGAACCAATCGAAACGTTTTGTTTCTGTATAAGGATGTTCACTGTCCTTACACCAGTAACTCAATGTTTCTTCGCTAAGCGGATAGTCCCTTTTTAAAACAGGATACTCTTTTATCATTTGCTGTGTGCGGCCACCCCTGTGTGGAAACTCCCAGCTTTCTTTATTGGCATTTACGTAGTCTTTAACATGCTCAATATTAGGACCACGTTCAAGCATTACTGTCTTAAGGCCTTTTTCAGTCAATTCTTTTGCAGCCCATCCGCCACTGATACCGGAACCTACCACAATGGCTTCGAAGTTGAAATTTTCTGGCATTTTTTAAAAAGTTATAAGTTGTAAGTAATAAATTTTGAGTTTGTATTATTCTTAAACATCACAAAGCTTTACTGCTTTTTTCAGCGCTTTTATTTTGTCTTCATTTTCTTTTGCAGTTGGAATAAATTCCTGCGCTAAATATCCTTTAAAACCTGTATCCACCACTGCTTTAATTATGGCCGGATAAAATAATTCCTGTGAGTCATCAATTTCATGCCTGCCGGGCACACCTGCAGTATGGTAGTGGCCAAAATAGTCATGATTTTTTTTAATGGTGGCAATAATATCTCCTTCGCTTATCTGCATGTGATAAATATCATACAGTATTTTAAAATTGGCAGAACCCAGGCGTTTGCACAATTCAATCGTCCATTTAGTGTTGTCTGCCATATAATCCGGGTGGTTTACTTTACTATTAAACACTTCCATCTGGATAATGACACCTCTTTTTTCTGCCAACGCCATAATTTGTTTCAACCCTTCCACACAATTTTTTAAGCCGGTTTCTTCATCCATGCCTTTACGGTTACCGCTAAAGCAAATTAAGTTTTTATACCCGGCATCCGCCACATAATTAATATGGTCGGTATAATTTTTTATAAGTGTTGAATGATACTGTGTATTATTCCACCCTTCTGTTAAACTAATTTCAGCACCATTGCACATGGAGGAATCCAACCCATGCGTTTTTAACACATTCCATTCTTTCGGGCCTATTAAATCTATAGCCTTTAAACCAATTTTATTGGCCACGTTGCATAATTCATCCAGTGGCAAAAAACTATACGTCCACCGGCAAACAGAGTGGTTTACATTTCCTTTTAGTTTATACGTTGCTGTCTCATCAGTTTCATGCATAGCTGCCTGCAGTTTTGAACTTACTGCCAGCCCGGCGGCACCGGTGGCCAGTGTTTTTAAAATTTCCCTGCGTTTCATTATTAATGATTTGTTTTTGCAGTGCTTTTGTTATCATTAAATAAAAGAAAGAACAATACGGCTATCACGGCAGCAATACCTGACGGTATCAGCCATATGTTTTTCCATTGTATTACACCATTAACAGTATATGCATCCGCAATTTTTCCTGCTACCCAAAAGCCAACCCACATGCCTAAACCATAAGTGGCTAATGTTATCATACCCTGTGCAGCCGAACGTATTTTTTCTCCTGCCACCTGGTCGGTATAAATTTGACCGGTAACAAAAAAGAAATCGTAACACATACCATGCAATGCAATGCCCAGTATTACCAGCAGCGATCCTGTTTCTCCTGCAAAACCAAAACAGAGATAGCGGAGCACCCATGCTATCATACCAAACAACAACATTTTTTTTACGTTAAACCTTGCAAAGAACCAGGGCATTAAAAACATAAAGAGTGTTTCTGCTCCTTGTCCAATACTCATATAACCTGCTGCATTATTTACTTTTAATATTTCTTTTGCAAAAGGCTCTGCATTGCTGTAATAAAATGCCAGGGGAATACAGATGAGTGTGGACGCAATAAAAAATACGAGGTAATTTTTGTTGAGTAACAATTTTAATGAATCTAAACCCAATATTTCTTTTACGCTTACTGCGGTGCCTTGTTTTGGCGGTGGTGTATTGGGCAAAAAGAAACTGAATACACCTAATACAGCCGAAGTTACTCCTGCATATAAAAATGTATTGCCTAAATCTTTACCGCCCCACGCAAACCATCCTACCAATAAGCCGGCAACAATCCAGCCAATAGTACCCCATACCCTGTAAAACGAAAATTCTTTTTCCGGGTTGGTTAATTGTTTAAATGTAATGGCATTTACTAATGCAAGTGTTGGCATAAATAAAACCATGTAAGGAAGCAGGAGAGAATAAAAGCCACTGAAATTTTCCTGCTTATAAATAAAATACATTAATACTGCACCAATAATATGCAGTATACCCAATACTTTTTGTGCAGCTAA
The DNA here is from genome assembly GCA_044225605.1 of Ferruginibacter sp. Lineage (GTDB taxonomy): Bacteria > Bacteroidota > Bacteroidia > Chitinophagales > Chitinophagaceae > Ferruginibacter. The sequence goes on from JBGAIJ010000006.1 coordinate 43,713, forward strand.
ATAACGGTCTGCAATTAAACCAACTATAAAAGGTGCAATAATAGCGCCCAGCGCCTGTGTACCATAAGCTTCGCCAATTTGTGCACCGGTTGCGCCTATACTGGCTAAATAACTGTTCATAGTTACAAACCATATTCCCCAAATAAAAAAATTAAGAAACATCATGGCGCTTAACTGCACCCTTGTGGCTGACTTCATAGCAAATAACCGTTTATCCTGTTTAAAGAAGTTTGAGTGCATAAATATAATTTTTAAAACTGAACGGCAATCATTCATTAAAAAAAAATTACCGAAACCGTTTGCATAACTGTTATAAAAAAAAGTTGTTTTGAAAGCTGTTTAATATCTAACTTCCATCATTAAACCAACAGGGCTATATGGGAGATATTCAAATAAAAGTGCAGCCGAAAAAATATGATGCTGTGATTGTAGGCAGTGGTGCAGGCGGTGGTATGGCGGCATACCAGTTAAGTAAGTCGGGCTTAAAAGTTTGTTTGCTGGAAGCCGGTGCAATGTATGACCCCCAAAAAAATATTACACAATTAAAGTGGCCTTACGAAAGTCCGCGGCGTGGCGCCAGTACAAAATTTCGCCCCTTTGGCGATTTTGATGGATGTTATTGCGGATGGGATGTGGAAGGTGAACCCTTTACAAAAGAAAGCGGCACCGACTGGATGTGGTGGCGTGCCCGTATGCTGGGCGGCCGCACCAATCACTGGGGAAGAATTTCTTTACGCTTTGGCCCCAAAGATTTTAAACGCAGAAGTATTGACGGCTTGGGCGATGACTGGCCAATTGGCTATGAAGATATAAAACCGTATTACGATACCATTGATAAACTCATTGGTATTTTTGGAACCAATGAAGGTTTGGAAAATGACCCCGACGGAATCTTTCTTCCTCCACCCAAGCCAAGGCTGCATGAACTGTTTATAAAAAAAGCCGCAGGTACAGCAGGTGTTCCGGTAATTCCTTCACGCCTTTCTATTCTTACAAAAAAAATAAATGATGACAGGGGTGAATGTTTTTTTTGTGCACAATGCGGCCGCAATTGCAGTATGGCAAAAGCCGATTTCAGCAGTACAAACGTGTTAATATACCCTTCGTTAAAAACCGGCAATGTAGATGTGGTGGCCAATGCAATGGCAAGAGAAGTGCTGACGGACAAAAATGGTTTGGCTACCGGTGTATCATATATTAGTAAAGAAGACGGACAGGAGTACCAGGTAAATGCACGGGTTGTAATTGTAGCAGCCAGCACCTGCGAAAGTGCAAGACTGTTATTAAACTCTAAAAGCGACCGGCACCCTAACGGGCTTGCCAACAGCAGCGATGTGGTGGGCCGTTATTTACACGACAGCACCGGTGCTGCACTGGGCGGTGTGCATCCATCATTATTCGATCGCAAACGTTATAACGAAGATGGCGTGGGCGGCATGCACGTATATACACCATGGTGGCTTGATAATAAAAAGCTGGATTTTCCGAGAGGTTATCATATTGAATATTGGGGAGGGCAAAGCATGCCATCATACGGTTTTAGCTGGGGCATTGAAAAACAGAACGGGAAATTTTTAGTGCACGGCAAACAAAAAGAAGCAGGCGGATATGGTGCATCGTTAAAACAAGATTACCGTTATTTCTATGGCGCCGGTGTGGGTATGGCTGGCCGTGGCGAAGCAATTCCATTGTATGACAACCGCTGCACTATTGATGAAAATGTAGTAGACAGGTATGGTATTCCCGTTTTAAAGTTTAATGTTAAGTGGACGGACCATGAAATTAAACAGGCCAAACACATGAAGGAAACCTTTAAGGAAATTATGCACAACATGGGTGCAATAATTACCTGGGGTGGTGATGATGATGAAAAAAATAACTGGGGCCTTAGTAAACCAGGCGAAATTATACATGAAGCCGGTACAGTGCGTATGGGTAACGATGCTAAAAAATCGGCACTTAATAAATATAACCAGGCACACGACTGTAAAAATTTATTTGTAGTGGATGGCAGTGCATTTGTAAGCCAGGCAGATAAAAATATTACATGGACCATTTTGGCTTTAAGCATGCGTGCCAGCGATTATATTATTGATGAAATGAAAAAAGGAAACCTGTAATTAGTTATGAGTTATAAGTTATGAATGATGAGTGCCTGTAACTCCTTATTTATAACTCATAACTCATCATTCATAACTCATAACTTCCAAATGTATGGACAGACGTAAATCACTCAAACTAATTGCCGGCTCGGTTGCCACAACCGCATTATTGGATGCCTGCAACCCTGCAGATAAAAAAAATGAAGCACCCAGCAGTACTGGCGCATTTGATGCCCAAAAATTTACTTTAGACAGGGCAAAGGAAGAACTGGAACGGGAGAACAAGCTCTTAAAAGAAAAACCTTTCTTTACTGAGCATGAAATGAGCACCATTGCAATACTGTGTGATATTATAATTCCTAAAGATGAAGTAAGCGGCAGCGCCACCGATGCAGGCGTGCCGGATTTTATTGCATTTATTGTATTAGACAAACCCGAACATCAAATACCATTAAAAGGCGGACTGCGCTGGCTGGATATGCAATGCCTGAAAAAATATAATAACGATTTTAAAAGTTGCACGGCAGCACAACAAATAGAAATGGTGGATGCAATTGCATACCCGCTAAAAGCTAAACCCGAAATGAAACAGGGGGTAAACTTTTTTACACTGCTGCGTAATTTAACCGCCACGGGTTTTTATACTTCTAAAATTGGTATTGCAGATATTGGTTATAAAGGCAACACACCCAATAAATGGAATGGTGTGCCCGATGATGTATTAAAGCAGTATGGTTTGGCATACACAGAAAAAGAATTAAAAGAGTGCATCAGTTTTGATAAATAAAATCACAAAAAAAATGAAATTAAAAGTTGGAATGATAGGCGGCGGTAAAGATGCTTTTATTGGAGCTGTACACCGCATTGCACAGAATATGGATGGCCAGATTGAACTGGTGGCAGGCGCATTAAGCATTAATCCTGAAGTGGCGCAGCAATCGGGCAGGGAATTATTTTTAGCCGACGACCGCATTTACACCGACTATAAAGTGATGCTGGAAAAAGAAGCCGCCATGCCTGCTGATAAAAGACTGGATTTTGTAAGCATTGTTACTCCCAACTTTGTGCATTTTGAACCCGCCATGATGGCGTTAGACAAAGGTTTTAATGTAGTGATAGAAAAGCCCATCACCTTTACATTAGATGAAGCAAAAAAACTAAAAGAAAAAGTAGAAGCAACAGGCCTTAGTTTATTGCTTTGCCATACTTATAATGGTTACCCAATGGTAAAGCAGGCCAAACAATTTTTAAAAAGCGGCGTACTGGGTAAAATAAGAAAAGCGTACGTAGAATATCCGCAAGGCTGGTTAAGCACTTATTTAGAAGGAACCGGGCAAACACAGGCAAGCTGGCGTACCGACCCTAAAAAAAGTGGCAAAGCAGGAAGCATGGGAGATATTGGCACGCATGCTTTTAACTTAGTTGAATATGTAACGGGCCTTGAAGTAACACATTTATGTGCCAATGTAAATATTGTAGTAGAAGGAAGAATGCTGGATGATGATGGCGCTGCATTTTTTAAATTCAATAACGGTTCAACAGGCGTTTTAATGGCCACACAAATTGGCGCCGGGGAAGAAAATAATGTTAAGATAAGAGTGTACGGCGAAAAAGGAAGTATTGAATGGAAACATGAAGACTGTAATACACTTTTAGTAAAGTGGCTGGATAAACCCACCGAAATTTACCGCACAGGTGCAGGTTACAACAGCAGTTTTGCAGCACACAATACAAGAGTACCGGCCGGTCATCCCGAAGGATTTTTAGAAGCCTTTGCTAACTTATACCGCAATTTTGCATTAACGGTACGTGCAAAAAAGAATGGCGAACAGCCAAAAGAAGAATGGCTGGATTTTCCCAGCGTAAATGAAGGCATCCGGGGAATGGCATTTGTAGAAAATATGGTGGAGAGCGGACAAAGTGATTTGAAGTGGAAGGAGTTTGTGATTTAAAAACAAAATATTCAATAAACAATTTTCAATGCGCAGCACTCAATTGAAGCAGCATAACTAAACTTGACAATTGTTTATTGAACATAGAATATTTTAATTAAAAAAGTTTCCGCCCCATTGCGGCATGAAACATTACCATTATGCAAACAATAAAAGGACCGGCAATATTTTTAGCACAGTTTATGGGTGATAAAGCGCCTTTTAATGAACTCACTTCCATTTGCAAGTGGGCGGCAGGTTTAGGTTTTAAAGCTGTGCAAATTCCAACCTGGGAAACAAGGCTGATTGATTTAAAAAAATGTGCCGAAAGTAAAACCTATGCAGATGAATTAAAAGGAAAAACAAAAGAATGCGGTTTAGAAATTTCTGAACTCTCCACACATTTACAAGGGCAGTTAGTTGCAGTACATCCTGCTTACGATGATTTGTTTAATGCCTTTGCACCCAAAGAAGTACACGGCAATAACAAAGCAAGAACGGAGTGGGCTGTACAGCAGGTAATGTATGGCGCTAAGGCCTCACAAAATTTAGGTTTAACAGCACATGCCACTTTCAGCGGTTCATTGTTATGGCATACATTTCACCCATGGCCACAACGGCCCGCCGGTTTAGTGGAAGATGGTTTTACAGAGCTGGCAAAAAGATGGACCCCTCTTTTAAATTACGCTGATGAATGCGGCGTGGATATATGTTATGAAATTCACCCCGGCGAAGATTTGTTTGACGGCGTTACTTATGAAATGTTTTTAGAAAAAGTAAACAATCACAAACGGGCATGTTTACTGTATGATCCATCGCATTTTGTTTTGCAGCAACTGGATTATATACAATACATCGATTTTTATCATGAGCGCATTAAAGCATTTCATGTTAAAGATGCAGAGTTTAATAAAACCGGAAAGCAGGGTACGTTTGGCGGTTATCAAAGCTGGCTGAACCGTGCAGGCCGTTACCGCAGCCCCGGAGATGGGCAGGTGGATTTTAAAACCATCTTTAGTAAATTAACACAATATGGTTATAAAGGCTGGGCAGTAATGGAATGGGAATGCTGTATTAAACATCCTGAAGATGGTGCCAGGGAAGGCAGTGAGTTTATTAAGAACCACATTATTCGGGTAACAGAAAAAGCATTTGATGATTTTGCAGGTGTGGATGCTGACGCTAACTTTAATAAAAAGATTTTAGGTTTACAATAATTAAAATAATAACGATGAAAAAGACAATGGTAATTTTTTCGCTGGCAGCACTTTTATATGCATGCGGCGGCGATGCTAAAAAAGCAGATGGCGATACAGGCAGTACATCAACTACTGCAACTGCAGCAAATTCAGATGTTGAAAAAGGCCTGGAGCTGGTAGGCAAATCAGACTGTGGCGGCTGCCATAAAGTGCTGGAACCATCAGTTGGTCCTGCACATGCAGATGTAGCAAAAAAATATGAAAACACAGACGCAAACATAAACATGCTTGCTGAAAAAATTATGAAAGGCGGCAGCGGCAACTGGGGCACTGTACCAATGGCTGCACACCCAGGCGTTACAAAAGAAGATGCTGTACTGATGGCAAAATATGTTCTGTCACTAAAAGATGCAAAATAAAAAAATGAAAAATAAACTTTTAATTACGATTGCTTCGCTTAGTATTTTAACTGCTTGTAATAATGCAGCAGATGATAAAGCTAAAACAACCGAAGCCGGCAGCACACCAGCCGCCACAGCCGACAGTGGCTTTATTGCTTTATTTGATGGTAAAACAACTGCAGGCTGGCACAGCTATGGCAAAAGCGCTGTTGGCGAGGCATGGAAAGTAGCCGACGGTACTTTATACTTAGACACCACCCAAAAAGAAGGCTGGCAAATTAAAGGCGGCGGCGATATTATTACCAACGATGAGTATGAAAATTTTGATTTAAAATTAGACTGGAAAATTTCTAAAAACGGTAACAGCGGCATTATTTTTTATGTGCATGAAGACACCACCAAATACAAATATGTTTGGAACACCGGGCCGGAAATGCAGGTGCTGGATAACAACGGGCATCCTGATGCAAAAATACCTAAACACCGTGCCGGCGATTTATATGACCTTATAAGCAGCAGCAAAGAAACCGTAAAACCTGCGGGTGAATGGAATGAAGCTGAAATTGTATCCAACAACGGAAAGCTTGATTTTTATTTAAACGGCACCAATGTAGTAAGTACTACATTGTGGGACAGCGCCTGGAAACAACTGGTGGCAGGCAGTAAGTTTAAAGACATGGCAGCGTTTGGTACTTACAAAAAAGGCCATATTGCTTTGCAGGATCATGGCAATACTGTTTGGTACAGAAATGTGCGGATAAAGAAATTGTAACAATACAATTGTATTACTACTAAAAAGTCCTGGTTTTTATACCGGGACTTTTATTTTATTGCTGATACATTTTATTTACAATGATAAGAGAACTTCAATCTTCCTTCAGGTGCCGGTATGGTGGACTGATCATCACCCACCATATAAGTACTCAGTACATAATTATCCCTGCTCATTACATAACCTTTAAAATCAGAAACAGATGAATCGGTTAATGCATTGTTAGTGTAGTACCGCACTTTTAAATTTTTAACAGCGTTGGTGGATTTGCCGCCAAAATTAAAAAACTGGCTAAACTCCGGCAATGCACTCTCATCAGGAAATAAATACATAAAGTTTTTAGGAGCAATGTTAGTATAGTAAGTAAGAGATGCATCCCTGATTAAATCACCCGTAAAAGCATCTACGGAGGTCATACCAATAAGATTACCGCTGGCATAAGTGTAAGTAACTTCCTGGAAAGGGATGCCCGGCGACAGCGAATAATAATATAGTTTTTGTGCCAGTTTACCATTGCCGTCATACACATAATCCACATCGTATTCCTGCGAACCCGGTGTGGTAGGATCTACTAAGCCATGAAAGCCCTTTATGATTTTTGTAGTGGTATTGCGTATAAAATATTGATCCGGATCAATATAAACAGTATCACCATTTGCAAAATATTGGGGAACGGCATTAAAATCGATGGTAAGAGAAAGGCTGTCGAACTTTGTAATACTTGTTACCACATCACTGCTGTTAATTACAGCGCTGATAGAACCCAGCCCGCTACCAGAAGTACTGTCGGCATACGCAATTTTACTGATGCGGCAGTCAGCTCCTACAATAATGCCATCTGCATCGTCGCTGTTTTCATTACTGTATTCCTTAAGGCAGGATGTTAAAGTAACTGCTGCAGATACGATTAAAAATGGAACAATTTTTTTCATCACTTATGTTGAATTTATAACTGAAAATTAAAAATTTACGGCAGCGGCGCTCTGAATTTACCGTTCGTAATAGTTCTTATACCCGAAGCTCCCTGTGCCGTTCCTGAAAAAGTGCCGCTTACTATTTTGTTGGTTATATCAATTACATCAAACTTAATAATGGTATTGACAGTGCTCGTACTAAAGTCTGCTTGATAAATTGGTGGTGTTGGATTAGATTGTGATGTTACACTGAAAACACCTAATGGAACACTAAGATTTGATGTACTGTAATTAGTTGCTGTAACCGGGGTTCCTGTTGATGCAACACTAACAGATAAAGCACTATCGCCTGTTATTGAAAACCCTTGCACAGACAGTAGCATAAATCCTCCATTAGGCACTATTAAAGCCTGTATGCCTGCGGGGTCTGCTGCTATTACATTGGCTCCATCATTAAACTGCAGGTAATAATTGCCGCTGCCACCACCACCGGAGCCTGCCTGCACTGTAACACTGTAAGTGCATGAAGTGGCAAGGTTAGTAACGGTAACAATTGTATTGCCGGCAACCACGGGTGTGCCAATACCGGTTAATACTACATTTTGCAAACCGAGTGAGCCGGTAAAAACACCGCTGCCGGTAAAAGAAAATCCGTTAGCCGTAATAGCAGATATGGAATAGTAACCCAATACCGCAACATTTACCTGTATGGTTAAAGTATTGCTGGGCGCCAGTGGAACACCTGCTACATATGTACCACCCGCCATAGCTCCTGTACATAAACCCGGCGCACCGCCAATGGTATACACAGCACCGCTTGAGCCTGCCGCAATAACTGTTATTTCAAATATGCAGGTGCTGGTACCGTATTTTATTGTAAACCGGTTAGTGCCGGGTAAAAGCGGCTTGCCGCTGGCATATAAGCGAATGGTGTTTATACCAAACACCACGCTGCCCACTTTACGAAAAGAATAACCATTTATTGTATCGGACTTAATTTCAAAAGTGCCGGGTACTGATACATTTACCTGCACATCCACAAAATGAGAAGTATTTAAAACAGAGTCAGCTTTAAAAATACCATTTACCGTAACAGGCGTACAATTATCACTGCCATCTTTTTTTAATGTCCCTGAAGAAGTACCGTTTGCATCAAACTTCAGTTCTTTTTGACAGGATAAAAAGACAGCAGACGTAAGTATGGCTGTAATAAGTAATTTGAAAATTTTCATACCGGTATTTATGCGTTAGCTTCTTATGCTAAAGATAAGTGATTTACAGCACCTGGCTTTCATCATTTACCACTGCTTTTGTTTCCACTACAGGATTCGTTTCCTCCTGCTTACGCTGCTTAAAGAATTTCTTTTGAAATATTAATATGGTGATTACGCCTGTTGATATTGCAGCATCGGCCAAATTAAAAATAGGCCTGAAAAACTCAAAGTATTCTCCGCCCCAAAAAGGAACCCATTTAGGAAAAGTTCCTTTAAAAACCGGGAAGTACAGCATATCCACCACATTACCATGTAAAAAAGAAGCATAGCCTTGTTTTGCAAATACAGCCAGCCCATCGTATCCTTTATACTTGTCTGTACCCGGTATGGGCAACATTCCTTTATCAAAAATTAAACCATAAAAGGCAGAATCGATTAAATTACCAAGGGCGCCGGCATAAATTAATGCCGCACAAATAATAAACCCTTTGTGATATTGCTGTTTAATAATACTGCCCAAATACCAGGTACCAAATATTACTGCCACCAGGCGAAAAACAGTTAATGCCAGTTTACCCCAGTTGCCGCCAAATTTTAAACCATAAGCCATGCCGGGGTTTTCAACAAAATATAATTGAAACTTTTCCCCTAAAACCTGGTGCGACTCTTCCAGGTTGTAATGTGTTTTTATGTAAATCTTAAGCGCCTGGTCGGCAATAACTACTCCTGCAATAATAAGGGCAATGTGTTTTGCTTTCATAATAGGGGGCAAAGATAAGATTTTGAAAGGTTTGGCTAACTTTCAACTAAGCTACTTACCAGGCTGCAATTGTAAACTTTTTAATACATAAACATCCCCAAAACTCTTTTTAACCGCTGCTTCTAAATAATAATCTTCTATCAGCTCTTTTCGGTTGTGGCCATTAACATTAAAGTAATTTGAGTGCTTACTGGTTTTAAACTGGTACTGAATTTTATCAATGCCGGTGGTTACAACATTGGTTATTCTGCAGCTAAAATATTCAGTTTCGCTTTTTTCAGATTGTATTATTACAATTAAATAAACAGGAATTGACAATACTGCCTGCAAAAGTATAACTGCAAAAGAAAGCCCAACAGAATAAATTAAATATTCAATCCATTCCAAGTTTTTTAATAAACCAATATAATACTCCTTAAATTTTTTATACCGGGAATGCAAAAAGAGCGCTATTAAAATAGCTGCAACCGAAATTTTAATCCACACCCACCACATTGGTTCATTTAATATTCTGTCATCCAAAAAAAGATAGGCAACTATAAGTAATAAGATGAGTAAATAAGAGCGCTTAGACTTTAATAATTTATTTAACTTTTTGTCTTTTACAATTTTCAATCAACTATTTTTAATTTGTTTAGTAAAAAAGTATTCGGGTAAAATTCTACTCTTCATAATACACCCGCTTTACCCGCTGTGATATTCCCGTTAAAATTTCATAGGCAATTGTGCCTGCCCATTGTGCCAGTTGCGTTACCCGAAGCTGCTCGCCAAAAACAATTACATCGTCACCTTCATTGGCATCAATACCGGTTATGTCAAGCATTGTCATATCCATACAAACATTACCAATTACAGGCGCCAGTTTTCCGTTTACAAACATGCTGCCGGTGCCATTGCTGAGGTTGCGTGGGTAACCATCTGCATAACCAATACGCACCGTGGCAATAGTGCTGTTTTTTTCTGCAATGCCTTTACGGCTGTAACCAACACTTTCGCCCTTTTTTATTTTTTTTATTTGAGAGATGGTGGTTTTTAATGTGCTTACATTTTTTAAATGCCGCTGTATGCTTTCATTACTGTCTGCACCATACAAACCAATACCCAGCCGCACCATATCAAACTGTAAATTTTTATGGCGGTGAATGGCAGATGTGTTGGCTATATGTTTTATAAAAGGGTAAGGGAGCTGTGCCTGCAGTTCATCGCAGGCTTTTAAAAATAATGCTGCTTGCTGCTGTGTAAATTTATCATGCGCTTTACTGTCGCTGGCAGCAAGATGAGAAAACACCGATTGTACTTTAAACTGTGTGGATTGTTTTATATGCTGCGCCAGTTTTTCTGTTTCCGCAGGTTCAAAGCCAAGGCGGTGCATACCTGTATCCAGCTTTATATGCACCGGGTAATTGGTAATGGCATTTTGCTGCAGGTATTTTTCAAAAGCATGCAGTATGCTGAAGGAATATAATTCCGGTTCTAAATTATACTGCACCAGCATATCAAACGTAGCTGTTTCTGCATTCATTACCATTACAGGCAGCGTAATGCCTGCTTTGCGCAACTCCACTCCTTCATCTGCATACGCTACGGCCAAATAATCTACTTTATGAAATTGCAGCAGGTTGGCAATTTCAAAACTGCCGCTGCCATAACTAAATGCTTTTACCATTGCCATTAACTTAACACCGGGGCTTAGTAATTGCTGGTAGGCTTTTAAATTATGTGTAACTGCATTCAGGTTTATTTCTAAAACAGTTTGATGCGTTTTTTGCTCCAGCAAATGGCTTATCTGTTCAAACTCAAACACCCGGGCGCCTTTTAGCAAAATAGTTTCATTATAAAAATGCAGGGTGGAAAAAAAACGTACAAACTCTGCGGTGTCTTTAAAAAAGACAGTGTCGGCAATATTATTAAAGCAAGCCTGGTATTTAGAAATTTCTGTACCAATACCAATAAAGCGGTTGATGTTTTTTTGCTGCAGTATGCCCGCCATTTCTGCATACAATTGCGGGCCGGTTTTACCGCTTTGTAAAATATCACTTACAATTACGGTGCGTTTAGGATGCTGCTGTTGTTGCTGCAAAAAATCCAGCGCAATGGAAAGCGATGTAAGATCGGCACTGTAACTGTCATTAATTACAGAGCAGTTGTTAATGCCTTCTTTTAACTCCAGCCGCATTTCCACCGGTTTTAACTGCAGCATGCGTTCTGAAATTATTTCATCAGCAACCTGCAAATGCAGCAGCACACACCAGCATGTAACAGCATTTTTTATTGCCGCATCATTTGTAAACGGAATGGATATACTTATTTTTCTTTGCTTGTACATTGCTTTTACCACCGTATTAAAAGCCTGTACCTGTATAGTAGTAATTTGCAAAAGGGCATTTTCATTTTGCCCCCAGCTGAATAATTGTGCTGTACTGTTTTGTAAAACATCATTTACAACAGTTTCATCTTTACAGTAAATTATTACTGCTGTATTAGTAAAAAGCTGTGCTTTTTCTTTTGCTTTTTGTGCTATGCTTTCAAAACCTTCGCTGTGTGCTTCGCCAATATTTGTAAAAACACCAATGGTGGGTGCAATTACTTTTTGCAGCCGCTGCATTTCTCCAATCATAGAAATGCCGGCTTCAAAAATACCCAGGTTATTCTGCGGACTCATTTGCCATACACTTAACGGCACTCCAATTTGTGAGTTGTAGCTTTTAGGGCTGCGTACAATATTATAATCTGCCTGCAGCAACTGGTACAACCATTCTTTTACAATGGTTTTACCATTACTGCCCGTTATGCCTATTACCGGAAATGAAAATTGATTGCGGCGATAGGCTGTTAGCTGCTGCAATGCTGCAAGCACATTGGGCACTCCTATAAAATTGGCTTCTGCATATTCATTCGCCGCAATAATGAAATTTTCTTCTACAATAAAATTTTTTACCCCTTTGTTGTATAGCTCTTTTACAAAAGCAACACCCTGCCGACGGGGACCGGCAATGGCAAAAAATAACGTGGTGGATGGAAATACAAGCTTACGGCTGTCTATAAGCAGGTGCTCAATTTCAGCAGCGCCATTACACTGCTGCAGAAATTTTGCAGCAGTAATTTGTTGTATTTGAGCAATGGTGTACATGTACAGTTAAAGTTAATTACTCTTCCACATCTTTAGGCACACCTTTTCGTTTATGGTAAATGGAGTACACTATTGAGCCTGTAATACAAACTACTATCAGCAGCAATGATGCCCATACGGGAGGATGCAAATACTTTTCATTTACACCGACAAAGTGCAGTAATGGCAACAGCATTTTTAACCCAATAAACAACAGCACAATTGCAATACCCTGCTGTAAATAATCAAACTTGCTTGCAGCGCCCCGCAGTAAAAAAAACAAACTGCGTAAACCCAATACTGCAAAAATATTGGAGGAGTAAATCAATAATTTTTTATTGGGGTCTGGAATGATGGAGAATACGGCAGGTATAGAATCCACCGCAAATACAATATCAATGAGGCCCAGCATTATTACCACCATTGCCAGTTTGGTAAAATATGCTTTTCCATGTTTGGTTATAATAAAGCGGCCATTGGGCTCTTCATCGGTGGTACGCATAAACTTGCGCATAAAACGGTATGCCCAGTTTTCTTTAGGATCAAACTCTTCTTCTTCGCCACTGCCAAACATTTTAATTCCCGTATACACCAAAAAAACACCAAACACGTACATTATCCAGTCGTATTTTGCTACAGCAGCACTGCCTACAGCAATAAATAAAATACGGAATACAATAGCCATTAAAATACCCAGCAATAACACACGGGAATAATTATTTTCCTTTACCTTAAAAAAGGAAAAGATGATGATGAAAACAAAAATATTATCAATAGAAAGAGACCACTCCAGCAGATAAGCAGAGATATATGAGATGGCATCATTCTTACCGTTTCCGCCTGCATTTTCGTACCAGATAAATCCGCAAAAAGCAACAGAAAGCAGTACCCAAAAGCAGGTTTGCAGCAATGCAGTTTTTAAACTGATGACCTGGTTTTTTTTACTCAGCAATCCTAAATCAAAAATAAGGGCCACCACTATTACGGCACTAAATACAAGGTATATCAACAAGTCTTTATCCATTAGCGGGTATATTTTCTTTTACGCCACCACTGATAAATGATTGCTACAATAAAAACCAGCAGTATGGGTATGGCAATATTTACTAATTGCCATAAAGTGCGTTGCTCCCCAATTTTTTTTGTGTCTAATAAGCGCAGGGTATAATCTTTTGCCTTTGCTTCACTTAAGTCCGAGGGGTTAATTAAATAATCTAAACAATTTTGTAAAAACTCCCTGTTGGCAAACTGGTACTGGTATTGCGTACCATAAGTGTAAGGGTTTACTCCCATTGGTAATGGCTGATTTTGCACTACCGCATTCAGCACCATATCACCATCTGCCACCACAATAATTTTGTTATTAGTTAATGATTGATTGATAAAACTGCCGCCGTATTTTTTTAAAGAGTCGTTAAGTGCCTGGGAAAGGTGGTTGTTAAACATAGAAGTAAACTTTCCTTCCAGTAAAACAGCCACAGGGATATTTGCTTTTTTAAACTGGGCATCTTCAGGAGCGTTTACATTTTCTTTGCCGCTAATAAGCGCAGGCGTGGCAATTACTCTTGAATTGGCAGATGAACTAAGCAGAATTGTTTTTTTAATACCCTCGGCCTCCACAGTGTCAATTGAGTTAACAAATTTGCCTGCCACCAATGCAAGATTTTTATTTATGGGGTGATTTGATTTTGATTCAAACAATGGAAAATAATTCCAGTGTAAAAAATCCATTTGTTCGCTGCCGTTTACAACAAAGGGTAAAAAATCACATTGTAAATCCATTACCAAATCAGGATTAATTCTTACGCCGTATTTAAACAATAAATCAGTCAGTTCAATATTACGGTCGTAAGCAATTACCTGGTTGTTCATACTTTTTAAACTGTCCAGCTCCGCCTCTAACTTATCCTGAAAAATTAAGAGCTTGCCGCCACGCATTACAAACTGGTCAATTTTTAGCTTTTCTTCTTCGGTAAAAGGTTGTGTGGGCTTTACAATCATCAGTAATTTAAAAGTATCATCAATTACCGGCTGCGTTTTTAAATTAAGCGTAAAAAGGCTGTAATCTTTACGCAGTGTATTTTCAACAAGGTCGTAGGTATTAATGCCTGTTGGTTCGCCATTACCAACAGAGTAAGCAATCATTGGTTTGTTTGGCTGCGACAATTTATTAACTGCATCAGCAAACTTATATTCCATTTGTGCCTCTGCACTGTTTAGTTCTGATGGTGAAATGAAAGTTTTGTTACCTGAATATAAATTAACGGGGATAACACCTTCTTTATAATGTACCATGGCAAACGGAAACACCAGTTGCTGCTGCTCTCCCGCTTTTATTTGCGATTTTAGATTGATAGGATACAAACCTGTTGCTGTAAGTGTATCGCTCCACTTTACATTGGTGCCTTCCATTACATCATCGGGGCTTATAAAATTGTACTGCAGTTTGCTGCCGGCAATTTCTTTAAACTCATTCAGCACTTCTGCAGTACTGTTGGCCAGTTTTTTAAAACCGCTGGGAAATTCGCCTTTTAAAAAAACATCCACCTGCACCACATCATCTAAACTTCGTAATATTTTTTTTGTGGGTTTAGAAAGTGTAAAACGTTTTTCATTGGTAAAATCTATACGGGTGTGGTATAGTGATGCCAGCCAGTTAATTATTACCAGTGCAACAATGGCTAAGGGCAACCACAGTTTTTTACTGATGTTGTTTTTAAGAGAAGCCATTTATTTTTTATGAAGGTTTTTTACGGTTATTAATAAAAACAGGAAGATGATGCTGGCAAAATAAATAACATCCCTGCTGTCCAGCACACCACGGCTTATGCTTCTGTAATGAAAGTCGATGCCCAGCATTTCAATGTAATAGTCAGCCCCGTTGGCAAAAAAAGCTACACGGCTTAATGCACTAAACCCAAAATAAAGAATGAGGCAGGCAAATACGCTTATTAAAAAAGCCACCACAGCATTGTTAGTAAAACCACTGCAGCAAAGGCTTATGGCTGCAAAAACGGCTGCAAAAAAAAACAGGCCAATGTAGCTTCCTGTAATACCGCCACTATCTATACCACCCTGGGCGCTTAATTTTTTTATAGTGAACACGTAAATAAAAGTGGGTACAATTACAAACAAAAGCACCAGCAGCACGGATACATATTTACCCAATACAATTTGCCACTTGCTAAGCGGCTTGGTTTGTAAAATTTCAAAAGTGCCGCTTTTAAATTCATCGGCTAAGGAACGCATTGTAATAGCTGGTACCAAAAACATCAATATCCATGGTGCCAGTTCAAAAAATTTATCCAGCGAAGCATAACCAAAATCAAAAATATTGCTGTTGTCATTAACATTTAACACAAAAAGAAAAAGGCCGGTAACAAGCAGGAACAGGATAATTGCAATATACCCGGTAAGATTACTGAAAAATTGCTGCAGTTCCTTTTTACAAATACTCCACATGGTTTATAAAATTGCTGCAATTTACTATTTAAGCACTTAATTTTCAGCGCAGAAATACACAATATGGCTATTTATAAACATGTTTAAGGCGGCTTTTAAAAAAACTTTTGCTTTTTTTAACCATTTACGCAGCATTTTAAAAAAAGGTATTGTCATTTTCAGCGGAAAGGTTGTTTAACAACTGCAACCAACACTATGTCCGGCATCTTAAAGCAAATGGGGGTTAATTTTTTAAGTTTTATTAACTGCACAAACAATCCGCTTTAAGATGTAAAAGAAGTTGTTTACCCAAAACCAACTGCTGAAAAGCCCCGCCAAAAGCGGGGTCTTTTTTTTATGGATAATTTTTACCCCTGCATCTAACCAAAAATGATAGTTTATGAAAAAAATGATGATTGTTTTGGCCGCAGGTATTATAAGCACTGCAGCTATAGCACAAAAAACGCATAAGCCTGTGCCGCCTGCCCCACCGGCACCGCCTGAAATGAAGGATTTACCACCGGCACCGCCGGCACCGCCAGGTGTTGCAGCAATGGAAGCTCCGCCACCTCCGCCTCCTGCACCACCAAAACCACCAAAACCACCGGTTATTAAAAGCAAAACCGGCTATGTTATTACGGTAATGCAGCAAAAAGATGATGATATAGTATTACTAAGAAAAAATGGTATTACACAAAAAATAAGAATGAGTGTATGGAATGCGAAACCTGAATATTTTGAAAAAAAATATGGCATGTTGCCGCCTCCGCCACCAGCACTGCCCAAACCACCGGTTAAAGAATAAGCTGACACGAAAAACAAAACCCTCCAGTACGGAGGGTTTATAATTTTTTTTTTGAACGAATATTTTACACTGCAAAACTTTCTCCACAACCGCAACTGCGGCTGGCATTGGGATTGTTAAAAAAGAACCCTTTGCCATTTAATCCATCACTAAAATCCAGTTCTGTATTTACCAGGTATAAAAAGCTTTTTAAATCGCATACCACTTTTACACCATTATCTTCAAATACCTGGTCCATGGGTTTTGTTTCGTTATCAAAATCCATTTTATAGCTAAGGCCGCTGCAGCCGCCGCCAACCACACCCACTCTTAAAAAGTAAGAAGAGTCATTGGCAATACCGGCATCTTGCATCAGGCTTATAATTTTAGCCTTTGCCTTGTCGCTTACGTAAATTGAATTGTCTGTTGCTACCATAATTCAAAAGTTAAAAGTCAAAAGTCAAAAACGTTCTATTGTTGAAGTGCCATTTTTGCCTTTTTACTTTTGATTTTTTACTTTTTAGTGTACTACACTTTCTTCAAACTTCAACGCTTCCATACCGTTTTTAACACGGTAATCGTTAATGGCTGCTTTAATCGCATCTTCTGCTAAAACGCTGCAGTGAATTTTTACAGGGGGAAGGTTTAACTCTTCCACAAAATCCATGTTATCCACTTTCAATGCCTGGTCAACTGTTTTTCCCTTTAACCACTCAGTAGCTAAAGATGAAGAAGCAATGGCACTGCCGCAGCCAAATGTTTTAAATTTAGCATCGGTAATCATACCTGTTGCGTCATCCACTTCAATTTGCAGGCGCATCACGTCGCCGCATTCTGGTGCGCCAACAAGGCCTGTACCTACATTCTTTTTTGCTTTATCCAAAGTACCCACGTTTTTGGGGTTTTGGTAGTGGTCTATCACTTTTTCTGAGTATGCCATTGTATGTAATTTGAAGATTTGAAAATTAGTTAATTTGAAGATGAAGAACCATCTTGATTTGAAAGCCATCTTCAAATTTTCAAATCAGTTAATTGTCAAATTGCTTAGTGGTGCGCCCACTCAATCGTATTCAAATCAATTCCTTCCTTATACATTTCCCACAACGGGCTCATTTCTCTTAATTTTAATACCGTTTCGCTTATTGCCTTTATAGTATAATCAATTTCCTCTTGTGTAGTGTAACGGCTCAATCCAAAACGCAGGCTGCTATGTGCCAAATCATCACCCAAACCCAACGCTTTTAAAACGTAGCTAGGCTCCAGCGAAGCAGAAGTACAGGCGCTGCCGCTGCTTAATGCAATATTTTTATTAAAGCCCATCAGCAAACCCTCGCCCTCAACATGCTTAAAGCTAATGTTGGTTACATGAGGTAAACGGTGTTCACGGCTGCCATTAACGTATGCTTCTTCCAGTTTTAATAATTCTGTTTCCAGGTAGTCACGCATTTTGCTGATGCGTTTGGTATCTTCTTCCATTTCAAGCCGGCATAATTCACAAGCTTTACCAAAACCCACAATACCCGGCACATTCAATGTACCGCTTCTCATACCACGTTCGTGGCCGCCACCGTCCATTTGCGCCGTTACTTTTACCCTTGGGTTTTTGCGGCGTACATATAATGCACCCACACCTTTAGGGCCATACATTTTATGACCGGTAAAAGCCATCAGGTCAATACCGTCTTTATTTACATCCACAGGTATTTTACCTACCGCCTGTGTACCATCAGTAAATAACAGCACGCCATGTTTACGGGCAATAGTGCTTATTTCTTTTATAGGCATTACGGTACCAATTTCGTTATTGGCATACATAATGGCAATAAGAATAGTGGTAGGTTTTATAGCCGCTTCCAGTTCTTTTAAATCAATTAAACCTTCTGCATTTACCTGCAGGTAAGTAACCTCGCCGCCAATTTTTTCAATGTGCTTGCAGGTATCTAAAACAGCTTTATGCTCTGTAGTGGCAGTAATAATATGGTTGCCTTTGCTGGCATACATTTCATACACACCTTTAATACCCAGGTTATCGCCTTCGGTAGCACCACTGGTAAAAATTATTTCTTTAGGGTCGGCGCCAATTAATTTAGCCACCTGTTCCCTTGCATAATCCACTGCTTCTTCTGCTTCCCAGCCAAAAGGGTGGTTTCGGCTTGCGGCATTACCAAAATGCTGCAAAAAATAAGGAGTCATAGCTTCCAGCACCCGGGGGTCCATTGGGGTGGTGGCATTATTATCTAAGTAAATGGGCAACTTCACCATAATCTGTCTTTTTAATTTCTGTCTTTATAACGCAAATTTACTGCAAAAGGTTCTATTTTAGCCAGTGAGTTTATAACACAGCAGTATTTTACCAATTTCGTAAAACTAAGGGTGAAACAGGTGGCAAAACCCTGATTTTTCTTCAGTGGCGACGCTCCGTTCAGCTTAATAACTGCTATGTAACATTAAAGCCCCATATATGCTTAAACCCGAACATATTGGCATAGCCGTAAAAGACCTTGCCACCAGTGTGCCGCTTTTTGAAAAACTGCTGAACACCCCCTGCTATAAAACCGAAACAGTGGAAAGTGAAAAAGTAAATACGGCTTTTTTTAAAAAAGGCGAAACTAAAATTGAATTACTGGAAAGCACCACCACCGATGGTGTTATTGCCAAATACATTGAAAAAAAAGGCGAGGGCATGCACCATATTGCTTTTGAAGTGGCAGACATTTACGCCGAAATGGAGCGCCTGAAAAACGAAGGGTTTACTTTATTAAACGAAACCCCCAAACAAGGTGCCGATAATAAACTGGTTTGCTTTTTACACCCCAAAGGAACAAATGGGGTGCTGGTGGAGTTGTGTATGGAAAAGAAAAAAATTGATTAATGCCAATTTTGATTGAATGGGCAAAAAATCTGTATTTGCACAACTTATATCATTGCTAACACCAAAACCAATAGTACTGCAAAACCAATACAACCAAACCAGGCCCATTTTATTAACTCTCTTTCTTCGTCTTTTAAAAAAATGTAAGCCAGTAAAACTGCAATTGGCCCCAGTAATATTCCTTTACACAGCCAGCTTATTTTTTCCAGTGTAGTTGGTCCGTCGCCGTAAGAATATGCCTTCAAAACTCTTCTCATTCTGTGCTGCGTAAGTTTAAACATTTGCCTGCCGAAAAAATTTAGTTTTTTACCTCTTAATTTTTCATAGTCTTTAACCGAAAGACTGCAGTATAACTTGAGCTGGCTTAATCGCTGCTGTATTTCTAAATGCTTCTTTTCATTGTTAGCAGGCGTTGTTGCCGGGGCAATTATTTTAGCAGGTGCAGGAGAAACCGCTGCCCGGTTTTCTATATTAACACTCATAAAAAGGCAGCAGATTAAAACAAATTTCAGCAGTTGCATAAACAGGGGTTTGATAGAAACTAAAAATAAGAGGAATTTTTTATCTGAAACAAAAAACTTGCACCATTACTTATCCTGCAATGCCTTAATAGCCTTATACACTGCCTTCGCTGTATTCCTGTCTAAGTCCTTTGCTTTTTCGCTAAGCTTGCTATAAGGCACCATCAGTTCTTCGCCGTCTTCTGCTTTACGGCTTTGTACACCCTGCGCTTTTTTGGATTCCATCCATGCTTTGTGTACTTCTTCAGCAACTTTTTCAATATCCGGTAATTGTATCATGATTCATGTTTTTAGATGTTGAAAAGATAACAAAAATCATACGATTTTTAAAACTAAGATGCAGGTTAATAAAAGCTATTGCTGCATCCCTGATTTGCCCGAATAACTTACTGAAGTTGGAGTTACAATACATGGCCCTGAAGTCCTTATACTATTTGGTATTGGATACCTCCATTTTTCGCTTCCATCTGCTGCATTTAATGCAAAAATATTATGTTGGCCACCACCACCGATATAAACAATGCCATTCATTACAGCAGGGTTAGCGCCGTTAGAATACACAGATTTTGTCCAAATAACTGAGCCGTCTGTCGGGTTCATAGCGTATACATAACCGGAAGAACTTGCTAAAAACAACTTCCCATCAGAAACAACTGGACTGGAATTAAATGGAATAGCTTGAAATTGTTGCCAAAGTAACTGACCCGTAACAGCATTAAGAGCATATACCCCACCTACATTAAGGTTCGTTATTAGTTCTGAACCTGCGATATAAACAACATTATTAACTACTGTAGGACTACTAAATTCAAAAGAACCAGTTCCTTTATATTTCCACTTTAAAGAACCATCATTCATTGCAAGTGCGTAACAATATCCATCTCTACTTCCAATATACAATATCCCATTACTTAATGATGGCCCGCTTTGATTAATTAAATCACCAGTTTGATAAGACCAGACCATCAAACCGGTTGATGCATTCACTGCGTACACTTTTGAATCGCTACTGCCAACATAAACTACCCCATTACTTATTGCAGGACTTGAGCTAACATTTCCACCAGTTAAAAACCTCCATTTCATTACACCAGTATTGGCATCTATTGCATATAAATAATCATCATTACTTCCAAAATAGATTATACCATTGTCATATACAGGATCAGACTCAATACCGATATTACCTGCTTGAAACCGCCATAATAGGGTCCCAGTCTGGTTGTCAAGACAATACAAAAAGCCATCTTTTCCTCCAACATAAATTTTGTTGTTTATAACACAAGCTCCAGAATAACTAAATCCATTTGTACTTGTATATTTCCATTTTAATTGACCAGTAAGAGCATCCAATTTATAAAAGCTATTATCATTATCACCGCCAATATAAACGGTTCCTGGTTCAAGCGTCCTAAAAATTAATTCATTACCATACGCTGTACCTACAGAATTTGTAGCATAACTTCTTAAGTAATATATTGTATTTCCTGTAAGCCCCGTAAGATTACTTGTAAAAGACCCAAATCCCGTTCCGTCAGTTGTTTTGGCATTTGCAGTAGTTGGATTTGGTAAATTATTCCAACATACACCACGAGCAGTTACGTCTGCACCACCATCGGAGTACATTATTGCACCGCTTGTTGCTGAAGAAGCAGTTATCAAACTAAGATCTGTTGTTGTTAAGGTAGGCAAAGTCAATATTGAAGAAGTAGTAAAACTTATCTGATTTCCGTAAGAAGTACCCACCCCGTTTGTTGCGTAAGCTCTTACATAATAGAGAGTGGATGTATTTAGTCCCGTTATCCTACTTGAAAAAGTTATCGGGTTATTAAAAGTTCCCGATCCATTAAAGGTTGTACTATTTGTAATGGTTGGGTTTGGAGAGGTACTCCAACATACGCCCATTGAGATTATCGGTACCCCGCCACTAGATGTTATTTGTCCTCCAGTTACAGCATTTGTTGCAGTAATTGTAGTAGCAACTGTAGTACTACCAAGTGTAGGGACTGTAATTGCAGATGAAGGATTCTCCGAATGTGCTGCATTATCCGATTTACTGCAACTTGTAATACAGCAAATTACTATCACTAAAGAAAAACAGAATTGAATTTTCATAAGTCAAAATTTGAGGGATTTAAATTTATTGAAGAAATAATAAAAGTGATCAAATTAACAACTTTTTGCAGCTCATTTTTTACATTATTCAAAACTGTAAAAAATTTTCGTTTCTTGTTATTAGGAAATAAGTCCACTTCTGCTTTATATAATTCATTCCTATATTTTTACTATTGAGGCTTTAAATTTCGATCATACAGATCTACTTATCAAACAATTTTATCAGCAACAACCCTGCAATAAACCCACCAATGTGCGCCGCATAAGCCACGCCGCCGCTTTCTTCTCCAAACACACCCATGCCGCTTATAATTTGAAAAGCAATCCACACACCCAATGCAAGTGATGCAGGTATAATAATGATTTGATACAAAAAAAATGCTTTTACCTTAAGTTTAGGAAACAGCAGCATGTAACCACCCAGCACACCACTAATGGCACCGGATGCTCCCAAACTTGGAGTTACCGAACTCTGTTGCAAAAAATAAGTAGAGAACACATGGCTGAGTGAAGCGATTATACCCGTAAGCAAATAAAAAATAAGGTAGCGCTTCCACCCAAGGCGGTTTTCTATATTATCGCCAAAAATAAACAGGTACAGCATATTACCCAGCAGGTGCATCCAGCTGCCATGCATAAACATTGATGTAACCAATGTAAAGTAAACCGGAATGTTTGTTGGCTGCAGCCCCGGCACCATATATTGTATGCCGGTGTATTGGTCTGTTATGGTTTGCGCTTGTGTAACAATATCTTTACCGGTTAAAATTTCTGCAGGCACTGTGGAGTAGGCGTAGGTAAAGGCACTTTCACCATTCATACCCTGAAAAAAATCCACACAAGTACATTGGCCGCAATAAGTGCATATGTAACATAAGGCTTTGTGGTAATGGCACTGTTATCATCTCCTATGGGTAAAAGCATGGCAGCAAAAATTTACAGTAAGATAAAGATTAAATTGAAATTTTAGCCACTGCAAAATTCCTTGCTTTTTTATTAATTTAGAGTGTGAAATGGATAATAACGGTATTAATAATAGCCTGTAGCGCTAATGGTGTATGCCAGCAAAAAATCACTGACACCACCGCAATCAGCCTTATTAAGCAAATTGCTGCCTATAATGTTTTTGAAAGTGAAATCTTGGGTGATAATGACGCTATCTCATTACAATTTGAACGCTTTACGAAATTAAAAGCTATTCTGACAAATGAGCAATTTTTTAAATTAGCTATGACCCATCGAAACGGCGTTGTGAGGGCATATGCATACTATCATTGTTTTGAAATTAAGAAGGAATTAAAAGATTTTGACAGACTAATAAACCGACTTAAAAAAGATAAAACTAAAATAAAAACAGTGATAGGCTGTCTCGGAAGGGTGCACCCCATCAATAGATTTTTTAGCTTTGCTGATTAATTTAAATAAGGATTCTCCAGTTTTTCTTCCCCAATAGTAGTTGCAGGGCCATGGCCAGAATGCACAACCGTTTCATCCGGCAGCACAAATAGTTTTTCGTTAATACTGTTTAATAAAGTTTGGTGGTTGCCGCCGGGTAAATCTGTACGGCCAATGCTGCGTTGAAACAATACATCTCCGCCAATTAAAAAATTTTGTGCTTTGCAGTAAAAGCAAATATGGCCGGGGCTGTGGCCGGGGGCTTCAATTACTTCCAGTTCATCATTGCCCAGTTTAATAATATCGCCTTCCTTTAAAAAAATAAGAGCGCCGGTATAATTATCAAAAGGCATATTCCACATAAGACCGCTGGCGGGTGCAAATTCCAAAACGGCTTTCTCCTTTTCATGCAGGTGCAGCGTAAGCCCGTATGTTTCGGCAACGAATTTATTGCCAAACACATGGTCTAAATGGCAATGGGTGTTAAGCAGCATTTCAGCTTTTAAACCGTTCTGCTGTATAAACCCAGCCATTTGTTCTTTTTCAGCATCAAAATAACAACCGGGGTCTATAATGGCGCACTGGTTAAACTCATTATATAATAAATACGTATTTTCCTGTATGGGGCTAAAGGTGAATGATTTTATTTTTAACATTTTGGGCTAAGATTTATATAATATAGATTTACAGCAAAACAACTAATTTTAAGGTGCCAACGATTAGTTATGCAAAGTAAATCCTCTTTGCATCAACCAAACAATGAATTTTAAGTTTATTATACAGATTAATTAAGATACTATGATACTGCCAACGAATGCCACTGCAACCACACTTATACAAGTTGAAAAGAAATATACAGTACAAGTGTGCGACGCAACGATGTTGAGCAATGCTACTGCTGCCCGTTACAAAAAAACCATCCTGCTTATACTTTTTGCTTTTTGTCTTTTACCTTTTGCCTTAAAAGCACAGGTAAATGCGGTGGAGTTTGGTAAAAACCGGGTACAGTATAAAAAGTTTAAATGGAGCTACTATCAAACCAAAAATTTTAATGTTTACTATGCACAGGGCGGTGAGGAACTGGCAAAATTTATAGCGCAAAGCGCCGAAAAAGAATTGCCGCAAATTGAAACTGCTGCTGAATACAGCCTGCAGCGCCGTGCCAATATTGTTGTGTATAATAATTACGCCGATTACCAGCAAAGCAATATTGGCCTTGGCTTTGACTGGCAAAATACCAGCGGCGGCACCAAACTGGTAAACAACAAAATGGCTGTTTACTTTGATGCAGACCATGCAAAATTGCGCCTTCAGGTACGCACCGGCATTGCACGGGTACTTACTGATAATATTTTATTTGGCGATGATTTAGGAGAGTTTGCCAGTAACCAGGCATTGCTGGATTTGCCTAAATGGCTTACTGATGGCTATGCCGCTTACCTTGCTGAAAACTGGAGTACTGATTTGGATGATGAACTAAAAAGCGAAATATTAAGTGGCAATTATAAAAATTTTCAGCGCTTTGTATTTGCAAAACCGGAGCTTGCCGGCCACGCTTTTTGGTATTATATACAAGAAAGGTATAAAAAAGAAAACGTTACATTTTTATTGTACCTGGCCCGTGTTTATAAAAACCTGAATAAAGCAAGTGTGCAGATTTGCAAAATGAAATTTAAGGATGTGCTTACAGGTTTTATGGAATACCAGGATGAAAAGTATTACAACGATATTAGTAAACGCAAGCCTTACCCTAAAGGAAGTTATATTGAAGGGTTTGACATAAATAAAAAGAAAGACTATTTCCGCTGGAACGTAAACCCCAACAAAAAAAGCCGCAGCTATGTGGTTACACAATATAAAAATGGTATTGTAAGGGTTATTTATAATGATGAGGATGTAAATAAAACCCTGCTTAAAATTGGTGTACGCTCCCAGCTGAATGAAATAAACCCAAATTATCCGCAAGTGGCGTGGGACCCCGCCGGCACACGTATTGCCGTTATATACACACAGGAAGGAAGAATAAAAATGTTTGTGTATGATATTGTAACTAAAATAAAATACAATAAACTTGACCTTACCGACCAGTTTGATTTAATACAGGATTTTAATTACATAAACCGCCGCAACGAATTATTGATAAGCGCTGTAAAAAACGGCCATACGGATATTTACATGTATGACCTTAATAAAGAAAAGGCAAGGCAAATAACCAATGATGTGTATGATGACAGAGATGCTACTTTTGCCACCTTTCCCAATAAAACAGGTATTTTATTTGCCAGCAACCGCCCCACTGCTACTGCAAAAGGCGGAGACACTTCTTTACCCAGTAACTATCATTACAATGTATTTTTAGTAACTGATTTTGGTGATAAACCCGAACTGAATCAAATTACCCAGCTGAGCAATTTAAAATATGGCGATGCCCGGCAGCCGATGCAGTATAACGTAAATCACTTTACGTTTGTAAGCGATGAAAATGGTATTGGGAACCGTTATGCCGGCTTCTTTACAACAAAAAAAGAAGGGCTGGATACATTAGTGCTGGTTGGCAGCGATATATTACGTAACCCATCTGTAAAAGAAGTAGACAGTGCTTTAAGGGCAAATAAAAAAACAGATGTGGACTCCATTGCAGTGGTTTCAGTTTCTTCAGACTCTGCGTATACTTTTCCATTAACCAATTACGAAAGCAAATTATACGAAACACGTATTGCAGGCACTAACGACCAGGTGAGTGAGGTAACAAGGCAAAGTGATGAAAAGGTATTGTATAAATTAAAAATTAATGAAGATGCGCTGCGCCGCCGCAACATAACTGCACAACCCACCACTTACATGAAACAGAAAATGGCAGAATATAATATGCCTGCCGCTGCAAAAAATATATCCGCTAAGGCAGATTCAGCAAAGAAAAGCAATGATGACTTTTTTCAAAATGAATTTGCCAACGAAAAGAAAGACAGCAATACCGTTGCAAAATCATCGCTGCTGGATGAAGATGATGAATCTGTTTTAAAAACAATGAAACATTTTGCCTACAAGCCGCCAAAGTTTTATGTGGAAAATGGTTCTTTTGGTTTTAATAACTCTGTTTTAATAAACCGGTACGAACCTTATTTTGGTCGTGACCAGGGTGGCCCTATCCGTTTGAATGGTTCTTCGCCACTGAATGGCCTTACACGTATTGGATCGTCAGAGCTGATGGAGGATTTAAAAATAACCGGAGCTTATAAAATATCTTCTAACCTTAAAAATAATGAGTGGTATATCAACTTCCAAAATTTAAGAAAGAGGGTTGACTGGGGTTTATCTTATTACCGCAATTCGCAGGAAGTAGTATATGGCACCAGCCTTGGTGCATACCCCGGCCACATGTACACAAATATGTACCAGGGTAATGTAAGTTATCCGTTTGATGTACATAAAAGCGTTCGCTTTACAACAGGCATACGTTCCGACAAAGATGTGCTGGGAGCGCTTGATTTACCTTCATTAGGTGCAGACGATATTAAAACATTATATGCCATTAGCCGGCTGGAATTTGTTTATGATAACAGCTTAAACCCTGCTATGAACATTTGGACAGGCCTGCGTTATAAAATTTATTTTGATTACAATACACAAATAAACAAAGTTGCCAGTGCAGACGGGCCAAACACATACAACCTTGGTTTTGATGCCCGGTATTATTATCCCATTTTTCAAAACTTTATTTGGGCTGGCCGTGCCGCAGGAGATTTTAGTTTTGGCAACCAAAAAATAATTTACTTTTTAGGCGGTGTGGATGGATGGATGATGTTTGGAGATAACAAGAAAAGAACAGATGGGAGTGACCGTTATTATATTACTGCAGAGTCAAACAAACCGGCTGCTGATCAAAACTACGCTTTTCAAAGCCTTGCAGTAAATATGAGGGGCTACAAACAAAATATTGCCAATGGCAATAATGCGCTGGTATTAAATAGTGAGTTCAGGCTGCCTGTGTTCAGCACATTAATAAAACGTACTATTAATAATGCGTTTTTAAGGAACTTCCAGGTAATACAGTTTACTGATTTGGGTACTGCATGGAATGGCCAATATAATAAACTATCAAGGCCATCAGTTTCATACGGCGGGCTGGATGTAAATAACCCTGTACAGATAACTAAAAAAGCCGGCGGCATTGGGCCGTTTGCAGGAGGTTATGGTTTTGGTGTACGCAGCACATTGCTTGGTTACTTTTTAAAACTGGATGCTGCCTGGCCTATGAGTGGCTTTTTTAAAGGCAAGCCCCAAATGTATTTCGCCATGGGTTTAGACTTTTAATCTGCATTTATAAATTTATAAAGACGATGCCCGGTATTTAATGCCGGGTATTTTCTTTACTGCAAGCCAAAGCAGGTATAAAAATGCGGCCAGCGTAAATGTAACACACCATGTTCTTGAATGCTGAAACGGATAAATAAACCGTTGTATAATTTGATAAAATAATGAAAAAGGATTTGTTAGTACGTCCCAGCTGTTCCACCTGAGGAACCTGCCAAGGTAAACACCAAAAGACCCAAGCAGTAAAATTATTATTACCTGTACCTGCACTACTTTATTACCAAAACGATTTTGCAAAAATATTTCTGCATTGTATAACGAAATAAACGCCATTACTAAACCTGTAACGGCAGCGGCAAAAAGCAACAAGGCGTCATACCAAAGCGGCACTTTCCCGGTTTCTTTAAGATGTATCAAATCGGTAATGATATAAATTGAGTTAGGAAAAAAAAGCAGCCATACTACAAAAACGAGTGCCTGTTTCCATACTGCTGCATTATTAAATTTTTCAAACACAGTACTTACAATAAGCGGCAGCCACGCTAAAAAAAGGTTCCAAATTAAAAATAAAAAACGGTGTTCTCCGGAGTATAGAAACCGGACCGCAATCATTGCTCCAATAAAAAACAGTAAAAGAAAAACAATTTTTTGTGCGGAAAATTCCTTTATCATACTGCTATTTTAAAAGTGTAAAAAGTTTAGGCAGAAAAATTATAATAGCACAACCGGCGCTTATTAAAGCTGCTATAACAACTGCACCGGCAGCTATATCTTTTATTTGTTTAATTACAGGGTGAAAATCTTTATGGATAAAATCACACATTTTTTCTATGGCTGTATTCAGCATTTCTGTAACTAAAACCAGTGCAATACAAAAAAATACCAGCATCCACTCCGTGTTACTAATATGCAGCCAAATACCTGCTGCTGCCGCACCAATGGCGGCAACAACATGTATCCTGAAGTTGATTTCAGACGAGAGGCAAATTTTAATACCATTGAATGCGTGAAAAAAAGATTTTATAATTTTCACCGTTTGCTTGTTTTTTCTGCCACCCATTTCCACCAAAAAGCAGTACAGGTACCATAAACAAAAATTTGATACAATTCATCAGACACAGAATGGGTATTTTTATCAACTGCAATTACAATGGGCGTAAAAAAAATAACGGCAAGTATTGTAACAAAAAAGCCCATGGGATGAACAGGTAGATAAAACCAACCTGCCCTTTTAAACCACACTTGTTTCATAAATTAATTATTAAGTTGTGATACAATGGTTGCCTGCTTAAGCTTTTTAGTTACAACGGCATCTGCCCTGTTCCAGCTAAGCCATGTGTAATGCTTTTGTTCATCCAGAAAATGCTGCTTGCGGTTTTCAAAAAGCTGGCGTGGTGTAAGACTGGTGCGGTATAAATATTTTCCTTCGCCATTGTCAACCGGAGGCATTGCGCTGTCAAGCACATCCTGGTTTTCCTGCAGCAACGGCAGTGTTTTATCACTAAGCGTTAATAAAAATTTCACATCAACCGGTATTGATTTTTTATGTGCCAAGTTATACTGCGCCATTGTTTCATCCCAATGAATGCAAGATGCTGCCACCATTAATACAATGGCAAACCAGCCGTTTACCCGCAATAAGTAATAAGCTGTTTTCTTTTGATGAATTTTAAGAAATACCGTAACAAGCCCCATCAGCACCATTAACAAAAAAAACAACAGCCCAATTCTTTTATATGCAAGGCCCTGGTGTTGTATATAGTAAAAATCACGAAGCAATACAGATATTACCAGCACTGCATTTTGAAATATCCAGCCATATGCACCATAACGCAGCCATTTATTCCTTTTATAAAAATTTAAATTACCCCTGAAAAAAAACAGCACCACTGCCATTGCCAGCACTATTGAAAATATAAGCAGGCCGGTTCCATCATGTACAATGTCTTTAAGATTTATGTCAGGTGTATAAGTAAATCCAAACCACACATACACAATATCAATTGCATTAATTACAAGCAACAGCAAATTGAGCATAACAAGGCTTATAATGCCCACCACATTTTCATTGCGCAAGGCCATTACACCGTTTGCAAAACGGCCCATAAAAACGGTGAGTAAATCAAACAGGGCGCTGTTTTTCCAGCGTCGCAAATCATTTTTTTTACGCCACAAATTGTTGTGTTGTGCGCTGTCTTTTTCTGAAAAGCCATTGTATTTTGCCCTTAGCAACAAGCCGCCGGTAACAAGTAACCCCAGTAATAAGAAAACAAACCGATCCCATTCAAACCAGCTAAACAGCTTTGCTGCAAATTGCTGCACTGCCAGCATTGCATTGTTTATTACATTTTGAAATACAGTATTGGCTAATGAATACACCACAAAAAAAACTGCCGCAATCAATAATGGAATAATTACAAACCGGATTGATTTACCTAAGCCCTTCAGCCGAAGCCGTTTTGTTTTTACCTGCTGCACATTATCCAGCACAGAAAAAAATAACAACACATAATTGCTTACAACAGATGCTGCTGCATACCAAACCGAGCGATGAAGGTATTGTGTAAACACCACCACTAAAAGTAATGTAGCGCTAAAAGCAATTTTACTAAGCACAGTATTATGCACCACAACAGTACACAGTGCAATAATATGCGCCAGCAGCAGCCACTTCATTTCCGGTTTGGCAAACACAGCAGGGTACAAATAAAAAACGGAGCCTAAAATAAAGGCATCAAAGAATATTGCATTAACAGCCAGTTTTTCCTGCCAGAAAACAATGTTGAACACCATTGCCCCGCCAGTAACCAACAACATTTTTAAAACAGCACTATTTATTTTCATAACATTTATTTTTTTCTGAGTGTAATAACAAGCAGTTGCAAACAATACAGGTATGCCAAAAATTTAAGCTTCATACTTTTGAAGTGTTTACCCGGTTAATTAATAATTGTGTGGGCTGCTCCAGTATTGTAAACCATTTCCAGTTTTTTATTGGCTGGCATTTCTGCCCACGCTTAAAAGCAGTAATAAACCTGCGCCAGTATTCAGGCATGGTAATAAAGCCATATAAAACTGTTGCTGCCACTGGGAATGATAAATGCCCGTTACCCAGCATAAAACATTGCAGGCATACTTCCCCTTCATCTGTAGTATCGTATTGCAGCAGTATGTGCTTAATATCATGCTTTGCGTAATAGGGCAGCAAATGCAATTGCCTTTGGTTAAGAAAAAGCAATAAGTCATTACCCAGGCTTCCTGCTGGCATTTGCTGCAAATCATTTTCTGTAAATGGAAATTTTGCAGGCTTGCGGATGATACGTAAAAAAGGCAACGCCATTTTATGTGTTAAATATTCCAGCAGTGCCGAACGCAGGCGGATAATTTTTTTATACATTGCTTTAATTATCTTTTAAGGGTGAACGAAAAATCATTACGGCACTTACTGCCGATATAATTATAGCAAGGCCGGCAGCATACTTACCATTGCCAAAATCGCTGCCGAATGCACTAATGAAAAATATGGCACCTGCAATTGCACAAAACAGTGCAGTACATAATACAAGCTGAAAAAGCGCAACACCGGATTTTCCTGCAATCTGTGCAATTGTAGTAACCAGCCATACTGCACCCACAAAAGGAATACTGAAAATAAAAGAGAACAGCATTGATAAACCCACCGTTTCATTTGCGTATGTTTTATCATCAAACATGGTTAAACAGGCGCCGCTTAATAAACCATTAAGCAGCGAAGCTATAAACCAGATGCCTAAAAAAACAACTGTTGTGGAAATGTATTTCATAATTTAAAAGTACTTTGAATTTCAAAGTGTATCTACAAAAAAAATTTACTTTACTGAACCAATCATTTTTTCCAGGGCAAGCAAATGTGCCTTAAATGCTTTTTCACCTGCTTTTGTAACAGAATAAGTCGTGTTTGTTTTTTTACCAATAAATCCTTTTTGAATTTTTACAAAAGCGCTTTCTTCCAGCGTTTTTAAGTGGCTGGCAAGGTTACCATCTGTTATCTGTAATAAATCTTTCAACTCGTTAAAATTAATTTCAGCATTCACCATAAGAGCGCTCATGATGCCCAGTCGAATGCGGCTGTCAAAAATTTTATTTAAGTTTTCAATTAAGCTCATGTAAAAAATATCAAAAGTCCTGTATCAGTGTGCGGCGTTTATTTCCGCTCATATTTGTTCCACATTACAGCACCATACACAATATGCAATACCCCAAAACCCATTGCCCAAAAATGAAGGCCATAGCCCACAAACCATAAATTAATTATACCAAGCAGCAGCATACCATAGCCTAAATATTTTACTTCGCCCAATGTGTATTTGCTGCCATTAATTAAAGCTAATCCATAAAAAATTAAACAACCGGGTGCAATTAAATCGTACTGCCCAATTTGCAGCATACGAAACAAAAAAATGGCTCCGGCAAATAATGGTACCATTGTGTTCCAGAACAACCGCAATGTAGTACTGCCCCATAATGCTACACCGGTCTTTTTGCTGCGTAAAAAAGTAAATAAAAAAGCCAGTGCAAATGCAGCAACAAAAGTAAGTGTGGCAATCCAGAACAGTTCATTCATTAATTGCCGGCCGCCAGAGTCAATTAAATGGCTCAGCTGGCAATCGCCTTTAACCCAGCAGTTAATTTTTTGGCTGGCAAACCATGCACCCACCAGTGCGCAGGTACCGGCAGCCACACCGCTTAAACCACTAAGGCTGATGAAGCGGCTGCTGCGTTCCATCATTTTTTTAATATGCTGCAGGTCTTCTAATGACTGTTGTGGATTGTTCATACAAAAGCACTTTGAAATACAAAGTAAATGGTTGAAGTTGATATTTGCAAATTATTTTACCGATTATTTTGCTGCCGCTTCCGCCATTTTCACTAATTGCCAGTAAGGCGGCCGGTAACCATTCTGTTTGGTAAAAGCCTCAGCCCGCTGCTGCACTTCTGTACGCACCTGTTTGTGCATATCAACAAATGTTTGGTTTTTCAATGCACGGGTGGCGCTCATACCCTCGGGTATCCTGGCTTCCTTATCAAATTGATTTTTTATCCAGCACCATGCTTTTAACACCCGTACAGCTGGCAGCATCCAGTGATTATAAGAAATAGTTTGTCCTTTATTTGCATTCTCCAGCAAAGCATCCATTGCGGCATTGTCAATATGATCTTTGTACAAAGTTTCAATATCCCGCCATTCGGCAACAATGTTCAGTTGCGGATCATATTCTAAATCGCTTGGCATTTGTGTTACAAAATTTTCCACGCCAAAACTATGCAGCCAGTTTACCACGCCTGGTGATGATATAGTGGAAATATTTTGCCACAACTCCACTCCTTTTGTTTTATATGCATACGATGCCACTTCAGAACAAAACATTGCAGAAGTATCATAAAAATTCATTTTAAAATCATACGGTATGTGGCGGCGCAATGCTGCTTCATAGGCAGCTTTTGCTGCTTTATGCGGCAATAAAGAATCTGCCTTCACTACAGGCAAATCACTTCGCTTCCGAAGCACCATAATACGCAGTTTTTTATCTGCTAAATATTTTTCCATAGATGAAACCGCCACACCTCTTTCAATATGTGCTTCAATAAAATAAGGCGCATTTGTTTTTTCATCTACATATAACAATGCCACATGCGAAAAATTACCGGGATAATCATTACCTCTTGAAATTAATGCTGATACTTCGGCTCCACCCCTGGAAACCAATAAATCTCCACTGTGTAACTGCACACCAAGAAGAATGGTGTAAGGTGTTGCCGATGTTGCAGCCTGCACACTTATTGCAGGTGCTGCATCATACGATATTGTTGTTTGCAGCATTACTTCTTCTGTTGCAGCACGAATGCCATATAACAATTTATAAAGGGAATTTTTTACGGCGGTATCTTTTACATTCCAGTTTTGTGATTGCCGTTTAATAAAAGCCCTGAACAAATTACTGTGGTGCAAGTACCAGTCTGCAGTGTTTGCTCCTGCTGCCACATAAGGCGCTGCATTAAAAAAACTGTTTTCAAGCTGGTAAAGGCGATTGTCGTTAAATGCTACTTGAGAATCGCTGATGGCAGCAAATTGTTTATCTAAACCCTCCTGCTGCAAATGCATTATTGAATCTCTTTGATGCGGCGGCATTTGTTTTGCCTGCTTGAAGTTTTTTTCCATTTGCTGCCACAGGCTATCCTGGTTCCATACAAATGGTTTTTTGCCTGAAGGAAGATTAACGGTATTGTCTGAACCATCGGGTATGAGTAACACTATATACAGAAATACCAACGCTATCAGAATAAAAGCTATCTTTTTAATTACATTCTTAAATGTCATTAGTCAGTTTACTTTACAATTTACTTTTTAGACTGTTCCGCCTGTTTCAATTTATCCGCAATATATTTTTTAAACCTGTTATCTGTCTGTGCAGGGTCAAAATCATTTTCGTCATCAACAAACACATCCAGTTCATCATAAGAAATTTCAGGATTGGTATTATTAGTATTGAACGGGCCACAAAAAGCAAGTTGCCACACTTTTACATCTGCATCTGTATTCATTATTTTATAAATGAAGTATTTTTTAAGAACACCATCAATTTTTGCTGTGGCAGTTTTTAAAAACTGTACTTTCTCTACTTCCATTTCATACTCATCTGTAAGAAAATTATATAAATAGCTTTCGGAAAATTTAGCTTGTGAATAATACTCTTTAGGAAAAATGCCTGTTTTATTAATCCTTTTTAAATCTTCGTAAAAACCAGTACGCCACGATCTGTCTTTTGCGAAAGTCATAATATCTGCCGGTAATACAGGTTGGTTATTTTTAAGTAAAGCCAGTACCGCATTGTTTTTAATCCACAGGCTTTTTATACGGGCAAACCGGCTAATTAACTCATTACTTTGTTTGGAATTAAACCTGCGAAGTAAATCTATTACACTGGAATTGTATGGCAGATAGGTTTCGCTGTCGTTTGTAACTGCTTTTAGTTGAGACAATGCAAGGTTATGTAATCCATTTTCATTTTGCAACACTTCTTTTTTGTCTACAGCATTACTATCCAGCATTTCTGTTACAAGATTACTAATTCCGGGACCTAATAAACTATCACTGTACAAGCTGCATAAATCGGGAAAAAGCATTTTAGTCAAACTCATAGTGTCAGAAAATGCTTTGAACATATTATAGCTATCGCCTGTTGCAGGTGGCTTGTCAAGTAATAATTTTTTTAAGGTTGCAAAAGCAATTTCTGTTTTAAGATTAGCCAGCATTGTTAACAACGGCAGCTTAATATCTGCTGATGTATCATTTACATTGTAATAATGTTTTGTTACAAAATTAATGGCAGACGAATCCTGGAGTTTAATAATTTCGTCTGTAAGTTCCTCATTAGTTGTTCTGTAGTCATTTACATTATGAGGATATTTCTTTATTACGTATTCATAAAGCAAGGGTAAGTCTGCCTTTGTAAATTCTACATTAACAAAGGCACTGTAAGCATTTGCATTAGTAGTACTATCGCTGCTCTGCAACGCATTCAATAAATACTGTGCTTTATTATTAAAAATTGTTACAGGGTAAGTAACCGGCAATTTAATGCTATCAAAAAAAGAATTAAAGTAGTTATTGGTTATTATATTCCCGGGTTGAAAAGAATAAAGCGTATAAAGTGTATCACCATTTAAAAAAATTTTAAACCGCTTGTAAACATCAGCGCCGGATATTTTAAAAGTAATAGAAGCGCTTTTTATGGGTGCTTTGTAATAGTTATAACTTATTACAGAATCGTTCCAGTTTTTAAACGACTCTAACTTTTTTCTAAAATAGCCAGTGTCGCTTGCAGCCCAATAATATGGAGAAAGTGGTTGCACTTCCGCCATAAAACTTAAACCTGTATTTTTATCTGCGGCAATATATTTTTCAATATCATTCTGGTAGGATAAAGTGTCTTTTTTGGGCAGGTATAATTTTTCCGGTAGCATTGTTGAAAAAGCTCCTGTATTAAATTGATATTCTTTCCATCCTGTTTCTGTAAACGGCAAAAGATTTAACGATCTGAAAAAATGCGTAAACTCAGGAAAATCTGCTTTATACTTTGGCGCAGCTATCATAGGTATGTATAATCTTCCGCCACGTATAATCATCTTTCCTTTTAAAACATATTCTTCGTTACCCTCTTTTTGAATGGCAGTAAAATCGCATGAAGGATACCCGTTATAACTACCAATTGAGAATTCATTAACTCCGGGTTTAATTGACTCGTTAAGGCGGATACGATAATCTTCAAAATAGCTGCTGTCATCAGGAATATGATAACCAGGCTCAAAATCTTTAACAATAAAACTGTAATAACTTCCATCCGTCATATCACTTAAGCTATATTTATCAGACAGTGTGCCGTCATCACTTTTTTCTTTCCCTGCTATTGCTTTGCCGGGGAATTCAATAGAAAAAGCATTTTTTATATTACTTAAAGTCAGCCACCTTTTATCTGGTGTTTCTGTAATTTCATTAAAGTTAAAAGAAGAAAAAAATCTTTCTGCATTAGCCTCATGCAACATTTCTTTTTGGCTGCCGCCAAAAATTACTATTGCTAAAACAGTGCCTTTTACAAATAGCCTGCACCGGAAATAATTTTCACCTTCTTTACTTGCTGTCATTTCTTTTCCCTTGTAGCCCTTGTATTCAATATTTTTTATGCCGGATATTTCCATATCCATACTCTTATAATTTCTTGTCATTTTATTAAATACACTATCAGCATTATTTCCTTCGCCTAATCTGTTTACACTTAAGCCATAGTAATTCATATCAGCAAGGTCAACATACATTTTCATTGGCACTTCGCCTCCTGCCATAATTTCTGTTGGCCTGCCCGGCATGCTTACTGAAATTATACTGTCCTTATCTCCCACAGTTTGCCATTGCATTTCTTTTACAATGTATTTATATTTTACCGGGTCAATATATTCTGAAGCAAATACTGGCTCAATTACATAACCATTTTTTTGCAGTAATTGTATTAACCCAGTTTCACCGGGAAGATGCGCTGCCCCTACTGCAAAAAAATTGGTGCGCAAGTTTAAAATACTGTCAATACGGGAAGCCATTTTAATGTTACGTTTAATAAGAAGCAGGTCCTTAAATTTTTCTCCATAGTTGCGGTTAATCATATTGTTCAGTCCATCTAAGTCTCTTGCGATGTACATTTTTTTCATCTGCTCCATAAAATTTGTCTGCATTAATGTATCGTCATTTACAAAAGCATCAATATCCATAAGACTGAAATCATCCAATACACCCATTTGATCACCCACATCTTCAATACCGCCTGTAATTTTTCCCTGTTTACGGGCAATATTATACAGGTACAAATCCATTGGTGTTTGCATGTCATCTTTTCCGCTGGATTTATACATCCATTTATCCTTTTCGTCTGAAAACTGTTTTAAAGTAATTTTTTCAGCAGGCATTTTCATTTTCTTTGCCAGGCGGTCAGCTACTTTTTTATACTTTTCTTTATCCATTATACTTTTTAAAAGTGCCGACTTGTCTTTTTGTTCCAGGGCTTTATATAAACTGTCTAACATTTCGTCAGGGTCTATTTCCATAGCAAAACCCTTTGTTGTTTCAATAGCATTGTATAAAGAATCGCCAAAGAAGAAAAGACGCTTATCTTTTAAATGTATGGTACCATATAAATAAGAAGGCGCAGTTAGTTTTTTGCCACTAATACGCCATAATAAAGTGGATGGATACTTTTCCTGCGCTGAAGCATTAAAGGAAAGAATGCACAGGAGGATAAAAAACAACTTTTGTTTTGCTGTCATTATAGTTTTTATTTAATCGAGTTGGGATAGTATTTTTTTGCAAGCCACTTCAATTTCTTCTTTGCTTATTGTTAGTGGTGGCACAATGCGCAGGCAATTAGCAGCAAACAAAAACCAGTCGGTAAATACACCAACTGTTATTAGCTTGTCAATAACGTTTTTGTTTATTTCAAAATTATCAAACTCCACTGCCATCATTAACCCACAACTGCGTAAGGCTTTTATATTTTTATGCTTTAAAAAAGAAACAAAGAGCGCTTCTTTTTCTTTCACTCCTTCAATTAATTTTTCCTGCAGCAACACTTTAAAAGCTGCTAAACCAGCAGCACAACAAACAGGATGGCCGCCAAAAGTATTTATATGCCCCAGCACCGGGTTATGTGTAAGGCTGCTCATTATTTTTTTATCAGCCACAAAAGCTCCCAGCGGCATACCACCTCCCAATGCTTTGCCCAACAGCAATACATCTGGCACCACATCAAATTGTTCAAAAGCCCATAATGTGCCATTACGTCCAAAGCCGCATTGTATTTCATCCAGCACCAGCAATGCTCCTGTGGCCGTACATTTTTTTCTCAATGCTTTTAACCAGCCATTGGCAGGTTTTATTACACCGGCTTCTGCCTGCACAGTTTCTGCAATTACGCAGGCGGTTCTTTCCGTTATGTTTTCTAAATCATCAAAGCTGTTATAATTCAACTGTAGCACATCGGGCAATAGCGGCCGAAAAGCATTGCGCCAGTACTCATCTCCCATTATACTTAACGAACCCTGCGTACTGCCGTGATAAGAATTTTTAAAAGATACAATTTGTGTGCGGCCTGTATATCGCTTAGCCAGTTTCATAGCACCTTCCGTTGCTTCGCTGCCACTGGCGGTGTAAAAAACACTGTTGAGCGATGCAGGTAAATTATCGGTAAGCAGTTTTGCATATTGCACCTGCGGGCTTTGCACCAGTTCGCCATACACCATTATGTGCAGGTAATCATCCATCTGTTTTTTTACAGCTTCTACAACTTTAGGGTGCTTATGCCCCACATTGCAAACACTAATGCCTCCAATTAAATCAATGTATTCTTTTCCATCTGCATCAAATAGTTTGCAGCCTTCGGCTTTTATAATTTCTAAAGCTAAAGGCGCATCGGAGGTTTGGCCTACGTGGTTTAAAAAAAGCTGGCGGTTGGTCATGCGCCAAAGGTCGGAAAGATTACCTAATATTAAATGATTGGCTAAATTGCAAATGATAATGATTATTAACCATCGCAGGGCTGATGATTAATGGTATGTTGTATAAGTGAGTGACACAACGATGATGCCATGAAAAACAAATGCCCGTTACAAAAAATAATTTATGCCTGTAATTCTTCCCGTAAAAGGAATAGCCCCAAAATTTGGAAACAACTGTTTTATTGCCCCCAACGCCACCATTGTGGGGGAAGTGGTAATGGGTAACGACTGCAGCATTTGGTTTAACGCTGTGCTGCGTGGCGACGTTAATTTTATACGCATGGGCAACAAGGTAAATGTGCAGGACGGCGCCATTATCCACTGCACTTACCAGAAATTTGGCACCACTATCGGAAATAATGTTAGCATCGGGCACAATGCAATCGTTCATGGCTGCGTTATACATGATAATGTGCTGGTTGGTATGGGTGCCATTATAATGGATAATGCCCAAATTGGCAGCAACAGCATTATTGCCGCCGGGGCTGTAGTGCTGGAAAATACGATTGTGGAGCCCGGAACCATTTGGGCCGGCGTACCGGCAAAAAAAGTTAAAGACATTAGCCAGGAATTAGTTAGCGGGCAAATAGACCGCATTGCCAATAATTATGTAATGTACAGCAGTTGGTTTAAAGAGCAGGATTGATACCGGCATTTGTACCCTGATGTGGCTTTAGTGGCGACGCTCCGTTCAACTGTTGAATAACTATTTAACTTTTATTGCAGCGCAGAAAAAATTATCTTTAGTACATGAAAAAAATAGTTTTATATACCGTAATGGCATCTTTTTTACTCAGTGGCTGCTTCATCAGCAACATTTTTCGTAAAAAAGAAAAATATGGCTGCCCCAGTGATGGGCGCAATGTGGGTGCTGAAAAAATTGTGGCTGGCGAAAAAGTAAAGAAGGCAAAGTACAGGGGTGGAAAGAAAGCAGTGGGTGAATAAGCAGGTATTTTAATCAGCCCCCGGGCTGATACTTAATAAACACTATATCCTGAACGAAAACTTTAAAACGTAAACTATGTGCTACCAGCTTAAAACCACCAACGGCAGTACCGAAGCCGTGATTGATGACAATTGCGGTATTTCAAAATTCTACGCCATTGCTTCTACATTAGCAGAAGATTTACAGGTAAAATTTTTAAACCAGGTTGATGATGCAGAATCACTGGACTGGGATTTTCAGTACAAAGACAGTTACCTTACCCTGCACTACAGCATTTTTAATGGCGTAAGTATTTTGCCGCAACAAGCTAAAAGCGTAAAAAAAGAACACAGCGCTGTAATGGAAGTAGCAAAATTCCTGGAAAGAAGAGCGTATTAAATATAGAATTGATTAATGGCGAATATCGAATGTTTTTGGAAAAGTGATATACATTTCACATTCGAAATTTAAACATTCAATATTCCTTACCATTTTCTTTCTTCAATGCTGTCTAAAATATTGCGGTAGCTAATGTAGCGCTCCGCACTTATATTGCCGTTATTAACGGCTTTTTTTATGGCGCAACCCGGCTCCTCTGCATGAAGGCAGTTATTAAACTGGCAATAGTTTATCAATACTTTCATTTCAGGAAAATAATGGCTCAGTTCCTGTTTGGGAATGTCCACCAAACCCAGTTCCCTTATACCGGGCGTGTCAATTACTTTTCCTGTAAAGGGCAAATCAAACATTTCTGCAAATGTGGTGGTATGCATCCCCTTGCCGCTCCAGCCGCTAACATCCTGCGTTTTTAAATTCATTTTAGGAAACAGCTTATTTAAAAATGATGATTTGCCCACACCACTGTGGCCACTCAGCAATGTTACTTTATCTTTCAGCATGGCAGACAGTTCATCAATACCTTCGCCTGTTTGCACACTTATTTTTTTTACCGTGTAGCCAATAGCTTCATACATTTCCTGCAGCTCACTAAATTTTTCTTCTTCTTTCTTTTTAAAAATATCAGCTTTATTAAAAATAATTATGGTGGGGATATAAAAAGCCTCTGAAGAAATTAAAAAACGATCAATAAATCCCTGTGATGTTTTGGGCTCCTTTAATGTGGCAAACAGCAGCGACTGATCTAAATTAGATGCAATAATATGATGCTGGTGTTTATTGGCCGGCGAAGTACGTGTAATATAATTTTTGCGCTGGTGAATTTTAGTAATGGTTACTGAACCTTCAATTTCATTTTCGGTTTCAATTTCCACTTCATCGCCTACAGCAACAGGGTTGGTGCTGGTAAGTCCGTCAATTTTAAACTTACCTAAAATACGGGCATTAAACGTGTCGCCATTTGCATCTTTAACCACATACCAACTACCGGTGCTTTTATAAACGGTTGCTTTCATTGTCTGCAAATTTATATTAGAACGCAGATTTTTATGACTGTAATGATATACGCAGATAAACTCATAACTTATCTTAACCATCATGAAAATCTGCGTTCCATACTTATGGAAATTTTTTAAATACCGTAAACCGCAGCAATACTTCTAAAAAAATTAAAGCCAGCGCCGCCATTACAAAAGGAAAATATTTTTCATTAA
This sequence comes from Ferruginibacter sp., assembly GCA_044225605.1. Classification (GTDB taxonomy): domain Bacteria; phylum Bacteroidota; class Bacteroidia; order Chitinophagales; family Chitinophagaceae; genus Ferruginibacter. Next base: position 85,171 of record JBGAIJ010000006.1, read on the forward strand.
ACCGTGTAATGGAGGATATTTCCACTTTCGATTTTTCCAGCTTATCTATATCGTCATAAATTTTAGCTAGTTCATCATTATCCTTTGCCCTGAAATATTTTCCATTGGTTTCAGCTGCAATTTCTTTCAGCAGTTTTTCATCTATGGTAACTTTTGCCATTTGCATTTGCACACCCAGTGGAGTATTTTGCGGTTGTGGTGCATAGCCTTCTGTGCCAACGCCAATGGTATAAACTTTTACGGCAAACGCTTTGGCAATCTCTTTTGCTGTTCGTGGGTCTATAAGCCCGCCATTATTTTCTCCGTCTGTTAACAGTATTACTACTTTTGATTTTGCTTTGCTGTCACGCAGCCTGTCCACACTGGTGCCAAGGCCACTGCCAATAGCAGTACCATCTTCCAAAAGCCCGTTATGAATATTATCAATTGCTGCCAGCAATACATTATGGTCGGTGGTAATAGGGCATTGCGTAAAACTTTCGCCGGCAAATATCACCACGCCAATTCTGTCATTGCTGCGGCTGTTAACAAAATCTTCTGCTACTTTTTTTGCAGCCTCCAGCCTGTTGGGCTTAAAATCCTGTGCCGTCATGCTGCCGCTTACATCAATACACAATACAATGTCCACACCCTCGCCTTCTGCCTGCTGCAATTCGGTTTGTGTTTGTGGCCGTGCCAATGCAATGGTAATACAGGCTATTGCCAGCAGCCTTAATAAAAATGGTATATGGCGTAAACTTGCCTTTGCAGACGACAAACCTTTTGCACCGGCATCTGAAATTACCAACGCACCTGCTTGCTTATTCCCTTTGGCAAAATACCAAAAAACTAATACGGGTATTATTGCAAATAATGCAAAAAACCACGGCTGGCTAAAAGTTATATCGTTGAAGTATTCAGAAAGCACAATCAGGTTTGTGGTTTTGTGTTTACAGTTTGTGTTTGTTTACCTGCGGAATTGATAAAATTAACAGTTGCCTTTATTTTATTCAATGCATCGGCACTTTCTGCTTCCGATGGCAGGTACTTAGCGAATTTTACAGCATCTCCAATACGCAATGCTGCAGCGGTTGTGGCAATAGTGTCTTTAGGTAAATTATTATCAGCCAAATGCACCAGTACATCACCGGTTGTTTTGTTCATTATATTAAAATGTTGCCTGCGGCTTATATACCATTTAAAAATTTCTGCCAGCTTACTATGAAAGAGTTTTATATGCTCCGGCTGCTGCAGATCTGATTTTTTCAGTTCATCCAGTTGCTGCATGGCTTCATCATACGGAGATAATTTACCATTAAACTGCGGCGCAGGTTTTTTCTTCCTGTTTTTAAAATAACGCCATAATAAAAAAGCAATAACAGCAGCCAGTAAAATACCTCCGCCGATATAATACCACAAATAATTTTTTATGGTTACATCCATTATGGGTTTAATATCCCTGAGCTGATTCGTACTGTCTGCGGGTGCATACCCAACATTTACTGCCAGCGAATCTGAAAATAAATTAATGGTGGTGTCATCTTTAACAGGGTCAAAATTTATCATGAAAGCAGGCGTCTTCCACCGGCCGCTGTCAAAACTTGTAAGAGTAAGTGTTTGAGATAAAATGGTATTGCCGTTTTCAGTAGCTGTATCAATTTTGGTTTTATCCACCAGTTCAAAATGGGGCATACTGTCGGGTACATTCAGCCAGTGCACCGTATACGCACTGGTTGGGTATGTGGCCACTACTTTATAATTGAGCTGCTCGCCAATTAATATATCTTCTTTGTCAATAAATGTTTTTACCTGCGGAGATTGCGTAAATGCAGTTATGTTACAAAACACTGATAAAAAAACTACCACCAATTTATATGTCCTGCCTTTGCTGTTCATTCCCAAATCTGCTTGTGCTGCTAAAGCCAAGCAATAATTTTTAATTTCTTTTTATAAAAAACTGTTGTAAAATTTTTACATAGTCATCGTCCGTACGCACATGCAGCAATTCGGCGCCAGCTTTTTTAAAATAGTTTTTTGCGGCTTCGCTCTGCTGCATAAAATGCTGCTGATAATTGTAGCGCACCATGGCGTTGCTGCTGTCAATCCATTGCGTTTTGCCCGTCTCCGCATCCTGCACCTGCAGTAAACCAGCTTGTGGTAACTGCATATCCATTTTATCGTACACTCTTATACCAATAGTATCATGTTTGGCACCAATAACTTTTAAATCGTTTTCGTAGCCTTGTGTTAAAAAGTCGCTTAATAAAAAAGCAATACTTCTCTGTTTTACCGATGTGGTAAAATACTTTATGGCTTCATCCAGGTTGGTTCCTTTTTTAGTAGCCTCAACAGTTAATAACTCCCTTACAATATATAAAGCATGTTGCCGGCCTTTTTTTGGGGCAATGTATTTTTCAATTTTATCGCTAAAAAAAATAACACCCACTTTATCGTTATTGCTTACTGCGCTAAATGTAAGTACCGATGCTATCTCTACAATTAAATCTTTTTTTTGCATTGCTACCGTACCAAATAAATTACTTGCACTGGTATCAATTAAAAGCATTACTGTAAGCTCCCGTTCTTCCTCAAACACTTTAGTAAACGGATGATTGAACCTTGCACTCACATTCCAGTCAATAAACCGTACATCATCGCCGGCATAATACTCCCGCACTTCCCTAAAGCTCATGCCTTTTCCTTTAAAAGCAGAATGATACTCCCCCGTAAATAAATGCGTGGTAATCTTCTTGCTTTTAATTTCAAGCTCCCGGACTTTGCGTTGTATTTCTTCGGTGGTGAGCATCACGGTACATTTACTATTCTCAAAATCTCATCAATTATCTGCTCCACATTTACATTCTCCGCCTCGGCTTCATAGGTTAAGCCAATACGGTGGCGCAATACATCTTTACAAATACTGCGTACATCTTCCGGAATAACATAACCCCGTTTATTTAAAAATGCATATGCTTTTGCGGCAAGCGTTAAATTAATGCTGGCACGGGGGCTGCCACCAAAACCAATGAGTGGTTTTAATTTTTGCAAATTGTATTTTTCAGGAAAACGTGTGGCAAACACAATATCTAAAATATAATTCTCCACTTTTTCATCCACATATACCTGACGTACCAAATCTCTTGCGCCTAAAATTTCGCTGGCCGATGCAACAGGGCGTATTGGCGCCATGGCAATACCCAATGTATTCTGCCTTATAATTTGCTGCTCTTCTGCTTTAGACGGATAACCCACCACCACCTTCAGCATAAACCGGTCTACCTGCGCTTCGGGCAATGGATAAGTTCCTTCCTGCTCAATAGGGTTTTGAGTTGCCAGTACTAAAAATGGTTCATCCAGTTTATAAGTAGTATCTCCAATAGTAACCTGGCGCTCCTGCATCGCTTCCAGCAACGCACTCTGCACTTTTGCCGGTGCCCTGTTAATTTCATCCGCCAAAATAAAGTTTGAAAAAATGGGGCCTTTACGCACCATAAATTCATTCTTAGCCTGGTTGTAAATCATGGTGCCAATAACATCGGCCGGTAATAAATCAGGCGTAAATTGTATGCGGCTGAAATTGGCGTGAATTGATTGTGCCAGCGATTTTATACTGAGTGTTTTTGCCAGCCCCGGCACGCCTTCCAGCAACACATGGCCATTGCTTAGCAGGCCAATCATTAAACGTTCCACCATAGTTTGCTGGCCTACAATTACCCGGCCCAGTTCATCATTAATTCTTGTAACAAATCCGGCGCTGTGGGTAATTTTTTCATTCAGCAGGCGGATGTCTTCGGCAGTTTGCAGCATAAAATAAATTGGTAACCCCCTCCGCCCCCTGAAGGGGGAACTGATTACGGAGAAGATTGTGTTTTATATTTTTTTTGTTATCGTCATTAAATCTTTAATCATCATCATTGGCGTCGCACTCTTGTACAATATTTCTTTATTCAGTTTTACTTGTGTGATTCACCAAAATATTATTCCGCCCTTTCATGGCTTAACAAATTTGTTGTTTGCATTTATTCACGGGGCTACACCCCGTGCTATTAATATTACGCCCCTTCGAGGCTTTGTTTATAAATCAATCAAATACTCAACAAGTGCACAACCTCCGCTTCAATCAATTGCATAATCAGTTCCCCCTTCAGGGGGCGGAGGGGGCTTGCAAAATACAAACTCTCCCTTTACAAATATGCTGCCAGCTTGATGAACGGAGCAAATATCTGTTAAAATCACAGTAGCTTTATAAAAATATTTCACCATGATTAATCAGCAATTAATAACCACCTCCAACACACTAGAAGGATACCGCATAACCAATCACCTGGGAATTGTAAGAGGCATAACAGTACGCAGCCGCAGTTTACTGGGCAATATTGCCGGCGGGTTTCAAACATTATTTGGCGGCAAAATTTCTATTTATGTGGAGCTGTGCGAAAAAACAAGAGAAGAAGCTTACCAGTTAATGTTACAGCATGCACAGGAACGGGGCGCCAATGCTATAATTAATATGCGGTACGATGCCAATGAAGTGATGAATGGAGTTACGGAAGTATTAGCTTATGGCACTGCGGTAGTGGCAGAGAAAATATAATCAATAAAGCAATTACCAGTCCTTATCAGGTTTATTAGGAGCCGCCACATCAGCCTTATGCAATTTATCCTGTAGGTTTTTTTCCTGCTGCAGCAGTGCTTTTAATTTTTCCTCCGCATCTTTTTTACTAATTTTTGGTTTAGGCTGCGGTTGCTGCTTTTCATCCTGTTTTTGTTTTTCCTTTTCTTTCTGCTTTTCGTCTTCTTTGGGCTTGTTTTGCTGCTTATCTTTTTTCTGTTGCTCCTGCTGCTTTTTTAACTGCAGCAATGCCTTTTGCAAATTTTGCCGGGCATCCTCATCGTTAGGATTTAGCTTTAATGCATTTTTATAAGCATCTATACATTCCGGCAGTTTATTATTATTCTGCAGCACCACTCCTTTGTTATAATATGCTTTTGATTTATCTGTTTTGTCTGTTGCTGCACCTGCGGCATTTTCATAAGCAGTTACTGCTTCATCTGCCTTGCTGTTTTTATATAAAGCATTACCTAAATTATAATTTGCAGCAGTATTGGCCGGGTTTTTATCTGTTACTTTTTTATACTCGGCAGCAGCTTTTTCATATTCCTTATTTGCATAAGCCTCGTTGCCCTTTTTAATAATGGCTTTTTCGTTTTGTGCCCCTGCAGGCAAGGCAAAAAATAAAAAAGCAAAAGGTACAATCAGCGCCTTAATTGCGGGGGCTTTTTGAGTAGCTTTTATTTTTGTTCTTTCTGAAATAAACATATCCAATACCAGCAACAATAACGCCAGCAATAAAAAATACTGGTAAAAACTTTTATAGTTAACCAGTGAATCTTCCGTAACGGAGCGCTGATCCATACTGCTTAACTGGGTTTGTAATTTTGATACCACGGTTTCTGTATTATCATACAACTGGTAAATACCATTTCCGTTTGCGGCAATTGTTTTCAGTTCTGCTTCATTTAATTTGGTAATTACTGTGTTGCCATCTTTATCTTTTTTAGGTTCATTACTGCCCGGTTCAATAATTGAAGTACCTTCTGCAGAGCCAATACCAATTGTGTTAATGATAACTCCTTCGCTTGCCATACGTTTAGCCAATGCAGCTGCTTCTTCATCGTGGTCTTCCCCATCACTGATTAATACAATGGCTTTATACTTTTTTTCTTTTGCATTAAAGGAAGTGTAACACATCTTAAGTGCATCGCTTATTACTGTGCCTTGCGTAGGCACTACATCCGGTGTGGCAGATGATAAAAACATTTTTGCAGCCCCATGGTCTCCTGTAAGCGGCATTTGCAAATATGCTTTACCTGCAAAAACTACAATGCCAATGCGATCATTACTCAGGCGATCCATCAGCTTGCCCAACACTTGTTTTGCCCTGTCCAGCCGGGTGGGTTTAATATCCTGTGCCAGCATGCTTTTGCTTACATCCAGCGCAACCATTACATCAATACCATTGCGGCTTACCTTTTCGCTGCCTAATGGCGTACGTAAATTTGCAAGGGCCAAAGCGCCGGCAGCAAAAGCGGTTACAACCAATAAAAACTTTATGGCAAATTTTTGAGGCGCATAATTTTTTATCAATTCTTTTACAAGCCTTTCGTCACCAATTTTTTTTATGGTTTTCTTTTTCCAGTTAAGTACAAAAAAATACAGCAGTACCAGCACCGGAACAATTGCCAATGCCAATAAATATTCTGTATGTTGAAAGCGGAACATTTTGCGGTATGCAAATTAGTTAATAAAGAAGCGGCTTAAAGTTAAGATTATCAAAAAGAATCAATCCATCATATCAATTAATCCACCGGGCCCCATATCATCACCTGCATCATAATTACCCAGTTTGCCTTTTCTTTTTTTATAAATAATGCCAATAATTGCGCCAATTATTATTAATGCAAATATTATCCATTCTGTTTTCATGCTGAAGTGAATTATTTCTTCCCTTCCATAAAACCTAATTGCTTTAAAATTCCTTTTGTAATATCAAGCCGTACTTTTTTCATATCAATGGGTGCCGTGCCACCCTTTACAAAAGTTACAAAAAAGTACACATGGTTATTTTCTTCTATCCACCCAACTACCCAGCCAATATTGTTTTGGTTTTCATCAAACCCCCAGCCGGTTTTATAACTAAGTTTATACTGTGTATTATCTTCCTGCAGCATTACATTTTTTACCCTTTCATGCACGCTTTTCATAAAAGGCAGCTGATCGAAATATAATTTTTTCATTAAGCCCAGTTGTTCATCCGGGGAAATTTTCAAACTGTTGTCTAACCAGAAAGTGTCTAATACCCCCATTTTTTTGTTGCCATAGTTCAAACTGTCTAACCACTTTTGCATGGTATCTTTACCAATACGGCGGGCCACTTCCTGGTAATAAGGCACACAGCTTACCTTAAATGCTTCTTTCATTCCCATATCCTTGTTCCACTCCGTATTGCTGCGCACTTTGCCATCCCACTTTATTATCATCGTATCGTTAGTAATGGCACCTGTTTGCAAACCCACCAGTGAGTTTACAATTTTAAATGTTGATGCAGGTGTAAAACGGGTGGTATCCAGTTCCATATTATACACTGTAACTTCCCCGGTAGCGTTATTAAGCAGGGTAAAACAGCCTTCCACTTTCTGTTCTTCAAAATATTTTTTCAGGCTGTTATCAATTTTTGCCCGGTTAACAGAGCAGGAACTAATAATGAATAATGAACAGTAAGTAATGAACAGTAAAGGCAGTGTTTTCAACTTCATAAATATTTTTACTTTGAGTTATTGGCATATAAATGTTTAGCAGTGGCATCCAACGCTTCATAAAACTTTTTACCAAAGCGGCGCACCAATGCTTCTTTTAAAAAAATGTAAACGGGTACTTTTAATTTTTTTCCCAGTGAGCAGGCTGCTTTGCAGTTATCTTCCCTTGGCTCGTAGTTTACATATACATTATCGCTGCGTTTGCTTTCTTTTACTATTGCAGGAAACAAATGGCAGCTGATGGGTTTTTTCCATTTTATTTTTCCATCAAGATAAGCCTGTTCAATACCACATTTTACAATACCTTTTTCATCGGTAATACCATACACACAAATATTGTTGCCAATAGTGGGTGTTACCCAGCCATACTCTTTATTGTATACATAACGACCCTGTTTATTTAATTCTTTTAAGCCTTCTGCAGTAAGGTAGGGCTCCACCTTATCATACACTTCATTTATTTTATCCAATTCGTCTTTATTCAGCGGTGCGCCGGCATCCCCATCCACACAACAGGCACCCTTGCATTTAGTAAGGTCGCACACAAATTGTGCTTTTACTATTTCATCGCTTATTAAAACATTCTCAATAGCTATCATGGCGGCAAATTTACAACAATACAGCAGGAAAAACTGACTGTGTATTATAAAAGAACAGCCCCGTTGAAACGGGGCTACTTTCATTCCAAAAAAACCAAAAAAGAAATTTATTCAGCGCCATCTGTATGGCCTCTTGTTATTGCATATGCTCCAATTTTATTACCCGTTTCCAGCCCCTTTTCACAATCGCTGCGGTAATGTATGGCTCCGTACATACGGGATAAAGACGCTTCCTGAGCCATATCTGTAAAGTTTTTCGCCTTTGATGATACTATATATCCCAGCACTGTAGATGCCGCACCGCTAAAAGTGCTGTGACCGGATATATAAGAAGGAAAATTGGGTAATCCAGTTACTGTTTTTATCCTGTCATCCATTTGAGATGGACGTGGGTTATAATACGTGTATTTTGCATCCCAGCAGGCTACAGCAGCATCCATCAAACTCATATTAAGCAATGCCATATTTCTTGCCCACCTTGCTTCACTAAAATTTAACTGAACAAATTCATTTGCCGCAATATAATTCCAATGGCCGGGTGGTGTGTAAGTACTTACACCATCGGCCCAGTAATGGGCTATACGCAACTGTTCCTTCGTTAAATTCTTACTGTAGTTATAAATTTCTTCCAGCTCGGCTTTAAACTGTGCAGATTTTGTTGATGGTGGTGCAGCCGGACGAATAGCTGTTACCATGGTTAATGAATCAAACAGCCAGGTACGCACTTTGCCAAATAATGGTAACATACCGGGGCGTTTTGGAATTTCCTGGCTAATCCATGGCGTTTCTCCCCTGTTAACTGCATCCGCTTCCTGCTGTGCCCAAACAGTGGCATTACCAACAGCAGCACCAGCCCTGTCATTTCTTGCCCGGGCAATAAACTTTGCGGCCACTAACTTGCCTAATGCCTCACCTGCATCTAAATCGCTGCGTACATTGGCGCCTGCAATCATTCTTGCCCGTTTATGTTCTTCTGCTTTTTGATTAATAAAGTCCTGGTCGCCGGGAAATAATAATTTTAATAACTCCACACTGGCACCCATTATCACTGCATCTTCACTTGGGTAAGAGGGCAGTGTTGATTTAGGTAACAGTGTTTGAATATTAGCATCTACCACAAAAGGTGCGGCACGGTTGTATAAAGTTTTATAATAGTAACCGGCAATACATGCATCGTATTGTGCAGCGCTTAAATAAGCGTAGGCACGTGCGGCATAAGGCGGGTTAGCAAAAGGAAAAGTTGGATATGCTAATGGATTGGCAGCATTAGGCACAGGATATGTGCCATCGTCATTTTGATAGGGCGGTATATTATGTTTGGCCACCAGTTCCCTCATAATTTCGTTCCAGCGTAATACGGCACCTGCACCCCAGTATTTTACAAGATCTCTTTCTTCTTTGGTAATGTCGTTTTGAAAACTTTTTATTTCATTTACCTGAATAACATAATCAGGAGATGTAGTGGCAATAGGTGCTGCACAGGCAAATTCGCTGGCCGATGTTAACAGTATGGGTTTCCATGTGCCTGCATTGCCATCAACACGTGTTGGGTTTATGGCAGGATAATCCATATTAGCCTCTTCAATTTTTTTAGAGCAGCTGCTTGCAAAAGCTACTGCTGAAAATATTGAGGTGTATAATAAAATCTTTTTCATGATTATTGTTGAATGGTGATGTAATGCTGAACGGAGCGTCGCCACTTATGTTTAATCAGGGCGTTGCTGCCGGCTGCACAATTATTTTTTTGTTTCTTCTTTATTATCTTTTTTCTTTTTAGTAAAATCAAGAATATAAAAAATACCGCCGCCGAACATGCTGCTTTGCCCCACATTGCGGCCGGCCACAGTTGTATTGGCATCCGCTACAAACGACAGCCCGTTCACAAAATCTGTATCGTATTTTACATGAAGGCCAATTTTTGTGGCATTCATTTTATTGCTGATGAAGGGCATATTGTTTTTAGTAATATCGAAGCCGCCAATGGTTGTCCATTTATCTGCAATAGCTTCCACTATCCATGTGCTGCTGCGGTAACCAGCACGAAGATTAAAGTAGGTGGCATTGGGCATTTTAACTTCGCTGGTGTAATGCATTTCGGTAGTGTAATAAGTATTCCGATCCAGTTCTACATTATTTCTGAAATTATAAGTACCGCTTGCTGTTGCAAACCAGTTGCCAATTTCATAATCGGCCATTAAACGCACCATGGCTGTTTTACTTTTTAAACCTAATGAAAGTGGCAATAAATCGGGAGTGTAATTGGCTACAGGAGTTGATAAACCTCCAATAACAATTCCTTTTAAATGGCCGCCGCCAATATGCTTTTCTTTAGCCACCCATTTAACAAACAATGATAAATCCTGCATGCCTTTTTGTCCGGCTAATTGCCCGGCACTGGCTTTTGTTTTTATATAGGGCAAACCAAAAAGCACATTTAACTTATCGGTTATGCCGTAATTGCCCATTATTGTGGCATTGGTAGCGCTTACGGTACCCAGGTTTAAATTCTCTCTTTTAAAGGTTCCTTCCCAATAATTTTTCCAGCTGCTTTTGCCAACAGTGGGGCCCACGCAAAAAAAGTTTTTTTGCATAAACAGGCCATCAATATCTGTTTGTGCATTTGTTACATTTATTAACAAACAAGTACTGAGTAAACAAACAGTGAGTTTTAAAAATTGCTTCATTCGTGTATTTGTTTTACAGTTTAAAAGTTAATCCGGCACTTATAAGGTAATCTGCAAAAGCTGCGTCGCCTTGTTTAAAAATACCGGTATCAGTTGTTTGTCTTTTATCTGCATTGCTTTGTGTGCGGTTACGCACCAGTGCTACGGGTACTGCAACATTAAGGCTCACCTTTTTTGTAACATAAGTAACAGCCGGCTCAACAGACATAATATACCCCGGTCTTCTAAAACCTTTGCTGCCACCAATTAAATCTTTTGAAGGCAATGCCTCCCAGCGCACACCGCCTGAAAAATTAATTTTGTGTACCATGTAGCTTAGTCCGGCACGTACCATAAACAAATCCGGCACGCTCATTACATCGGTATTATATTTTTTTGCTGTGGCAGATGCTGTACCGCCTCTTGTGGTGGATGTTCCATTTACTTCACGTGGGTTACTTAAATAAAAGAAGCTGCCGTATATACCCAATTGGTGCGTAAAATTGTAAAAACTGTTTACTTCTAATGTAATGCCGGTACCACCATCTCCGGGTTGTATAGACTGATCAACCGGACCTAACACAAGCGAATCTGCTTTTTTATAAAAATAATCCTGGTAATTATAATTGCCGGTAGACAGTTTTAAACCAAGCCCTAATTGTACATTTCCTTTGTGCGACTTTTTTGGATCAAACATCCAGCGGTATGCACTTACTCTTGCATCGCCAATACCAAAAGAACGGGTGGCATTTCTTGTTTTACCATCATGTTCATACAGTGAAGTGCGTTTAAAATCCATAATGGGTAATGTAAGCGCCACAGACCAGCGGGAGTTAAAAGTACGTGTGGCTGTAACATCCAGTTCGTAAGAATGGTTAATTACATTGCTGCCTTCTTCTATTCTTTGCTTTTGCTCTTCTTTTCCTACAAAATGCTTATACGATTTAAAGTAGCGGTTGTTTAAATTCATTTCCCACCCTTTTGCATTTGACGGTTTGCCGCAAATACCTGCAGTGCCTTTTATGGCCACACAGCCTTGCGAAAAAGAATAATTATAAAGAAAACTAAGTGTGATAATTAAGATAAATATTTTTTTCATTTTGGTAGTTTTGGTTTGAGTGTATTATTTTTCAAGTTTTAACTTTCCCACAATCATACTGCCTACTTTTTTTCCAAATTCTGTACTTACAATACAACTGGGGTGAAAGTGAATGCCCCCATAAAAGCGGGCCCAGTTATTTTCATCTGCCGCCTGGCGAAAAGAAGTGAATGAACGGCTGGCTATGCCAAACTCCAGCTCACTCGTATCAGTATAATTAAAATTGTCGCCAAACATTTTTGTTAATGCCTCTGCTGATGCAGATGATACGGTGCTGTGCCCGCAGGTATATTCCGGAAAAGGCGGTGATTGCAGGTATGGTCTCCAGTCCTGGTCAATATATTTATTAATCACCGTTTCGGGCCTTGGCATGTTGCTGCGGAATTTTTCATCCCAGCATTGTATAAAGGCATCAAACATAGCAATGGATGTAAGGGTATAAGCTGCTACTGTTTTTTTAAAATCAGCTTTTGATTTTTGTGCTGCAATACCTACAATATTCATCCAGTGGCCGGGAGGAGAAAACTTCTTTGTAACAAAAGATATATGGCCCACCACATTCAGCTTACCTCCCAAATCATCCCAGAATTCGGCTATGTGTTTTTGTTCATCTGTTAAACTGTCAATTGCATTTTTAATAGACAATGTCTGTTTATAGTATGCACTGCTTTTGTCTTTCATATTATAAGGAATAGGCCTTGGCGGTATAAATTCATCAGCGCTATCCATAACCATGGGCCTTATTTCGTTCCAGTGCGGTTCCAGTGCGCTTGCATAAGCAGGGGGCGTAGGCACCCAGCGGCCGGGTGTGTCTATTACATTATAACGGGTGGCACTACGTGTTTGCGCATAATTATCACCTTTACTCCAGGCACCAATGGCTTTGCCAATTGTATCAGCAAACGCCACTGAGTTTTGCAGCATATCATCAGGCATTCCATTTTCAGTGGCTGTTGCTTTCAGGCTGTCAACATATTTTTTCATACTTCCTTCAGGAAATGTTAACAGCTCTCCCACCTTACAAAAAGCAAGTAAAGAAGCAAATTCGTAATCAATTTTTTTAGCAGTATCTGGCTTAGGCAGGGCCTTTAAACCATTTAACTGGCCGGCAAGAGAATTGTATTCGTTAGGATAACCAGCGGCAATACATTCATATGCAGCAATATTGCCGTAAGTATAAACACGGCTGGCTACAATGGGGGCAAAGCCCACAAATTTTACCACTTCATTCAATTCTTTTACAGTTTTGCAGTAAGAAAATGCATCGGCAAAATAGGTTTGCTGTACAGGCTTGCTTTTGCAGCTCCACAGCACAATAACTACAGCAATTGCTGTAACAATTTTTTTCATCAGAAAACAATCTTAAAATGTAAATAATTGAGTTTACTACAAACCCACAGTTAAATAAACCGGCAAAGATTTCCGGCGTTAATTATACAAGATCAGGCGGCTTTTCTGCAGTTGCTTTGTATAAAAGCCCTGCCGCAACAACTTTGTGCTGCATGTATATGGGTATAACAGCTGCCTGGCAGCAGTTGAAATGAAATGTAGTGATTTCTTCAAAATCAGTGAAGGCCTTTTTTAACGTATTGGCTGGTGAAGGCGTGCCTTTATCTCCTGCCTTTTTTTCTATATCAGCAGTAAGGCTGAAATAATTGTTTTTAGCGTTCCTGATTTTTGTTTTTTGATTATCGGGCAAACACAATAACTCCAGCCGGTTATTATTAATGCGGTATTTAACATACCTGTAATAAGTACCATTTATTTCGGTTTCGCCTTCGGCACTTGTAAAATCGGTTGTATTATTATAATAAGGCAGGTTAACAGGTTTTGTTACCAGCAATAAATCTTCGTCTGAATATTCGTTTTTGTCAAGGGCCTGTGTAAGAGACTGATAAGCTGATTTTTCTGCAACAAAACTCCATAGTTTATAACCAAACAAGTTAAAGGCAAATATTGCCAGCAGGAGTATAGCAGCCAGTTTTTTCATTATCAGTATCTGCAAAATACTATTAATTATCTAATAAAAGACATGGGAACAACCGTTTTTGCTGCAAACGTTTGTGGAAAGGTAAAGGCTCACAAAGATAAAAACAGGTGCTTCAATAACGCTTGCGGGCAGTTTAATCATAAAATCAAACTGCCTGAAATGGTCATTAATATTAATATTATTATTTGTACCTGCTGTTTAAAAACCTTGCCTGCATAAAGAACCTTATACAATTTTGTATTGCTCCAATACTTTATTACAGTAGTTTTTTCTGTACTATTTACAAAAATCGGCTCTGTGCAACCGTTAGTTAAGCAAACCAGTCTTGTACTTCAAGTTTGCTTAAACAAAAAATTATGCGCATACTATTAACTGCTGCTGTGATACTGCTTTATATTATCGGCATTCTCATTTTTGTTTTGTGGAATGGACAATAGTCTAAAATAAAAATGGCAAATAATTATTTGCCACTACAGAATAATAGTTATTTAGCAAAGCTGCTTTGTTACACTCTTACCGGCACACTGTGCACCGCCGCAGCCATTTCTTTTATTAATGCAGGTTCTTTTTCAATAGCATTGCCCACCACAATTACATCTGCACCTGCTTTACAGTTTAAATAAGCTTTTTCGGGGTGTGTAATACCACCGCCAACAATTAACGGTACGGATACTGAACGGGCAACTTTGGTAATCATATCTTCCGGAATAGCACGTTTGGCTCCACTGCCTGCATCCATATAAATCAGTTTCATGCCAAGCATTTCGCCGGCCATGGCAGTACACATGGCAATTTCATTTTTGTCTGCTGGTATAGGTGCCGCATTACTAATGTAGGATACGGTAGTGGGCGCTCCACCATCAATAACCATATAACCTGTGGGCATAATTTCCAGGCCGCTTTGTTTTACCACCGGGGCACTTATTACATGCTGGCCAATCAATAAATCGGCATTACGCCCGCTTATGAGTGAAAGATATAATAATGCATCTGCGTATTTACTTACCTGGCTGGGGCTGCCGGGGAAAAGTATTACCGGTATATTACAACTACTTTTAATCAGCTGCACACATTCATCTAAATAATTGGAAATAACCAGACTGCCTCCTACTAAAAAATAGTCCACTTTGGCATCTGCAGCCAATTGCAGCAACTGCCCAACACTATGATCGTTCGCTTTATCGGGATCAATAAGTACGGCAAACGATTTTTTACCCTGTTGTTTTCTGTCGGCTAAAGAATTATATATAGTGGCAGTCATTATCCTGTCTTAATTGAGTATTGCAAAAATCCTAAAAAAAACTGTGTTATTGAAATTATAGATTCAAATAACGGGCATATGGCTGCAAATTGGGTGTTTTTATTGGTAAATTTGTTCACATGACAGATGTATCGGCAGAAATTACTTTTAAAACAGCCCGAAGTGGCGGTAAAGGCGGCCAAAATGTAAATAAGGTAGAAACTATGGTGGAAGGTTATTGGCATATCGATAACTCAGCATTATTTACGGCAGAACAAAAAGAACGGATTAAGGCAAAGCTGGCAAACAAAGTAAATACGGAAGGTTTTTTGCTGGTAAAAAGCCAAACAGAGCGTACCCAACTGGGTAACAAGCAGCAGGTGGTTAAAAAAATGAATCTCTTAATTACTGATGCACTTAAGGTGGCTAAAAAAAGAAAAACCACCAGTATACCAAAAGCTGTTAAAGAGAAAAGACTGCAACATAAAAAACAACAGTCTGAAACAAAGATGAACCGTAAAAAAATAAATTTTTGATGAATTTGACCCGGCCAATATATTTTATTGTAAGCTGCCTGTTATTGTTTACCTGTCAAAAACCATTAACACAAACGGCAGCAACAGGTACTCTTAAAATAACTTTTATCAATACTGTAAAAGGTAATCCTGTTGGGTTAGGCAGTACGGTGCATACCAATGCTTTTGGAGAGCAATACACTATTACAAAATTCAAATACTATGTGTCTGGTATAAGCGCTTCGCCGGGTACTGCTGCCGCAGCTGAAAAAGAAAGCTATCATTTAATTGATGAAAGCAATGCGGCTTCTCAATCTTTCAGTTTTAGTGCAGCTGTTAATAAATACAGTACGCTGCAATTTTTAATTGGAGTGGACAGTACCCGTAATGTAAGCGGCGCTCAAACAGGCGCTCTCGATCCGCTGAACGATATGTTCTGGACATGGAACAGCGGTTACATTATGGCAAAAGTGGAAGGCACTTCACCACAATCCACACAGGTAAACAATAAAGTGGAATACCACCTGGGTGGTTTTAGTGGTGCAAACAGTGTTTTAAGATATGTAACTATCAATATTGCTGCTATTACACCGGTTGATATAAGGGAAGGCAAAACAAGCGAAATTGTTATTGAAGCCGATTTTAATAAATGGTGGCAAAACCCCAACGATTTAAAAATTACAACCACTCCAGTTTGCAATACCCCGGGCTCATTGGCAAAATCAATTGCAGATAATTACAGTGATATGTTTTCGCTTAAATCTGTTACAAATAATTAAGATTGAAAAAAAGCATCATTATATTATTCCTGTTTTCATTATTTGCTGCATCACTTGTAATGTTGGATGCCTGCAAAAAAAAGGATGTACCTGTTGATACACCCTTTGCTACCACCCCGCTGCAATTTGTTATTCCCAACGGATGGCCGCAGCCTCCTGCAAATATTTTTGCATCCAACCCGTTAACAGAAGAAGGCTTTGCATTAGGCAGAAAATTATTTTACGATACCCGCCTGAGTATTGACAATACAGTAGCATGCGCCAACTGCCACCAGCAGTTTGCTGCCTTTGCCACTTACGATCACGACTTTAGCCACGGTCTTAATAATCTACACACATTTCGCAATGCACCTGCATTATTTAATTTGGCGTGGATGCAAAAAATGCATTGGGATGGTGGTATAACACATATTGAAGTACAACCGCTGGCGCCCATTACCAACCCAATTGAAATGGGTGAAACAATTGATCACGTATTAAGCAAACTTAGAGCAGACACTGCCTATCCCCGCCTTTTTACAAAAGCATTTGGCAGCAATGAAATTACCAGCCAGAAAATGCTGAAAGCAATAAGCCAGTTTATGGGCTCCATAGTAAGCAGTAACAGTAAATATGATAAAGTAAAACGTGGAGAAGCCAGCTTTACACTGAGTGAACAAAACGGTTACACAGTATATCAAAGTAAATGTGCCACCTGCCACCCTGAGCCGCTTTTTACAGATAACAGTTTTCGTAATAACGGCCTGCCTGTTAATACTGCATTAAATGATTTTGGCCGCCTGCTTATAACAGGCGATAAGGCAGACTCTTTAAAATTTAAAGTACCCAGCCTGCGTAACATAGGCGTGTCGTTACCTTACATGCACGACGGCCGCTTTAACAGTGTTGGCAGCGTTATCGATCATTACCGCACCGGTATTGTTACCACACAGCCTACATTAGACCCATTACTGGTAAACCGTATTGCCATTACCAACCAGGAAAAAAATGATTTGATTTATTTTTTATTTGCGCTTACAGATACCAGTTTTACAAAAGACCCCCGCTTTTCCATGCAATAAAAAAGCCCCGCTTGTACGGAGCCTGATGCTGCAGATTTTCTTATTGCTTTCGCTTTCCCCTAAGAGTTTCTAAAATTTGTCTTTGTTTTTCTGTTTCTGTTTTTTGATTAGCCTGATCTTTTTTATTGTCTTCAATATCCTTTTCTATACTTTTTCTTTTTTTCTCCAGGTTATCGCCGTCTTCTACAAGATTGGTATATTTTTTATCCGCTTTTTTAACAGCATCTTCCTGTGCCTGAATTTGCAGTTCAAGGTCGTAAGCGGCAATCATCAGTTTTATACTGTCTAAATATTTTTTTGCATTATTCATTACAGCGGCATCGGTACTGTCTGAAATAAAACTTTCAAAGCCTTTTGAAATCAGAAGTGTAAGGGTGGAATTATCTTTATTTTTCCGGCTCAGCCTGTCTGCCATAAAATATAAATCATAGCTGTCATTACCAATGTCTGCCAGTTTTACACCTTTATATACCATAAAGCCTTTGCTTTCTTTACCCTTATAACCCATTTGCTGCATTCTATTATCAATAGCATCCCGTATTGTTTTTTCCGGAAAAGGTATTTCATTTACCACTGCCTGGCGGTTTACTTTTAAGTACTCAACCGTTGCAGTTGTGGATTGTGCGGTAACTGTGGCTGCCGATAACAAAACCACCACAAATGCCAATATATACTTCATAACTGATAAATTTTATTTAACAAAGATAACTAATGCGTACAAAGGGTTGCATCACTAATTTGCATAGTTTTTGAAATTATACCGGTAAATTTGGTTTTTTAAATTACTAATCATTGAGCGGCATTAAAAAATTAGCAGGGCAAACCATTTGGTACGGGGCCAGTTCTATTGCCGCAAGGTTTTTAAACTACCTGGTAACACCCTACCTTACCAATGTGCTTACCAGTGCCGATTATGGCAAAATGAGCCTGGTATATTCCGTATTGCCTTTTTTAAATGTGTTGTTTACTTATGGAATGGAAACCGCTTATTTCCGTTTTTCCAATAAAGAAGAAACCAAAAAAAGTATTTACAACACAACGGCCACATCCATTATTATCAGCACTTTTTTATTTGGGTTTGTGTTACTGCTGTTTCATCGTCAACTGGCGGTGTTTGCAGGTATTGGTAATTATCCAGAGTTAATTAAGATGAGTGTTTTTATTATAATGCTGGATACATTAACCATTATACCTTTTGCCAAGTTGCGGCATGATGGCCGCCCCCGCAAATACGCTCTTGCAAAAATATCCGGCATACTCTCCTATTTGTTTTTTACTTACCTGTTTTTATCAATAGGATATGTGGAAGCTAAAAACAATCCGGCATCTTTTTGGGCCAGGCTTATAAACACCAATAATAACCCGGTGTATTATATTGTAGTAGCCAATTTAATACAGGCAATAGTTACACTGTTGTTTTTGTATAAAGAAATACTTGCCATACGGTTTAAAGTAGATGTAAAAATATGGCGGCAGATAATGGTTTATTCACTGCCGCTGGTTATTGTAGGCATGGGCGGCGTAGTAAACGAAACAATGGACCGCATTATGCTTAAATGGTGGGTGCCCGGCAGTAATGATTACAAAGAAACACAGGTGGCCATCTACAGCGCCTGTTATAAATTATCAATATTGATAAGCCTTTTTGTACAAGCCTTCCGCATGGGTGCAGAACCTTTTTTCTTTAAACAGGCCGAAGGAGAAAACCCACAGCGTACTTACGCACGGGTAATGAAATTTTTTGTTATTGTCATCAGTATTATGTTTTTAGTGGTGGCGTTGTATTTACCGGTGTGGCGGTATTTTATTGCTAAAAAATTATGGGAAGGTTTAAAAGTGGTGCCTGTTTTATTACTGGCCAATATGTTTTTGGGTATTTATTACAATCTGTCCATATGGTTTAAATTAAAAAACAAAACGGCAGCGGGTGCATATATAACATTAACCGGCGCCGCCATTACTGTGCTTATAAATTTTGTGTTTATAAAACACTACAGTTATATGGCTTGTGCCTGGGCCACATTTTTTTGTTATGGCACAATGATGGTACTATCATTTATTTGGGGGCAAAAAGAATACAGGGTGCCTTATGCCTGGAAAAAACTAACAGCATATATTATTATTGCCGTACTGTTATTTTTTGTGCACAAAGGGCTGATGCTTTTTATTACACCTGTTTGGGCAGGCCTTGTAATAGCCACTGTTTTATTACTGCTGTATATTTGGTTTATAACACAGGTTGAAAAAAAGGAACTGGTTAAACTTCCTTTTATCGGCAAATACTTTGTAAACAAGAAATAATTTTTTTTTTGAATTCCTTTTGCAAAGCGTGCATTTTGTAACTTCATTACATGCGTAAACTGCTACAATATTTATTTCGCAGGCCGCTTACATGGGTAGCCAATACACTTAGCGCCAAGCCAGAACGTAAAACTGTTTTTAAATCGCTGAGCAACCTTTACAACAGCAGCAAGAAAAACAGTAAAAGGGTTTATACATTGCTGGTAAACGCTGCTACCGATAAATTCATCATTTTCAGCGACCAGCATAAAGGCAACAAGGACCGTGCAGATGATTTTGCCGGCAATGAACAAAATTATTTAGCGGCCCTTGAATATTATAAGACAGCCCGCTTTTCATTCATCAATCTTGGCGACAGCGAGGAGCTATGGAAATATAAAGCAGAAAGTGTGCTGCCGCAAAATGAACGGGCATTTGCTGCAGAAGCTGCTTTTCAACCCGGTAATTATTTTAAAACCTTTGGCAACCATGATATTTTATGGAAAAACAAAATGGATGTGGAGCGCCTGCTAAAAAATTACTTTACCATGCCGCTGCCGGTATACGAGGGAATTTTATTAAAAACAACCGTTAACAGCGAAGCACTCACTATATTTTGCACACATGGGCACCAGGGTGATAAAATGAGCGACAATAATAGTTTAAGCACATGGCTGGTGGCACATATTTGGGCGCCTGTTCAACGTTATTTACAAATAAATGTAAACACACCCAGTAAAGATGATACACTGCGCAATAAACATAACAAACTGATGTATGAATGGAGCAGTAACCGTAAAAATTTATTGCTGATTACCGGGCATACGCATAAACCTGTTTTTGCTTCCGGCAAATATTCCGGTCATCCATCCAATAATATTGATACAGGAATAGAAAAAATTAAACCCTCTTATTTTAACAGCGGCTGCTGTTGTTTTAATGATGGTGATATTACCGGTATTGAAATTGCAGATGGCAGTATACGTTTAATAAAATGGCATTTTGAAAATAATCAAAGCCACCGCTCCGTACTGGAAGAAATTACGCTTCAGCAGTTGCTTGCCGATTTACAAAGCAATCATTAATATTTCTTACTCAGGTCGTAAATAATTTTCTTATCGGCACCGGTAAGTTTAGGAACTGAATCCTGCTGTACAAAATGCAGCTTAAATGAACGTATGGCACTTGCAGTATCTCTAGTATCATAACCAATAATACGCAGGCTTTGTATAGCATTAAAATCCGCAGGCAGTTGCTGCACCCTGGCAGTATCGTACCAGTAACCAAAACCATTTTGCGCCAGTTGTTGCCAGGGAAAATATTTGTTGGGGTCCACTTTACGTTTTGGTGCAATATCGCTGTGTCCAATAAAATTAGCCGTGGGTATATTGTTATCTTTCTTTAGTTTTTTAAGCACCTGCAGCAAGCTGTTTATTTGTGCCTCAGGAAAAGCTTCAAAACCATTATTGTCCAGTTCAATACCAATGCTTGCACTGTTAACATCTGTAAGGTTGCCCCATTTGCTGTTGCCCGCATGCCATGCACGCAGGTAATCATTCAGCATATGATGTATAGTACCATCTTTACAAATTACATAATGGGCACTTACTTGTGTACGTGGCAATGTAAATGTACGCAGTGTACTATCGCAGGCGCTTTGTGCAGTGTGATGAATAATAACAAAGCTGGGTTTGCGCATTCCAAAATTGGTGGTGCCTACCCAATTAGGCGACATAAGGGCGCTATCAACCGCTGCAGGCTGCCGGCGCAGTTCTTTTGCAAATGCTTTGGTTTGTTTTTTATATTGTTTGTTGGTGCTGTAATATTTTCCTGTGCAGGCTGTAATAAAACCAATAACAATTGCCAGCAAAACAATTTGCAACTGTTGCTTTATTATGTAACTCATTTTTTTTGTTTTTTGTGTTTTAGTATTCGCTTAGGGGGAATGCTTGCCTTTGGAATTTCAGCATCTATTAAATCCCGGATTGCCACACTGGAACATACTGCACCAAACACGGCAGGCAAATAAGATATGGTTCCGTACGCTGATTTTTTATAGTTGCTGCCGTCGGTAAGCATCAGGCTTTCTTTAATAGGCTCTTCATTAGAAAAAACTACTTTAAGCCCGTTGCGGATATTATACTTGCGTTTTAATGTTTTACGTACTTGCTGTGCAAACGGGCATATCATTGTTTTGGATATATCCACCACATGCAGTTTGGTTGGGTCCAGCTTTGCTCCGGCACCCATACTGCTAACCATACGCAGCTTACGTTTATGTGCAATACTTATAAAAGTAAGTTTGGGTGTAATGCTGTCAATGGCATCAATAATATAATCAGGTTTTTCCTGCAGTAATGTTTCCACCATTTCAGGATTAATAAATGATTTTACAACATGTAGTTCCAGCTCCGGGTTAATGGCTTTTAAGCGTTCGGCCATAATAACTGCTTTTGATACACCATGATTAGTTGCCAATGCAGGCAACTGCCTGTTGCGGTTAGTTGGGTCTACCACATCACCATCCACAATCGTCATTTTACCTACGCCACTGCGGGCAATAAATTCAGCAGCATAACTGCCCACACCACCAAGGCCCACCACCATTACATGGCTTTGCGCCAGTTTGGTTAGCGCCTCTTTACCTATTAATAATTGTGTGCGGCCCAGCCAGTTAAAATCTGTTGTCATATTTGTAAAAAATAACTGCAAAAAACTGCAGCAGCTTTTTTTGCAGTTGCAAACTAAGTGTATTTACATCAATTTATAATGGCTTACCGCCAAAAGACAACTATTTTAAATAGTGCTTTGCCTGTTTTTAAAATATAAAAAAAACTGCCTTTATAACGGTTTTGTATAACCCTGTTTACCAATCAGGAATTTTGCAGCTGTAATTGCTTTTGAAACAATCATAAAGCCGGTTATGTTAATTGCTCGTTAGCGCAACCTCATAACCCAACCATTAAAATAACTTTATCATCATCCTTTTACTACCTGCTACACTAAAATTACACCCGTTATGACAAAGTTAATACTGGTTGCCGCTGCATTTCTTTTAAATACTGTAACACCTAAATGGGTTAATAATTTTGCTGATGCAAAGGCACAGGCAAAAAAAGAACACAAAATGGTATTGCTTAATTTTTCCGGGTCGGACTGGTGCATTCCCTGTATGCGCATGCACCAGGAAGTTTTCGACAATGAAACCTTTGTAAACTTCGCCAATGAAAACCTCGTTTGTGTAAATGCAGATTTTCCACGCAAAAAGAAAAACCTGCCTGCTAAAGAACAACAGCAGCAAAATGATGCGCTGGCAGAACAATATAACAGCAAAGGGGCTTTTCCGTACACAGTATTATTAAATGAAGATGGTAAAGTAATTACCGCCTGGGATGGTTTTTATAAAGATGGGCCTGAAAAATTTATACAGGAAATTAAAAATGCAGCCGCAAAATAAACAATGCTTAAGCCCCAACAATACCGCCGGGAAATGAAGCTGATGGGCAACCGCTTTGAAATAACAGTGGTTGCAGATGATGAGGTATGGGCGCATGAAATGATTGATGCCGGTGTGGCTGAAATACAACGGATAGAAAAACTGCTTACCACTTTTAATGAAGCAAGCGAAACCAGTCTTATAAACCGCAATGCAGGTATACAGCCTGTTAAAGTAAGTAAAGAAGTGTTTGATATTATTGAACGCAGCATACGCATATCCGGGATTACACAAGGTGCATTTGATATTACTTATGGCAGCATTGATAAACGCCTGTGGAATTTTGATACTGCCATGACAGAGCTGCCTGATGCACACAAGGCAAAAAAAATGGTACGGCTCATCAACTATAAAAATATTGAACTGAATGAAGAGCGCTGCACCGTTTTTTTAAAAGAAAAAGGTATGCGCATTGGTTTTGGTGGTATTGGTAAAGGCTATGCAGCAGAAATGGCAAAACAGGTAATGCAGCAAAAAGGAGTTACAAGCGGCATTGTAAATGCTTCAGGCGATTTAACAACATGGGGCGTGCAGCCAAATGGTACACCGTGGACGGTGGGTATTGTACATCCTGATTATAAAGAATATCCTTTTTCATACATGAACATAAGCGATATGGCAGTCGCCACATCGGGCAATTACGAAAAGTTTGTAATGATAAACGGAAAAAAATATTCGCATACCATTAACCCACGCACGGGTTTACCGGTAAGCGGCATTAAAAGTGTAACGGTTATTTCGCCTAATGCAGAAATATGCGATGCTATGGCAACACCTGTTACCATTATGGGCATTGATGCTGGGCTTAATTTAATAAACCAGTTACAAAAGGTGGAGTGTGTAATAATTGACGACAATAACAAAATTTATACATCAAAAAATATTCACTGTTCTTAACCTTAAAAAAATTGGAAATGAAGATGAAAAACAAAACCCTGTGCATAGCTGCAGCGGGTGCAGTAAGTATAACGTTAGCCACTACCGGCTGTGCATCAGTAAAAGAATATCAAAAAAGCAAGATTAATGATGCTGAAATGGAACTAAGCGGCCGCAAGGCAGAAAAGCCTGAAAATAATTTTATGAGTTACCGGGAAGGCGCCAGTGGTGCCAACGGTGGTAAAGTAGGCGGCGGTTGCGGCTGTAATTAAAATTCAATACAAAGAAGAAAAGCTACCATGAAGAAAATATGCTTAACCCTTGTTGGCATTTACCTGCTGTTTACTGCAGCATTTGCACAGCGTTTTAATCCTGATACCGTTTCGTATAAAAAACAAAAATTAAAACTGGAAGAGGTAAACCTGGTATCCGGTTATTATAAACAGGATGGTAACCACTCGGCCGTTACCGGTGGTATTGGCACACAAAAACTCAATGATATTTCCAATGTAATAGATTTAAAGTTTGTTAAACTGAATGATATTACCGGCAATAAATATAACCTGGGGCTGGAGCTGGGTGTGGATCATCATACAGCAGCATCACAAGCATATATTTCAAAAACCGGTGCTTCCAGTCCGCAGGGCACAAGAATATATCCATCAATAAACTGGAAGGTGGAAAAACCCAATAAAACTACTTTTGGCATTGGCGCTGCATATTCCGGCGAATTTAATTATCACTCGTACAGTGTAAATGCACAACTGGGCAAAACCTCTAAAAATGGTAATACAGAAGTAAATTTTAAGGCACAGGCATTTTTTGATCAGGTAACGCTGATTCAACCATCCGAGTTTGCGCCTAAAGCAGCAGCCGGTACTGTATCTACTTACACCACAGCCAGCGGCCGCACTATAAGCACACGTTCCGGAGCAAGTGAAAATAATATTCCAAAAAGCCCCCGCAATACTTTTTCGGGTTCACTAACAATTTCGCAGGTGGTAAACAAAAACTTACAGGTGGCAGTAATTGCAGATGCTGTTACACAAAACGGTTATTTGAGTTTGCCTTTTCACAGGGTATATTTTAATTACAGTGGTAAAGACACTGCTAAAATTGAAAACCTGCCTTCAACAAGGGTTAAACTGCCGCTGGGCCTGCGTATGAATTATTTTGCAGGCGATAAATTTATTTTTAGAACTTATTACCGGTATTATACCGACAGCTGGGGTGTAACTGCACATACCGCCAGTTTAGAAGTGCCATATAAAGTAAGCCCCTTTGTAAGCATCAGCCCTTTTTACAGGTATTATACGCAGCAGGCAGCAAAATATTTTGCACCATACAAACAGCATGTTTTATCTGAAACGTATTACACCAGTAATTATGATTTATCAACTTTCACATCTCAGTATGCAGGTGTTAACATACGCATTACGCCTAAAAAAGGTGTACTTCATATGCCATGGTTTAATATGGTGGAACTGCGTTACGGGCATTACGTACAATCTACCAGCCTGCATGCAGATAATATAGCAATAAACTTACGTTTTAAGTAAAAGGTGAATAGTGGTTTAAAAAAAAACCGCCGGTGTACGGCGGTTTTTACTTTCAATAAGGATTTA
This sequence comes from Ferruginibacter sp., assembly GCA_044225605.1. Taxonomy (GTDB): domain Bacteria; phylum Bacteroidota; class Bacteroidia; order Chitinophagales; family Chitinophagaceae; genus Ferruginibacter. The sequence continues at coordinate 110,690 of JBGAIJ010000006.1, forward strand.
GTTATTTGAGCTTACCCATTACTGCACCAACAACTGCACCCACAACCGCACCCATTGCTGTACTTGCCAATACATCAGCCATCATCATTTTTTTGCTGGCCAGGTTAGTGGTGGCATACATAATACAATCAAACGATGCCGTCATTAAAAACCCTACAACACCTGCCAAAATTAAGCCACCCATTAGTGTGGTAACATTTGCTTTTATAAAAATATACGCCATCATAAAACCCGATAACAAATTGCCAATAATAAGATAAAGCCAGTCTGGCGTTTCTTTATTGTACCCGGAAACTATACCGGGATTGTTCTTCATAAAATCCATAAGCAACATGCCATAAATTAACCATCCTAAAAGAAAAAACAGGATGCCGCCAACAATACCGCCTGCAGTAAGTTTTTTGATGTCCATAGTTTAAAGTTTTTAGGTGAATGTTAAAAAATCCAATGGCTAAAGTAATATTTCATTTTTCTAATTGCAACAAATACAGCAAAACTGATATGTATGCAGGTTTTAACCCGATCTTAAAAATTTTTATCTTTTTTAAAATATCCATCTTTGCAAATCGTCTTACCTGTTACATGAAAGAAACAGTGACGATAGCGCTGCCCATGGCTGCAGAAAGAAACAGCAACATAAGCAATACTATTAAAGCGGTTAGCCGCCGCCTGTTTGGGTTTATACGCAAAAGGGTGGCAAGTGCCGAAGATGCAGAAGATATTTTGCAGGATGTATTGTACCAGTTTGCCGGCAATGCCGAACCTATTGAACAGGCCAGCGCCTGGCTGTATAAAGTGGCACGCAATAAAATAACCGACAGCTACCGTAAACATAAACTGCCGCTTGCCGATGATATCTTAAACAGCGGTGGTGATGATGATGAAGGTTTTAACTGGCGTGAAATGCTGATGCCTGCAGACAGTAATCCTGAAACTGAATATTTGCGCAATCTTTTTTGGGAGGAACTTAAAACAGCTTTGGATGAATTACCTGAAGAGCAGCGTACCGTTTTTATTCAACATGAAATTGAAGATGTTTCTTTTAAAGATATTGCGGCACAAACCGGAGAAAGTGTGGCCACACTCATCAGCCGTAAGCGCTATGCTGTACTGCATTTAAGAAACAGGTTAAGTAAACTGAAAAACGAGTTATTAAACTACGATTAAAAAAAGCTGCGGATGAGCACAAAGAAAAATTAGTGTAATTAGTTTAATTCGTGGCATTAAAAAAATAAAAATGAAAAAATTCTGGATTAAAAAAGGACTGATGTTCCTTGCAATATTTATAGCAGCTGTTACAGCATTTGGCTTTATTGTAATGAGTTTATGGAATGCCATACTGCCTGCTGTGCTGGGTGTAACCACCATTACTTTTTGGCAGGCACTGGGCATACTGCTGCTGAGTAAAATTTTATTTGGCGGCTTTGGCGGCAAACGCTGGAGAGGCAGCCCGGCATGGAAAGAAAAAATGAAACAACGCTGGGATAATATGACGCCTGATGAAAGAGAAAAATTTAAAACTGAATGGAAGCACCGCTGCGGTGGCCGATGGGGCATGAAAAGTGAGAATGATGCTGCTTCTTCTTTTAAAGCTGACTAACAGCTGGCCTGGTGTTGCAATAACACCAGGCTGTTTTGTATATCACACAACTAACTGTATTAGCCATGAGCCAACTGCAAACCAACCAACAAGCATTAGAGCTTTCTGCAAATGCCGGCATTGAAGTGCTGGTTTTTAAAACCAACCTTTCTGACACAAACCGGATTGCCGATGTAGAAAGCAACCTGGATATTCACCCCGGTATTTACAAATGGAATGTTGATTTAAATGATTGTGATTATGTACTGCGTATTGTAAGCCGCAATATTACCCCTGCCGAAGTGGAGAATATGGTTTTAAATGCAGGGTATTATTGTGAAGAGCTGCAATAACTATTTATACTAATACTGTTTGTTATCGCTTAGCCAAAAACACAATTGCAAAATTTGCATCCTGCATAATTGTTCTGTTACTTTCAAAACTAGAAACACTCCACACTCCATGTTCTTTCAAAATAACCGCCGGGTGCAAGCAGGTTAATACCTTCCTTTTCAGTTAGCTGCTGGTTATGTGTTACACTGTCTGCAATACCACACCACGGTTCTAAACAAACAAAAGGCGCATCCTTAGCAGCCCAAATTCCAAAAAAAGGAAAATCATTAAAATAGAAATTGATGCCATGCTCATTTTTGTCACTGGCCAGTGTAATGCAATTGCTTTGCAGCCCTTTCAGCACAACAGCATCTTCATAAAATAATGAAGCATGTAAAGGCAACTTGTTATTTTCAAGCGGTACTGCCTCGGCATGTGTGGCAATTAAGCCATTCAGCAATTTCCAGCGTTGCAGGTTTTCTGTTTTATTAAATTCCAGGTAATAATCACTGTACTTCAAATCTTTTACCAATGGCACGGCAAATGCCGGGTGTGCGCCAATAGAAAAAAACAAGGCATCATTTCCGGAGTTATGCACTTCGTATGTGCAGGCCAGCCAGTTTTGATGTAAGCGGTAACGTATTTTTAATGAGAACGCAAAAGGATATACAGCTCTTGTTTTTTCATCATCGTTTAAAGTAAAAATAACTTCCGAAGCATTTAATTGCTGTGTTGTAAAATCCCGGTCTCTTGCAAAACCATGGCGGGGCAATGTGTATTGATTGCCTTTGTAAAAATACTGGTCGTTTTTTAAGCCGCCTACAACAGGAAAAAGCACCGGGCTAAACTTACCCCAATAAGCAGCATCGCCACTCCATAAATAATTAATACCGGTATTATTATTTTTAAGCTGCTGCAGTTCGGCGCCTTTATGAGCTATTACTGCTGTAAGCGCTTCGTTGGTAAGGGTTATCATAAAATAAAATTACATCTTTCTTGCTGCTTTTCTTTTTGCATATAAAAAAAGCCCTGCAAAAAATTGCAGGGCTTAAATAAAAAAACGACACATTATTTTTTTGCGGGGTAGTGCTGTATTTTTTCATCCAGCAGCACTATTTTTCCGTTAACTATTTTTGCATCGTCCACCACTGCTAATGAATCAGCCTTGCCATTTTTATCTGTTTCAATTTGTTTATACCACATAGTTACCCATTCCTCTTTTTTATCAGAAGATATTACCGATTCCCAGTCGTTCATTTTAATAACCATGCTGCCAAAGTTAGCCCGCTGTGCAGTAAATTGTTTCATCAGGCTGTCGTGGCTCAGTTTAGCCCTGTAGCCATCAAAGAAAACTTCTACGGTATCTCCAAAGCCATTCATGCAGGCAGCAATGTCTCCTGTTTCAAAAGCTTTCAGGCTTTTCATTACTGTTACAACATGTTTTTGATCGCCGGGCTACCAGTTTTGGTAAGGCCTGTCCAGTGTGTATGGATAATCTAATTTTTCCGCAGCAGCAGTTGTTGTGCCTGCCTCTGCTGGTTTTGCATCTTTTGTGTCGCTATTGCATGCTGCCAACGCAAATGCGGAGCAGGCAAGAAAGAAAAATCTTTTCATGTAAAAGGTTTTGGTTATAAAAAAAGTGTTTAAAAAACTACGGGTAGAAAACAGTTTCGCAGTTAACGGAGTGTCGTAAAAGGCACATAAGATAAACCGATATATTGGTAAATGCAAGCTCTAATATACAGGTACAACCGTAATGTTATGAAAAACAGACGCATGCAATTAATATTTGTACAATTGATTTTACCGCAAACAGTATAGAGCAAGCATGGTGAAGCATACTAACTGCACGGCCACAGTATAAAAAACACCGGCTGCTGGTTATTAATAAAACTGTTTTGTAAACGCTGAAAAATAAAAAACCCCAACATACCGGTGGGGTTTTTCAGTAGAATTGTTTGCTTTCATTGGTATCGGATTACAAACGGGGCTTTTCAAGTTTTCATAGCCAGGATATTGGATAAAGATTGCAGGAAGCTCCAGGATTTTTTAGGTGATTTATTCATACATCAATAAAACAAAGCTATTTAATGCCACAATAATTTTTTATAGCACTGCATTGAAATTTTAATAGAAAGCCGACTACACAGCTTAAAACAGCACGTATATTTACGAGGTAAAAGCTGCATATTACCTGCAAAAGACTTTTACTAACTGTTAAAGTAACAGCTGCGTAAAAGTCTTTAAGCAATGGATATTTTAAAGCGGAACTTTTGAATAAAAAACCCCAGTGAAAACAATGGGGCTTCTAAGGAGGTCTTGTGGTTTTGCAGAGCAGGATAGCGGATATAATAACTTAATTATACAATACAAAAATAAAACGTACTGTGTAAGCCCTTTATAGCAAAGGCTTGAAATAGCAATAGTATTTAAACTACAATTGTGCTGTTGTTTAAAATATGCAGTGTGCAATTATTATTTAACTGCGGTTACTTCTACATCAAAAACCAATACACTGTTGGGTGGTATTGTACCTAAATTACGAATGGAGTATGCCATGGCTGAAGGAAGCACCATGCGAATGCTGCCACCGGTTTTGCAATTGGGCAATGCTGCCTGCCAGCCTTTTATTAATCGTTTTAAAGGAAAAGTGGCGGGTGCTGTTTTTGTTTCGTCAAATACAAAACCGTTTAACAATTGCCCTTTATAATGCACCACCACCGTATCGCTGATGGTTACATTGCGGCCGGTGCCTGCTGTAAGTATTTTGTAAAAGATTCCGTTAGTTTCCTTCCAGCCGGTGTCTGTTTTGCTATTGATGTATGCTAAAATTGCAGCATGATCTTTTTGTGCTTGCTCAGCACTGTCTGCATTTTTATACCAGTCAATTACAGGTTTATTACCGGTGGCTTTACGGTTAAACACATCGCCATACGCTGCAGCAGTTGCTGCAAAACCGCCATGCCATAAATAAAAAGTGGTATCTGCTGCACCGCCACCATAATCTGTACGGTCGCCTGCTTTGCCGGTAGCATCGTAACTAAAACTGCTTTGCGTCAGTTCTTTCCATTCACCACTTTCCCGCCGTATCCATTGGTTGCCATAAAATGCTTTACGCATTAACTGGCCATTAATCCCCACAAAGTTTTCTGAAAAAGAATATAAGTTTCTTAACGGCTTACCGTCTTTGGGTGCTTTAAAACAGGCTATTAATTTCCATTGCTGTATTTCTGGTATAAAAAAATAACCGGCGTAAGTGGTGGTTTGTGCTGCGCTGTCAATGGCTGCAGTTACAATAAACTTATATGTTTGGCCCGGGTTCCACATATACACCCAATGACTGTGTCCGCCGGTGCCTTCGTTTCCAAAACCATCTGCAAACACATCTTCACCTTTTGCCATTAACTGCACTTTATTTTCTGCAGCTACTTTATTCCTGTCAACTGCTTCGTTGCCGGCATCCCAAACAGAAAATATTATGCGGCGCTCCTTTTCACTATTTACCTGCATACCAAAATAACCACGTGCAAATCCACAGGCCATATAATAACTGTGCACCACATCCATAGTCGCAGGTACTGTAAGCTCATTGTAAAACACCAGTGCATTCATAGTATCGGGCATTACATATTTTAAATGCACCGATGCTGCATTACGCCGCTCCTTTGCGTTAAACTGAATATTTTTTACAGCAGCCCCGCTTAATTCCAGCGACTTAATATCTGCAATTATATTACCTGCCTTTTGTTTGCAGGTTATTACTACTTTATAAAAACCGCCATTGGCAACAGCAACCGTACCCACATTTACATTTTTAAATGATTTTGAAGCAGGCACTGCTACAGTAAACCCCCTGGCAACTTCTGTGGCTGCAGTTACAGGAGCAACAGATACAGAAAGTATATTGCCTGCACTATTATTTTTCAGCGACAGCTGTATTGATAATGCACCAGTGCTATGCAGGTTAAAAAAAAATTCAACACGTTGGTTTTTATCAGCCCAGTTATGTAAACCATCTTTAACAGAAAATAAATCACTCTCTTCTTCTTCACTGCCTATTTCTGCAGGCACGGCATAAGCAGTATATGCAGGAATAGTTACAGTTTTTTGTGCTGTTACCACAGTTACCGCTACCACTAAAATAAGGGTGAATATTTTTCTCATACTGCAATTATTGTATGCATGTGTAAATTACGCAGCCATGCGCATGAAAACAATTTAATTACCGGGCTTTACTGCCACTGCAATTTTTGTGTCGGCCGTGCCGTAATATAAAAACCATTTATTGTTAAAATACACCAGCCCTTCCACAAAACATACTTCATTTACTTCACCCAATTTTTCATAGGGTTTATCAGGATGGATGAAATAGGTATTGCTGCGGTTAATTAATTTCCATGGCTGTGTTTTATCAAACAATGCCTGCGCCGCACTGTAGGTAAATTTGGGTAAAGAAGTATCGTTATTATTGGCTGCATTGCTGCTGTTGTAAATAAGCAGTATGCCTTGTGGTTGTAATAAGGCATAAGGGCCGGGTTCCACCAAACGGCTGTCGAAATAACCGGCACGTGGCTGCAGCACACTTACTGCTTTTTTACTTTCTTCATTTTCCAAAACAGTCCAGTTAATTAAATCATCAGACGATGTCATAAACAAATCGGTATCTCCAAAATACATCCAGTACTTACCATTAATTTTTGCAGCAATCATTTTATTACCCTTTTGTACAGCTACAATAGCGCCTGATTTGCTCCACTGATCTTTGTATTTTTCACTGTTCAATACCAGCCCGTGTTTTGTCCAGTGCAGCAAATCGGTGGAGCTTGCAATACATAACCTTGCTGTTTTTCCATCATAACTGGTATAGGTTAAAATATAACGGCCATCTTCTGTTTCCACAATTCTTGGATCTTCTACCCCGCCCTTCCATTCGTATTTTTTCATACTGTCGTTAGCAGGATACAATACCGGCTCCTTCATTTTTGTAAAATGCAATCCATCATTACTTACGGCAAGTCCAAGCCTTGAGGTCATGGCGCTGTCCTGGCTGCGGTATAGTAAATACACTTTGCCATCTTTAACAACGGCTGCAGGGTTTAATACATTTTTTTCGCTCCATGCAACTGTTTGTTGCTGTATAGGGCAAATGAAATTTTCTTTTACCGATGGCGAAAGAATGGGGTTAATACTGTCTGCTTTTACAAAACCTGTAAGCTGCCAGTTATTTGCAGTAGTTTGTTCAGGAGCTGATGTACATGCAGTAAAATAAACTGCAGCAACTAGTAATATATATTTCATAAGCAAATAATCACTTCAAGATAATGATTATTTGCAGTGGGGTAAAAAAGATATTCTATGAACGGTTAGCATTTTGCACCGTTATTATTTAATTTTCTGCTTTAAAATAATTGCTATGAAAAAATTTGTATCACTCTTTGTAATTGCTTTTTTAACCGGCAGTACTTTTATTTGCAATGCCCAACTGCTGCAACTGCCTATTGGAGATATTAACTACCGCTGCAAAACCGGCCGTGTAATTGGCGTAACAGATATTGATATTAACTGGAATGCACCCGGTGTTAAAGGGCGTGAAGGAAAAATATGGGGCACCAGCATTGCACATTATGGTTTTACGGTACTGGGCTTTGGCTCCAATGTACCATCACCGTGGCGTGCTGGTGCTGATGAAAACACCACCATTGCATTTTCAACCGATGTAACCATTAACGGTAAAAAATTAGCGGCTGGTAAATATGGTTTTCATATTGCACTGTACCCGGATTCCTGTACACTCATTTTTAATAAAAACACTACCGGCTGGGGCAGTTATTTTTATAACAGCGCATGGGATGTGTTACGGGTAAGCACTGTACAGCAAAAAGATATTAAAGAAAGTAAAGAACGGCTGGATTTTACTTTTACCAAACAAACCAACCACTCTGTTGAAGTGGCACTGGAGTGGGAACACTGGCGTATTCCCTTTACGGTGGAAGTGGATTTAATTGCCACCACACTTAACAGCATACGCACACAACTAAGTGGTGCAATGGGTTTTGATCCTCCAAGTTTAGAAGCCGGTGCCAATTGGTGCCTGCAAAACAAAGTAAATTATGAAGAAGCGCTGGGCTGGATTAATACCGCAATGGACCCGGCATTGGGCGGTGTAAATAACTTCCGCATAATGAGCACCAAGGCAGGTTTGCTGGAAGCATTAAACCGTACAGATGAAGCTACTAAAATTATGGAGGCTGCAGTTGAGGCTGCTAACATGAACGAATTGCACAGCTATGGCCGCCAGTTATTAAGCCAGGATAAAGTGAAAGAAGCCATGGTGGTATTTGAAAAAAACTATAAAAAGAATAATGGCGCATGGCCCACACCTGCCGGTATGATGAGAGGATACTCTGCCAGCGGCGATTTAAAAAAAGCACTGGAGTTTGCTAAGAAAGCATTGGCATTGGCGCCTAACCCGGGGGCTAAAAAAGTTATTGAAGACGCAATAACAACTTTAGAAAGTGGTAAGCCGCTGTAGTTAAATTATTTTTCAGCTTCGCTGATAAAGATTATTGCCACTGAAACACAGAGACACAGAAAAAATACATTCAGTGTTTCAGTGCCTCGGTGGCAATTCTTTTTTGCTGCGTCAGCAGCTTACATATTCCGCCTGTACTGCCCGCCCACTGCATACAATGCATTGGTAATTTGCCCCAGCGTACAATATTTAACTGTTTCCATTAACTCTGCAAATAAGTTGCCGTTGTTAACAGCAACCTGTTGCAGGCGCTTCAGCATTTCGGCAGACTTATCTTTATGCCTTAGCTGAAATGCTTTTAATGAATTGATTTGATTTTCTTTTTCTTCAGTGGTGCTGCGTATAACTTCTGTTGGTAAAATTGTTGGGGAACCATTTTTACTAAGGAATGTATTTACACCAACAATCGGGTATTCGCCTGTGTGCTTCAGCGTTTCGTAATACAAACTTTCTTCCTGTATTTTATTACGCTGGTACATTCTTTCCATTGCACCCAGCACTCCACCACGTTCTGTTATGCGGTTAAATTCATTCATCACTGCCTCTTCCACCAAATCAGTTAATTCTTCAATTAAGAAAGAACCCTGGTTGGGGTTTTCATTCTTTGCAGTGCCTAATTCCCTATTAATAATTAATTGAATGGCCATTGCACGGCGCACACTTTCCTCAGTTGGCGTGGTAATCGCTTCATCATAAGCGTTAGTATGAAGGCTGTTGCAATTATCGTAAATAGCATACAGCGCCTGCAATGTTGTTCTTATATCATTAAAGTCAATTTCCTGCGCATGCAAACTGCGGCCACTGGTTTGAATATGATATTTTAATTTCTGGCTGCGGTCGTTGCCTTTATATTTCAGCTTCATGGCTTTTGCCCAAATTTTTCTTGCCACACGGCCTATCACACTGTACTCAGGGTCCATACCATTGCTGAAGAAGAAAGAAAGGTTCGGCGCAAAATCATCTATGTTCATGCCACGGCTTAAATAATACTCTACATAAGTAAAACCATTAGCCAGTGTAAATGCTAATTGCGTGATGGGGTTAGCGCCGGCTTCTGCAATATGATAACCGCTGATGCTTACGCTGTAAAAATTCTGCACCTTATGTTCAATAAAATATTGCTGCACATCACCCATCAGCTTTAATGCAAACTCGGTTGAGAAAATACAGGTGTTCTGCGCCTGGTCTTCCTTCAAAATATCTGCCTGCACTGTACCACGTACCGTTGATAATGCTTTTGCTTTTATTTGTGCATACACATCAGCAGGTAATACATCTTCGCCACTTAAACCAAGCAAACGCAAACCCAATCCATCATTACCTTCCGGCAATTTGCCATCAAACATTCCTTTTGCAGGAATGATGGCTTTACCATCAATACCAATATATTTTGGCAAAGCATCCAATGCATATTTTGTTTCAATAATTTTATTTACTTCTTCACGTAAATTATTCTCAATAATATATTTTTCGCATTGCTGGTCAATAGCTGCATTCATAAAAAATGCCAGCAGCATGGGCGCCGGGCCATTAATTGTCATGCTTACAGAAGTCTTGGGGTCGCACAAATCAAAACCACTATACAATTTTTTTGCATCATCCACAGTGGCAATACTTACACCGCTGTTGCCCACTTTTCCATAAATATCAGGACGATGGTCAGGATCCTCTCCATACAATGTTACACTATCAAACGCAGTTGATAAACGTTTTGCAGGCTGTCCCAAACTCACATAGTGAAAACGTTTGTTGGTTCTCTCCGGCCCGCCTTCACCTGCAAACATTCTTGTAGGGTCTTCGCCTTCCCTCTTTAAAGGAAACACACCGGCAGTGTATGGAAATTCACCCGGCACATTTTCCTGCAACTGCCATTTTAAAATATCGCCCCAGTCTTTAAACTTGGGTAAATACACTTTGCTAATAATGGTGCCTGATAAACTTTTATAAACCAGCGGCTGCTTAATTATTTTATCACGTACTTTAAATTCATACACTTCTTTTTTATAACGCTCAACAACTGCAGGCCAGTTATTTATTAATTCTAAATTTGCCGGTGCAATTTTTTTAAGCAGGTTCTTTTCCGTTTCACCAATGTATTTTTCAGCTTCGGGTAATATTTTTTTAGCCCCATCCAATTGATAATACTGTGTTGCTAAAGCCGATTGTTCATTCGCCCAGTTATTATATTCCGCATTGCTCTCTGCAATTTCAGCAAGGTACCTTACTCTCTTCGGCGGAATAATTAATGACTGGCTGGCAGTATCTTTTACATGTGCATGATGCTCCACTGCACCATGAAATGTTACACCGCATTTCTCTGCAATCTTTTCCATCAGCCTTTCAAACAATTCATTCACCCCTGCATCGTTAAACTGTGCCGCAATAGTTCCTACAACAGGCAGCTCTTCATCTTTTGCAGTCCATAAACTATGGTTGCGTTTGTATTGCTTGCGTACATCATGCAGCGCATCCAATGCACCTGCCTTATCAAATTTGTTTACACACACCACATCTGCATAATCCAGCATGTTTATTTTTTCCAGTTGAGATGCTGCACCATATTCCGGTGTCATCACATACATGCTCACATCCACGTAATCTAAAATACTGGCATCACTCTGTCCCACCCCGGCGCTTTCTAAAATAATAAAATCATACGCTGCGCTTTTACATATATCAATGGCTTCCTGCACGTATTCGCTTAATGCTTTATCACTTTCCCTTGTTGCCAAACTCCGCATGTATGCACGTGGAGAAGAAATAGAATTCATTCGTATCCTGTCGCCCAGCAAAGCGCCGCCTGTTTTTTTCTTACTCGGGTCAACAGAAATAACAGCAATGGTTTTATCAGCATAAGCATTCAAAAACCGGCGAACAATTTCATCTGTAACAGAAGACTTACCTGCACCACCCGTTCCGGTAATCCCCAACACTGGAATTTTTTTATCGGTTTCTTTCTTAGCATCCACCTTTAATCCATTCTCCACATTTGTAATTTGCCGTGCCACTTTCCGCACATCTTTCACTTCATCCAAGCCCATCGCATTTTTATAATCGCCATTGCCATTCAAATTAAAATCGCATTGTTTCACCACATCTTCAATCATTCCTTCCAGTCCCATCTTTCTTCCATCATCAGGGCTGTAAATTTTGGTGATGCCATAATTATGCAGCTCTTCAATTTCGCTGGGTAAAATTGTACCACCGCCGCCGCCAAAAATTTTTATATGGCCGCAACCGTTTTGTTCCAGCAAATCTTTCATGTATTTAAAAAACTCCACATGACCGCCCTGGTAACTGGTAATGGCAATACCCTGCACATCTTCTTCAATCGCACACTCCACAATTTCATGCACGCTGCGGTTGTGGCCCAGGTGTATAATTTCTGCACCCTTGCTTTGCATAATGCGGCGCATAATATTTATGGCAGCATCATGCCCGTCAAATAAACTGGCGGCAGTTACAATGCGTACTTTGTTTTGTAATGTAAGGCTCATAGTATTTTTTTTGTTCCGGGCAATTGCAGCTATGTGCAGCTTTAGTGGCGTCGCAGTCCGTTCAACGGCATTCCATTTATCATCTGTTAAAACGGCAAAATAGTGCAATCAATCTGCCGCAAAATTACAGGCAAAGTGCTTTATAAAAATAACAAGTGTTAGTTTTTAGATGAATGGCGGTTATTAGCAAAAAGCTTTGGTAAATCAAATAACAAACCTGCTGAAATATTGGATGACCTGTAATCCACAAATCGCCTGCTCATTAAGAAAGAAAAGCCTACCTGTAATTCCAGTTTTATACCGGGCAATTCTTTAACACCAATATTATATACCATTGCCGGCTCCCAAAAAACACTGGGGCTGTAACTAAGGCTGTCTAATTTATAATTATCCAGTTCGGTGGCTGTATAATCTGTTTTTATGTTTTTAAAATAAATAATGCTGTGCCTTGACGAAAACATTGCCATAAAGCCATGCTGATTGCCCACCATTATTGCAGGCTGAATAAACAATTTTGTAACGTTCATTTCATGATAACGGCTGCGGTACAAGCGGTTTTGGTCACGCCCATTATCTGTAAAACTTGATTTACCAAAACCGGCACCTGCAAAAACCTGAAAAAAAACATTTTTATTTTCATCCAGCGCACGAAAATAACCGCCAGCAATCTCTGTAAGGTTTCGTTTGTAATTAATCACCGTACTGTCAAGCAGGTTATTATCAAAATCACCGGCATTACGTTCCCGCCTGTAAAAATAATTCACCATACCCGCCCAATGGTTTGTAAATGCATAAGCAGCCTGTGCATCCAGCCCTCTTGCTTTTGCAGTTGAGCTTACAGTACTTTTTACGGTGTTATCTCCAAATGTAAAAGAATAGTTTGCGGCAAGTTTACTGTCGCCTTTTTTTACCAGCACCGGAGTATTGTGTGCTGAAGGGCTGTAAACATAGCGGGGTGTATAACAGGAGCAAAAAGTAAAAAGTAAAAAGGCAAAAGTAAAAAGGTAAAAAAGCAATTTCATGCTTAACTCATTTTAAAGGTGAGTGCGGCAAAATCTTCCACACTTAATGCTTCGGCACGTTTATTAAAAATTTCATCCTGCAACACATCTGCAGTAAATAAACTTTTTACAGCGTTGCGTAAAGTTTTGCGCCGCTGGTTAAAAGCCGTTTTTACTAATACCCAAAAAGCCCGGTCGCTCTTTACATGCAGTGTTTCAGTTTTGCGCCGCAGTTTTATTACACCACTCATAACTTTTGGCGGCGGGTTAAAACAGCCCGGCGGCACATCAAACAAATACTCTACGTTATAGTAAGCCTGCACCAGTACACTTAACACACCATATACTTTATTGCCTTCCTTTACTGCAGCCCGTTGCGCCACTTCCTTTTGAAACATACCCACCACTACCGGCACATTGTCTTTCCATTCTAAAATTTTAAATAAAATCTGTGTGGAAATATTATATGGAAAATTGCCAATTACAATAAAAGGTTCATCAAATGGCTTCTCAATATCCAGAAAGCTTTTATGAATAATTTTATCTGCTAAAACAGGATATTGCTGTTTCAAATACACCACTTTTTCTTCATCCAGCTCCACTGCCTTAAAATTAATTTGCGGCAGTTGTATAAGATGTTGTGTTAATGCGCCTGCACCCGGCCCCACTTCCAGCAGGTTATTAAAGGTTTCTTTGTTTAGGGCATCAGTAATTTTATGAATGATGTTATCATCTTTTAAAAAATGCTGCCCCAGTGATTTTTTGAGTGTATACATTGCAGCAAAAGTAATGTAAAAATATTCCAGCAATGTGCGGCGGTGTTACAATAAAAAAAGTCCCCTTCATTTGAAGAGGACTTTTATATTAAAGGTTAATAATTAATGTGACACCAGTAATTTTTGTGTTACCAATTCTCCGTTTACAAGCACCTGCACAGAGTATAAGCCGGTACTGTATTTGGCAAGGTTGGTTAACTGTACTGCGTTGCTGCCTTTTGCAGCTTTTTGTTTTTGTTGTAATACTGTTTTACCAACATTATCCACCAGCCTTATTGTTACTTCCTGTTCTTTTTCAACATAGAACCTTACAGTAACATAGTCATTAGCAGGGTTAGGCATAATGCTTACAGGTGTTTTAACCTGGCTGCGTCTTACTACCAGTATATTACTGTATTTAAACTCTCCGGATTTGCCAATAGCTTTAAGCCTGTAATAGAATATATCTGAATTTATTCCGCTTATATCATCAGCAAAACCAAAGCCTTGTTGTATGTTAAGCTGTACAGCATCTGTAACAGTACCCACTTTGCTGAAGGATGCGTTATCTGTACTTCTTTCTATTTCAAAACGGTCAATAGCTTTTGAAGTAATTATACTCCAGTTTAAATCAACTATTGTATTTTGCATTACGCCTGTAAAGCTGAGGAATTGTACCGGAAGTACGGTTGCTGTCCAGCGCCAGTCTCTGTCGCCCTGTGCTACAGTTTTCTTCTGTACAGTAGCTCTTGTACCAGGTGCTGCATCTCCAATTAAGCTGCCGCCATTACCCATCATGTACGATGTACCTTTAAGGTTAGTTACAGAGTTGAGTGAATCAAACAGGTTATCCAATCCGTCTCCGTCTGTATCTATATTTGTCAGTACCAAAATCTCATCGCACATACCATTCAGGTTCCAGTCGTTACCTTCACACAAGTCGGGTGAACCGTCTCCATCAGTATCTAAATCCCTGTAGTCAGGTGTGCCGTCTCCATCATTATCGTATACAAATATACCGGAGCCGCCAAAACCAACTAAGTTATCGTAAGGGCTTGCTAAGCCATCACCGTCTGTATCTGTTGTAGTCGGCAACTGGTAACCGGCTGTTGACATTCCTTCAATATTATCCGGAATACCATCATTATCAGAATCAATATCCAGGTAATCAGGGTTACCATTGCTATCTGTATTTCTTAATGTTAATGAAGACAATGCTGACACACTTGATGACCATCCATTCACAAGACTGCCATCTGCCAAACCATCCAGGTTAGCATCAGTAATACCACCACCTGCTTCAATTGCATCTACAATACCGTCTCCATCGCTATCCAAATCGTAAGCATTTGGTCTTAAATCCCTGTCAAGGTTTTTGTTTGGCCATGAGTCTGCACGTCCATCATTATTGCCATCAGCACCGGTTAATAATAGTGCCCCGGCATTAATATAACTGTCATGAAGCCCATCTCCGTTAACATCCACAAATCCATCTATGATACCATTGTTATTTGCATCAGCACCAAATACTTCTCTTACATCCGGTATACCATCATTATCGCTATCCAAATCAAGGAAGTTAGGCCATGCATCACCGTCAAGGTTTATTACTCCTAAACCTGTTCCAGTATTGTAAGCGCCGTCTGCTGCATTAATACGGGTATCAACATTATCAGAAAGGCCATCGCCGTCTGTATCTGTCAGGTTATCTATTTTACCATCACCATTCGTATCAACACCATAAGCTTCCACCACATCCGGTATACCGTCGTTATCACTATCCAGGTCAAGCATATTTATCACGCCGTCTTTATCCTGGTCAAAACGGTCATCAATACCATCACCATTTGTATCCACCCTGCCCGGGAAGTCTGTATCCATGTAATTAGGAATACCATCGTTATCGCTGTCTCCATCTGCCTGGAAGTTATCGTTTACAAAATCATTATTGTAATCAACAAATCCGGCGTATGTAGGATCATAAGCATTTATTACACCATTACTGTTTGCATCTGCAAATGCAGCAGCCATATTGCTTTCTACAAAATCAGGAATACCATCATCATCTTTATCAATATCGCAATTAATAGTTACTGTTACTGCTGCCGCGGCTGTGGTGTTACAGCTACCTTCTGCACGTACATAATATGTGGTGGTTACTGCTGGTGTAACTGTTAATGTTGCACCAGTACCTACAAGCGTACCACCGGGGCTGCCGGTATACCATTTCCAGCTTGCACCAGTACCTAATGTACCACCTGCTGCACTCAGCTGCACCGAAATGCCAGGGCAAACATTATTTTTATTTTTATTGGCGCTGGAAGCTGCAACAGAAGGCTGACTTACTGTTATCACTTTTGTTAAGCCGCTGGTATTAGTTGCACAAGGTCCGGTAGTATTTTCTATACGCACCCAATACGTGGTTGTTGATGTGGGTGATACAGTTAATGTTGAACCGGTAGCGCCTACTATTGGGTTGGTACCTACTACTGCACCGGTTCCCCATTGGTAATTTGCGCCGGTGCCCAGAGTACCACCAATAGCAGTTAAGGTTGTTGAGCTGCCGTTACAAATATCTAAACCAGTAACACTTGATGGTGCGGTAGATGGTTGATTTACGGTTATCACTTTTGTTAAACCGCTGGTGGTTGCACTACATGGTGCTGTTGTATTTTCTATACGCACCCAATACGTTGTTGTTGATGTGGGTGACACAGTCAAAGTTGAACTGGTAGCACCTACTATCGGGCTGGTACCTACTACTGCACCTGTTCCCCATTGATAATTTGCGCCGGTGCCCAGAGTACCACCTACTGCTGTAAGTGTTACTGATGAACCATTACAGATGTCCGAACCACTAACACTCGATGGTGCGGTAGATGGTTGTCTAACTGTTATTACTTTAGTCAATCCGCTCGTAGTTGCGCCACACGGTGCTGTTGTATTTTCTATACGCACCCAATAGGTTGTTGTTGATGTGGGAGACACAGTTAATGTTGAACCGGTAGCACCTACTATCGGGCTGGTACCTACTACAGCACCGGTTCCCCATTGATAGTTAGCACCTGTTCCTAGGGTACCACCAATAGCAGTTAAGGTTGTTGAGCTGCCGTTACAAATATCTAAACCGGTAACACTTGATGGTGCAGTTGAAGGTTGATTTACTGTTATTACTTTAGTCAATCCACTTGTAGTTGCACTACATGGCGCTGTTGTATTCTCTATACGTACCCAGTAGGTTGTTGTTGATGTGGGTGATACAGTTAAAGTTGAACTGGTAGCACCAACTATCGGACTGGTACCTACTACTGCACCAGTTCCCCATTGATAATTTGCGCCGGTTCCCAAAGTACCACCTACTGCTGTAAGTGTTACTGATGAACCATTACAGATGTCCGAACCACTCACACTTGATGGTGCGGTAGATGGTTGATTTACGGTTATCACTTTTGTTAAACCA
This sequence comes from Ferruginibacter sp., assembly GCA_044225605.1. Classification (GTDB taxonomy): domain Bacteria; phylum Bacteroidota; class Bacteroidia; order Chitinophagales; family Chitinophagaceae; genus Ferruginibacter. The sequence goes on from JBGAIJ010000006.1 coordinate 127,847, forward strand.
CTGGTGGTTGCACTACATGGTGCAGTCGTATTTTCTATACGTACCCAATACGTTGTTGTTGATGTGGGTGACACCGTTAATGTTGAAAAGGTAGCGCCTACTATTGGGCTGGTACCTACTACTGCACCGGTTCCCCATTGGTAATTTGCACCGGTGCCCAGAGTACCACCTACTGCGGTTAAGGTTGTTGAGCTGCCGTTACAAATATCTAAACCGGTAACACTTGATGGTGCGGTAGATGGTTGTCTAACTGTTATTACTTTAGTCAATCCACTTGTAGTTGCACTACATGGTCCTGCGTTATTTTCTATACGTACCCAATACGTTGTTGTTGATGTGGGTGATACGGTTAATGTTGAACTGGTAGCACCTACTATCGGGCTGGTACCTACTACTGCACCGGTTCCCCATTGGTAATTTGCACCGGTTCCCAGAGTACCACCTACTGCGGTTAAGGTTGTTGAGCTGCCGTTACAAATATCTAAACCGGTAACACTTGATGGTGCAGTGGAAGGCTGGTTTACAGTTATAGTTGTAGTTACCCCTCCTGTTGTTGCAGCACAAGGTGCTGTTGTATTTTCAACCCTAACCCAGTAGGTTGTTGTTGATGTGGGTGATACGGTTAATGTTGAACCGGTAGCACCACCGATTGGGCTGGTACCAACTACAGAGCCGGTGCCCCATTGATAATTTGCACCAGTTCCTAACGTACCGCCTACTGCGGTTAAGGTTACAGAACTACCATTACATATTATTGCTGATGGAGCAGATATACTTGCAGGACCAGTTGATGGCTGATTTACAGTTATTACTTTAGTCAATCCACCGGTGGTTGCACTACATGGTGCTGTGGTATTTTCTATACGTACCCAATAAGTTGTTGTTGATGTAGGTGACACGGTTAATGTTGAACCGGTAGCACCTGCTATCGGGTTGGTACCTATTACTGCACCGGTTCCCCATTGGTAATTTGCACCGGTTCCTAAGGTACCGCCTAATGCTGCAAGTGTTACTGATGAACCATTACAAATATCTGAACCGTTAATACTTGATGGTGCAGTTGATGGTTGATTTACAGTTATAGTTGTAGTTACCCCTCCGGTAGTTGCTGTACAAGGTGAACTGGTATTTTCTATACGTACCCAATACGTTGTTGTTGATGTGGGTGACACCGTTAATGTTGAAAAGGTAGCACCTGGAATTGGATTAGTGCCTACTACAGAGCCGGTTCCCCATTGGTAATTTGCACCGGTTCCTAAGGTACCGCCTGTAGCTGTAAGTACTGTCACCATACCATTATTACATACTGTTGCCGCTGGAGCTGATATACTTGCAGGAGCAGTTGATGGTGCAAACCCATTTAGTTTTAAGCCAGTTGAAATATATTGACATGTTGCATTTCCTATATTACCCTGTGCAGCTACAATCACCCTGTAAAACCTGCCTGTATCGGCCGGGTTAACCGGGTTAATAGTATATGTAGAACTTGTTGCTCCAGCAATATTTGTCCATGGTCCGCTGCCGGGTGCAGGCGACCATTGCCATTGATAATCTTTAGCACCCGGTATAATAGATGCATCACTTAAAGCACTTGTAAATGTAACAGATGAGTTAAGGCAAGCTCCGGGCCCGCTAAGGCTTACAGTTGGTACAGGATCACAAATACCAAACTGAATATCATCTAAGGCAAAATCGTTACCGCAACCACCCGGCGCAGCATTTACCAATTCTAATATTACCTGGCTGTAGCCTGCGGGCATTACCCACTTCATACCATGCTGCTGCCATGATGTAAGTTTAATAGTATCTGTTGTATACTGTGTAATTACAAGACCTGTTGTAAGGTCTCTTACTCTTACCAATAATTGAGAATATTTAAAACCGCCTAAACCATCACACACACTCTTATATGCACTGTTACCTACAAATGCGGCCCAGAATGAGACAGAATATTGCTGACCCGGGCACACTACCGGCATTGTATCTGCGTAAGCAATACGGGCTGCAGCATCTGCATTAATAAGTAACATCCGCCCATTCGCTCCCCCGGTATGGTCTGTAAGGTTTACCCAGTTACTACCATCTCCGTTTATTGCATTGTTTGTTACAGTAAACCGGTTTACCGGCATAGGCGTTGCGGCCGTGCCAATAAATGTAGTGGATGCAGAAGGCACGGCAACAGATGAAGGTATATTATTGTTCATACCTGTACCGGAACCAAAATCCTGGCTATATAAGGTTTGAGCCAAAGTTGCGCAAGGCGGAGTAATAGGTGTAAGTATTACCACGAAAGGCGTTGGCTGGCTTTCACCTGCATCATCCGGTTTATCGTTTTGGTTTAAGTCCGGATTATTACCATTAGTTGAAGAATCTCTTAACGCTGTATTATTAAAACCATTAGCAGTTGTAACAGCCTGGTTATAATATACCACACCCTGCTGAATATTGGAAAGACGGCAGGAAATTCGAATTGTAAAATTATTATTGCTTGATGGATAGTTAGGCAATGTTTGAGCAGGTGCAAGCAGCGTTGTTATAATAGTACCATTATATAATGGATTTAATGAAACACCTGCTGGGTTGCTGGTTAAGGTAGCTGTAACATTAGATACATTTGCCAGCCCATTAATTAAAGATAAATTATCCGTTACCTGCACATTTGTTATAGGTGTTGTACCGTAGTTACGCACAAATACATCGTATATTACATCATACTGATTGGGCGTACCAGTGGGCGTAACAGAAATTAATTTTTTAGATGCGCCTACACCAGATGTAAGCTGCGTCATATCCACAGAATAAACACCTTTACCTGCAGAATAAGTATAGCTTACAAAGTTTGTATCACCTGTTACCGGATCAAGCCTTCTGTATAAGCAACCTGTAGCATATGAAGATATCAAATCACCATCGCCAAAAGCAAGGCCTACCAATGCAGAAGAACCTGTTGGCCGCCTGGTAGTATCAATAAAAGTTGATTTGATATGATGTGTTGCACCGCCGTAGCTTCCATAATCCGGCGTGTATAGTTTATTATCAAAGTTGTAATAAATCTGGCCTGAAGGCATCATGGTAATATCGCCGCTACCGACATTATACAATTTTGAACCAAGGCCGGTGCTGGGTACAAAATCAAGTGTATCTGCAGGGTTGTAAATACCTGCAGCAAAGTCAATAGGCCTGAAAAAGGCCCTGGTTGCCGGCATTACAGATGGAAACTCCAGTGTCCACCCTGTACCATTATTATCAAATGCCACACCACCAATATCATAAGGAAAAGAACGTAAGGTATCTATATAATTTGTGGTTAGTGTAGCACCAACTGTAAAAGTAGTATCCGGTTTCCATCTCCAGATGTAAGTCCAAGTACCTGTAGGCCTTATCGTATTACTGTAATCTGTCCACAGATAATATAATTTCTGATCTTTGGGATTGTATGATATACTGGCTGCAAAAATTGACCACCTATCAACAGTGGATATAGGGCCAATTTTAAGCCTTGGTTTATACGCATTGGGGTACGATGCCCTGGTTAGACTTCCAGAAACGTAGTTAAAGAAATAAACCGAGTCTTTTGTAGTACCGCCGCCGCCGCAGTTATTACGACCAATGCTTATAGGTACACTGTAAGTGGCCGGCTGCGCCAAAGCATATTGTGCAAAGCACATTATACTAATCAGAAAGAATAAAATTCTTTTCATAGTGGTATGTTTTTAACAAAGGATATTCTGGAATTAAATACATTAATGACTCACTACAAACTTTTGGGTGGCTGTTGGCTGCCCTTGTTTAATAACCTGCACCAGGTAAGTGCCTGCAGCAAGTTTTTGTGTATCAAAATGTATATAATTGTTATTAGTTGTTGCTTCTTTAATTATTTTTCCTTCTGCACTCAGTACATGTATGGTAACTTTTTCGCCCTGGTTATTGGGGAATGTTACATTTAAAGAGTTTACTACAGGATTAGGAGATACTGTAACAGCTGCATCCGCTGCCTGCGTAACTTTTGCAATAGTGCTATATTTAATACTGCCGTTTGCTACATAAATTTTTGCCCTGTAAAATGTTATATCCGTATAAGGGAACATGTCTGCAAAATGGTATTTAAATTCATTTGTAACTGAACCTGTTAAATTCATTTCACCTTCAGCAACAAAATTTACACCATCACTGCTCTTTTCAAGCACTACTTTAGTTATGGGGTCAGTACTGTTAACTGTTAATTTAATATCATTTACAGCACCTGCTTTTTGTGCGGTAAAAGTTGAAAAATCTGTTGCAAGAGCTGCCAGTTTTGTAACGGAGCTGTTAGCCACATCTATTAACGTTCTTGCGCTGTCATCTATAAAAATATTTGTAGCTGTAAAAGAAAGATTGTACACAAGCATATTACCGGGTATTTGAGCTCCAATACCATTACCTGCTGTAGATAAATTTCCACCACCCCAGTCAAAGAAAACAATTGTAGTATCTTTTGTCCAGCCGCTTGCTGCATTAGTAGCATGTATTACCACAGGCCCATTAAAATAAGTTACGTTACTGCTTGCAGTTTTGGTTTGAGAACCTACCTGTAATACCAGTTGATTTCCGGTACGTGTATTCCAGTTAATTGCATAACGTGGACTTCCTTTACCGCCTACAGAAGTAGTTCCGCTTCCTGAACCTCCAACGTAATCATTAAAGAATTCAGTAAGATCAACTCCTAATGCTGTATTAAAAAATCTTTTTAAAGAATCTGTTGTTGCTGATTTTCCTGCAAGTGATGTTTGATAATTTGTAGTGGCTTCACTAAATTTTGCATCTCCTGCTAGTGTACGCAACATTGAAACTATCATGCCGCCCCTTTCGTACACTGTACTTCCGTAATTTGAACTCCAGATAGTTTCTGAATTAGCAATATTTGCATTGGGTATCCATGTTTCCGTTGTTGGGTAGCTTAATGCACCGCCTGCACCATTTTTAAGTGTATTTCTTACTGAGTAAGCTGAAGTGCCTACAGAAACTTTTTCAGCAGCCAGTACCTCACCATATCTTGCAAAACCTTCTGCCAGCCATAAATCATTCCATGTTGCAAATGATACATTATCGCCAAACCATTGGTGCATCAGCTCATGAGCAATGGTAGACCAGCTGTTCATACTGCCGGCACTCATAGCAGAAAATGATTGATGCTCCATACCACCACCCCAACCAAACTGATAGAAACCATGTTTTTCATTAGCAAAAGGATACAGTCCGTACATATTACTGAATGCAACAATTTCCTGTTTGGATTTATCCATTGCAGTCAACAGTGTTGTAGGGTTTGCGCCTTGATCAGGAAAAATATTGTACACTACCGGAATGTTTACAGCACCGATAGTTACAGGAGGCCTGTGAAAACGATTATATTTTGCAACACCTATTGCCACCAGGTATGATGCAATTGGATGCCTGTGTTTAAAACGAAATGTTCTGTTTGCACCCGAAATAGCAGAGTCTGTCATGATTCCGTTTGCTGCAACCCAGTAAGTATTGGGTACAGTAATGTTAATGTCCATAGAGTCAATCTTATCCTGCATATCAGCTTTGCATGGCCACCAGTCTTTATCCTCATAGGATTCAGACAATGTATATATATACCAGTTGCCAGACCCATCCTGCTTACGCTGAAAACCTTCTGCCTGGCCATTTACTGCCGGTGGTGTGCCGGAGTATGTAATACTAACAGAGTCGAGCGTGCCTGCTGCAGCTATTGTTACAGGAAGTGTTATAGTTAATGTATCGATAGCGCCGCTTAAAGGAAAAGATTTGGTGCAGGCAGTACCATGATATGTTACATTTAATAAGCCATTGTTAAAAGAGGTTTTATTAAAATCAAATGTAAGAGTGTTAACATTTGCTGATAATGTCTTAAAGTATGTTGTTACTGTACCGGAAATTACTTTTGATACACTAGGATCAATTGACCAATCACAACGATGAAAAACAACATCAATATTACCGCCGGTATTACTATTACCAACTGAATTAGTAACAATTTCATTTCCAGAATCGTTGCCACCACGTTTTGATTGATTATGATAATAAGGAGAATAATCCTGCTGTTGCGCATATAAACAGGTAACAGAGGATAACACGAAATAAAGAATTGACAGGTACAATTTCCTTTTCATTGGATGTAGATTTCTGGTTTTAAAAGAATATCAGGACTTTATAATTAGATGTAAACGTAAAGAAATAGAATAAATTGTTACTCTTATGACAAATTGCATATTTTTTTTACTACATGCTTGATGAATGACTACTACGTAATTCTACTCTTCGCCATCTTTTTTAACCTATATAATAGTTACGTGTATAATAAACGTATTGAAACACTGTATAGTATGGGGTGTATTATATAGTATACTTACTTATCTGCAATAATTTATATTACTTGTCGTTTTGATGAATGTAAATCCAATTTAAATGAAAAACCTGTACACTTTTGTATTAACCTTACTTGCTATTAATGGGGCTATTGGGCAGCTAACAGTTACAACAAACCCTGCAACCAGCAGCAGTGTTTGCGGCAGTAATTCAGTTTCAATTACGGCTACTGCAACACCTGTTACTTATACCATGAGCTCAATTACCTACAATGCTTACGACCCCACTTTGTTTAGCACAACAATTTTAGTGGATGATAATATGGGCACCTATTCCGGTGTACCAAATTACTTTCAGGCATTAAGTGCAGGTAACCTGGATGACGGAAGATGGGAAAATATTTCCCTGCCTTTTAGTTTCCGGTTTTATGGTACCGTTTTTAATACAATTCATATAACCACCAATGGATGGATTGGCATGGGAAGCACTAATACAACATCTACAGGACTGGGTGCTTCAATTCCTGCAGTTGCGCTTCCTAATAATGTTATTCATGCTATTACCAGCGATTTAACTTTTTCAGGTAATATACCTGCTAACAATACCACCACTACTGCAGCATTGCAATATTTTACAGTGGGCAGCAGCCCTAACAGGAAATTTGTGATTGATTTTGCTGCACTAAAATTTCTTTCTGCAACAGGCTCAGCCGACGTACAGGTAATTTTATACGAAACTACCAATGTGGTGGAAATTCATACTTTAAGCTGTACCAATACAACTAAAACAAAATCTCAGGGCATTGAAAATGGTACAGGTACAGTAGGTACTGCCGTAACAGGAAGAAATAATTCCACTACATGGACATCACCTGCCAATACTGCCTACCGTTTTACTCCTGATGTAATTAATTACACATGGTCTCCAGCAACCGGTTTAAATACTACTACTGGGGCAACGGTAATTGCAACACCTTCCAGCAGCACTACATATACAGTAAATGCAGTTAATGCATCAAACGGACAAACGGGCAGCACTACAATTGCTGTTAATATTGATCCTGCATCATACACATTGGCAGCAACGGCTGGCGGCGCACAAATTTGTCAAAACATTACTGTATCAGGCAGCGGCACCAACTATCGTGATGGTAACTGTAATTTAATTACAACCCTGGTTCCAACAGGTGGTGGCACAGCGCTTACTAACTCTGTAAATGCCTGCGTAAAAATAGAAAATGCGTCTGGCACAATGGGTACAGCTAATTTATATTTAGCAAGGCATTACGATATTGAGCCGATTGTTAATGCAGCAACAGCTACTGCAAATGTTACGCTTTATTATAAGCAAAGTGAGTTTGATAATTATAATACCCTTGCCGCTTCCAATAATCAAAAACCATTACCAACCGGCCCTTCAGATGCAACAGGCATAAGTAATTTGATACTGCGCCAGTTTCATGGCACAGGTACAAACCCAACTAACTATACCGGTGCTGCGGTTGATTTTACAACAGCTACCAGTGGTTTTACAGTAACGTGGAATGCAACAAGAAGCTGGTGGGAAGTAGTTGTTCCTGTAACAGGATTCTCCGGCTTTTATATTACATCTGCACCAACAGGCGTGTTAGCTGTGTCATTACAGTACTTTACGGGTACACAATCCGGCAATGCAAACCTGCTTAATTGGAAAATTAACTGCACATCTGCAAAAGTCAGCTTTGAAGTTCAACGCAGCATTGACAACATTAACTATACAGCTATTGAAAGTTTAACTGCGGATCAATTAAGATGCAGTCAGCCTTTTGATGCCGCAGATAATAACCCGTTACCGGGCATTAATTATTACCGCATTAAAATAACTGATGAAGATGGCAGGTCATATTACAGTAACGTAATTTCGTTTACAACTAAAATAAACGGGTTTAACATAGAAAGCATAAGCCCCAATCCCGTTGTAAATGAAAATGCAGTGCTTACCATAAATGCCGGCGATAAAACTGCTGTAAACATTACTGTTACAGACTTTACCGGCCGCACTGTTGCTATGCAGGCAGCACAATTAATACAAGGCAAAAACCGCATTACAGTAAATACACAAAAACTGGTTAGCGGTACTTACCAGGTTACTGTTTACTCTGCCAATCAAAAACCACAAACAATTCGTGTGGTTAAGCAATAAGCGTACTTACTAATCTTTGTATATTAACATTAAAGCAGCCAATGGCTGCTTTAATGTTTTAAACGAGGTATATAATTTAAGAAATTGTATTTTTACGCCTCAATTTAAAAACTTACAATGAATACTGCGCCTGAACATAAACCTGTAATTGGAATTACCTGTGGAGATACCAATGGAATAGGCATTGAACTTATTATTAAAACTTTGGCGGATAACCGCATACTTGATTTTTGCACACCCGTAGTATTTGGAAACAATAAAGCACTTAATTTTTACCGTAAAAGTATTGCAGACAGCAATATCAACTTTATAAGCATAAAAGAGTTAAACCGCATTAATCATAAACAAATTAACCTGTTTAATTGCTGGGAAGAAGAAATTACTATAACACCCGGAATACAAAATGAAACAGGCGGCAAGTATGCAGTAAAAAGCCTTACTGCAGCCGCACAAGCTTTAAAAGACGGGTTGATTGACGGATTAGTAACGGCACCCATCAACAAAAAAAACACACAAAGTCCTGAATTTAACTTTACCGGCCATACACCTTACTTTAAACACTTATTTGGTGCTGCAGATGTTATTATGTTTATGGTGGCAGAAAATATTAAAGTGGCGCTGGTTACCGAGCATGTGGCTGTAAAAGATATTGCACAGCACATTAATAAAGATGCAATCATTAGCAAACTGCAGTTAATGAACCAAAGCTTAAAGAAAGACTTTGGTATTACAAAACCAAGAATTGCTGTACTGGGCCTGAACCCACATGCAGGCGACGAAGGTTTAATTGGTAAAGAAGATGAAGAGATTATTAAACCGGCAGTAAAAGATGCTAAACAAAAAGATATATTTTGCTTTGGGCCTTACCCTGCCGATGCTTTTTTTGCACGGGGCCAGCACGAAAAGTTTGATGGGGTGCTAGCTATGTATCACGACCAGGGTTTAATTCCGTTTAAGTCTCTTGCAATTGGCGAAGGTGTAAATTATACAGCAGGCATGAGTGGTATAAGAACATCACCGGACCACGGCACAGCTTATGATATTGCCGGAAAGGGCAAAGCAGATGAGGCTTCATTTCGCCAGGCAATTTTTACCTGCACTGATATTATTAATAACAGAATTGAATTTGAGGAGCAGCATAAAAACCCGTTAAAGAAAATAAGCGCCGGTATGCTTGCCAGGGCTGTTGACCAGCGTATAACAGATATTCCGGAATAAAAATAAAAGGGGCAATAAATTTGCCCCTTTTATTTACTCTACTTCAAAGCTGATTTTTACATTTACCCTGAACTCTGTAATATTTCCTTTCTTATCAACCTGGGCGCTCATGTTATTTACATTTACGCTGCGTATGTTACGCAAAGATTTTGCCGCATGCTTTGTAGCGTTTTGAGCCGCATCTTCCCAGCTCTTTTTAGAGTTGGCCAAAATTTCAATTACTTTTAAAATTGCCATAGTTGTATTTTTTATTAAGATACAACATAACGGTTAAAAACACCCTGTTTTTTATTGAAAAACAGTATCAGCAACACCTTTATTAATACTGTAAGAGCTTATGGTTATTTCTGCCTTGCCTTTTTTATTTTTTGCTTTGTCCTCCACTTTTTTTGCCTCGCCATCGTCAAAATCAAACGTTACGCCTTTGGGCAGTTTGTAATCTTTGGTGTTGAAGGAGAAAATGATTTTATCGGGTAAACCGTAATCAATATATTTTCCATAACTCATTTCCAGTTCGTAACTGCCGTTTTCTCTTGTGGTGGTTTTTGCTTTTTTTATTACTGCATTCGCCTCATCAATATATAAAGTTGAAAGCACCACTTCCGCATTATCATCATCCGGCAGTAATTTAATTACCCTTACAGCAGTGCCATTTACTTTATCAGTACCGGCATCCAGCACTGTATATTTATCACCACTGATTACATTGTTCAGGTTTATGTTAACCGCTCCTTTTGGCACAAATGAAATGCCTTTTTCACTTTTAATTTTAAGTTTGTTTGGTTTTTTAAAATACATTTTTACAGTGGCAACAGGCACTTTTAAAAAAGTAACATTGGTTTTCATTTTACCCGAAGCTTCATAATCATTTACTTTTTCAAGTTTGGCTTTTACTTTTTGTATAAGGGCGGCTGCATCCTGTGCAGCAACTATATTAATGCTTAAAGCCGTTAATGCAAATACAGCAATTGAGTTTTTAAATATTTTCATGTTACGATAAAATGTCTTTTCGTTTAAAAGCAATTACAGAAGCAGATACCAGCACTGCAATATGCGCCAGCAAAATAAAGAGGCTTTTCTGTATAGCTGCCCAGTTTTCGATAGTACCTTTTATAGTTTCACCTTCTTCTGTAGTGCCAATGTAAAAAAAGCCTTTCCACCCTACTAAGTAAGATGTAAATAAATATGGCTTAAGATTTTTTTCAATAACCGGCACATTTATATTTGAAATAATGGTACACACCAGCACTATACAAACAGTGGCTATTATTGGCCCAATAGAGTTTTCAGCAAAGATGGATAAGAATAAAGACAATGCCGCAATTACTGTTAACGCCACTAATGCATACGCAAACGCAGCCATGTAACGCCACAAAATATCGTCTTTGGTTATTAATAAAATTTGTGCCTCCTCTCCTTTGGTACGCACCAGCAGCATATCATTCACTCCAAAAATTGCAAGGCTTAATAATAATGCAGTTAATGCCATCCATATTAAAAGAAAAAAAACAAAAATGGCAGCAGCTAAAAATTTAACTAATATTAACTGTGTGCGGCTTACCGGCTTTGATATTAATAAACGCAGTGTACCCATATTTGCCTCGCCGGAAATTGAATCAGCTGCAATCAGCGCCACCAGTATCGGCACCTGTATCAGCAAAGTGTTTAAAATTATATAACACATAAAGTAGCCATTAATGGCTTTGCCTTTATCCATTTCAAAAGTATCCTTCACATCCTGCAGAATAAAATCCATATAACTGGCACCATCCACTTTAAATGCAAACTGAAAAATAAAAACGATGGCGGCAATAGCAATAAAAGCAATGTAAGTTCTGGGGCGGCGTGATATTTTGTACAACTCAATTCGCAGCAGCGTAAGCATAGGGTTGTTGTGTTGTAAGTGATAAAAAATAATCTTCTAAAGAGTGGCGGGGCTGAACAGATAAAACACCAATATTCATAGCCGTCATATCCGTTATTAACGCCGGAATATCTGCTTTGTTCATTTGCAGCCGAAGTGTATTATTACTCTCTAAAAGCAGGCTGCTCCATTTTGATTGCAGCAGCTTTTGTTTTGCATCTTCATTATTAACCGTATCTGCCTGTACAATAGTTTTTGCAGGGTCTAATAATTCGGCTGCATTTCCTTCCACCACTTTTTGTCCTTTATTAATAATAATTATACGGTTGGCAATAATTTCAATTTCGCTTAACAGGTGAGATGATACCAAAACTGTTTTGCCCATCTCCTTACTTAAGCGCATAATGAGGTTACGCATATCTGCAATACCCTGTGGGTCTAAACCATTGGTGGGTTCATCTAAAATTATCAATTTAGGATTGTGCACCAGTGCCACTGCAATGCCCAGCCGCTGCTTCATTCCCTGGCTAAAAGTTTTTACTTTACTGTGCGCTCTTTCATCCAATCCAACCATTCTTAATTGCGCCATCAGCAAATCGTTGGTTACTCTAACGCCGCTCATTTTTGCAAAAATGCGCAGGTTTTGGTAAGCAGAAAGGTATTTATATAAATCAGGCTTTTCAATAACAGCACCTACCTGTTTTAATATTTCGCTGCGGTGTGTAAAAAGACTTTTTCCAAAAATTTCTATACTTCCGCCGGTGGGTTTAATTAAAGACAGCAACATGCGGATGGTGGTGGATTTTCCAGCACCATTCTGACCCAAAAAACCATATACATCCCCTTCGTTAACGGTAAACGACAAATTGTTTACTGCCCTTAATTCTTTAAACTGTTTTGAAAGGTTTTGTACCTGAATAAGCGCTGCCATAAGGTAAATTATCAGTAAAGATAAATGTAACCATTGGTTTTTGTAAGGAAGATTTTTCTGGAATAACTTTTACCGGTGCCTTACTATTGCTGACCGTTTGGATTCATATAACCCTGTAATGCCTTAACGTATTCTTCAAAAGCTTCAATTCCTTTTTTAGTAATACGGCAAATGGTTTGCGGATAATTGTCTTTAAACTGTTTGGTTACTTCAATATACTCCGCCTCTTTAAGCTTGTTTATCTGCACGCTTAAATTGCCGGCTGTAGAGTTGGTTTTTTCTTTTAAAAAAGTAAACTCTGCCTCTTTAACACTTATTAAAAGCGACATTACCGCCAGCCGCAACTGCGAGTGTAATATGGGATCCAGTTCTTTAAACATTTACAGATTTTTGTTTTCGGTATTCTGCATACAGCAGTAAACCAGGAATAAGCCATGCAACTATAGCGGATGCCGCCATAAACAAAAGCGGATAAGGGTATGGAAAAAATGTGCTGGCAATTGCAAAAACCCAGCAAAGTATGCCGCCAATAACCATTGGCTTCAGCTTGCAAATTAAACCTGTAATAATAGTTGGCACTCCGTAAACCAGCATGTATACAGCACTGTGCATACCCAAATCATACTTTGCTCTTAAAACATTTTCTAAAATGCTTAACACCAGCATGGAAAAACCAAAAGTTATCCATATTGCACTGGTGGCAACATCATTAAAACTTACAAATTTTTTCTCCTTTTTTTCTTTTGCACTTATAATTATTTGCGGCACCACAGCAATAATGGTAAGAAACCAAATATTGTAAAGCCAGTTAATGTTATATTTAGAAGCATAAAAACTTACCAGGCTGCATACTGTAATTACGCAACCCCACAATATTGGGCCAATCCCTTTATCGTGGTAGCTCGCCTTAGCTTTGTTAATCGTTTCGCTTATCAGGTTAAGACTGTCTTGCGGAGAAAATTTTTCTTCTTGCATGAGTTTATTTATTTACCATTTACTATTTACCATTAGTTTGTTGCACAGGTAAATAGTAAATGGTTAACTGTAAATGGTTAACTGTAAATAGTTATTTGCATTCATTCAGCAATGTTTCCACCCGTTGTTTTCCCCAGTTGGGGTGCAACTCACTGGCTGGTTTAAATGTGCCAAATAATTCCATTGCTTTTTGTAACAAGGGTTTTGCTGGTCCGCAACCGCCGCCAAATTGTTCTGGTGTGCCTTTTATGTTTTCTCCTTTTAAATAATGTGGCCTTGGGTTAGCAGGATCTTGTTTCATGGCATTATCAAGCTGTTCATTAACTACAGGCAGGTATTCCATGTAACGTGTCATGGGGTCAACAATTAAATGACAGGTGGCAATCATACTTTTTATACAGCTTATTTCGCTGTTGTTTGCCTGCAGCGAATCTGCTTTTGCAATTAACGTACTTGCTTTATCTGCAATACCATCTACAACACCCATATTACCCTGCATTTGTGTAAATGCATAATTTACCTGGCAAAGCGCTGCATAATAATAAGCCAGCCACTGGTTTTTTTCTGCCGTGGCAATACGCTCAAAATTATTAGCCAGTGTTAGAAGATTGGCAGGTGTTTTAAAACTGCTGTCTATAGCTGCAATATTTTTTTGCATGGCGGCAACATATTTATCGCTTTGTGCAAATGACAGTACGGATGAAGTAAGTAAAACAGCTGCAATTATTATTTTTTTCATTGTTGTATTTTTAAAGATTAATTTATTTTGATTGTTGTTGATTTTTCAGTTTTTCATATTCTTTTTCAACAGAGTTTGCTTTGGGGAAAATATAAGCTCCGGCGTAATGAAATGCCAAACCTATACCCCAGCCTAATGTTGGCCAAATAGGCCATGGATAATGATGAGTATCCCAATTGTTGATGTCAATACCATTATGCTGGTTGCCGGTAAAAAACCAAATGGCCCATAAAAAAGCATTTACAACTATGTATGAAACCAGGTGGCTTTTAAAGCCGGCTCTTTTTTGCGCCACTTCCCAAAGTGCCGGGTCTTTTCCTTCGGGTGCAGGTTGATTGTAATGTGACATGTTTGAAAGTTTTTGGTGAATTAATTAATGACTGTACTTTATAAATTGTTATTAATAGCATCTTGTGTTCTGTCGGTTCCAAAGCTTAAAAAGCAACCAATAAATGCAAACCTTTTGCTGGTTGGCCCAACCGGTAATTTGGTTTTTCCATCGTTACTGTAATTGTAGGTATACACCTGTGTTTGCCCAAACACATTGTTAATACCCAGCACCCACACAGCAAAGTTTTTAGTGTTTTTGCGGCCAATAGTAGGTAAGTAGTTTACACTAAAACTGCAGCTGTTATAATTTATGGTGGTTCCCATATCGGTAAACACATTTTTATTTTGTGCGGCATCATATGCAATGCGGTAGTAAGGGCGGCCGGTTGCAAAATTGTAACTCAGGTTAAACTGTGTTTTCCATGGTAAAATAAATTTTTTAAACACAAATGCGGCTGTATGCTTTGCTGCAAACGATGGTTGAATGGATGACGGAAAATTGAGGAAATCCCTTTTCGTATCCAGGAAAGAATAAGAAATCCAGTAGTCAACACTCTTAATTGTTTTCTTATCTCTCCAGAAAATTTCAAATCCTTTTGCATAACCGGTTCCGTTATTGTTAGCAGCCACTTCTCTGCCAAACTGGTTAAAACCCGTTTTAAATAAGTCATCATATTTTTTATAAAAAACTTCGGTGCGTAATGTTTGCACACCAGTTAAAAGTTGATATTGCAAAATGTAATGTGTTGCTTTGGCAAAGTTGAGCATTGTGGATGCCGGTAAATATTTTCTTTCTGGGTTTTGATAAAAAATACCATACGCAAAACCAGCAGAACTGTGTTTACCCAACTGGTAAGCAAGTGATGCCCGGGGAGCAATATTCCACCTGTTAAGCAATGCAGAATGCTCGGTACGCATACCTAGTTTAGCCGCTAAGTTATTAGTAATATAAATGTCGCTTTCTGCAAAACCTGCAGCCATTGTTTCTTTAATGCTTTCATTAAATTTTGTTCCCTCATATAAAGTATATGCCGATTTTTCGTTACTGCCGCTTACTTCCGTACCAAAACGGATGGCACTTAAACCACTTAATTTTTTCTCAAGCATTATGCGGTTTTGCACAAATGTACCATTGGTGGCCAGCGTAAAATTTTTATAAGCGTAAAACTGCGGTGTGGTAATAACCTGTTTTTTATTATTGGCATCCTGCAACTCATTCGCAATATCATCTTTATTGGTGCTGAAAGAAACACCGGCACTTATCTTCCAGCGGTTCTTTAATGGTTGTTTCCAGCTAAGGTTATGGTATTGATTTATATTTTGTAAAGTAAATGCATCTTTCATTCCGGCAGAGTCAATATCATTGGTGCGGTAGCCCACATTTGTTTTGCTGAAGTAAGAATACATCTTAACAATGCCACCACCCTTTGTTTTAAAACGAAAGTTAGCATCTGCATCAAACACAACAGGCACTTTAAAATAATCCTGCCGCTGCTTAATTACAGCAAAGGCCAATGCAAGGTGTGTATAGTTTGCAGAAAAACCCCAGCTGCTTTTTTTATCTTTTGCCAAATGCTGCATACCGCCGCCAACACCAACTACACTTATACCCAAATCCGCTTCGCTTTTTTCAGGCAGGTCTTTACTCTCTAAAACAAGAGCCGATGATAATGCCTGGCCATATAAAGCAGAATAGCCACCAGTGCTGAACACTGTACCTTTAAAAAGAAAAGGATTAAAGCGGCCACGTTGTGCTATACCCGGGGTACTGCTGTAAAAAAAATTATTTACCTGTGTACCATCAATAAACACTTTACTTTCGGTTGCGGTACCCCCACGCACAAACAAACCTTCACTTTCTCCCACCTGCTGTGCGCCGGGCAGACTTTTAAAAGCTTCTGTTACATCGCCGTTTGCACTTGGCGTTGTAACCACATCTATATCGGTTAATACAGCACCTCTTTTTTTATCGCTGGCTTCAAAAGAACCTGCAGTTATTATTACCGCTTTCAGTTCTGTTATTAATTCTTTTAATGTAACAGTGATTGTAATGTCTGTTCCGGCAATTGTTAAAGGCTGTTCAAATTGCCTGTATCCGGTTGAAGATGCCTGCAAAAGCTGGCTGCCCTTTTCAGCGGTGGTAAAACTAAAATTACCGGCTGAGTCTGAGGTAGCACCATCATAGGTATCCTTTAATACAATGCTTATACCTGCCATTGGTTTGCCTTTATTATCAACCACTTTACCACTAATTTTTACCTGTGCTATGGTAACCGAGGTTATTAAAAAAAATACAATACTCATAAGAAATTTCATGGCTATAAATTTGTCGCAAACATAAACTGGTTTATTTTATAAACCAAATATTTTAAAGAAAAAATATTTTCTTAACAAAGAAAGGACGTCGTTTATCTGGTGGGTAAATTTTGTTTTAATTTATTGATTATTAATTAATTATTTATTAAACCTGGTGCTGTTTATGGCGTAAAAAAAGGGTTGAAACTTATTAACAGCGGCCAAAATATATTTTTTTATGTGGCCTGAAATTGTAATTTAGCAATAGAATTTAATGGGTTAGTAAGTACAAAGGGCTATCAGAAATGATAGCCCTTTTACTTTTTGGAATAGCCATCGATTTATGTTTTTTGTTGTCACCGATTGCACAGATTAATATGAATTTTTTCTGCACGTAAATTTTTTCTTTGCTGCATTTTTATAAAAGGGACTTTACTGTTTAATAGCAGTACATCTGCTGAACGGATTGCGACGCAACCATGATGCCATGAAATACTTAAGCCGGTATCAAAAAATATAAAACATAAATCTGCCTTCCAATTTTATCTTTACAACATGAGTAAAACCAAAACAAGTTTTTTTTGCAACAACTGCGGATATGAAAGTGCTAAGTGGTTAGGCAAGTGCCCGAGCTGCAATACCTGGAATACGTTTGTGGAAGAAGTGATTGTAAAAGGTACAGATAAAAAAAAGGAAGATGAATGGAATGATTATAATGGCAGCGGAAAAGGAAAAGTAATATCGATAAACGAAGTAAGCAGTGCCGAAGAAAAAAGAATTGTAACTACTGATGCTGAATTAAACCGTGTGCTGGGTGGCGGTATTGTGCAAGGCAGTATTGTTTTAGTTGCCGGTGAACCGGGTATTGGCAAGAGTACGTTGTTTTTACAAAATGGTTTACTGCTTAACAACATTACCATATTATATATAAGTGGTGAGGAAAGCGAACAGCAAATTAAAATGCGGGCAGACCGTATTGGTGTTGCCAACGAAAATTTTTATTTGCTTACCGAAACCAATACACAAACCATTTTTAAAGAAATAAAAAAATTAAAACCGCAACTGGTTATTGTAGACAGCATTCAAACTTTACAAAGTCCTTACGTTGAAAGCGGCCCGGGCAGCATTAGCCAAATAAGAGAGACAGCGGCAGAACTGCAGCGCTTTGCCAAAGAGACCAATACACCCGTATTTTTAATTGGCCACATTACTAAAGACGGCAATATTGCCGGACCCAAAATTTTAGAACATATGGTGGATACTGTTTTACAGTTTGAAGGTGACCGCCATTATGCCTACCGTATTTTGCGTACGCTTAAAAACCGTTTTGGTTCTACTGCAGAACTGGGTATTTATGAAATGACGGGTGAAGGCATGCGTGCAGTTACCAACCCAAGCGAAATTTTAATTACACAAAAAGAAGATGCTTTAAGCGGCATTGCCATTGCCGCCACCATGGAAGGCATGAGGCCTTTATTAATTGAAACGCAGGCACTGGTTACACAAAGTGTGTATGGCACACCGCAACGCACCGTTAGTGGGTTTGATTTGCGCCGCCTGCAATTACTGCTGGCCGTTTTAGAAAAACGCGGCGGTTTTCATTTTGGTGTTAAAGATGTGTTTGTAAATATTGCCGGCGGTTTAAAAGTGGAAGACCCGAGTATTGACCTGGCAATTGTTTGCGCATTGCTGAGCAGTTATGAAGATGTTAGCCTGCCGCAACATATTTGCTTTGCCGGCGAAGTTGGTTTAAGCGGAGAGATTCGTGCTGTTAACAGAATTGAACAGCGTATTGCCGAAGCAGAGAAACTGGGTTTTGAAAAAATTATAGTAAGTAAATACAACAGCAAGAGTTTACCTAAGGGTAAAACCAATATTGAAATTGTGGCGTTGGGTAAGGTGGAGGAAGTTTACCAATATTTGTTTTAATTGTAAATACAATGAAGGCTTTAAAAAATATTGTAGCTGACACATTGCACCTCTTCTACCCGCATGTATGCACGGGTTGCGGCAGCGATATTTTAGAAAAAGAAAACCTGCTTTGCCTGCATTGCATAAACGATTTACCCAACACCAATTTTGCTTTACATGCAGGTAATCCTGTTGAAAAAACTTTATGGGGCCGCATACCTGTAACGGCTGCACACAGCCAGTATTATTTTGCAAAAGAAAGTTTAATACAGCATTTAATACATCAGCTGAAATATAAAAGCAATAAAGAAATTGGTATTTATATGGGAGAACTGATGGGGCAAACCTTACTTAACAGCAACCGTTTTAATAATATTGATGCGCTCATTCCACTGCCACTTTATCCTGATAAGGAAAGAAAACGTGGCTACAACCAGGCAACGGTTATTTGCGAAGGAATTGCTAACGCCATGAACCTTCCTGTAATTACAAACAATGTAATACGCCAGCGCTTTACCGAAACACAAACCCGTAAACACCGTGCCGAACGGTGGCAAAATGTGGAAGGCAGTTTTGTGGTAAATAATCCTGCGGCATTAAAAGGAAAAAATATTTTGCTGGTAGATGATGTTATAACCACCGGCGCTACTATTGAAGCCTGTGGCAGCGCTGTATTAGAATGTGAAGGTGCTAAACTTTTTGTTGCCTCGCTGGCATATGCTTCTAAATAGATTGCATTAAATTTACAGTATGAAGCAAACAATCATTCTTTGCCTTTTCACTTTTACATTTTGCCTTTTCTTTTCCTCCTGTAAAAAAGATTCGTTTATTACCAGCCCTGACGCACGGCTTAATATTACAATGGATACTGTAAAGTTTGATACTGTTTTCACCACCACCGGCTCCATTACCAAACAGTTTAAAATCATTAACCTGAATGAACAAAAACTGCGGTTGGATAAAGTAAAACTAATGGGCGGTGCATCATCTGCCTATAAAATAAATATTAATGGCAGTAACTCTGCAGAAGCTGATAATATTGAAATAGCGGCTAACGACAGCATATATATATTTGTGCAGGTAACCATTAACCCCAATGCTGCTAATTTACCTTTTGTTGTAAGCGACAGTATTTTGATTAACTACAACAGTAACACACGTTACGTACAATTGCAGGCTTTCGGACAAAACGCCAACTTTCTCCGCAACACTTTAATTACCGGCAATGTTACATGGAGCAGTACATTGCCTTATGTTATTTTAGGCGGTGTACAGGTTGATGCTGCAGCATCATTAACCATACCCAAAGGCTGCAGAATATATGCACATGCCGATGCACCCATTTTAATTGACGGCACTTTAACTGTAAACGGCACTAAAACAGCTCCTGTAATTTTTGCCGGCGACAGGCAGGATTATAATTACAAAGATTTACCTGCAAGCTGGCCCGGCATTTATTTTAGAAATACCAGTAAGGATAATGTACTGCAATTTGCACAAATAAAAAATGCGTACCAGGCAGTGGTGGCAATTGGCACATCACTTAATGCAAACCCAAAAGTTATTTTGCACCAATGTATAATTGATAATGCGTATGATGCAGGTATATTAGCTATTGGCAGCAGCCTGCAGGCCGATAACAGTTTAATAAGCAATTGCGGCAGCAACCTGTCATTTACATATGGAGGTAATTATAATCTTACACATTGTACAGTTGCTGCTTATTCTAATTTATACATAGTGCATAAAAATCCGGTGCTTAATATAAATAATTTTGCATTGCAAAACGGCAATATAGTAACAGCAGATTTAAATGCGGTGTTTCGCAATTGTATTTTTTGGGGCGATGAAGGTTTTGTAACGAATGAAACAGTTTGCTCTAAACAGGGAAGCAACTCATTTACTGTTTTATTCGATAAAAATATATACCGTGGCGCTGACCCTGCCAACAGTACTTTAACCAATAACATACGCAACAGCAACCCCTTATTCGACAGTATTGATGTAAGCAGGAAGTATTATGATTTTCATATTGGCAACGCAGCAGCGCCGGGTTTAAACAAAGGCACTGCTACAGGTTTTTTAAAAGATTTAGATGATAAAAACAGAAATGCTGGAATACCTGATTTGGGCTGTTATGAAAAACAGTAACACCTGTGATAAATGGTAGCAATTTAAAAAATGATTTTACCGAACTTTACCTCAATTAAATTGTTTTAAAAAGATAAAACTTACAACTATGATAAAAGCAATGTTTCTTGCAGCGGCAGTATGCCTGTTAGCTTTTACTACAACCGATAATTTTAAAAAGAAAGGTATTTACAGTTTTAAAGTAGAATCTTTGGAAGGCGGCAGCATTGATTTTTCAAAATTTAAAGGAAAAAAAATATTAATTGTAAACACTGCCAGCAAATGTGGTTATACACCCCAATACAAAGGGTTGGAAGAGTTGTACCAGAAATACAAAGACAAATTGGTGATAGTAGGTTTTCCGGCAAATAATTTTGGCGGGCAGGAGCCGGGCACCAACACCGAAATAAAAGAGTTTTGTACAAAAAATTATGGTGTAACATTCCCTATGGCAGCAAAAGTTTCTGTTAAAGGTGATGACCAGGCCGCTATTTTTAAATGGCTTTGCAATAAAGCACAAAACGGTGTGCTGGATGCTGAAATTAAATGGAATTTTGGTAAGTTTTTACTGGATGAAAAAGGAACATTGTTAGCTTATTTCCCCAGTAAGGTTGACCCGATGAGTGAGGAGATTACGAGTAAACTATAGAAAAAAGGATAATGAATTTAAAAGCACTTTTTTGTGTTTTATTTATTTGTATAATCACTTCTTGTAAAGAGACAAATGACAACCTTTTATCAAAAGGTGTTAATCTCTCAAAGGAAAAAAAGTATGAAGAGGCGATTAAAGTTTTTTCTGCAATAATTAAAAAAGATAGTAAACTGCAATTACCCTATTATAATCGTGGGATAGCATATTTTAAGTTAGATAAATATCCAGAAGCTTTATCCGATTTTGAAAAAGTAGTTTCGCTTAAGACATTTGGTGGAAAAAATATAATTTTTACTTATAATCAAGATTCACCGTTTGCAGGTGAAGAAGCAAAAATGCAGGTTCCTTATAATGATGTAATTTATCAGCTGGCGCAGGTAAAATATTTTATGGATAGTCTCAAAAGTTCTTATAAATATTTTCAAATGCTGGTAGAGAATAATTATGAGGAAAAAAGCAACTGCTTATTATGGCAAGGAACAATATGGCATGCAAGTGGAGATTCTTCCAAAGCCTGTGATTTTTTTAGAAGAGGTAAGTCTGCAGCACTCAATCAGGAAGATATTGATGAAGCAAACAAAATGTTAGCAACCTACTGTAAATAAAAGTTCAGTCTTAAAAAATAAAACGCTCCTTCTTCTATCTTTGCACCCATGCAATTCCAATCCATCACCGGCCATAAAGAAACAAAAGAGCAATTAGTGCAAATGGTGCAACACAACCGCCTAAGCCATGCATTATTGTTTTTAGGTAAAGAAGGCAGCGGTGCTTTACAACTGGCATTGGCCTTTGCACAATACATTACCTGCGACAGAGTAAATGGCAAACAAACTGCAAAACCAGCAGAACCTTCTCTATTTGGAGAACCAGAACCACCAACGACCAACGACCAACCACAAACAGCAAACGATAGCTGCGGCACCTGCCCCGCCTGCAAAAAAGCAGCCGAATTCATTCACCCGGATATACATTTTTCTTATCCCGTTATACCAAGCAAGCCCGGCGATAAACCCATCAGCACCGACTACATAAAAGAATGGCGGCAGTTTATAAAAGAACAGCCCTACGGCAATGTGTACGACTGGCTGCAGTTTATAGAAGCCGAAAATAAACAGGGCAATATTACATCCGAGGAATGTAACGACATTATCCGCAAAATGAACCTGAAGAGTTTTGAAGCGGAGTATAAAATTTTAGTGTTGTGGATGCCCGAATACCTCACCAAAAACGGTAACAAGCTGCTTAAGTTAATTGAAGAGCCGCCGCCAAACACATTATTCATATTTGTGGCAGAAAATGACGAACTCATTTTACCAACCATTTTATCCCGTACACAACTGGTAAAAATTCCACTGCACACCAACCAGGAGCTGGAAGCCGCCCTTGAACTGCACGATGGCGTAAGCCCCGAAAAAGCCCGGCAGGTGGCCGCCGTGGCCGAAGGCAATTACCGGGAAGCCCTGCACATGCTGCAACATGCCGATGACGACTGGCAGGCGCTGTTAAGAGAATGGCTCAACGCCATTTTAAAAACCGGCCCCGTAGCGCAGGTAAAATGGATTGACGATACCAGCAAACTGGGCCGGGAAAAACAAAAACAATTCTTAAAATATTTCATTCACTTACTGGAACAAGCAATCCGCCTCAGGGCACTCACAACTCACAACTCACAACTCACAGCTGATTCGGACTTTGCCCTGCGCCTCAACAAAATAACCAGCGTTGGCCAGCAGGAAGCCATTATTGAAGAACTGGACAAAGCCAGTTACTACATAGAGCGCAACGCCAACCCCAAAATGCTGTTTCATGCACTTTCCATCAAGTTATACCACATAATTAGCAACAAATCAGTAATTTTGGTGAATTGAGGAAATTGAATTGTGCAGTTGAATTACGAGTTATGAGTTATTGATTGTGTATTATATATTTTGATACCAGCTTTTTCAGCCATACTCAGCATCGTTGCGTCGCATTACTTTCATCGGCATACCATTGTTCATCTTTGCTTGCCGAATAGAAAAATATAGTTGAAGAGTGCGACGCCACCGAAGCCACATAGTAATTCATCTGCCCGGCTCACAAATTCCTAATTCTTAATTTCAAATTCTTAATTAACTATTATATGGGATGTGGAAGTGGTTCTTGCGGAACGGGTGCTCCCGGTGGTTGCCAAAGTCATGGCAGTTGTGCCAGCGGCAGTTGTAACCGCATGAATGTGTACGACTGGCTGGCTAATTTACCAATAAGCGATATGGAAAGCAGTTGCCGTGTTATTGAAGTAAGCTTCAACAACGGCAGCCGTAAAGATTTTTTCCGTAACACAACGGTGCATACGTTTGAAAAAGGCGATATGGTGGCAGTGGAAGGCATAAGCGGTTTTGATGTGGGCAGCGTAAACATGACGGGTGAACTGGTGCGCCTGCAATTAAAAAAGAACAAAAAAGACGAGAAAGACCCCGAGATGAAAAAAGTGCTGCGCCGTGCCAGCGATACCGACCTTGCCAAAATGAAAGAAACCAAGGAACGGGAAGCCGGTGTTTTAATCCGCAGCCGTGCCATTGCAAAACAGCTTAACCTGGAAATGAAAATGGCCGAAGTGGAAATACAGGCCGATGGCCGCAAAGCCACTTTCTTTTATATTGCCGATGACCGTGTGGACTTTAGGGAACTTATAAAAATTTACGCCGGTGAGTTTAAAGTAAAAGTAGAAATGCGCCAGATTGGTGCCAGGCAGGAAGCTGGTAAAGTAGGCGGCATTGGCAGTTGCGGCCGTGAGTTATGCTGCAGCAGCTGGTTGAGTGATTTTAAGAGTGTAAATACCAATGCAGCCCGTTATCAAAACTTAAGCATTAACCAAAGCAAATTAAGTGGCCAGTGCGGCCGTTTAAAATGCTGCCTCAATTACGAGTTGGATACATACCTTGATGCACTGCAGTTTTTTCCTGATGATGCAGATATGCTGGAGATTGAAAGAAGCCGTGCATTTTTAGTAAAGAAAGATATTTTTAAAAACCTGATGTGGTA
Organism: Ferruginibacter sp.; assembly: GCA_044225605.1. Taxonomy (GTDB): domain Bacteria; phylum Bacteroidota; class Bacteroidia; order Chitinophagales; family Chitinophagaceae; genus Ferruginibacter. The sequence continues at coordinate 152,448 of JBGAIJ010000006.1, forward strand.
CACACTGCCCGACAGCAACAAGCAATATCCGCTAACGCTTGAAAGGGTGCGTAAAATAAAAGAACTAAACCGCCAGGGCATAAAGCCGGAAAACCTGGAGCCGGTAGAAGTAACCACCAGCAAGCCAAAAGAAATTGAACCGGTATACGCCGATTTAGTTGGGCAAATAAGCCTGAAGAGCCTGGAAAAGACCAGCCGCAAGCGCAGGGAAAAAGAACGTGGCCCACAGCAGGATAACCGTGGTAACAGGCCACAGCAAAACCGTGGCGGCCAGCAACAAGGTGGTGGTGGCAACCGTCCGCAACAACAGGCACAACCCAACCGTGGCGGCGGGCAGCAACGGCCAAATAATGGTGGTGGCAACAGGCAGGGGCAGCAAGGCCAAAACAGGAACCAGCAGCGTCCGCAGCAAAACAGGCCTCAAAACCAGCAAAGGCAAAACCCAAATAATAACGGGGCTAATAACAAACAACCATAAAATATTACGTCGGGTTTTTTAGCCCGGCGTTTTTTATTTTTGCAGCATAATTAAGAGCATGTCAATTGCAGTAAATAATCTTACAAAAATATACGGCGCTCAAAAAGCGGTTAATGGTATTTCTTTCTCTGTTAATAAAGGAGAAATTGTGGGCTTCCTTGGTCCCAATGGTGCAGGCAAAAGCACAACCATGAAAATTATTACCGGTTACATTACAGCCGATGGCGGCAGTGCGGAAGTTTGTGGCATTCGTGTAAGCGAAAACAGCAACGAAACCAAAACAAAAATTGGTTATTTACCGGAAGCCAACCCATTGTATTACGATATGTATGTGAGAGAGTATTTAGAGTTTGTTGGCAACGTACATAAAATTCAAAATTCAAAAGTAAAAATTGAAGAAGTAATTAACACAGTAAAACTGGAAAGAGAAGCCGGTAAAAAAATCGGTCAATTGAGTAAAGGATACAAGCAACGTGTTGGCTTGGCCGCAGCTTTAATTCATAACCCGGAAGTGTTGATTTTAGATGAACCCACCAGTGGTTTAGACCCCAACCAAATTGTAGAAATACGGGAAGTAATAAAAGAACTGGGCAAAAACAAAACCGTTTTATTTTCATCACACATTATGCAGGAAGTGGAAGCTATTTGCGACCGGGTGATAATTATTAACCGGGGCAATATTGTGGCCGATGATAAACTGAGCAACCTGCGCAGCAATAAACACAGCAATGCATTAACACTTCAATTAAAAGAAGTGGTGAAGGAAGATGTATTTGAAGGCATTCAAAATATTAAACAGGTAAATGCCAATACCTGGGTTTTTAAAACCGATAACCCGGATGTGTTGAAAAGAAAACTGATGGAAATTGCACTGAATAAAAACTTAAATATAGTTTCGTGGCAAAATGAAAATACCGACAGTTTAGAAGAGATTTTCAGAACGCTGACCACAACAAACAACTAATTAATAATTAAAAATCAGAACCAAGATGAGCTACATTGCCTCCATTCATGCACGGCAGATTTTAGACAGCCGTGGCAACCCCACTGTAGAAGTAGATGTATTAACCGAAAACGAACATTTAGGCCGTGCCGCTGTGCCAAGTGGCGCCAGCACCGGTATTCATGAAGCAGTTGAACTGCGTGACAACGATAAAAAGAAATACTTAGGTAAAGGCGTTTTAAAAGCTGTTAAAAATGTAAATACAATTATTGCCGATAATTTATTAGGCTGGGATGTGGCCGACCAAACCGGTATTGATGCAGCATTGCTACAATTAGATGGCACTGCCAACAAAGGAAAACTGGGCGCTAATGCTATGCTGGCTGTTAGTATGGCTGTTGCTAAAGCAGCAGCACTGGAAGCTAACCTGCCTTTGTTCCGTTATATTGGCGGTACTAATGCAAAAGTATTACCTATACCCATGATGAACATTTTAAACGGTGGTGCACATGCGGATAACAAAATCGATTTCCAGGAATTTATGGTAATGCCTGTTGGCGCTTCTTCTTTTAGCGAAGGTTTGCGCTGGGGTGTTGAAATTTTTCATGCATTAAAAACGGTATTAAAGAAAAAAGGCTTTAGCACCAACGTAGGTGATGAAGGTGGTTTTGCACCCAACATTCAAAGTAATGAAGAAGCTATTGAAACCGTGTTAACAGCTATACAGGCAGCAGGTTTTAAAGCAGGCAGCCAAATTACTATTGCTATGGATGCGGCTAACAGCGAGCTGTGGGATAATAAAAAGAAAAAGTATGTTTTTCATAAAAGCAGCGGTAAAGAAATGAGCAGCGACCAGTTGGTAAAATTCTGGGAAAGCTGGGTTAAACAATATCCCATTGTAAGTATTGAAGATGGTATGGCAGAAGATGACTGGGCCGGCTGGGCTGCATTAACACAGGCTGTTGGTAAAAAATGCCAGTTGGTGGGTGATGATTTATTTGTTACCAACGTAACCCGTTTGCAACAGGGTATTGATAAAAACATTGCCAATGCTTTGTTGGTTAAAGTAAACCAGATTGGTACTGTTACAGAAACTATCAATGCAGTATCATTGGCACAAATGAACGGTTACAACACTATTATGAGCCACCGCAGCGGTGAAACAGAAGATACCACCATTGCTGACTTAGCCGTAGCATTAAACTGCGGGCAAATTAAAACCGGTAGTGCAAGCCGTACAGACCGTATGGCAAAATACAACCAACTTATTCGTATTGAAGAAATACTGGGCGAGCAAGGAATTTATCCAAAAGGAAAGATTAAATTTGGTAAGTAGTCAATAGCTGATGGTTCATAGTTCATGGCCCGGCTATGAACTATGAACCATTAACCATAAACAAAATGAAGCTTCTCTCCCACATACCATCCTGGTTAAAAAACAAGTACTTACTAGCAGGTACAGCTTTTTTTGTTTGGATTATTTTCTTTGATAAAAACGATATTCCTTCCAGTTTTGAAGCTGTTAAAAGCTATAAAAAACTGCAACAAACGGAGCAACATCTCAATAAACAAATAGCCGATACCCGTAAGGATTTAGATATGTTGAAAACAAATCCCCAAACCATTGAAAAATATGCAAGGGAGAACTACATGATGAAAAAAGATAACGAAGATTTATTTATTATTACCCCCGCCGCCGAAAGCAAATAATTTCTTCTAAAAAATACAATATCCCCGTAAAAATACCGTTTATAGATACGGATATGGATATTTAATTCTTTAACATCAAGTTACTTATTGTTTATGCACAACTTTACCCCGGAAGATTTATTATTGTATCTATACAATGAAACTTCCCCAGCCCAATCAGCTGCAATTAAAGCTGCTTTGGAAACAGACTGGAGCCTGCGTGAAAAATTTGAAGAACTTACAGCCTCTCAAAAAGAGCTGTCTGTTATTAAACTTTCACCGAGCCGTAAAACAATCGACAACATTTTAAACTACGCCGAAAAAGCAGTCAGCGAATTATCTGCTGAAGTTTAAAATAGTTGCATTTAATGTAATTTACATCCCGCCCAAAAAGCGGGATTTTTTTATGACTAAAAAGGAACGGTATCAATTTATTATTGATTATTTTTTACAGCATGCACCCAATGCGGAAACAGAGTTATTTTATGATAATCCTTTTCAGTTATTAGTGGCTGTTATATTATCTGCGCAGTGTACTGATAAAAGAGTAAACCTTACCACTCCTTTTATTTTTGAAAAATATCCCGATGCAGCATCAATGAGCAAAGCAAGTTTTGACGAACTCTTCCCGTTAATCAAAAGCATTTCTTATCCTAATAATAAAACAAAGCATTTAATTGGCATGGCAAATATGCTGCTGCATAAATTTAATGGCAGCGTACCTATGACGGTAAATGAACTGGTGCAACTGCCCGGTGTGGGCCGTAAAACCGCCAATGTAATTACTTCTGTGGTGGATGAACAGCCTAACATGGCGGTTGATACACATGTTTTTAGGGTAAGTGCCCGTATTGGACTAACCACCAATGCCACAACTCCCCTGGCTGCTGAAAAACAGCTTATTAAAAATATTCCGGCAGAGTATGTACACAAAGCGCATCATTGGTTAATACTGCATGGCCGTTATACCTGCGTGGCCCGTAACCCCAAATGCAGCGTATGTGGCATAAAACCTGCCTGTAAATTTTATTCTGTTAAAAAAAAAGCTGATATTTAATCTTTGAAATCAGGAGTATCCTTTTAAAATCATTTTTGTAACAACTAAAGGAAACCTGTTTCATGAAAAAAGCGCTTATAGTGCCGGCTGTTTTGTTATTGTTACTATTACCGGCCATCCATTCATCTGCACAGCCAGATTTTTCTGATGATGTTTACTACAACAGCCCGGTAACTTTCGAAATAGGTACATCGCTTGGAGCAATGAATTGCCTTACCGATTTAGGAGGTAAAAAAGGCCGGGGAAAACAATTTATAGGAGATGTAAATGTAAAAAACACCGAACTGTGTGGCTCAATATACTTTGCCAGTTATTATAAAAACGCCGTGGGTTTACGTACGGAGGCTACCTGGGGTGTTGTAAAAGCCAGCGACAATGTTTTAGCCGGTGTAAAAGAAACAACATTTGGCAGATATGATCGCAATCTTAGTTTCCGCAGCACAATTTTTGAAATTATGGCTGCTGCAGAAATTCACCCGGTTTATTTTTTTAAGAAATATGGCTTAAAAGAAAAATTACCACGTTTATCGCCTTACTTATTGGGAGGTGTGGGTTTTTTCAGGTTTAATCCCCGAACAAAATTAAATGGTGAATGGGTTGACCTGCAGCCCCTGCATACAGAAGGCCAGGGCTTTGCCGAATACCCGGACAGGAAGCCTTATAAACTACGGCAATTTAATTTTCCTGTTGGGGGTGGTATAAAGTATAAAATAATGTCCAACTTAAATTTTAGTGCAGAATGTGTATACCGTTTTTTAAACACCGATTATTTAGACGATGTAAGCACTACTTATGTTGAACGTAAACTTTTTAGAAAATACCTTGATCCCGGGTTGCTTAATAATGCCGAAGCACTATTTGACAGGCAACGGGAAATAGATCCTAATCATTTTACTATTGTTGGAGATATTAGGGGTAATCCTAAGAAAAAAGACGCTTATTTTTCCATTAACTTTAGATTAGGCATTCTTTTTTAGCAATTGCGGCTGTATGCAGCAAAAAAGCGCTTGTAAGCATCTAAAAAATTGTCAACAAAATGATGCATCCTCAATTTTATTGGGGAATAATCCCTTTATTTGTAAATCCAACTTCCCTCATGTAAAGCCTTGCCTGCTAACTAAAAGCACAAATATTGCATGAAAAGATTAAGAGTTATCACCGCGGCAGTTATTACATTATGTTTTTCAGGCCTTCAATCTGGCGCCCAGTATTATTTTTACAATAATAATTATTATGACAACCCTGTTGTATATGAACTGGGTGGGTCGGTAGGTATTATGAACTGCCTTACAGATTTAGGGGGCAAAAAGGGCATAGGAAAAAGCTTTATTAAGGATGTAAATTTTGGAAATACTCAATTTGCAGGAAGTGCTTATATAAGCGCCATTTATAAAAATGCGGTAGCGCTAAGGCTGGAAGGTACTTTTGGCCAGGTAAAAGCCTACGATAGCGTACTTAAAAGTGTAAAATCATCTACTTACGGCAGGTACGAACGTAACCTTAGTTTTAGAAGCAACATTTCTGAATTTATGGCAGTGGCGGAACTGCACCCGCTTTTTATGTTTAAAAAATATGATGGAGATGTTGAACCTCCACGAACATCGCCATATGTGTTGGGTGGTATTGGCGTTTTTTCATTTAACCCACAGGCAAAACTGCAAAATAAATGGGTTGATTTGCAACCCCTGCGTACAGAAGGACAGGGCTTTGCAGAATACCCAAACAGGAAACCATATAATTTAAGACAAGTAAATATTCCTTTAGGGGCAGGCGTTAAGTATGAGTTAACCCCTATGATTAATTTAAGGGCTGAATTAGTGTACAGAATTTTAACTACCGATTATTTAGATGATGTAAGTACTACATACATTGATCCTACTGTGTACTCCAATTATTTTACAGGTGCTAAATTAACCAATGCATTATTGCTTAACGACAGGCAGTATGAGCTGGACCCCACACATATTACAACAGCAGGTGACCAACGGGGTAATTCAAAAAAGAACGACGCCTATTTTACATTTAACCTTAAAGTGGGTATTGTTTTTGGCAGGGAAAAAATAAGGCACTAAAAAAGATTTTAAAACAAAAGAAGGGCCGCAATTTGCAGCCCTTCTTTGTTTTATGAGGATAAATTAATTTATCGCAATAACAACACAGTGCCCTGTTTTTTTACCTTTTGCTTATCGCTGGGTTTTGTATAACTAACCGTCCAAACATAAGCGCCCATGTTAAGGCGGTTATCATCCGTTTTTCCATTCCACCCGGTTAAAGGATCTTTTGTAAAAAATATTTTTTCACCATAACGGTTAAAAATTGTCATAGTAAAATCCTGCATGTCACATGCATGCAACGGCCGGAAATTATCATTCAAACCATCTCCATTAGGCGTAAATGCATTCGGCAATAATAAAGCACACGGGCAAGGCTCAAAATTTATGTACATACCTGCAGTATCACGCCCACAACCATTTTGCGCCGTAATGCGGTACATACCTGTTTGCGTAGCGCTGTATGTGTATCCACGGCTTCCATCCTGCCATAAAAAATCGGCAGTGTTTACCGTTGGGTTAATTATAAATGTTTCTCCCTGGCATAATGTAGTATCACGTGGCAGGCCTAAACGCAATGTATCGTTAAATACCACATTTAAACTATCCTTAAAAATACAATGCCCCACTTGTGCTGTAACGGTATAAAAACCGGGGCTATAAATATAATAAGTGGATTGATTGGTGTTGTTCTGATCATCCCGCTGTGCCGGTATAGATTGCCACTTGTAAATACCTGTACCAAAGTCTGCATCAAGCACTAATGTTGTTCCCTGGCATAAAGCAGTATCATTAAAGTTTAATTGTTTATTGCCACGGTACCGCACAATCATAGTATCCACCACTTCGCAGGTATTGTTTATTCTTACAAAAGCCCAATAGCGTCCCTGATCTGTTATACGAATAACAGAATCCATATCAATATTATAATTCACTGCATCATTTACATCCAGCCCTTTACTGCTCCATGCATAGTTAGTTGCGCCATTAACTTTTGCTGTTAAGTAAAAAATTTCTTTAGGGCAAAGTAATGTATCTGGACCCAGGTTAAACGGCGGTGCTGCCATTGCATTAAAAGTTATATTAACTGTATCGCTGTAAATGCCACAACCTGCAGCATCTACTCTTGCTACATATTGGCCACCAGGAGGTATTACTGAAAGCTGCGATTGTGCATTGGGTAATAATGCACCATTTAAATACCATTGATAGGTTGCATTTTCACTCACCGCATTGAGTGTTATTTGTTCGCCTGCACAAATAACATGATCTCTTCCTAAATCAACATTTGGTATGGGTGTAAAAAAAACACCCACAGTATCTGTAACAGGACAACCATTAATTTTTACAGTATAAGTACCACTCTCTCTCACTACAAGCATAGTATCTCTCGTTAGTGTATCGTCATTCCATTCGTATTGTGCCCCGGGTATAACTGGTGCATACAAAATGTGTGTGCTGGTATCGCCACATAAAAAAACATCTGGCCCAAAATTGAAAGCCACAGGATTAACTACCGTTATTGTATCAATAATATCGATAGTACCTGCACCAATATCATGCACATGCAATGTAACCACATAGTCGCCGGGTGTGTTATAAATATGTGTGGGTTGCTGAATAGCATTTGCAGTATTTAACATGCCGCTGGCAGTATCTCCAAAATTCCAGCGTATGGTATCAGGAAACTGTGCTGTTTCAAACACGTTTGAATTAAATATTAAAGCACTTCCCACACAAGTACTGTTTGTTTGAATGGTATAATTTATTTGTGCAAACAGCTGCTGAATGCTGAAAAAAGTTATAAAAATTAGTATGCTAAGGTTGCGTTTCATTACAAGGTGAGCATTGGTTTTATCAAAGGTTATGGTATCATCTTACTTTAAGCATGGGCCTTACCTGCTGCAGCGAACCGTTTTGCAGCCTTGCATAATATACACCTGCTGCTAAATTTTCGCTGTTAAAAGTAACAGTGTAACTGCCCTGCGCATATACCTGGTCGGCAAGCGTTTTTATGCAACGGCCTGTTGTATCAAATACTTGCACCAGCACATGCCCGCCATCACTCTTAAATGTAATTTTTGTTGAGTTGGTAAAAGGGTTTGGATAATTCAAAATAAGGTTATCACCTAAATTATTCAGCTCTTCCACATTCATATTACAAGCAGTGGATTTTATTACCGGCAGGTACTGATAATTTTTAAGCAACACATTATCTACATCCTGCGGTGGCAAACAAAACCAGTCACGCAAAATTGTTGAATACACACTGCGGAAATCATATTGCATTGGCACATTATCAATGGCTGCAGTTGCTGCTGGTATAGTGGGATTTTTTCCAAGCACTCCCTGCTTTACACTTTCGCCAAATAAAAACACCGGCTGTGCTGCACCATGGTCGGTTCCTAAACTGCCATTACTTTGCATGCGCCTTCCAAATTCAGAAAATGTCATACCCAGTACTCTTTTTGACACGCCCAGGAATTTTAAATCTGCTGTAAAAGCTGTTACAGCATCGCTTACTTGTTTTAATAACTGGCTGTGGTTGCCGGTTAATGGATTACCGCCATTTACCTGGCCGGCATGTGTATCAAAGCCACCCATACCCACCATATAAATTTTTGTTTTTAAACCACCTGCCACTAATCTTGCCACAGCTTTCAGTTGTGCTGCTAAATAATTATCTGCGGGGTAAGGTTGCTGCTGTGTAACTTTTGCAGCAGCAGTTTTAATAACATCAGCATATTTATTTGTTTGTTTTGCAATAGTGCGCAGGTAAGTTAACTCCACACCGCTGGGCGTATTGGGTGTGGGGTCTTGTATAGCATCAATTAAGTTGTAAAAATTTAAACTTTCATCAATAGCCAATGCATCAAAACCTGTTGGGCTTAAAAATACAGGTGATAGTACTGAGCCAATTTGCAATGCCAATGGATCGGGCATTGTATCATTAGGAAAACCAACGGGATAATTGGGATATAAATTATTTAAATAACGGCCCGCCCATCCTGTTGATAAATATTGTTCGGAGTCTGCACCCGTTAACCAAATATCCATAGAACGAAAATGCGAACCATTGGGCGAAGGATAACCGACCGCCTGGATAGCGGTTAATTTTTCTTCGTTATACAATTGCTGCATACCTGCCATTGATGGATGCAATCCGCTTTTTAAATTATTATTCAGTTTTAAAACACGGGCTTCCGGTATGGCAATATTGGAACGGATACGATTGTAATCACTGTAAAACTCTAAAGGAATAATTGTGTTTAAACCATCATTACCACCACTCAGTTGTATTAATACCAGCACATGATCGTTTTCAACATTGCCAAGTGCCTGTAAAAAAGCAGAGTTACCAAAAGCTTTAACAGACAAGCCGCTGAATAAAGATGGAATTATAGCAATTTGTAAAGTTTGTTTTAAAAATTTTCTGCGTTGCATAGTTGTGGATATTGGATGAATTAACTTAAATGGTATTCAGGAAGGTTCATAATGTATTTATACAAAGCTTTTAAACGGCTTGCAACAATAGCAAGATTTGCCGCTGTGGGGTTTGCTTTGTAAGCATCCCATGCATCCGTCCAGTAATGATCCTGGTATTGCCCGCTTAATAAGATAGAACGTTTAATAAATTCCCTGGCGCTTTGTGAAAGCGGGTAACGCAGCAGTACTTCCAGCGACTGATCGATTAATAAATTAGGATCTCCGGGATTAGCCAGCTGATTGGCAAAAGCTATTGCATCAATAACAATAGTGTGATTATTATTCATAATACCGTCAGCTATCATACGGTCGGTATAAATTGTACGACGTGTATAAGTTGATGTGTTGATCCATAACTCATGAAACGCAGGCGACTGGTAAGTGGCATACCAGCCGGCCACTTCCGGAATGGCGCCCAATTCCTGCTGCATTTCCCTTGCTTCATTTTGCACTGCTTCCCAAACTGCATAAGTGGCTTCATTGTCTGAAGCATTGGGCAGCGCAACCTGGAATTCATTTATTAAATCAATTACAAAATCAAGCGGCGTTTTAATAATACATGCCGAAGCATACACCATATCGTAAAAGTGTTTGCTTTTAAATAATGCAGCCAGCACCGGAACAATATTGTAATTGTTTGTTTTAAAAATTTGAGCCAGCGGTGCAATAACTTTTTGTTCTATCTCCGCATCAATTTTATAATAAATAAACCAGCGGTAAATTTTGCGGCAAACATGCATAGCCACTTCATCCTGCAAAAAAATCATGTTGAGCAATTCATCAATTTCTCCTGCACCGGCGGCACCACTGTAACCCGTAATAATTTTATTACTGTAAAAAGATGAAAATTCTTTGTTGGAAGAATCGTGTTTTCCTGCGTCGAAAAAATAAGTAAAAGTAGTGGGGCTTACAGTATGGCCTGTTAAAACTAATGCGGCGGCCTTTACATCATCTTCTGTGTATTTTGAATTGGGCCCCTTGCCGGCAGTGTATAATTCCTGCAGTTCTCTTGCAAAGTTTTCGTTGGGGCTGCCCTTTACATTGCTTTCGCCATTTAAAAAATACAGCATGGCAGGATCCAGCGTAATGGCTTTTGCCATTGCTTTAAAATTTCCCAGCGCATGCCGGCGCAGTGATAAATAATGATCATACCAAAAACGGGCTTTTAATTTATCACCGGAGTTATCTGTATTAATGGCAAAATGATTGTGCCAAAAAACAGTCAGCTTTTCATGTATGGAACGGGAAGGTTGTAACGCCTGGCCCAGCCACCATGTTTTAAAAGAATCTATTCTTTTTTGATTTAAATCTTTATCTGCAACTGCAATACCTGTATTAATCCATGTTTGCCATAATGCCACACCGCTTGGATCTGTATAGCCATTTACACTGTAATTATTTAATGGTACTGATGATGGCGCTGCTGTTGGTTGCAATAATTCATCAACTGCCTGCTGCATGCTGCGGCCCTTAAAATAATTTACATCCTGCAGTTTGGCGCCAAACAATGTACGCTTTAAAAGATGCACCACCTGTGGCGTATCCCAACTGCCGGTGTATTCCTGCAGGCCTTCTGTTAATGGAGAAAAAATTGCCGGCGCAGCAGTTGCTTTTGCTGCCGCTTTGTTTTGCAGTAGTGTTTCGTTCATAAAAGGATATGGTTTACAAATAACAGTTGCAATGCAGCAATAAATGTTAACTGCATAGTTTATTTTTTTGCTGCTATTAGTGGTAAAAGCCCGGCTGCGGTGAGGGCGTCAGCCAAACAAGGGTTATTAATTAAACGGTTTATTAACAAATGCTTTGCCAAACAATTTAATAGTCGGCAAATGTGGAAGAAATTATTCCTTCTTTGAGTAAATAAGTTTTTGTTTTGGTAGAATTACTTACCTTAATCGTAAAACTACCTTGCACCAAACCATTTTTTTTCTTCTCCAGTTTAGTAAGAATTATTTCATTAACCGTATCAGTAATGATATTGGAAAACATTACACCTGCTGAATCAATATAGGTAGCCAATATTTCTGTATTACTGTAAGCTCTTGCGCTGTCACCCGTAACACGAATGATTAAACTGTTTTTACGAATAGTACTGTCCGGGTATTTTGCTTCTACAGCAGTGGTTTTATACGTACCTACATTTTCTTTACGGGCTGTAGTAACTGAAAGTGATACAGGCAATGTATCCTGCTTAAAACTGATTGCCTGTGAAACTAAAACCGGCGGCGCTTCAACAGCCACTAATGCTTGTTGCTTGGAGCAATACATTAATGAGAGAGCGGCCACTATAATAAAAGGAATGGAAAAAAGGTTTTTCAAAACGTTTTGCATTGGATAAGTTTAAAGGTGACGGATTTTAGAAGCAAGAAAAATGCCAAGGTTTGTGTTACCCAAAAGCAATAAGCTTACAAAATGGAATTGTAAGGTGTTTACTTATCATCAAAAGGCGTTGATTGAAAAGGGATTCCAAACAATCCTTTGTTTAATTTCAATATTACTGTGTCGCCTTGTTTAAGACCTGATTTATAAAGGCTGTTTATTAATTTTCTGTCAACAACTATTTTTTGAGCAGCAAGATCATAAGGAAAAAAATTTCCTTTAGCAGAATCGGCAGCGTTCATCATTTTTACAACATAGGCTTTTTGTAAACCATCTTTTTTGTAAAGCCGGTTAAGAAACAAAGCAGTTCCCAAAAAAATATCTTGAAAAATAAAAAAGAACCATGCAAGAAAAAGTGCTGTATAAAAAAAATAAATACCTGCTTGTATAAATGATTTCATTTTTACAAGTAAAAGAATAAATAAACCTATAGTCGTTACAACACCTGCCCAAAATAAAATTGGTATTAAAAAAATTTTCTTGAAGTTTTTAATATCAAAGTCTAAATAATGCTGCTTTTGCAAAGGGACAAGGAAAAATAAAATAGTAAAAAGCACTATTAAAAAAATAATTCTTTGTTTATGTTTTAATAAGAATGCTTTCATTGTTTGTTACCTGAATTAAATATACATTGAGGTGTGGTGTTTTACAAAATATTTTTGAGGAATAAATCTGCATAAAAAATCCCCTGAAATTACAGGGGATTAAAAATTCTTTACGAAAAATTTTACAAGTATTTACTTATCTCTGTAACCAACTCTCCCTTAGTAATAGGCACGCCCATTATTTTATTATAAGGTTTCGCATCAACAAAATAAACATCCCTTATAATTTTTACTAATTGGCCGTTATTAATTTCAGGAATAATTACAGTGTCAAAATTCTTAAGCATATCCCCTAAGTTTTTAGGGAAAGGGCGCACATAACGCAGGTGTGCATGGCTTACAGATTTACCTGCCTTTTGTAATTCTGCACAGGCGCTTTTAATAGCACCATAAGTACTGCCCCAGCCTAATACCAATACTTTTCCTTTATCTGCACCGCTATCCAATTTTTGTTCAGGAATATAATTGGCAATACGGTCCACTTTTTCCTGCCTTGTTTTAACCATGTGCTGGTGGTTATCACTGTCGTAACTGATGTTACCTGTAACATCCTGTTTTTCCAAACCACCCACCCTATGCTCTAAACCAGCCGTGCCGGGTATTGCCCATGGCCTTGCAAGTTTTTCATCACGCTGGTAAGGCATAAACTTGCCTTCGTCATTTACATTGGCAACAGAAGCAAAGTTTACTTTTATTTCCGGCAGGTCTTCGCTTTTAGGAAACTTCCACGGTTCTGCGCCATTGGCAATATAACCATCGCTTAAAAACATTACAGGTGTCATGTGCTGTACACTAATTCTTGCAGCTTCATACACTGCTTCAAAACAATCGCTGGGTGTGCTGGCACTTATTATAGGCATGGGACATTCGCCATTGCGGCCATAATATGCCTGCATTAAGTCACTCTGTTCTGTTTTAGTTGGTAAACCGGTACTGGGACCACCACGTTGTATATTAATTACCAGCAAAGGAATTTCCAGCATTACTGCCAAACCCATTGCCTCTGCTTTTAGCGCAATACCGGGGCCGCTGCTGGTGGTTACACCCAAACTGCCGCCATAGCTGGCTCCAATGGCCGATGTTACTGCTGCAATTTCATCTTCGGCCTGGTAAGTTTTTACACCAAAGTTTTTATACTTGCTTAAGTCGTGAAGAATATCACTTGCAGGAGTAATAGGATAACTGCCTAAAAATAAAGGCAGGCCGCTTTTTTGCGAAGCCGCAATTAAGCCCATTGCCACCGCAGGGTTACCCATAATGGAACGGTAAACACCGGGTTCCATTTTGGCCTTTTCTACTGTGTATTTTGTGCGGAAGGTTTCCACCGTATCCGCATAATTAAAGCCGGCTTGCAGCGCCTTAACGTTACTGTCTAAAATCTCCGGCTTTTTACCAAACTTATCTTTTAAAAAGGTAATGGTGTTATCCATATCCCTGTCGTACATCCAGTATAAAAAGCCCAGCACAAACATATTTTTGGCACGGTCTTTTTCTTTTACGCCCATGGTTATTTCCTTCAATGCCTCACGGGTCATTTTGGTAACATCCATTTTAATTACTTCGTAATTGCCAAGGCTATTATCTTCTAAAGGGTTTACTCCTTCGGGATAATTTGCAAGGCGTAAATTCTTACCATCAAAACCATCAGTATTGGCAATAATTTTTCCACCGGGTTTTAATGCTTTAAGGTTTGCTTTTAATGCAGCGGCATTCATAGCCACCAGCACATCGCAGGCATCACCGGGGGTAAACACACGGTCGCTGCTAAAACGCAACTGGTAACCACTAACACCGGGTAAGGTGCCAACCGGGGCCCGTATCTCCGCCGGAAAATCCGGGAAGGTTGCCAGGTCTATACCCATTAAAGCTGTGTTGTTGGTAAACTGGTTGCCTGTAAGCTGCATACCATCGCCGCTGTCGCCGGCAAATTTTATAACCACATCGGTTAAAATTTCCTGTTGGTGAGCCATCGTTAATTATTGTTGTATGGACGAAGTTACTATTTTACCGTTTTCAAAACATTGATATTTTCCACTTTTTACGGCAACGTTTCCGCTATGTGGAATTAATAAATTAGGTTTGCCCCAAATTTTTTATACCGCTTTGAAAGCTTTGCTGTTTTTACCTTTTTGGGTCTGTAATGTTGCCATTATGTATGCCGATGAAAGGATTGCGACGCAACGATGATGCTATGAAAAACTGAAGCTGGTATTCAAAGTATTTTTAAACAAAAAAAATGTACGGAATCAACGATTTTTTAGCCCCTGTTTTGCTGCAGGATTTATTTGGAGACAACAGCTATAACGATGGCCAACTGGTAAAACATATTGCCATTAACGAAGGCGAACTGCCCGACGTTACTGATACCGACATTATACTGGTGGGAGTTACCGAAACAAGGGGCAGCGGCGTTTTCAGCAATAACATTCATGCGGCAGATGCCATACGCAAACAACTGTACCAATTACATTACTGGCATAAAGATGTTACCATTGCCGATATTGGCAATATTAAAACCGGCGCCACATTGAACGACAGTTATGCCGCTGTAAAAACCGTGGTGGCCGAACTGCTGCGCCACAATAAAACAATAGTTATACTCGGCGGCAGCCACGATGTTACTTTAGCACAATACTTTGCTTATAAAGAACTGAACAAACAGGTGGAAGCCACCTGCATTGATGCCACTATTAACCTGCGTGGCGAAAGCCCCGAACGCAGCGAAAACTTTTTAATGGAAATGCTTACGGGTGAACCAAACCATGTAAAGCATTACAACCATATTGGCTTTCAAAGTTATTTTGTGCACCCACGCATGTTAGAGACAATGGACAAACTGCGGTTTGACTGCTACCGTGTGGGTATGGTAAAAGAAAATATAGAAGAGATGGAGCCGGTAATACGCAATACGCATTTACTGAGCTTTGATATAAGCGCCATAAAATACAGCGATGCGCCTGCCAACACCAATTGCCCCAATGGACTTACCGGCGAAGAAGCCTGCATACTCACCCGCTACGCAGGCATGAGCCACAGCATAAACAGTTTTGGCATTTATGGTTACCAGCCGCAAAACGATGTGGATGATTTAACCGCCAAACAAATTTCTCAAATGCTGTGGTACTTTATTGATGGCAAAAGCCGCAGCAAGCAGGAAACGCTGATGGAAGACCGCCACAACTTTAACGAATTTCACTGTGCATTTACCGAAGTGGACACGCTGTTTTTACAAAGCAAAAAAACCGGCCGCTGGTGGATGCAGTTACCCGATAAAAAATTTATTGCCTGCAGCTATAAAGATTATTTACAGGCCAGCCATAATGAAATACCAGAACGGTGGCTGAGGGCGCAGGAGAGAAATTGATTTTTTTGCTTGCCTACCTAAGTGAAACGAAGGTGGGTACGGGCTTTTACAGTTTTGTTCAACATCGTTGTGTCACTCACTTGTACCGGATACCTTTAGTGAGCTTTTATCAAAGCGGAGACATAAGCTAATTCCCTTTAACATTCTCTTACTAAGTAAAGAATTGCGTATATTTAAAGAGGATAGAAAACTTATGGGAAAGCCTAAAATCATAATAGCTCTTTTACTTTCTGGGCTTCTGCTTTATTTTGTTTTACGACCAAGTAATCAAAAACTAAAAAATGATTTGAATTATAAAAACCATCCTACTATTATTGACAAAGCTGCTTATGAATTAGGAGAAAGAAAAGACACTTCCGCAGTGAAGGCTTTACTAACAAATATTTTAGATATGCGAATGTCAACCAATGTAAGCTTTAAAGGAATGTCAGTGTGTTATTGCCGATTAACCGCACTTGAAAAAATATCCGGAGTACGGCCACGCTTAAGACTCGACCAGTTTGAAGTAGATACTGCTGCAGTTCAGTTTTATCTTGATTGGGCTGCAAAAGAAAAGTATATAAAACCAAAAACAGAGATTGATATAAATTATCCTAATTAAAGTCTCCTCCGCAGTTCATATCACTACTAAATGTTCCCTGGTATCTACGCCCTAATAAAAGTCCAGTAAAATTTCCTGCACAAGTGTTCCCGAAAAAATCGGGATTTACTCTGCCACCGCAGCCCATGAGTATTACCAAAGCTTGTTAACTAAAAAAGCTACTAACACATAGTAGCTTCAGGTTTTTCAAATAAATTTACATTTACTGCATAAGACGCTGGATTTTTTGGACAGGATTTTTATTTTATTATTCATGTTCTTCCTTTACAAAAACACCCGCAGGTGTAAAAGTGGTTTCCCATTTTACATTATTGCGCAAAAAATGGGCTTTCCAGTTGCCATCGCTTGTTAACTTCCATTCATACACATTGTCATTAGGGTTACGGGCACGAAAAGCATTTAATACTGCCTGTGGTACCGCACCAGAAGTGCAACTGATATTATGGTGCTTTTCTGTTCCTTTATCATCAAACCCCACACTGTGGCGTTGGTTCTGATGGTTAAATTCTACTTCAAAGGAATTGCTTGAAGAACTGCTTTTATGCCATTCCACCTCTGTTGCCCCTGCAAAACGGCTGTTAAAAGTGCTTACAACAACAGCAGGAACCTGGCTTTGTGGTATTACCGTAATGGCCTCTGCGGCCGGTGTGGCAGTATCATTGGTTTTTTTACAGGATACTAAACCTGCCATTAAAAGTAAAAATATACCTGTGGTGATGGTTACAATTGTTTTTTTCATCTTACTGAGTTTTAAGTTTACAATATTGCGTACACTAATCAGTAACTTCATGAAAACAAAATGTAACCGGGTATTGAAAAAAAATTCCGGAAAGTTTATTTTACGTTGAAATACTTTAAAAAAATTTAAGAAATGGTTACAAAAATTATCCGGGTGTTTACTATTAAATGGGGTGGAATATGCTGAAGGAAACGCCGGTTACGGATGATGCATTGCTGCAAATGATAAAAAACGGCAAGCTGTTAAATAATGCTGTTAAGTACATGTACCATACCTATTTTGACAGCCTGAGCAATTATATTTTGCAAAACAGCGGCAGCATGGAAGATGCGGAAGACATTTTTCAGGAAGTGATTGTTTCCTTTGTGCAAATAGTGAATAATAATAAATTCAAAGGGGAGTCGGGCATAAAAACATTTCTATTTGCCATTAATAAAAATTTATGGCTGAATGAACTGAGAAGAAAAGACAGGGCAACTGTAAGGGAAAATAAGTTTGAGGCGGATAAAGAAATAACAGATAACAGCGCTATTTTACAACTGGCAAACAGGGAAAGTAATAAACAAATAATAAGCATAATGGATAAACTGGGTGAAGCCTGTAAAAAAATATTATTGGCCTTTTATTACGAAAATTTACCGATGAAAGAAATTGTGCTAAGTATGAATTATGAAAACGAGCAGGTGCTGAGAAATAAAAAATACAAGTGCTTAAAAAATTTAGATGAACTGTTATCAGAAAATGCATCATTGGCAAAAACTTTAAAATCAGCTTTGCAAAATGAATAACAATTTTACAACAGAAAAACTGATTGATTATATTGACGGGGTGCTAATGGAAGATGAAGCCAGGGAAATTGAACAATCAATTTCAACCAACGAAGGGCTGCGGCTGGAATATGATAATTTACTCGCCGCAAGGGAAGCGGTTAAACATTACGGTTTAACACAACGGGTTGCCAATGTACGCAAACAAATGAAGGAAGATGCGGCTATTGAAAAGCAAAAGAAAAAATCGCCTGTTGTTCGCTTAATACCTAAAAGAGTTTACAGGATAGCTGCAGGCATTATTTTATTGGCAGGCATTTTTGTTTTGTACCAGTATATAAGTATTTCTGCTAAAAATTTATACAATGAAAAATACACGGCTTACAATATGCCTGCCTTCAGGGGCGATAATAATGTGAGCCAGGTTGAAAAGGCATACGCCGGTAAAAATTATGATGCAGTGGTGAGTATATATTCATCTGCCCAAAACAATACCGTAAACGAAATATTTTTAGCCGGACAGGCTTATTTGCAAAAAAATGATTTTACCAATGCCATAACCTGTTTTAATAAATTACTTGCACAAAATAAAGCAACCAATACACATATTTTAAATGATGATGCGGAGTATTACCTGGCATTAGCTTACCTGCAAAATAATGATATTGATAAGGCAACAGTATTATTTAAGCATATCAATAATGATAAAAGCCATTTATACAATAAAAATATTGATGGGTGGTTTTTAAAAAAACTGCAACTGCTTAAATTTAAACAGTAACTGCCTTTTTTAGGAACATTCTTTTTATAACATAAAGCAACAACACTGCACCAGCCAATGCCAAAAGATAGTACAAGTACCTGGCCTTATCAGAGTACACAGCAGAAGCATCGCCGGTTAAAATAAGGTTGGCCCAAAAATTAGGTGTTTTAAATGCCGGGTTTATTTTTGGGTCTGACAAGTAACTGATTTTTGCTTTTTGTAAAGCTTCGTCTTTATCATATCCTTTTTGCAGGTAATAATACAGTTTTTCACAAATGTATGCAGTGGCATTATCTTCGGCTTTCCATAAAGATGTAACAATACTTTTACAGCCTGCATAAGAAAACGCCCTTGATAAACTTATAATTCCTTCACTTTGTATTAACTGCCCCTTACCGGTTTCGCAAGCGCTTAAAATTACAAGCTTAACATTGTTAAGGTTTAAATTGTAAATTTCTGTTTGGTATAATTGTGTTTGGGCTGGCGGAATATTTTTTTCCGGATAAAAAGCTATAAAAGGCTCCGCAGATGTATTACCGGTTGCAAAAGCGTGTGTTGCCAGGTGTATAATATTATTTTGCGGGGCAAACTGCATAAAGTTATTTTTAGTAGCAACCGTATCAATAAAAAGATTTCCCTTGGTTGCCTGTACTTCCTGCGCAGATGCAGGAAGGGCTGTATAAGATCCATTAAGTTCTGTTGCATTAGCAAAAGGTGCGAATGCAGCAATTTTATTTGTGCTATTGCCCTGGCCTTTTTCCTGTAAAAAAAATGCAGCGTAGTTATAGCTTATAGCAAACCGTTCAATTAAATAACTGTTATTACTGTCTGTAAGCACATCAAAAGGCACATAATACAATTCATTATGCGGAATTATCAGAAGCTTATGTATGTTATGTAAAAATGGTTCCGCAGGCTTCATCAGCTGTCCGTATAATTTTTTTAAAATTGCAGGTGCATTAACCTTGTCATAATTATCAGGCTGCTGTAAATATAAATTTGCCTTTAACAATTCATTTTTAAAGCTGCTGTCAATTGCTGAAATAAAATATTCAAATTTTTCTTTTGTAATGATAAAGTGTATTAAACTGCTGTCAACTAAAAAATAAGAAAGCAATGCCTGCCCGGGAGCGATTAACTGCTTTTGTAATTTTTCTGTTTGCAAATCATTTAACTGGTAACGTAACTTTTGATAGTTGCTGTTTTCATTTAATTTTTGCTGTACAGCCGCGGCTTTCAATTCATAATCGGTAATTTGCTTTTGCTTTTGGGCTGTTAAGCCAGTGTCATTCAGCGCTGCAATTTCTAAACTGAGCTTAGCTATATTGGCTTTTATATTTTTTTCGGTCGTTATTAAATTATTAAACTCCGGCGATTGTGCTGCAATCTCTAATTGCTGCCTGTTAACCTGCAACACCGTTGCTTTGCTTTTTTCTGCTAAAACAAAAGCGGTTTCCAAATATTTTTTTTGCCCCGTGGTTTTATACAACTCAATAGCTGCCAGTACCGCATTACCATAAACCTGCGAAATATTTTTTTTGAGAAATAAACGGGCCTCGTCATTATCAAAAAAACGTTCCGCATATTGTGCTAACTCAAATGCAGCTTGATAAGTTTGCAAACAGGCTATTTTATTGTTGATATCCTTTGTTTGCTTAAACAAGGCATCAAATGCTTTTGCTTTGGCAGTAATTGCATCAAACAGGTTAAAGCAGGAATAGAGCCCTAAAAAATTACCGGGGTTTTTATAAATATTTTTATCATTAAAGCCAGGTACAAATTGTATTACAGATTGCTGGTAGTATAATAAAGCATTTTGAATGTTATTTTGCTGCATCCAAAAATCGCCGTAATACCTTAAAGCCAGCCCGTTATTTATATTTTTTTTATTCCCCTGCAGTTGGGTGTTTTCCTGCAAAGCATTATCCAGGTAATATTTAGCCGAATCAAATTTTTGCAAACCCAAATATATTTTAGCTAAATCGTTGCTTTTAACCTGGCTGTTATAATTTAAGGGTGCTAAGTATTCCAGCGCTTCTTTGTACAGTTTCTTTTCTAAATAAATACTTCCAATATTGTGCAGTATATTTTGCTGCGGAATATTTTTATTGCCAAGAAGGCTTTTGTAAATACTCATTGCCTTATCATAATCCTGCAATTTAAAAAAGCCTGCCCCCAGGTTAGTTTTACATTCATAAAATGAAATAGCTGCGTTTTCAGTATTACCGCTGATACTGTTTATTGCTTTTGTAAAATAGTTTGTGCTTTGTGTGTAATTCCCCGTTTGGTAACACAGCACTCCCAATTTATTATACAGGCGTTCAACCTCTGTTATATGCCCGTCATATTTTGCGGCAATGCTGTCGCATTGCTTAAAAAAATATAATGCACTGTCTAAATTATTTAAGCTGTAGTAAGATGCACCTGCAAACAGCAGTGGTTTAAAACAGAATGAATCTTGAATGGTTTTGTTGCTGAGTTTAACTGCTGCTCCTTTTAAAAAATTTTCAATAGCAGCGGTATCCTTATTTTGTAACTGTAAGATGATGCCTTTTTTGGTATAGCAATCTATTAATACAGAGTCTGATTTTTTTTGTGCAAGTAATTGTTCAATGGCCTTATTATAATTCAGCAGTGCAAGGCTGTCAGTAATATTGGTGGGGGCTTCTGCATTGTAATATGCTTCAGCCGTTTTATAAAACTGAATATAACCGGCTGAAGGCGTCTTCTGTGCTAAAGTAAATAAAACAGAAATTATAAGCACAAGTACAATGGCACCAAAATTTTTGCGCATAAAAAAATGATGATACCAAAGTTACTATACTTACTGCTACTTTATTGCGTAAGGATTACAACACAGGGCGGCCTGCGGCCTTTTCCGGTAAGTGATGACTGGGTAATATTACCGGCTGTAAAACCTTGTATGGGCGTATTATTGTTGTTGTTAAAACTGTTAATGACGGTGCCGTTCCTGCCATTTAAAATATCCCACACCTGGGCAGTAACATCGTTAATGGTTTTAAAGTAAAATATTTTTATTTTAAGTTTATTACCGCCTTTAAGGCTCCGGTCATTTAACCTGAAGTTTAAAGTAAAAGTTTTATTACTGCCATTTGAGGGATTGCTGCCAAAAGTACCGTTACGTAAAGTTTGTGCTAAATTTATTCGTGCATCATTTAAGTTTACGGCACAACCGTTACTGTTACAACCGCCGCCTTCATCAAACACCGAGCCTGCGGCTGCAGTTGGCAAACTGTTACCGGTAAGACTGTTGTATACCGGGTTAATGATGGAGTCTGATGTATTGATTTTGTACACACCATCTAAAAAATTTATACCGGATAAAGTGAGCAGTGTAGAATCCTTTGTGGTTCCGTCAAGCGAAGTAAAATAAATTCTGTATTTAATACCTGTTTCGCTTTCGTGTATACTAATATTTCCATTGGTAGTATCAATTGCCAAACCATCAGGAAAAGAAGTATAAATGCCTTGCTTAGCAGTAACCGGGTTTATTATTTGCAAATTAGATTGCTCGCCAAGCGGATAAATAATTGAATCCGGATATGCAAGTTTATAATTTCCTGTGCCGCCGGTGCCGGTATTATTTGAATTACTATTATCTTTTTTACAAGATTGGACTAAAACTGCTAAAATAAGCAGCGTTGCCAGTAATTTTACCTTAATCATATTAAACCCTTTAATGTTAGTAACCTTATAAATATAAAATGTAACCGGAGAGAAAATATTTCTACAAAATTAATGCCTGTATAATATCATTTCATAAAATAAGGGGTGATTGCAGAAGATAAACTAAATATTAACTAAGATAATTTTTCCAGCTTTTAATGCCATTGCGAAATCTGCACCTGCGCTTTAATAAACGCCCAATAAAGATTTCCTGTACAAGTGTGCGACGCCACCGCAGCTAATAAGCATTACCACTGCCGGTTACATAAAACAAAAAAGCGTCAGCTTTTGCCGGCGCTTTATATTTAAAAAATGTTTGGTAATAATTAAACCAGCATGGTTACCGGGTTTTCTAAAAATTTCTTCAGTGTTTGTAAGAAAGAGGCGCCAACAGCACCATCCACACTGCGGTGGTCGCAGCTAAGGGTTAGCTTCATTACATTAATAACACCAAAGCCATCGCCTTTACGCACTACTTTTTCGCTAATGGTACCAACAGCTAATATGGCACTGTCCGGCGGATTGATGATGGCAGTAAACTCTTCAATATCCATCATACCTAAATTAGAAATGGTAAATGTGTTACCACTGAACTCAGCAGGCTGCAGTTTTTTATCTTTTGCTTTTGCGTACAGTTCTTTTGCATCAGCCGCAATTTGAGACAGTGATTTCTGGTCGGCAAAACGTATTACCGGCACAATTAAACCATCGGGCATTGCCACCGCACTGCCAATGTGTATGTGGTGGTTCATGCGGATAACATCACCCAGCCAGCTGCTGTTAACATCCGGGTGTTTGCGCAGCGCCATAGCGCTGGCTTTTATAATCATGTCGTTAAAAGAAATTTTAACAGGGCTTACTTCATTCATGGCCGCACGTGCCGCCATGGCATTGTCCATGTTAATTTCCATGGTTAAATAAAAATGCGGTGCGCTGAATTTGCTTTCGCCCAGGCGGCGTGCAATCACTTTACGCATGGTGGTAACCGGTATATCGGTATACCCTTCTGCGCCGCTGGCAATCCCGATAGCTATCGGGACTGGTGCTGCTGCTTTTGCCGCAGCCGGTGCTGCTGATGGCACATAACTGTCCACATCTTTTTTAGTAACACGGCCACCATCGCCACTGCCTGCCACTAAGTTTATGTCAATGCCTTTTTCAGCAGCCAATTTTTTAGCAAGCGGAGAAGCTTTTACTCTTCCGTTTGAAGTTGCCGCAGCAGCAACAGGTATTGCAGCTGGCGCAGCAGATGCGGCTGGTACGTTTGCAGCAGCAGGTGCAGCAACAGCGGCATTAGCACCACTTGTTTCAGCAGCTACATAAGCACTTACATCGGTACCGGCTTTACCAACAATAGCTATAATCTGGTTTACTTTAGCAGCACTTCCAGCTTCCACGCCAGTGTATAATAAAGTTCCTTCTTCATAACCTACCACTTCCATCGTGGCTTTGTCTGTTTCCACATCAGCAATTGCATCATCTGCTTTTACAAAGTCGCCTACTTTTTTATTCCACGCCACAATTTTTCCTTCGGTCATGGTGTCGCTTAACAGCGGCATGCGTATCACTTTGGCACCGGCAGGTAATTCCACTTTGGCACCGCCTGTTGCTACTGGTGCGGCAGGCGCCGGAGCGGCAGCAGGTGCGGCGGCGGCAGGAGCAGCGGGTGCATCCAGCAAACCACTGATATCTTCACCGGCCTTACCAACAATAGCAATAATTTGATTGATTTTTGCAGCTTCGCCTGCGGGTACGCCAATATGCAGCAACACCCCATCTGCATAGCCCACTACTTCCATAGTGGCTTTATCGGTTTCCACCTCAGCCAGCGTATCATCGCTCTTTACTTTATCTCCCACTTTTTTATTCCATGCAATAATTTTCCCTTCGGTCATAGTATCGCTTAGCAGCGGCATGCGAATCACTTCAGCCATATATCAATAATTTCAGATTTTAAAATTTGAGGTTCGAAATTACAGTAAAAACAGGAAAGAAACAGATATAAAATTATGCAATCGTAACCGGTAATAAATGAGTTTTTTGTTACAGGCTTTTGTACCCTGATGGAACTACAGTGGCGACGCTCCGTTCAACAGATGAATTACTATTTGGCTTTAACCAAATTTTTGTTTTTGCCCGCAGATATCGCAGATTACGCAGAAAAAATTACTTACTTCCGAAAGTCTGTTAAACTAATGGTTCAGGTCGCTTTAGCGCCCCGGTCCATTAGTTAATCAATCGTAAGTTTCAAGCGGTCTTTTAACTCTTTTACCAGCGGGTATTCTTCAATCAGTTTTAAATATTGCTCCCTTGTGGTAAGCGGTTTTTCTACCGGCCCGCTATCGGCTTCGTTTTCTTCAATTATAATGGTATAAACCAGTTGCCGGTTATTAAAATGCGTTTGCAGGTGGGCAACCAGTGCAGCTCTTTCGCCTTCAATAAATTTTTGCTGTATGTTATTGCCGGTGGTAATTTCAATACTGTTGTTGTCCACCACTTTTAAAGCAGCCATTTTAAAATTAGTGGCAGCAGAGTGGTTTTTCTTTTCAATCAGTTTTTCTATAAAACCGCCCCAGGCAACATATAATTCCTCTTCAGTTAACGGCTTTACTTCGTCGTTGCCGTTTTTATTTTGCTCATTAATTTTCTGCCGTATTTTTTGCAGGGAACCAAGAGCGGTTTGTGGTTGGTAGTTGGTGGTTGGTGGTTGTGCAGCAGCAGAAGTATTTACTGTTTTTGCAGGTGCAATCTTTTGTTCCGGCTCTTCAATTATTAATTTAGCTTCAGGCTCTTTTACTCTTTCGCTTTGCCCATTGTTATTTGTTCTTTGTTCATTATTCGTTATTCTCTCTTCCTTCACCTCAATCATCTTCACCGCTCTAAAAGCTACCGGCTTTGCTGCATCAACCAGTTTTTTTTTACTTACGGCACCGCCGTTGTCCACCACTTCAATGGCCTGGGTAAGGTAACTTAGTTTTATAAGTGTTAATTCAACCAATAGACGTTTGTTACGTGCCTGTTTGTAATTTAATTCCGCATCGGTTAAAAGATTGAGAGCAGCAATTAACCAACTGGCGCTTATTTGCTTTGCAGCGTTTACGTATTTCTGTTTAAAATCATCGGCTACTTCCAGCAGCACTGCAGCTTTTGCATCTTTACTTACTAACAGGTTACGGATAAATTCTGCAAAGCCTTCAATTACAGTATCACCTTCAAAACCTTTGCGGTTAATTTCATCAAACAGCAGCATGGCATCGGCCAGGTTTTGCTGCTGCATAAAATCTAAAAACTTAAAGTAGTAATCTTCATCCAGTATATTCAAATGCTCCAGTGTGTTGGAGTAATTAAGTTCGCCATTGGTAAAGCTTACTATCTTATCTAAAATACTCAGGCTGTCCCTCATGCAGCCTTCGCTTTTTTGGGCAATCACATGCAGGGCTGCTTTGTCAGCTTTTATATCTTCTTTATCACAAATCTCCTGTAAATGCTCCACCGTATCTGCATTGGTAATTCTTTTAAAATCAAAAATCTGGCAGCGGCTTAATATGGTGGGGAGTATTTTATGCTTCTCAGTTGTTGCCAAAATAAAAATGGCATAAGGTGGTGGCTCTTCCAACGTTTTTAAAAATGCGTTGAAGGCACTAGCGCTTAACATGTGCACCTCGTCCACAATATATACTTTGTATTTACCGGCTTGTGGTGCAAAGCGTACCTGCTCCACCAAACTCCGTATATCATCTACCGAGTTATTGCTGGCAGCATCCAGCTCATGAATATTTAATGAAGTACCGGCGTCAAACGATACGCAACTGTTACATGTATTGCAAGCCTCGCCGTCTTTAGTTTGGTTTTCGCAGTTAATGGTTTTGGCTAAAATACGGGCACAGGTTGTTTTACCCACACCCCGTGGCCCACAAAACAAAAAGGCGTGTGCCAGCTGATTATTTTTTATCGCATTTTTTAATGTGGTGGTAATATGCGCCTGCCCCACCACTGTATTAAAATTTTGCGGCCTGTATTTACGTGCTGAAACGATGAATTTATCCATTGGTTGATAGTTGATGGTTCATGGTTCATAGTTTAACCCAGGATGTGATGCTATGAACCATGAACTATAAGCTATGAACTCACTTAAGCAAATCTAAAATCTTAATTCTGAAATCTGAAATTATAAAATAGGGTGGCGTTTAAACTCTTTTGTACGGTCAAACAAATAACGCCAGGTTACCAGCCTGCGGGTGCGGAAGGTATCCCCAAAATTTTCTGCAACGTTTATCATTTTAGGATGAAAA
The DNA here is from genome assembly GCA_044225605.1 of Ferruginibacter sp. Classification (GTDB taxonomy): domain Bacteria; phylum Bacteroidota; class Bacteroidia; order Chitinophagales; family Chitinophagaceae; genus Ferruginibacter. The sequence continues at coordinate 179,349 of JBGAIJ010000006.1, forward strand.
TCTCCAATCCACTGCATTTCATAAGCTGTATAAGGCTTAGATGGCACCTGTATAATTTTACTGCACTCGCCTATCATATATGCATCCAGCCCTTTGCCCTGCCACTCCGGTACCACACCAAAAATTAACCCGTTAAACTTTTTTGAAGGATTGAATTTCTGCATCCACAAAAATTTTAGTTTTTGCAGTAGGCCAAACTTGCCCTTCATATGCCTGAAGTAATGGTTTAAATCAGGAATGTTTACAAAAAGTGATACAGGCTCGTTTTTATAGTAAGCAAAATACACAATGCGTTCATCCATTACCGGCTTCATTTTTTTAAATAAAAGATGCACCTGTTCTTTACTCATTTGCTTTAAACCGCCGTGGCCTGCCCATGCTTTATTGTAAATAATACTAAAGTCTTCTGCAAATTTTTCCAGCTGGTTTTTTTTGATGGTTTTAAACGAAAAGTTACCATCTTCTTCCACCAGTTTATGGCGTTGAAATATTTTGTCACTCAATTTTTTTTCAGGGTCAAAGCCAAAACAAATTTGGTTAAAAAATACCTGGAAGCCATAGTTTTCAAATAACTGAATATAATATGGCGGATTATAATTCATACAGTATAATGGCGAATGATATCCTTCGGCCACCATACCCCACCAGCGGTCACGCTCACCAAAATTTATAGGGCCATCCATGGCATACATTCCTTTTTCCTGCAACCAGTTTTTAGCTGTATCCAGCAGCAGGTTTGCTGCCTCCTGGTTATTAATACATTCAAAAAAGCCTACACCGCCAACCGGGCCTTCATCCCCCTTGGTTTTATATTTATTATTTACAAAAGCAGCAATGCGGCCAATGGTTTTACCGGCATCGTCCTTTAATATCCAGCGTATTGCTTCGCCAAAACGAAAAGCTTTGTTTTTTTCTTTATCAAAAACCTCTTCAATGTCTTTATCAAGCGGCTGTACCCATGCCGGGTCGTTTTTGTATAAATCCAGCGGCACCTGTAAAAACTGATGTGCCGTTGTACTGTCAGTAACTGCGGTTATTTGCATACTGCAAAATTAGGCATTTCAGCTTGTGATAATTAAACCAACGTTTTACAGCAAAGTCAGAAGGTTTTGCATTGCTTTAAATTAATTGTACATTTAAACGTATGAATTCACCTAAACTGCTTTTCGTTTTTTTATCTTTTACGCTTATTGCTGGCTGTAAAAAAACAGATACCCCTGCTGTTGACCCCTGCGCAAAAGTTACCATTGTAACAGTAGCATCCAAAACACATACTATTGCCGGTCAGCAATTAGGTACCATTACAGTAACATCGCCAATTGGTGCAGAATATTTATACAGTGTTAACGGCACTACGTTCCAGGCATCTACCAACTTTTTTAACCTGGCAGCAGGCAATTATGTTGTTACCACAAAAAATACGAGCGGCTGCAGCGATACCGCACAACTAACTATTAATGGCTATGGCCCTAAGTTTTATGCTGTACGCACCATTGTTAACGGTTATTGCGGTCCCTGCCACTTAAACGGCGGCATAAGCGGGGGTAAAAACTGGGATGATGATAACAGTATTGTAAACGCATGGGACCGCATTAAAATTCGCACTGTAGACGGCACGCCAACTTATATGCCCGAAGGCGGGCAATTAACTGCTGCCGATAAACAAAAAATTGTAGACTGGGTGAATGCAGGGCACCGTACTACAGACTGATGAAATAAATATTTATAAAACAATAGAGCCGGTAGAAAAACCGGCTTTATCATTTAATATATTTTTAATTACTACCGCACTTTTAGCATGGGCCTTACCTGCTGTGTTGCTCCATTTTGCAAACGGGCATAATAAATTCCGTTAGGTAAATGCGATGCATCGAATGTAATGGTTTGACGGGTTGCAGCAGGATAATCCTTCTCCAGTAAATCCATTAACAAGCGGCCGGCAGTATCAATTATTTGAATTAATGTATGCCCTCCTTCAGTACTAAATTCAATAGTTGTTTTAGAAGTAAAGGGGTTGGGATAGTTGGTAATTAAACTTTTGCCCGATGTGCTTGGCGTGGTATTGCTGCAAACACCATCTTTAATTAAAGGCAAATCCTGTAACTGTGCATTAATGCCCGGAGGAAATAACCCCTGCACCGTTGCTTTATCCAGGCAAAACCATTTTTCCAACAGTGTGGAATAGATGCTTCTGAAATCATACTGCATGGGTACATTATCATTAACTGTTGCGTTGGCAGGTATTGCCGGGTTATCTCCCAACACACCGCCAGTAACCGGTTTTCCAAAAACAAAAAGCGGTGCGGCAGCTCCATGGTCGGTACCCACACTGCTGTTGCTTTTTATGCGTCTTCCAAATTCACTAAAGGTCATACCTACCACACGGTCTTCTATTCCTAAAAAAATCAAATCATCCTGAAAAGCCCTGATAGCATCACTAACCCTGCCCAATAAAGTGGCATGGGTACCAACTGTTGTATCGGTAGTGGTGGTTTGCAAACTATGATTATCGAAACCTCCAAAGCTCACCATGTAAATTCTTGTGTTTAAACCGCCTTTAATTAAACGGGCAACAATTTTTAACTGGTCTGCAAGGCTGTTGTTAGATGGATAGGTAACCTGTGCGTTTACTTTGCCTGCAGCAGTAGTTATACGGCCTGCATATTGCTGTGTTTGTTTGGCAACAGTGCGTATGTAGCTTAACTCTTTACCTGCTTTGGTAGCCGGAACAGGATCACTGGTGCCGTTTATTAACTGGTAAAAATTGGTAGCGCTTGTTATACTCATTGCCATATTTACCGAAGGGCCCTGTGTTGTGAGCGACGCTATGGAACCAATTTGTATTGCCAAAGGATCAGGCACATTGGTATTAGGATAGCCAACAGGAAAATTTGGATATTCATAATTTAAGTACCTGCCAGCCCAACCGGTGTATACTTCCTGTGTGCTGTTACTGGCAGTCATCCATATATCGGTGGCACGAAAGTGAGAAAAATTGGGTGCAGGGTAACCAACCGCCTGCAAAACTTTCAACTTGTTTTCATTGTACATACTTTGCAATCCCGTCATGGCCGGATGCAACCCGGTTTTATCATAACCATTAAGCCTTAAAATTCTTGCTTCGGGAATAGCAATGTTAGTACGGGCTGCGTTATATAAACTATAAGTGCTTATAGGTATTACCATGTTCAGGCCGTCGTTACCGCCACTCAGTTGTATTATTACCAGTACATGATCTGTATTGGTACCGCCGCCACTCATTAATGCCTGCACTAAAGGTGAATTGGCATTGTATGCTTTTACAGAATACCCACCGATAATTGCCGGTAAAGTAACAGCTGCAGATTTTTCTAAAAACTCTCTTCTTTTCATGTTAAAAATTTAATAGCAGGAAAATTTAATTAACACAACTGAAATTCGCTCAGGTTCATTAAATATTGAAACAATGCCTTTAACCGGGTGTTTACAATGTTTAGATTAGCAGCATTAGGATTTGCGATGTATGCCATCCATGCATTGGTCCAGTAATAATCATACTGCTGACCGGTTAACAGCATTTGCGATTTTAATTGCTGTTTTACCTGCGGCGATAAACTTAACCGGTACATGTATTTCAACGCATCATCAATTAAATCATTAGGGTTACCGGGGTTAGAAAGTGTTTTTGCCCAGGCAACAAAATCAAACTGCATACGTATACCGTTGCGGCTGTAACCAGTGCTTGTCATTACATCAGTAAACTGGTTGCGTTTTGGCAACGAGTCGGTGGTAATCCAAATTTCATGAAACAGCGGCTCCTGGTAATAAGCAGGCAGCCCGGCAACATTTGGAGGGTCGTGCAGGTTAAGCCCCTGGTTGGTCATATTTGCATACAGAGTATTCCAGTGCCCATAACTGTTATCCCAGTCAGTTAATGCAGGCATTACCACGTTAAATTCCCTCATAGTGGCAATAACCAAATCTGCAGGTGTTTTAATCATGCAGCCCTGGTTAAGCACATCAAAAAAATGTTCGCTTTTAAAAAGTGTGCTTAATACAGGTTTTATATTGTAATTGTTCTGGCGGAAAATATCTGCCAGCGGCGTAATAACATTGGCTTCTGTACCGGCATCAATATCATAATAAACAAACCAGCGGTACAGTTTGCGCACAATAAACTTAGCAGCTTCGCTGTTGGCAAAAATCATGTTCATTAAATCGTTCAACTCTAAGTCTCCGGCCGTAGCGCCTGTTCTGCCGGTTATAACAGTGTTGCCGTAAAAAGAAGAAAAAGTTTTATTAACGGTGCTGTGCCTGTTTGAATTAAAAACACTTTGATATGTAGTGCCGTTAATTTGCCATCCCGTTAATACTTTAGCTGCTTCTTTTACATCGCTTTCTGTGTATTTGCTGTCGGGGCCTTTTCCTATTGTAAATAATTCCTGCAATTCACGGCCATAATTTTCATCGGGTGCAGAAGCAGTATTTAAATAACCATTCAGGTAACGCAGCATGGCAACATCCACCGTAATATCCCGTACCATCTGTTTAAAATTACCAAGACAATTCTGGCGTATTAATGAGTGTTGCTTATAAATCCAGTTGCCATTGCCCACATCTCCTGCTTCGTTGCCAAAATGATCTGTCCAGAAAAAAATCATTTTTTCACGTATACTTCTGTCCTGGTTTATCATTACACCCGTCCACCATTTTTTGTAAGATGAACGGCGCTGGCTTTGCACTGTACCATCGCTGTTAATATCATTAATCCATGTTGTACCCTGAACAATATTAGCATCTGCATTTACACCGGGTGTGGTACTTGTGGCGTATTCTTTAACGGGTTCAGCAGGGTCGGGTGCAGTGGGGTTAATTAATTCATCCACTGCCTGGCTCATTGTACGGGTAAGAAAATAATCTATATCCGCTTTTTTGGCACCAAACATGGTGCGCTTTAATAAGTGAATTACTTCATTAGTACCCCAGGCGCCTGTGTATGTATTAATGCCGCTTGAAGTACGGGTGGGAGAAAAAGATGGCGCTGCAGCAATACCAGTAGTTTTTTTCTTTGCCTTTCCGGCAGTAAGAAAATCTCTTCTGTCCATAGCAATGTGTTTGGTGAATATGAAAAAATCGTTGACTTAGCAGAAAACAAAAAGTTTAATAAGGGGGCGGATTTTTTTATAAGATACCGGTTAAGGGCAATTGCGTTGCCTGTAAAACTAATGCCTGCTTAATTAAGCAGGCATTAATTAAACGGTTTAAAGATAATATTCTTAGCTGATATTTTCAATAATGCCAGCAATGCCCTGGCCACCGCCAACACAGGCAGTTACAATACCATATTTTTTGTTCAGGCGTTTCATATCATTTACTAATTGTATGGTAAGCTTAGCTCCTGTGCAACCCAGCGGATGCCCCAATGCAATGGCACCTCCGTTTATGTTAACAATATCAGGGTTCAGGTTAAGCTGGCGTATTACTGCTAAAGCCTGCGATGCAAAGGCTTCGTTCAGTTCTATCAAATCAATATCACCCAGGTTCATACCAGCCTGTTTTAAAACTTTAGGCACTGCTTCTACAGGGCCAATACCCATAATGCGTGGGGGCACACCGGCACTGGCACAGTTAACCAAACGGGCAATAGGTTTTAAACCCAGTTCATTAATCATGCGCTCACTCATAACAATTACAAAAGCAGCGCCATCGCTTGTTTGAGAAGAGTTACCAGCAGTAACACAACCACCCGCTGCAAAAGCAGGTTTTAATTTTGCCAAACCTTCCACTGATGTATCGGCACGTACGCCTTCATCAGTATCAATTACAAAATTCCTTTTTTGCTTTTTATTTTTTTGGTCTAAATAAACTTCTTCAACTGTTATTGGCAAAATGCCGCTTTTAAAATACCCTTCTTTAATTGCATTGCCGGCTTTTACATGGCTGTTGTAACTAAACAGATCCTGGTCTTCTCTTGATACGTTGAACTCTTTTGCCACCGCCTCTGCAGTAAGGCCCATGCTTAAATAATAGTCGGGGTCATCTTTTGCTATTGCGTAAGAGGGTGATGTTTTCCATCCTGCTGTTGGCACCAAGCTCATACTTTCTGCACCGCCGGCAATAATACATTCTGCCATACCAGTGCGGATTTTGGCGGTTGCCATGGCAATGCTTTCCAGTCCGCTGGCGCAATAACGGTTAATGGTAATGCCCGGCGCACTAAAACCAACAGCACGGGCAGCAATAATTCTTCCCACCTGTAAACCCTGCTCTGCTTCGGGCACGGCATTACCTACAATAACATCATCTATCCGTTTTGTATCAAGTTGCGGCACAGTAGCCAGCAAACCTTTAATTACTTCTACTGCCAAATCATCGGGCCTTGTAAAACGAAAGCCTCCTTTTTTACTTTTTGTAACGGCGGTTCTGTAACCGGCAACAATGTATGCTTCCTGCATTTTATTTAAGTTCATTGTTAATGGTTCATAGTTCATTGTTGATAACAAAAAATAGTCTCTATGAACTATGAACCATTTGCTATCAACCTGTTTAGTTGTTTATGCAACCATTTGCCAAAGGTATAATTTCTAGTTCAAAACAAAAAACTGCATCACATAACTTAATTTTGCCTACCATGTACAAACTGCTGCGTTTTGTTTTATTCTTTTTTGACCCCGAAAAAGTGCATTATTTTTCAATGAACTGGCTAAAACGCCTTTGCAAAATTGAATGGGTGCGTAATTACATAAAAAAGAGTTTTATTCCCACCGGAAATACGCAATACTCACTTTTCAGCCTTCAATTTCCCAATAAAGTGGGGCTGGCCGCCGGGTTTGATAAAAATGCCCAATACCTGTACGAACTGGAGTTGTTGGGTTTTGGCTTTATTGAAATTGGCACTGTTACACCCAAAGCGCAAGCCGGTAATGACAAACCCCGTTTGTTTCGCCTGCCAAAAGACAAAGCCTTAGTAAACCGCATGGGCTTTAATAATGATGGTGTGCAGGCTGTGGCAGAAAGAGTAAAAAATTTCCGCAGCCAATACCCGCAATCCGCTTTAATAATTGGCGGCAATATTGGTAAAAACAAAGTAACGCCCAATAAAGATGCCTGGAAAGATTATGAGACCTGTTTTACTGCTTTACATGCACATGTTGATTATTTTGTGGTAAACGTAAGCAGCCCCAACACCCCGGGCCTGCGTGCATTACAGGAAAAAGAAAGCCTGCGTAAAATTTTAACTAACCTGCAAAGCCTGAATTTAAAAACAGAAAAACCAAAACCCATTTTACTTAAAATTGCCCCCGATTTAGAGAAAGCAGAGATTAATGATGTGATTGATTTGGCAATGGAAATAAAACTGGATGGGCTGGTTGCCAGTAATACCACCATTTACAGAAGGCTGCCCAACACCAGCCCCAAAGTATTGGAAACACTTGGCCCCGGCGGATTAAGCGGACAACCGTTGAAAAAGAAAAGCACAGAAATTGTAAAATACATTGCAGCAAAAACAAACGGTCAAATACCCATTATTGCCAGTGGTGGTATTTTTACAGGAGAAGATGCCAAAGAAAAAATAGAAGCCGGCGCTTCCCTTGTGCAGGTGTGGACAGGTTTTATTTACGAAGGGCCTGCCATTGTAAAAAACATTTGTAAAACATTATAGTAATTTTTGAATGGAACATTTATTTACGAGTGAAAGCATTATAAGCTTTATAATACTGGTGGTGCTGGAGGTAGTACTGGGTATAGACAATGTAATTTTTGTAAGCATCATTATGAGCCGTCTTCAAAAAAAGGAAGACGAGAAAAAAGCCCGTACGCTTTGGATGATTACCGGCATCATCATTCGCAGTTTATTGCTGATGGGGCTTGGCTGGTTATTGAGACAAAGAGGAAATTATATAATCCCCGAAAGCCTGTTTGGTAAAGGCTTTGACATTTCCAGTATTGTAATGCTATTGGGCGGTTTGTTTTTAATTTATAAATCAGTAAAAGAAATACACGGCAAGCTGGAAGGTGAAGACCCGAATGTAAGCATAGATAAAAAGAAAGGCCTTTCATTAACACAGGCCGTTATTCAGATAATGATTATTGACGCTGTTTTTTCTTTTGACAGTGTTATAACAGCAGGCGGCACGGCACAGCATGTTGAAATTATGATTGCAGCTGTAATTGTTGCAATGATTGTAATGTTTTTATTCAGCCCGGCAATTTCTGCCTTTGTACAAAAACACCCTACTGTTAAAATGCTGGCGCTTTCTTTTTTGGTAATGATTGGTTTAAGCCTGGTTATTGAAGGATGGGACCATGAAAAAGCAGAAGAGCTGCATTTGAAAAATTATATTTACTTCGGCATGGCGTTTTCATTTATTGTAGAAATGCTTAACCTTACCATGCGCAACAGGGCAAAAAGAAAAGCACACGTGGTTAAATTAAACGAACCTGTGCTGGAAGAAGAAAACAAAGGAGACGAAGCACAGTAATAGAATATTTTACAACTAATAATACAAAGGCTTCCTTTTATGGAAGCCTTTGTATTTGAAGAAAACCAGCTTTAGGAGTAACGGATTATTGCTTAATAATTGTTATAGTTTCTGTTACACCGGTTTGTTTGTTTTGATATTGCAGTACATACAGTCCCGCAGCCAGTGATTGCATATTGATTGTTATGCTCTGTGCAGTTACAGTTTGCCGGTGCACCACACTGCCGGTAGTATTTACCAGTTTTACTATACTATTTTGTTTAAGATTTGAAATGGTAACTGTTGTAGTAACAGGGTTAGGAAAAACTGTTACCGTGCCGGCATCATACGCCTGCAGCAGTACAGTACCGGAATAAGAAAATCTTCCATCTTTATCAATACTCTTAAGCCTGTAAAAAAGTTTTTGCTGTGTTGCAAACGCATTTACATCTTCAAACAAATAATTTACTGCACCAGCGTTTTTAGTACCTGCTGTTGTAAACAGCTGACCATTTATGCTGCGTTGTATTTCATAACGGGCAACATTTATTTCATTAGCAGTTTGCCATTGCAGCAGGGCATTATTATTTTGTTTGGTGCCTGTAAAAGAAATAAGGTTTAATGGTAATGCAGCTCCGGTACTGCCTAAAATATATTCTGTGCTTTGGCCTGTTAGTGTAAGTGTTTTTGCAGTGGTATTTAATGCAGCACTGCCATTACTCCATGCAGTGGCGGCATTATCGGTTCGCTTAAATAAAGCCAATGTACTTTCATTGGCAGCATTTACTAATGGATTGCCATTGTAATTATAAACAGCAGTGTATTGTGGCGTTGTACCGCCAACCTGGAACACCCCAAAATATTTGTTGTTACCACCCACACCATTGGTGCCGCTTAAGGTATTGGGCACTTCATCCACCCGGTAAACATGAATGGCATCGGGATTACCACTTGTGGAAGTTGCTGTAAAGCTTTCGCCTGTTGGGTAAGTTAGGGAAACTGTTTTAGTACTGTTTACATAATCATGTGCAGCTGCATTGCCAATAGGTGCGCCACTAATTACTCTTGCAGTGCCATTGGTTAATGCACCATTATTTGCATTGCCGGTACCATCAATGGTTGTTACACCTGCAGCTTCATCAAAATTATAATAGGCTACCAAATTACTGTACAGTGCATCAGTACTGGTTATTTTGCGGCACATCCGGTCACGGATTTGGGTTTGGGTAAGAGCCGTGTTCCAAATACGTACCTCATCTAACCCGCCGGTAAAAAAATTAGCGGTAGTTCCTCTTGCCCCAAAATGTAAATTATAATTATTGCTCGTGCTGCTAGTAACCACATCAGCACCGGTATTAGTTAACACACCATCTTTATAAATGAGTATGGTATTACCATTTTTAACACAAGCCACATGATGCCATTTATCATCATTAAACGGAACGTTACTTACAACAGACGTTACATTGGTACCATCGTACCTGTTTAACTGAATTTGACCGTTAACAATAGATGTGGCATTTCCGCAACGGATACTAAATGGATAAGGTTCAGAGGCAGATTGTACCCACTTATCCATAATCATGTTATCAACAAAAGCGAGGTTTGTTTGATTAACCGGAAGCTTTATCCAGAAGTCGATGGCAAAATTATTATTAGGGCCAAAATTAACAGCTGATGAACCAGGATTTACAACCACATCATCCACTCCATCAAAATTAATGGCATTGCCACTGCCGGGTTTTTGTTGTAAAACATAAGAATAATACTCGGTTAAAACCTGCCCCTGAGACAATACCCCGTTATAAATTTTTATTTCGTCTAATATTCCATTCATCGAAAAGTCTAAGTTTCCATTCTCAATACCTGCACCTATATACATTTTGCTATTATCGTAGCCTATAGTACTGTTAAAGAGAATGCTGGTTTTAAGCACTCCATCAATATAAAGTTTATGCTCTTTGGTTACATTATCAAAGGTATTCACCATATAGTGCCATTGGCCTGTGGTAGCGGGAGCAGTTACTTGGGAAAATGGATTTTGATTGGTAGGGCTATTGAAATGCCAGGAGGAGTAATTACTACCTTCGGTTCCAAAATGCCAACTGTCCATAAACGAGGTACCCATCGGTTTATCAACAAATGATTTTAACCCACTCAGATTATTTAGTTGTACCCAGGCTGCAATAGTTACACTGGCCGGATGAAGCAGCGCATTATCGTTTACCTCAATGCGATTGGCAATGTTTCCATTAAATTCCAAAGCGCTGTTTGTAATTCCGCTCCTGTCAGTTACAAATACGGGTGAACCAATAATAGTTCCATTTAAATTATTACCGCTTATATCATTTGCATTGCCATTAAGAGGATAATGAGCAATAAGAGTTGCAGTTGTTGGTGCAGCAGCAATGTATTCATTCAATATTTGTGCAGGGTTAAGCACTGTACTGTAAACCTTCACCTCATCTAAAGCACCGGTAAGCGGAAATGACATGATACCATTTTCAAAACCGGCGCCCAGCGTTACTGGCCCATTGTCATATTGCAATGATGATGTAAAAGTACCGGAAGCCACTTCAACACCGTCAATATAAAGCTTCCTGGTATCGGTTGTAACATCAACAGTAAATGCTACATATTTCCAAACGTTATTTACTTGAGCAATGCTGAGAGAAACCTGGTCTCCGCAGGTAAAAGAGTTTGAAACGTAGCTCCTGAAATTTCCACTTTCTGTGCCAACATACCAGGAGTCATTAACACAGGGACTCAACCCTTTGTGCACAAACGTATTTAACGAACCCACACCAGCAAGATTTATCCAGCATGAAATGGTAATATTAGCAGGGCGTAATAATGGGTTATCGGCTATTTGAATAAAACTATTGGTATTTCCGGGAAATGCCATAGCACTATTGGCATTGCCAAACCTGTCTGCAGTTGGTACAACACTACCATTAATTACTCCATGTAAGCCATTGCCACTGGCATCATTTGCATTACCGTTAAAAGGATAATATGCCACAGGTGTTTGCGCCATTGTTGCGGCCACAATTAATAGAGCATAAATAAAAAAGAGTATTTTTTTCATAACAAAATTTGAAAGATGGAAAACGTATAAACTATGTTGTAAAAATGAAATATTAGTAGCAGCAGGGCAATAGCTATATGTAGCTATGCAGTTACTCGTAAACAGCATAAAAAAGCCGGGCTAAGTATACCCGGCTAAATGTGTAAAGTAAAATATTTGACTGCTACACCAGCTTGTTTTTATGTGCCAGCGCCACCGCTTCGCCTAAAGAATGGACCTGTAGTTTTTCATAAATTTTTTTAACATGGTTGTTTACTGTAAAATAACTGATACCCATTGTATCGGCAATCATTTTATAGCTTAACCCTTTGGCTAATAATTTAAGCACTTCATTTTCTTTGGTGGAAAGATTGTAATCCGGCTGTGTAACTGCCGGCAACTGATTAAAATACCGCATTACTTTTAAGGCAATAGAGGGTGTCATAGCTGCACCACCTTTCATTACTTCATCAATGCTTTGCGCTATTTGCGTAACCGAAGCTGTTTTTAAAATATATCCTTCTGCACCTGCCTGTAATGCAGCAAACACTTTATCATCATCATCAAAAGCAGTTTGCATAATTATTTTTATATGCGGATGCTGCTGTTTAACTGCTTTAACACCTTCCAGCCCGTTTACCACCGGCATTTCAATGTCCATTAAAATAATATCGGGTGTGGTGGCGGCAACATCCAGCAAAATAGTGGCGCAGTTTTCAAAACCACCTGCAAATTCCAAATCTGTAGAAAGAGAAATGAGCGCTTCAAGGCTTTCCCTCCGTGGCTTATTATCATCATAAACAGCAACTCTTGTCATAAGGCAAATTTATTTTTAAAGCTTACATCCTGCTATGGCTAATTATAGCTACCGGAAAATGGCAGGTTATAACAACGCCCTGTTGTGGTGCAGTCTGTAAATTAAAACGTCCCTGTAACAGGCTGCAGCGGTTTGTTATATTGCTGATGCCGTTACCGTTTTTAGCAGTTTTTGCATCAAACCCAACTCCATCATCGGATATACTCAGCAATATTTCATTTTCCTTTTGCTGAAACAACAATTGCACTTGCCTGGCTCCACTGTATTTGGCAATATTGTTAATAGCTTCTTTGCAAATGAGTAAAATATTTTTTCTTATTTCAGGATCTTTAATTGAAGCTGCCAGCTTGTTGTCAATGTCAAATGTGCAAACAATATCTTTTGGCGCCAGCAATTCGTTACTGTAATTTTTCAACCTGCCTTCCAGCGTATATTTTTCTTCGTCAGCCGGTTTCATACTCCAGATAATATCACCCATTCTTCCCATCAGTTCTTTTGACGAAACTGAAATTTTATCTATCAGCTCTTTGCTTTTAGCAGGTTTATCTTCCCATACTTGCCCTGCCAGTTCGCCATAAATATTCATACTGCTTAGTGTGGCTCCTATATCATCATGTAAATCGGCGGTAATGCGGTTGCGTTCTTTAAGCAGTTGCAATTCTTTTTCGTACGCTTCTTTTTTATACACATTAAAACGGTACGCTATGGCAAGAGAAAGTATTAATGCTTCCATTGCGGCACCAATGTAATAGGCGTTTTGAATAAAAAAATTATTGTAAGAAAGCCAGCCCATATAACCACAAAGCCCTAGTGTTACTCCAGTTTTCATAACACCAAAAGCCAGCAAATAATACAAGGCAGGTTTGTATCCTTTTACATAAGTATAAACACCGGCACCCAGCATAGCAGGCATAAGTGTAAGATGCAACAGTTGAAAAGCATCATTATACCAGCCTTTATACGGAAGTAGTTCTGTCAATAACAATAACAGGTTGGTAATAACAATCAGCAAAAGCCATTTATGAAAGAAGGGAGCTCTTTTACGGGTATTTAAATATGCGGTGGTAAAAAGAATAGAAAATATTGCAATTAATGAGCCAAGGAAATTTCCATGTGTTGCTAATACTGCAGCAATCGAGGGAAGAAATTCCTGCACATAACCACGGGCATGTGCAATTAAATAAACAGAACTAAAAATGTAAGCAAAGTAATACATATGCACCTTGTCTTTTGTAAAAACAAAAATTACAAGATTGTACACAGATAAGGCCAGCATTAACCCGATAATGAAAATATTAAAAACATCCACCTTATGCATTTCTGCCACAACAGGTTTTACAGCGCCAATTTTTATTGGCAAATACAGTATGGGGGTTTTAATTCTGAGGAAAACCACCGCAGGCTTGCTTCCTAGCGCAAAACCCGGTGTATTGGTTTTAAAAAAACGTTGTGTAAACGGCATTGTTATTCCGGAATGAACAGAATCTGTTTTTCCGGCTGAATCAAGAATATAAATATCCAGGTGTTGTATTTCGTGGTTTCTAAAAAGAAGATACACTTCCTCCGCAGTTTTATTTTCAACATAAATTTTAAACCACCAGGCATAATGAGAGTTGCCAAAACTCATACCTGATTTTTGTTGAAATTTAAAAACGCTGTCAGGCAGGCTTTTCAGGTAATTAAATGAAAGGCTGCCGGAGCTATCGGGTAAATACCGGATGTTATTTTCCACCAAATACAACTGCTGATTATTTGTTACCACAACAGTTTGCTGCGCAAATGCCAGCCACGGTGCTAATAACAGCAGTAATAATGCAATTTTTAAACTACTCATACTTACAATAACATCTTTATAAACAAGCTTCACCTTGTCTTACACAGTTTTTTGTAAATCTAATTAAAAAGCAGGTTGTAATTAATAGCTTGATTTAGCTATTGAAACTAAACCACTGATAGCTTATCGTACTCTTAACAAGGTTGCAGCCACCATACCCGCAGTTTCTGTTCTTAACCTTGTATTACCCAAACTAACCGGCATAAAATTATTTTGCAAGGCAAGCTCAATTTCTTTAGCAGTAAAATCTCCTTCGGGGCCAATAAGAATAAGTTGAGAGTTGAAAGTTGAGAGTTGAGAATGAAGCGGCTGTTTTGTTGCTTCACTTTCGCAATGGGCAATATATTTGCTGTAATTGCTAAATTGCTTAATTATTACATTATTGAATTGCTGTGGCTGATGCAGCACAGGCAACCAAGTTTGTTGTGATTGCAGCATAGCACTAACTAAAATGCTTTGCATTCTTTCAAACTTAAATGCAGTTTTTTCTGTGCGCTCACAAATAAGCGGAATAATTTCTGTTACGCCAATTTCTGTAGCTTTTTCTAAAAACCATTCAAAACGGTTAGTGTTTTTAAGAAGGGAAATAGCAATAGAAACATTGTTCGTTGTTCGTTGTTCGTTGTTCGTTTGTATTATAGCTACTGCACAACGTTTGCGGTTATTGTCTGTTATTTCACAGGTAAATAAATTGCCTTTGCCATCTGTTAATTGCAATTGCTCGCCATTTTGCATACGCAGCACCTGCACAATGTGTTTGCTGGTGTCTTCATCAAGCACTACAATAGTGTTTGCATTTATATCTTCTTTATAAAAAAAAGGGAGTGCCATATTTGCTGATAAATTTACCTGTTTAGAAATTTATCACTCTTATTAGATAGCAATTTTATTATGGTTAGGATACATGCCAATGCAATTACGCCAAAAGAAATATTAACCATTGCATCAGCGTATGACTTATGTGTTATTTTACTCCACGCTGCAAAAAACCAAAGTAACAACCCGAAAATAAAAACTGAAATGATGTATTTATATTTCATCAATGGCTTAGCTTAAATCTTTTGCATAATCAGTTCCCCCTTCAGGGGGCAGAGGGGGCTTTAAAACGGTGCATCATCATCTTTGTCCCACACATCAGCATTGCTGGATTTTTGTATGTACAGTTTTGCTCCGCCATCACCGCCGCCATCTAATCCGCTAACGGGTTTCCAGTTACCGCCGCCCGGTAAAGCACCGCCAAAGTCATTACCTCCGTCTTCATCTTCCACAAATTTTTGTATGTGCAGCAAGGCACGCAGTTTAATAGTATCTAAGCTACCATTACGGTGTTTAGCTATCTTAACATAGGTTTCGCCTTTGTTGCTTTCGCCCATTTCGTTGCTGGTAATATCATAATATTCGGGGCGGTACAGGAACATAACCATATCCGCATCCTGTTCAATAGCACCTGATTCCCTTAAATCACTCAACTGCGGAATTTTATTTCCTTCTTTACGTTTTTCCACCTCACGGCTTAACTGGCTTAATGCAATAATGGGTATCTGCAGTTCTTTTGCAAGGCCTTTCAGGTCTCTTGAAATTTTACTAATCTCCTGTTCCCTGTTGCTGTTGCGTCCATCGCCACTGCCGCTCATTAACTGGAGGTAATCTATAATAACCAAACCAACATTGTGTTTGTTTTTTAAACGGCGGCATTTGGCACGCAGTTCAAAAATATTCAGTGCCGGAGTATCATCAATAAAAACAGGCGCTTTACTTAACCGCTCAATACCTTTTTTGTACAACTGTTTCATTTCATGCTCTTCCAGTTTACCACGTGCAATTTTTTCCAGCCATATTTCGCTTTCTGCACTTAATATACGTTGCACTAATTGAGCACTGCTCATCTCCAAGCTAAAAAAGCCAACCGCTGTTGGTTTTGTGGGATGCATGGCCGCACTGCGTACAAGGTTTAATGCAAAAGCTGTTTTACCTACTGATGGCCTTGCCGCCAAAATAATTAAATCTGTATTCTGCCAGCCATAAGTCAGTTTATCCATACTGGGAAAGCCAGTGGGCACACCTGTAATATCTTCCTGCCTGTTGCGCATGTCTTCAATACGCTGTATGGTTTTTACCAACACCGCATCAATACTGTCAAAATTTTTACGCAGGTGATTGTTGGTTATTTCAAACAGTTTGCCTTCTGCTTCATCCAGCATATCAAACACATCAATACTGTCTTCATAAGCATCACCAATAATTTCACCACTTATGCGTATTAATTCTCTTTGTATAAATTTTTGAAGAATAATTCTTGAGTGAGCATCAATATTTGCGCTGGATACAACCGAGTTAGTAAGCTTGGTTACATAATAAGGGCCGCCAACCACTTCCAGTTCTTCCCTGAATTTTAATTCTTCTACCACCGTTAATAAATCTATAGGCAAACTTTTAATTGCCAGCCCCTGCATGGCACGGTAAATGCGCTGGTGAGCATCCACATAAAAACATTCGGGTTTTAAAATTTCAACCACTGTATCAAAAGCGCTTTTCTCCAGCATAATGGCGCCCAGTACAGCTTCCTCCAGTTCTTTAGCCTGCGGTGGCACTTTACCATATACCATTGTACTCAGGTCGGGCAATGCTTTGCGGCGTAATTTTTTGTCTTTATTATAATTAGTAAGTTCCATTTAGTGCTTCTTATCAGGATAAATAAAAAAGTTTGGCAGGGCGGCTAAGATAAACGGTATAAATGTTTCAATGGGCATTCATATTTATCCACAACAGCAGTTTCAACAACTTTACGTATGTTTTCCACGCCCTGCTAACAGCAAAGTTAGCTTATTAACGGCTTATTCACTTCCAATTCACACCGGCAAATGCAGCAACGCTTAACAATTTGTTCATTTTATCAACAAATGTTTTTTCCAAAATTTCTTTTTCTGCACCATATAAATTTTAAAAACATTTGTATTTGTATTGCCAACCGGTTAGTTTATGGTTTGGTGGTGGCATACTATCTTTTCAAAAAACTATCTTTGCGCATATTAAAAGCAATAAGATTTTAAATGACCATTAGTTACAACTGGCTGAGCGAATATTTACCCGAAAAAATTGAAGCGGAAAGATTAAGTAAAATTTTAACCTCCATTGGCCTTGAAGTGGAAAGCATGGAACCATTTGAAGCCGTTAAAGGCGGATTGAAAGGGCTGGTGATCGGAGAAGTGCTGGAATGCGCCAAACATCCTGACGCTGATAAATTATCATTAACAAAAGTAAACATTGGTGGTGCAGAACCACTGCAAATTGTTTGCGGCGCCCCCAATGTGGCTGCAGGGCAAAAAGTAGTGGTTGCAACTATTGGCACAACTATATATCCCTCAAGCGGCGAACCGCTTACGATGAAAAAAGCAAAAATACGCGGCGTGGAAAGCCATGGTATGATTTGCGCTGAGGATGAAATTGGCCTGGGCCAAAGCCATGCAGGCATAATGGTTTTACCGGCCGATGCAAAAGTGGGCACACCTGCCGCTGAATATTTTAACACCTACACAGATATTATTTATGAAATTGGCCTTACCCCCAACCGCATGGATGCCATGAGCCATTTGGGTGTGGCAAAAGATGTATGTGCCTATTTAAGCCATCATAATAAAAAAGATACAGCTGTAAAAAGTCCCTTTAAAAATAATTTTAAAGTAGATAACCAGGGTTTGCAGTTTGAAGTTGTAATTGAAAATAAAGAAGCCTGCCAGCGTTTTAGTGGTGTAAGTATCCAAAACATCACCATTAAAGAAAGCCCTGAATGGTTGAAACAACGATTAAGCAGTATTGGTGTACGCAGCATTAACAATATTGTAGATATTACCAATTTCATTTTGCATGAAACCGGCCAGCCTTTGCATGCATATGATGCTGCAAAAGTTAAAGGCAATAAAATAATTGTCAAAAATTTACCCGAAGGCACTCCATTTCTTTCATTAGATGAAAAAGAAAGAAAACTAAGCAGCGAAGATTTAATGATTTGCGATGGTGAAAGCAACGGTATGTGTATTGGCGGTGTGTTTGGCGGGTTTAATAGCGGTGTAACCAACGGCACTACATCCATTTTTTTAGAGAGTGCCTGGTTTAACCCGGCCACCATTCGTAAAACAAGTTTTAAACATGGCCTGCGTACCGATGCAGCCACCCGTTTTGAAAAAGGCGTTGATATTGGAAACACCGTAAATGTGCTAAAGAGGGCTGCCATACTTATTAAAGAAATTGCCGGTGGCGAAATTGCCAGCGATGTGATTGACATTTATCCGGCTCCTAAACAAAAAACAGAAGTACCACTTAAATATCATTACTTAAAAAAATTAAGCGGCAAAAATTATCATCCTGATACTGTTAAAAATATTTTAACCAGCCTTGGTTTTGAACTGATAAAAGAAGGTATGGATGAAATGTGGTTGAAAGTACCTTTCAGCAAACCGGACATTAGTATACCAGCAGATTTAGTAGAAGAGATTATGCGTATTGATGGTTTGGATAATGTGGAAATTCCGCAAACCATTTCTATATCTCCGGCTACAGAAACTTTAGCGCATGAAGCTGCGTACAAAGAAAAAGTGGCGGATTATTTAACAGGGCTTGGCTTCAATGAAATTTTTACCAATAGTATTACAAACAGTAATTATTATAACGAAGAAACCTTGCAGCACACTGTTAAAATGATTAACAATCTGAGTGAGGAGCTGAATGTAATGCGGCCTTCCATGTTGCAAACTGGTTTGGAATCTGTAGCGCATAATTTAAACCGTAAAAACAGCAACCTGCAGTTTTTTGAATTTGGCAAAACATATTCGGTTAGCGAAGTTGGTAAATACGAAGAAAAAAATCACCTGTGTTTATTTGCAACCGGTAATAAAACACAACAAAGCTGGAACAGCAAAGCGGTTAAAACTGATTTTTATTTTATTAAAGGAACAATTGAAAAAATTGCGGCGGTTACTGGTTTAGCAATACAGGAGTTTACAGCAGCGGCTAATGAAAAATTAGAAAATGCAGTTGAAATAAAAATCAGGAACGAGGTGGTGGCTGTTGCAGGAGCCGTAAATAAAAAAACGCTGGCACAGTTTGATTGCAAACAACCGGTATTTTATGCAGATATTAATTGGGATAAGCTGATGCAATTGAACAAAAAGAATAACATCAGTTTTAAAGAAATATCCAAATTTCCGGCAGTGCAGCGTGACCTTGCACTGGTGGTGGATAAAGCCATTGCTTACCAGCAAATAGAAAAAGCAACACAAACTGTTAAACTAAATAAATTAAAAGCAGTACATTTATTTGATGTGTTTGAGAGTGAAAAGCTGGGTGCAGGTAAAAAATCGATGGCGGTTAATTTTACTTTTTTAGATGAAGAAAAGACAATGACCGATAGTGAAATTGATGGCATGATGAATAAGCTGATAGGTGCATACGAAAAAGAATTAGGGGCAGAGATTAGGAGATAACTTTATTCTCTAAAGGAGGAAAAGATTGCAGCGAAGATGACGCAAAACTTCAATTATTATAAACTAAAGCCTCTTTAGGGGTTTGGTGTATGACGGACTTGCAACAAAATATTAAAAACGTAAACGATAAGCTGCAACGCCTGCTGCGTAATTACCAGCAACTGGTAAAGGATAATGAACGGCAGAGTAAACTGATTAAGGAACTGCAGGAAGCAAAAAGTAAAAATGTTGAGCAAATAACTTTCATGCAGCAGCAATTGGATATTTTAAAAGCCAGTGCCGGGCAAATGAATGCGGCAGATAGAAAGTCCTTTGAAAAAAATATTAATCAATACATTAAAGAAATAGATAAATGTATTGGTTTGTTAAGTGATTAGCCTATACCCTTTTTACCAGTTTTACACTTTGGTCTCCTTCCATATTGCTCAGCTCTAAAATATAACGGCCATAGGGCAAATCGTTTAACCCATGCCAGTTAAAAAACCTTTGGTGTTGCTCCTGCCTTGTTTCTAAAGTAGTGCATACTTCACCCTTATCATTTTTTAAAACAAATTTTAAAGGGTTGGGTGTAAACTTGTCCCATTCAATAGTAAGTGAATCTGTAAAAAAAGATTGCTTAATTTTTGCAAACATGCCTGAAATGTTTTTGCTGTTTAAAACGGGTTTGTTTTAAGGGTAAAATGCCTGCATTGCATATTACAGCAATGCAACAACGGTTACTTGGTTTTTGGGGGAAATTGGTGGTTTCTTTGGTAAGGCGTACAAAATAATACCTTAATTTTAATTATGCAAGCATTAATACCTGTAAATATTGTAATTGGCGACCGCACTTACCGCATCAAAGTAAACCCTGCAGATGAAGAAACTGTACGTAGCACCCTAAAAATTATTAATGATAAAATTGTAGAATTTAAAACTCAGTTTGCCGGTAAAGACATGCAGGATTATATAGCCATGGTGCTTATTTGGTATGCCACGCAGCCGCAAAGTGCAACAGCCAGCCTGTCAATAGAAAAAGAAGTGCAGGAAGCGTTACTTAAAATGGAGCAACATTTGGACAAGGCATTATAAATAAATACATTCCCCTTACAGCATATTTTTTTGGCATATCATAATGGTTGATGTGGAATTTCTCCGTACAATTTCTGTATCTTCGCCCACTAACTATCTCATTTATTATTATGGGTTTAGAGAGGACACATACGATTGTGAAACGTTTTAAAACAAAAAACTTCAATGGAACCAAACATACTTTCCATCATCATTGGTGCAGCCGCCCTTATAGTTGGCGTTGTACTGGGTAAATTCATTTTTGCCAAAAACACAAAAAAACAGGTAGAAGAAGCAGAACAACAGGCACAAAAAATCGTTTCAGACGCCACTTCGCAAGCCGAAACCATAAAAAAAGAAAAGCAACTGGAAGCTAAGGAGCGTTTTGTGCAGTTAAAAGCCGAGCATGATAAAGAAGTGCTGCAGCGTAATCAAAAAATTATTGAAGCTGAAAGCCGCATCAAGCAAAAGGAACAATCGCTTAATCAAAAAGACCAAAATGTTGAAAAACAAATAAAGGAAAATGATGCAATAAAGGAAAATCTTAACCGCCAGATTGAGGTGGTAAATACCAAACGCACAGAGTTAGAAAAACACCAGGAAGAACACATACGCCGCCTTGAAAAAGTGGCCGGCTTAAGTGCAGAAGATGCAAAAGCGCAATTAATTGAAAGCCTGAAGCAAGAAGCACAAACAAAAGCCATTGCATTACAACAAACTATTATTGAAGAAGCAAAGGAAAAGGCTAATAAAGAAGCCCGTAAGGTTGTAATACAAACTATACAACGTACCGCTGCCGAGGTGGCTATTGAAAATTCTATTACGGTGTTTAATTTGGAAAGTGATGAAATTAAAGGTTCCATCATTGGCCGTGAAGGACGTAATATACGTGCCATAGAAGCTGCCACCGGTGTTGATTTAATTGTAGATGATACACCGGAAGCCATTGTACTTTCTTCCTTTGACCCATTAAGAAGGGAAATTGCCCGTTTGTCTTTACAGCGCCTGGTGGCCGATGGCCGCATTCACCCTGCCCGTATTGAGGAAGTGGTGGAAAAAACCAAAAAACAATTGGAAGACCAGGTAATGGAAATTGGCGAACGCACTGCCATGGAACTGGGTGTGCATGGTTTACATAAAGAGTTAATCAGAATGGTGGGCCGTATGCGTTTCCGTTCTTCTTATGGCCAAAACCTGTTAATGCATAGCCGGGAAACAGCTAACCTTTGCGCTATTATGGCTGGCGAGCTGGGCTTAAACCCAAAACTGGCAAAACGTGCCGGATTATTGCATGATATTGGTAAAGTGCCGGACGAAGAAACTGAATTAAGCCATGCACTTTTAGGCGCTAAACTGGCCGAAAAATATGGCGAAAATCCAGCTGTGGTAAATGCTATTGGTGCTCACCACGATGAAATGGAAATGCAATACGTAATCTCTCCTATTATCCAGGCTTGTGATGCTATTAGCGGTGCAAGGCCGGGCGCAAGGCGTGAGATTATGCAACAGTATATTCAGCGTATTAAAGACCTTGAAAACCTGGCCCAGGCATATAATGGTGTGGAAAAAGCGTATGCTATACAGGCAGGCCGTGAGTTAAGGGTAATTGTTGAGGCTGATAAAGTTACAGATGCTGACAGCGATAAACTGAGTTTTGAAATTGCCCAGAAAATTCAAACTGAAATGACCTTTCCCGGCCAGATTAAAGTAACCGTAATACGTGAAAAAAGAAGTGTAAACGTAGCCAGGTAAAATTATTTGACATTCGATATTCGATATTCAATAGAAAACCCTACCTTTGCCGTCCGTTAAAAATTACAAGTATGAACGCAGTTAATTTTGTTCACGAACAACTGACTAATAAAGCAACATTACCAAACTTTAAAGCTGGTGATAATGTTACCGTTAACTATAAAATTATAGAAGGTACCAAAGAGCGTATCCAGAGTTTTAAAGGAGACGTTATTAAACGCCAGGGTACTGGTGCCACTGCAACTTTTACAGTGCGTAAAATAAGTGATGGTATAGGTGTTGAGCGTTTATTTCCTGTTTATTCTCCAAACATTGAGAGTATTGTACTGAACAAGGCTGGTAAAGTAAGCCGTGCAAAACTGTTTTACCTGCGTGAAAGAAGTGGTAAAAGCGCACGTATTAAAGAAAAACGTATGGCTGTTAGCAAGTAATAACTACTTTATAATATATAAAATGCAAAAATTCGTTGAATTTTTGCATTTTTTTTAATGGGTAATATAATTTGGTACGATGATTGCACGTTAATTGTATCCAAAATGTAATCTCCTTTGATTTAACCTTTACCCTGAAGATTTAATCCATTTTTAATCAAAAACCCTGTACACCATGAGAGCGATCATTCTTTCATTAGTTATTTTATTTACTGCATCTGTATTAATTTCATCTTGTGCACGTGGCATTACCATTGAGCAGGCTGCTAATGGAAAAGCCCGTTGCGGAAAAAACTACCTTAGATAACCTTACAAATTTATTGTTGCCTTAAAGTTGCTGTTAATCGTGGGTTAATTATGCTTCTTTATTAATGGTAATCAATAAATATTTAGTTTATCTTTGCCTTCTAAATATTTGTTATGACAGTATCTTTTTTGAATGCCATTTTACTGTTCAGCATGCCTGGCGGTGGTGAGTTAATACTTATTGTAGTTGTTATTTTACTTTTATTCGGAGGACGTAAAATTCCTGAATTAATGAGAGGCATTGGCCGGGGTATGAGGGAATTTAATGACGCAAAAAATAATGTGAAGAACGAAATTGAAGAAGGAATGAAAGAGAAAGATAAAGACGAAGAAATCCGCCAGCTAAGGCAGCAGTTAGAACAGCAAAAGCAATCACAGTAAAATTAATTACTGATACATTTAATTTCGGCTGAAGTGATGGACCCAGGTTTGAGTCATTGCTTCAGCCGGTTTTTTAATACAGGTATTCATCATGTTTGTTTTTAATTCCATTAAAGAATATCATAGTTCATTACTACAAGGCAATACTTCCTGCACAGATGCAGTGTCTCATTACCTTTCTGTAATAAAAAATAAAAGGCAGTTAAATGCTTATACGGAAGTTTTTGAGGCGGAAGCAATTCAAAGAGCGCAAAAGCTTGATGAGGAAAGACAATCAGGAGCCCCATTAAAAAAAATGCATGGTGTTGTTATTGCCATTAAAGATGTTATTTGCTATAAAGATCATAAAGTAACAGCTGCATCAAAAATATTAAATGGCTTTACAAGTGTGTATAATGCAACTGCTGTGCAGCGTTTGTTAGATGAAGATGCAATTATTATTGGCAGTTGTAACTGTGATGAATTTGCCATGGGCAGCACCAACGAAAACTCTGCGTATGGCAATGTTTTAAATGCAGCAGATGAAAGTAAAGTGCCCGGTGGCTCTTCCGGGGGCAGTGCTGTTGCAGTACAGGCAGGTTTATGCATGGCAAGCTTAGGAAGTGATACCGGTGGTTCGGTAAGACAACCTGCAGATTTTTGTGGTGTGGTTGGTTTAAAACCTACATACGGTGCAATTTCAAGGTATGGACTTATTGCTTACGCCTCTTCATTTGACCAAATTGGTATTTTTAGTAACAGTATTGAGGATGCTGCAATACTTCTGAATGTAATGGCAGGCCCGGATGATTTTGACAGTACATCTATTACAAAAAAAGTAATTGATACTGCTGATATAGAAGCCCCCGCAAAAAAATATAAAATTGCTTATTTTAAAGAAGCGCTTTACCATACTTCTTTAGACAATGAAATACAAAGCGCCATTGTGCAGCTTATTGAAAAGTTGCGAGCAGACGGGCACACTGTAACTGAAATTGATTTTGATTTACTGGATTACATCGTGCCGGCATATTATGTTTTAACTACTGCTGAGGCCAGCAGTAATTTAAGCCGTTTTGATGGTATACGTTTTGGTTATAGTACAAAACAACCTGTAAAAGATTTAACGGATTTTTATAAACAAACCCGGAGCGAAGGTTTTGGTAAAGAAGTGCAACGCCGCATTATGCTGGGTACATTTGTTTTAAGTGCCGGTTATTACGATGCTTATTTTAGCAAAGCACAACAGGTGCGCCGCTTATTAGTTGATAAAACTAAAGCCGTATTTACTGATTACGATGCGGTTATACTACCAACAAGCCCCACAACAGCTTTTAAATTTGGCGAAAAAACAGATGATCCTGTAGCCATGTATTTGGCTGACATTTATACTGTGTTTGCTAACTTAACCGGCTTACCCGGAGTATCGTTACCGCTTTTTAAACATAGTAACAGCATGCCTTTTGGCCTGCAGGTTATGACGGAAAAAACCAATGAAGTAACTTTGCTGCAACTATCACAATTGCTGATGCAACAATATAAAACTTACCAGCATCTTACTAATTAATGAAATTGTTTTTTGCCATACTGTTTTTAACTACAGCTTTTACAACAACTGCAATGGCCGGAGGCAACTACCAACAATTGCAGCAAGACACTGTATTATCCGATACTACCATAAAAATTAATGAAGCCGAAGAAGATGAAGCTATTGATGAAGTAGTAAAAGCAAAAACGCTTCCTTCAAAAGATAAAGTACAATACTTTAGCCAGGTAACTAAATATGGTTTTAAAAATTTGTTTACCAGCTACAGTTACAACACATCCATGGCATATAAAGCGCAAATAAACCCCAGCGCTATTGGCTTTGTACAGGATTATATGGATGCACATGGCAAACACCTTACTAAAATGAAAGGATGGGGGCAGCCCTACTTTAATTTAATTGAAAGCATTTTAATGCAGTATGGCCTGCCACGTGAGTTAAAATATATTGCAGTAATAGAATCTAATTTGAGTGTGGGCGCTACAAGTTATAAAGGCGCCGGTGGCCCCTGGCAGTTTATGCCCTATACTGCAAGGGAGTACGGGCTTGTTGTAAATGGTTATTATGATGAAAGAAGAGATTACACCAAAAGTACTCATGCCGCAGCAAGATATTTGCTCACATTATACCGCCAGTTAAAAGACTGGTTGCTGGTTATGGCTGCTTACAACGGCGGGCCAGGAAGAGTATATGGTGCTATTAAAAAAAGCGGCAGCCGTAATTTTTGGAACCTGCAATATTATTTGCCGGCAGAAAGCAGAACATATGTTAAACGTTTTATTGCTACACATTATATAATGGAAGGCAGCGGCGGTGTAACCACTACTGTTAACAGCGGTATTGATAATGGTGTGCAGATTAACGGTGACGGTGCTAATCCTTTTGATATAAAACCATCTTTAACCCCGGAAGAATTAGAAAGCACCTCCACACAAACTGTTTCTGGCAAGTTTAATTCATTGATAATTGCTAAAAACTTATCGATGGATATTGCGCAGTTTAACCGCTTTAATCCGCAGTTTGATGATATGATTGCCAACAATGGCAATTATGATTTGCGTTTACCCAATGATAAAATGCAGGTATTTCTTGCTAATAAATACAATATACTAAACGAATGTGTTCAGGTGTTGCTGGGTGATAACAACATATCAAACAATCAAACTTTTTACCCTGCACCTGAAAAACCAAAACCTGCAGCTAAACGTAAAAAGAAAAATTAATTTTTCTTTTTACTGATTCAGTCACATGTATAAACAACACCGGGCTGCTGTAATATCTCTCCTCCTATTTTCCTAACTTGCACCCCTGAAAGTTTAATAAAGTTAATGTGGCACAGTGAGGTTATTATTTTCTTCTGCTAAAACAAGATAATAACTAAACAGGTTCGCAATGATGCTGAATAGTATAACTGCAGCTTGTTACAAAACTGCTTTACCATTAACTATGAACCATTAACAAAAACGCATGCAAAAAGAAGAACTACGCAAACAACAGGCGTTAGAATACCACGCCAAAGGAAGGCCCGGCAAAATTGAAGTGGTGCCCACCAAAGAAGCAAAAACACAAAGAGATTTATCCTTAGCATATTCACCGGGTGTGGCAGTGCCTTGCCTTGCAATTAAAGACAACCCTGAAGATGTTTACAAATACACCAGCAAAGGAAACCTGGTGGCTGTTATAAGTAATGGAACTGCAGTTTTAGGTTTGGGTGATATTGGCCCCGAAGCAGGCAAACCTGTAATGGAAGGTAAAGGGGTGCTGTTTAAAATTTTTGCAGATATTGATGTGTTTGATATTGAGATAAACGAAAAAGACCCTGAAAAATTTGTACAGATTGTTCATGCGCTGGAACCCACATTTGGTGGTATTAATTTAGAAGATATTAAAGCACCTGAATGTTTTTACATTGAACAGGAACTGAAGAAGCGCTGCAAAATTCCTGTAATGCATGATGACCAGCACGGCACAGCAATTATAAGTGCGGCTGCTTTATTAAATGCGGTGGAACTGCAAAAGAAAAAAATAAACAAAATACAGATTGTAGTAAATGGCGCCGGCGCTGCTGCAGTAAGCTGTATGAAATTATACATCAGCCTTGGCGCAAGCAGGGAAAACATTAAAGTGTTTGACAGTAAAGGTCTGATACATGCAGGCCGTACCGATTTAGACGATATAAAGAAAGAATTTATTTCCAGTTCTAAACCCTGTACGCTGGAAGAAGGACTGAAAGATGCTGATGTGTTTATTGGTTTAAGTAAGGGCAATGTGGTTACACAGCAAATGGTAAAATCCATGGCTAAGAACCCCATTATTTTTGCAATGGCCAACCCCGACCCTGAAATTAGTTACGAAGATGCAGTTGCTGCCCGTAAAGATGTTATTATGGCAACCGGCCGCAGCGATTATCCTAACCAGGTAAATAATGTTCTCGGATTTCCATACATATTCCGTGGTGCGCTGGATGTACGGGCCACCACTATTAATGAAGCTATGAAGTTAGCTGCTGTAAAAGCATTGGCAGCATTAACTAAAGAGCCGGTACCGGATATGGTTAACCTTGCGTACAATGAAAAAAATATCTCATTCGGGCCAAACTATATTATTCCAAAACCAGTTGATCCAAGATTACTGTCAACAGTTGCGCCTGCAGTTGCAAAAGCTGCTATGGATAGCGGTGTGGCAAAACACCCTATAACGGACTGGACTGCTTATGAAGTTGAATTAAACAAGCGTCTTGGTTTAGATAACCAGCTAAGCCGTGTTATTGGTAACAAAGCAAGACGTGATCCTAAACGGGTGGTTTTTGCCGATGCTGAAAATTTAAAAATACTGAAGGTGGCGCAAATGGTGCAGGATGAAGGCGTGGGCTATCCTGTTTTACTGGGCGATGAAAACCGCATAAATAAAATTGCTGCACAAAATGGTATTGAACTGGAAGGGATGCCCATTATAAATCCTAAAAGTGATGATACAGAAGAGTTGCGTAAAAAATTTGGCGAACTGTTTTTTGAAAAACGCCAGCGCCGTGGTGTAAACAAATATGAAAGTGCCAAGCTGATGAAGGACCGCAATTATTTTGGCTGTATGCTGGTGGAAACAGGTGAAGCGGATTGTTTGATTAGCGGTTTAAGCCGCACTTATCCTGATACTATTAAGCCTGCACTGCAGGTAATTGGTACTGAGCCCGGCGTTAAAAAAATTGCCGGCATGTACATTATGTTCACCAAACGTGGGCCATTATTTTTAGCAGACACTACTATTAATTTTAACCCTACTGCAGAAGAACTTGCTGAAATAACTTTACTGGTTGCCAATGAAGTAAAGCATTTTAATATTACACCACGTATTGCCATGCTTAGCTATGCCAATTTTGGCAGCAGCGATGGTGAAGAAGCAAAACTGGTAAGGCGTGCAAGAGAAATTGTAAAGCAAAAAGAGCCTTCGCTTATTTGCGATGGCGAGATGCAGGGCATTATGGCTTTTAACAAAGAAATTTTAAAAGAGAATTATCCTTTTAGTGAACTGGTAAATGGGGATACCAACACCTTAATTTTTCCTAATCTTGCAGCGGGCAATATTGCATATAACTTATTACAGGAAGTGGGTGGCGCTGATTCGATTGGCCCGGTAATATTAGGCTTAAATAAACCGGTGCATGTACTGCAAATTGGCAGCAGCATCCGCTCTATTTTTAATATGGTATTAATTGCCGTGGTGGAAGCACAAATGAAAAGCAGTACCAATACACGTGAAGAAATAAAGAAAAGCAAATGGTGGAAACGTTTTAAGAAAACAGCACACGAAATATAAAATAGTTTGTGGTTGGTAGTTTACAATATGCTGTTTAATACTTAAAACACTATTTAAATCGTTTTATCTTCGCTTTGGTTAATTACAAACAGAAAATTATTGAATGACTTTTTTTAATCACTTTGGCAAATACATACTAATGATTAAGGGCATGTTTACCAGGCCCGAAAACCGCCGCATGTACTGGAAGGAATTAATGCACCAGTGCAGCGAAATTGGTATTGGCTCATTAGGTATTGTTGCTATTATTTCTGTTTTTATGGGTGCGGTAAGTGCGGTGCAAACGGCTTACCAGTTAGTAAGCCCCATTATTCCAAAAAGCACCATTGCACAAATTGTAAGAGATACAGTAATACTTGAATTTGCACCTACATTGGTTTGTATTGTACTGGCCGGTGTGGTGGGCAGTAAAATTGCCAGCGAGCTGGGTAACATGCGTGTGAGTGAGCAAATAGATGCGCTGGAGATAATGGGCATCAACACCAAATCATATTTAGTAGCACCCAAAATACTGGCAGCGCTTATTGTAATTCCTTTGCTGGTAATACTATCTATGGGTTTGGGTATTTGGGGTGGCCGTTTTGCAGGTGTGGCATCCGGTATTTTATCAACAGATACATTTGACCGTGGCCTGCTTGAAAATTTTATGCCCTATAACGTACGGTTTGCCATGTATAAGGCATACACATTTGCATTTATCATTAGCAGTATACCTGCATATTATGGCTACTATGTAAAAGGTGGTGCGCTGGAAATTGGCCGCAGCAGCACCAAGAGTGTGGTAGTAAGCTGTATTATGATTCTGTTTGCAGATTATTTACTGGCAGCAATATTCCTGTAAGTTAGTTGTATATTTTATTACACTAATTTTAGCTAATTACACTAATTAAAGCCATTTATGTCTGAATTACTATTTAAAGAAGAGTCATACAAAATAATAGGGGTTTGTATGAAAATTCACAGTTCATTAGGCATGGGCTTAAAAGAAATAAATTATACGGATGCGATAGAAATAGATTTTGCAGAGGAAGGCATTATGTTTGAGAGAGAAAAGCGTTTTGCAGTAAAATATAAAGACAAAATTCTGCGTAATCCTTATGTGGCAGATTTTACAGTTGACGATTCCATTATTTTAGAAATAAAGGCTGTGCCTGCTATTTTAGATGTGCACAAAGCCCAAACGCTGAGTTACCTTGCTGTGTCTAACTTAAAACTTGCACTGCTTATAAATTTTGGTGAAAAATCATTAACTTATAAACGCATTGTTTTATAATTAGTGTAATTAGTAACAATTCGTGCAAATCAAAAAAAATCTTGCAGTCTAATGATTGAATTTAAAAACATAAAAAAATCGTTTGAAGATAAAGTGGTGCTGAACGATGTAAGCCATGTAATGGAAACCGGTAAGTGCAACCTTATTATTGGTACCAGCGGCAGTGGTAAAACGGTTTTGCAAAAATGTTTGGTTGGATTGTTTGAACCCGACAGCGGTGAAATTATTTACGATGGTGTAAGCTTTACCGCAATGACAGATGATGCAAGAAAGGAACTGCGCCAGCAAATTGGTATGTTATTCCAGGGCAGTGCATTATTTGACAGCATGACGGTGGAAGAAAATGTATTGTTTCCGTTGGATATGTTCAGCCACCAAACACACGACGAAAAAATAAAACGGGTGAATGAAGTACTGGCAAGGGTAAACCTTAAAGATGCCAATAAAAAATACCCGGCAGAAATAAGCGGCGGCATGAAAAAAAGGGTGGGCATTGCACGTGCCATTGTGCTGAACCCTAAATATTTGTTTTGCGATGAACCCAACAGCGGGCTGGACCCTCAAACCAGCATGGTGATTGATAAACTGATTATGGACATTACCAAAGAGTTTAACATGACCACGGTAATAAACACCCACGACATGAACAGTGTGATGGAAATTGGCGAAAATATTTTATACATGTACCAGGGGCAAAAAGAATGGGCAGGCACCAATAAAGAAATCATTTTTAGTAAAAACGAGCGCTTAAACAGTTTCATTTTTGCCAGCGAATTTTTGCAGGATGCTAAAGATATGCGTATGCTGGAAGCAAAGGGTAAGATTGACGGAGACAGGAATATGGATGAGTTGCTGAAGTGATATAACTAGTATAATTACTGCCTCTGAAAAAGCCCAATTGAAAAACTGCAGTTGAACGGAGCGTCGCCACATCAGCCCCATCAATGCACAACTGCCCGTAACCCAAAAAACAGTATAAAATCCACCATTTTGCTACGTAAACGTTCCCGAAGGTTTATTAAAAATCTGTTTCGGTAATAACGCTTCTGCCCTATCTTTGCGCCGCAACGGTTTGCCGGCAACAATTTTAATTCTTCATTTTTAATTTTTAATTCAACCATGTCTGTTCTTGTAAACAAAAACTCTAAAATAATTGTGCAGGGTTTTACGGGTACCGAAGGTACTTTTCATGCCACACAAATGATTGAATACGGCACCAACGTGGTGGGTGGCGTTACACCAAATAAAGGTGGCACCACACATTTAGACAAGCCTGTTTTTAACACAGTGGCCGATGCAGTTAAAACCACCGGCGCTGATGTAAGCATCATTTTTGTGCCACCGGCTTTTGCGGCGGATGCCATTATGGAAGCTGCCGATGCAGGTATTGGTTTAGTGGTTTGTATTACAGAAGGTATTCCCGTGCAGGATATGGTGAAAGTGAAGAATTTTTTACAGGGTAAAACCACCCGTTTAATTGGGCCTAACTGCCCCGGGGTTATTACTGCCGATGAATGTAAAGTGGGTATTATGCCCGGCTTTATTTTTAAGAAAGGACGTATCGGTATTGTTTCTAAAAGTGGTACGTTAACCTACGAAGCGGCAGACCAGGTGGCAAAAGCCGGTTTAGGCATCAGCACGGCTATTGGTATTGGTGGCGACCCTATTATTGGCACCACTACTAAAGAAGCTGTTGAACTGTTTATGAACGACCCCGAAACCGATGCGATTGTAATGATTGGTGAAATTGGTGGCGGCATGGAAGCAGAAGCTGCACACTATATTAAAAGCACTGGCAATAAAAAACCGGTGGTTGGTTTTATTGCAGGCCAAACAGCGCCTCCGGGCCGCCGTATGGGCCACGCCGGCGCTATTGTTGGCGGTGCCGATGATACTGCTGCTGCTAAAATGAAAATTATGGCGGAGTGCGGTATTCATGTGGTGGCAACCCCTGCGGATATTGGTAAAACAATGGCAGCAGCTATTAAGAAGTAACACAAACTGCTTATAAAATAAAACAAGCCCCTCAAAAAATTATTGAGGGGCTTTGTTTTTATTCAACCTGACTAAAAACTTTTACCACTTTCCTCTTCTGTCATCGTCCCGGTCATCATCACACTCATTATTCTTTTTGTGTTTTTTGTGTTTGTCTTTCATGCGGCCATAACCCCAGCCCTTACCGTTACCATTGTTACCATACTGCCCGTTATTGCCATTTTGGTATAAACTTCTTTCATCAAAACTTGCCTGGCCATATTGGTTAATGTACATGTTATGCTCTATACCGGGTTTAAAATAAACCGTTGCACTGTATATCTGGCGCTGGCGGTTACCACCAAAAATGCCACGTTTGTTTTCGTATACAGTTACCACATGATTGCCTGTTGACAGGTTGGGCACACTTACCCCGTTGCCATTGCTTTGATAATAAGAACCATCAATAGCTACACTGAATGGCTGGTTACTTGCTGTAGTTAACACCAGGGCGCTGCTGTTGTAGTTATTACCATACTGCCTGTTGTTATCAGGACCGTTATTACGCCATTGGGCAAAGCTTGCGGAAGTTGCAAAGAGTGCGGCTAAAAGTAAAAACCTTTTCATAGTTGTAAATTTTATCTGTGAACAATACAGCAGCTTTAAATTTTTTACTGCTTGCTGTGTATATTTCAAACGCCATGCCGTGTGCCAAAATTCTGCTTAAGAAAACGTTAAAGAAAAAGATGGTTCAATTTTATGAAATAGTAAAACAGTGCACATCTGAATAATGCGTTGTACTTTTCCGCATACAACCACAAGGCAACAAATTGTATCTTGTAATATAAAATGATGTTCTCATGCTTTTAAGAAAACTAATGCTGGTATTTTTTATCGGCTTGTCAGTAAACACTATGGCACAAACAAACGACTACGTAAAAAACTGGAAGAAGGTGGAAGACCTTGAAAAGAAAGGCCTTACCAAATCGGCACAAACAGAAGTTACTGCTATTTATAAGCTGGCGCAGAAAGACGATAATGATGCACAGCAGATAAAAGCCTGCATGTATTTAATAAAATACCGCAATGCTGTGGATGAAGACAGCCGGGAGAATAATATTTTTTATGTAGATACTTTAATTGCCGGCGCCAAAGCACCTGCAAAAAATATTTTACAAAGCATGCAGGCAGAAATGTTTTGGCAATACCTGCAAAATAACCGCTGGAAGTTTTATGACCGTACCAAACTGAAAGAAGAAAAAAGCAAAGACATTACCACCTGGAGTATTGATAAAATACACAGCGTAATTTCTAAACTGTATAAATCATCGCTGCAAAACGATGCTGTATTAAAAACTACAAAGCTGGATGGTTATGATGCTATTGTGATTAAAGGTGTTAACACCCGCCAGTTACGCCCCACACTGTTTGACTTTTTAGCACACCGGGCTTTAGAGTATTTTATGACGGATGAAAACAACTTAACTAAACCTGCCTACGAATTTAAAATTGATAATATTAAAGCATTTGCATCCGCTGCTGAGTTTGCAGCCGCCTCTTTTAAAACTAAAGACACCGCATCCCTTCAGCAAAAAGCAATTGTTTTATTACAGGATATTTTAAAATTCCATCTTTCAGATGCAAAACCGGATGCTTTGCTGGATGCCGATTTAATAAGGCTTCGTTTTGTACATGAACACAGCACTTTAACGGATAAAGAAAAACTGTATGAAGCCGCTTTAAAAAATATTGAGGAAAAGTATGCAACCAATGAATATGCAGCACAAGCTATGTACTTACGTGCAAAAATTTATTACGATAAAGGGGAGCAATATGAACCTTATACTAAAACAGCCAATCAATACGAATTAAAGAGAGCGAAAGAACTGTGTGAAACTGCTGTAAAAAAATATCCTAAAAGCGAAGGCGGTATTAATGCTCAAAATTTAATCGGCACTATTACACAACCATCTTTAAGTATTGAAACTGAAAAAGTAAATACGGTTGATGAAGCCTTTCGAACATTGGTGAATTATAAAAATGCACCCAAAGTTTACTTCCGCATTGTTAAAACAAGCAGGGATGAAATTAAAAAGCTGGACCGCAGAGATTATGATAAACTTTGGGCTGCGTATGTGGCATTAAAACCCGTTAAAAGCTGGAGCATTGCACTGCCCGACCCTAAAGACTATCAAAGCCACAGCGCCGAAATTAAAGTGGATGGTTTGCCAAACGGCGCTTATTTTATTTTAGCCAGTTTGGATGAAAATTTTTCGCTACAAAAAAATATTATTGCTAAACAAACTGTTTATGTAAGCAACATCA
This sequence comes from Ferruginibacter sp., assembly GCA_044225605.1. GTDB lineage: Bacteria > Bacteroidota > Bacteroidia > Chitinophagales > Chitinophagaceae > Ferruginibacter. The sequence continues at coordinate 213,818 of JBGAIJ010000006.1, forward strand.
GTTACATACATAACAACAACCAGGAGTATTATGTGCTGCACCGGGATAATGGGCAACCGCTGGCTAATGCATCTGTACAGGTATGGGAAAGCAAATACAATTACCAAATCGGCACTTATGAAGAAAATAAAGCAGAAAAATTAACTGCTGATAAGAATGGTATGTTTAAAATGAAGGATACCAAAGAGTACCGCAATTTTTTACTGCAGATAAAAAACAATACCGACGAACTGTTTATGGATGATAACGAAGGTTACAATACCTATAACAGTTATGAAAATTTGCCAGCTAAGCCTGTTACCTTTTTATTTACCGACCGCAGCATTTACCGCCCCGGCCAAACCGTTTACTTTAAAGGAATTGTTTTAAAAAATGAAACAGATGCCGGCAAAAGCGCTGTTGTACCCGGCTTTATTACAAAAATAATTTTACGTGATGCTAATTATCAAAAAGCAAAAGATATAAAACTCATCACCAATGAATATGGCAGTTATAACGGCAGCTTTAAATTACCCGAAGGAATATTAAATGGCACATTCAGTATTTACGACAGCACTACAAATGGCACCATACAGTTCAGCGTGGAAGAATACAAAAGACCAAAATTTTCTGTTGAAGTGGAAAAACCTAAAGGCAGCTACCGTGTTAACGACAGTATAAAAGTTACCGGCACCGCCAAAGCCTATGCAGGTAATAATATTGATGGTGCTAAAGTAAAATACCGTGTGGTGCGTAAAGTGCAATATCCAATATGGTGGTATGGCGGCTTTTATAACCGTGGTAAATTTGGTTACCCCTATGGCCGTAATGATGAAATGGAAATTACCAATGGCGAAGCAGTTACGGATACAAAAGGGGCATTCAGCATAACATTTAAGGCGATACCGGATGAAAGCATTGATAAAAAAGACCAGCCCACTTTTTATTATGAAGTGAGCACTGATGTTACAGATATAAACGGCGAAACAAGAAGCGGCAGCACATCGGTAGCAGTAAGTTACCAGGCATTGCAATTAAATATTAACATGCCTGAAAAAATGCCTGCAGACAGTTTGAAAAACTTATCAGTAAGCAGCACCAACATTAATGGCATTTTTGAAAAAGCCGCAGTTACTGTAAGCATTTACAAAGTAAAATCTCCCTCTACAATTTACAGGGAGCGTTACTGGGATATGCCCGACCAGTTTGTAATGAGCAAAGAAGAATACAACAACTTCTTTCCTTATGATGTGTATAAAGATGAAGACAAAATAACAAGCTGGCCGTTAGGCGACAGGGTAGCTGATAAGACTGACAGTACAAAAGAAAATGGTCAGTGGTCAGTAGTCAATAGTCAGTGGGCTGCAGGCTGGTACAAAGTAATTGCAACAGCAAAAGATAAGTATGGCGAAGATGTAAAAGCAGAAAAATACATTTTACTTACTGGAAACAATATGCCTGCAACAGAAGCTATAACAGTTGATGCAATTAAAAACACTGCTGAACCCGGTGAACAAATTAAATACAGTGTTGCCACAGGTTTTGATAATATATGGGCAATTCACTCATTAAGTAAAGTAAACCGCAAGCCGCAAACAACTTATCAAACAATCAGCAAGGGACAATCCGTGTCATCTGTGCAATCTGTGAGCGAACAAGACCGTGGCGGCGTGAGTGCTAATATAGCTTTTGTAAAGCACAACCGTGTTTATACCGCATCTGAAAACTTTAACATTCCCTGGACTAACAAAGAACTGAAAATTTCTTTTGAAACTTTCCGTGATAAAGTACTGCCCGGCAGCAATGAAAAATACACCGTAAAAATTAGCGGCAGCAAAGGTGAGAAAGTAGCAGCCGAAATGCTGGCTGCAATGTATGATGCATCGCTTGACCAGTTTAAACCGCATAGCTGGAACACCATTAACATTTGGCCAAACTTATACGATAATATTAGCTGGGATGGCAATGGTTTTGAGAAAGTGGAGAGCGAGGAGTACAACGAAAAAGAAGCTGAATATATTGATGAAAAAGAAAAAAGTTATGACAGGTTGGGTGTGAAAAATTCAAATGGTGATATTGATTATATAGGAATTGAGGACGGATATTTTAACGGACGTCCTGGAGCAGCTTATAATAAAATTCAAATGCGTGGGCAAACAAAAATGGCTGCACCAGTAATGTCAGCTATTATGGATAGTAATGGTTCTGTTGATGAAAAATCAAACCGCAGAATGGTTAAACTTCCAAAAACGGAAAAACCTGATACAGATGGAGACGGAGTAACTGATGACTTTGACAAAGAACCCAATACAGAAAAAGGCAGAAAAGTAAATGCTAGTGGAGTTTCTGATAATTCAAATGATGCTCCCGTTCAAATCCGCAAAAACTTTAACGAAACCGCTTTCTTCTTTCCTGAATTAAAAACAGATGCAAACGGCAACATTAGTTTCAGCGCCACATTACCCGAGGCATTAACACAATGGAAACTGATGACACTGGCACATACCAAAGATTTGGCAAGCGGTTATACCACACAAACCATCACCACACAAAAACCATTAATGGTGCAGCCCAATGCACCACGCTTTTTACGGGAGGGTGATAAAATGGAATTCAGCGCTAAAGTGGTTAACATGACGGATAAAGAAATTACCGGCACCGCTGTATTGGAATTGCTGGATGCTGCCACCAACAAACCCGTCGATGGCTGGTTTAAAAACATCTTTCCCACTCAATATTTTACCGTAGCAGCGGGAGAAAGTTTTGCGGTTAAATTCCCTATGGAAGTGCCGTTTAACTTCAACAGCGCTATGACATACCGCATTGTTGCAAAAACAACCGATGCAAGCGATGGAGAAGAAATGGCATTGCCTGTTCTTACAAACAGAGTGCTGGTTACAGAATCGCTGCCATTAAACCTGCGCAACACAACAACAAAAACTTTTAAGTTTGACAAACTGTTGAACAGTGGCAACAGCACAACAATAAGCAACCATGCATTAACGGTTGACTACACAAGCAATCCTGCATGGTATGCGGTGCAGGCATTGCCTTATTTAATGGAATACCCTTACGAATGTGCAGAGCAAACCTTTAACCGTTATTATGCAAATACGCTGGCAACTTTCATCAGCAACAGCATGCCAAAAATTAAAGCTGTTTTTGAAAAATGGAAAACCATTGACACTGCAGCCCTGCAAAGTAATTTAGAAAAGAACCAGGAGCTAAAGTCTGCCTTGCTGGAAGAAACACCGTGGGTACTGGCTGCACAAAATGAAAACCAGCAAAAGAAAAATATTGCTTTGTTGTTTGATATGGTAAAGATGAGTGCAGAACAAAGCAAAGCCATTAACAAGCTGAAAGAAATGCAAAGGAGCAATGGCGGTTTTGTTTGGTTTAAAGGCGGGCCGGATGACCGCTACATAACACAATACATTATTACAGGCATTGGCCATTTAAAAAAATTAAAAGCACTGGTTAACGACGACAGCCGTGATATTCTTTTAATGGCAAGCAAAGCACTGCCTTACCTTGATAAAAAAATAAAAGATGATTATGACTGGCTGATAAAAAATAAAGTAAAACTTAATCAAAACAATTTAAGTGATATTGCCATTCAGTATTTATACATGCGCAGCTTCTTTAGCGAATATAAAATTCCTGCTGCATCGCAAACTGCTGTTACGTATTACACAGCACAGGCAAAAAAATACTGGCTGCAAAACAGCAAATATTCACAGGCAATGATTGCGCTGGCATTGCACCGCAGTAACGATGCGGTTACACCAAAAGCCATCATTAAATCTTTAAAAGAAAATGCTATTGTAAAAGAAGAAATGGGCATGTACTGGAAAGAATGGACAACAGGCGGCTACTACTGGTACCAGGCGCCAATAGAAAGCCAGGCAATGATGGTGGAAGCATTTAGTGATATTGACAAAAACAATACCACTGTTGATGATTTAAAAACATGGCTGTTAAAACAAAAGCAAACACAAAACTGGAAAACCACCAAGGCAACAGCAGAAGCATGTTATGCATTGCTGTTAAACGGCAGCAGCTGGCTGAGTGAAGAAAAAGAAGTTACCATAAAATTGGGTAACAGCCTCCTCCTAACCTCCTCCCGTGGAGGAGGAACTGATGGCAGTGAAGAAGGTACTGGTTATTTTAAAAGAACCATCGCAGGCAATGCAGTAAAGCCCGAAATGGGCAACATAACTGTATCGCTGCAATCTTCGCAGGTTTCCCCTTCCCCGCAAACAAAGGGGCAAGCACGGGGCGGAGGGGCCTCCTGGGGTGCAGTTTACTGGCAATACTTTGAAGACCTTGATAAAATCACTTCGGCAGAAACACCACTTAAACTAAAAAAACAATTGTATGTTGAACGCAACAGCGATAAAGGCCCCGTGCTGGAAGCATTGGCGGACGGTGCCGAACTGAAAGTTGGCGATAAAGTAAAAGTTCGTATTGAATTAAAAGTGGACCGTGACATGGAATATGTACACATGAAAGACATGCGTGCAGCCTGCATGGAGCCTGTAAATGTTTTAAGCGGTTATAAATGGCAGGGCGGTTTAGGATATTATGAAAGTACTAAAGACGCCAGCACCAACTTTTTCTTTAACTGGCTAAGCCGCGGCAGCTATGTATTTGAGTACAGTTTGTTTGTTACAAACACTGGTAATTTCAGCAACGGCATTACTACTATACAGTGTATGTATGCACCGGAGTTTACGAGCCATAGCGAAGGCATTAGAGTTTCAGTTGAGTGATGAATGATGAATGATGAGTTATGAGTTGCATAAAATGTTTTTGTATTTTAGCCCATAACTCATCATTCATAACTTATAACTATAAATATGCCTGAACAACCCACCTACAACATTCCCCTCAAGTTTCGCCGTATGGAAAACCTGCACATTGTTTTCTGGCTTTTTAAAGACATCAGCTGGTGCATGGTATGGCGGCCGCTTGGTTTAGTTATGATAGTGCCCACGCTGGCCATTGCAATTTGGATTGTGTTTAAAAACAAAACTTTTGTAAGCGAAGTGTGCCACAACCTTGCCATTGTATTCTGGATAAGCGCCAACAGCCTTTGGATGATAAGTGAGTTTTTTCACTTTGACGAAACGCCCCTTCTATTTGGCCTCAGCGGCAAACACACTGCTATGATTCCTTTTTTACTTGGTTTACTTTGCCTCATTTATTATTATCTCATTTGGCGGCCCCTACATAAAAACACACAGGAAACAATGTAATTTATTTTGGTACGTGCTTTTACAGCTTTGGTCAGCATCGTTGCGTCGCATTACTTTCAGCTTGCAGCGCTTTATTCAGCTTTTATCAAAGCGTAAATAAGCTATTCCGCAATCTGCACCTGCTTCATTGTATTTCTTCCATAAAAAGTGGGAAAGTACATTAACTCAGCCTTTGCCGGATTTAGTGTGTAACTTCCTTTATACCTCGGCTCCAGTTCTATTTCAAAATAATGTGTGCCTTTGTTTAATGTTTCGGTAAAAAGCAACATTTTATCTTTGTAAAATTCCCGGTAGGTCATCCAGTCTTGTTTTTTTGCAGCATAAATACAACCGGCAGGTATCGGAACCTGAAGCATTACAAATTGTGCATCAACCATCACCTCCACTTTTATTTTCATCATCACTTTTTCACCGGCTTTTATAGTGGTTACATTTTGCCCGTCCTTTTCAAACCGGGTGTTCAGCTTAAAGTTACTGTCAACAGGTTGTGGTGCAGGATTAAATTGCTTTTCATACAAAGTAAAATACACCATGCCGCCGCCCGATTTTGCAACCTGCAAATTTTTAACCGCCGTGTTTTTCATTTTCAACTGGTAAGGGTAACTTGAAATTTGCATAACAGTATCACCCGTGATATTTATTACCGCTTTATCATTAAAGTTAGTTTGCTGCTGCAATATGGTTGGCAAAATGGCATTCAATATGGTAGCAGATTCTACGGTGTTTCTCCAGTAACCTGTTCTTCTCCGTTCTAAAAAATATTGTATAATTTTTGGCAGCAGGTATTGGTATTCCGGTTCGCTTTTCAATACTTCAAATGCCAGTACAGTAGTGGCAATGTTGTTGCCGTACCAGCTGTAATTATCTTCGCCCCAATGTACACCTCCCAACATGGTAACGGTTTGCTGGCTCACTAATTTTTGCAATGCCTGCTTATACTCCAGTTGCTGCCCCTGCATTATTTTAACCCATTGCCATTGCTGGTGCCTGCTCAGCGAATCATAAGCAATGCGGCTCATCCACTCCTGGTAATTCATTACATGTTTACCATTGTTTAAGGTTACCAAAGCAGCCAATAATTCATTTCGTTTTAAAGAAGGCAACTGATTTTGCAAATACAAAAACGCATTACGAATATTGGTTTCCACCAGCGCATTGGCACGCAGGGGCAGCAGTGCATTAACAACATAATTTGTAATGTAAAAATTACTTTTGCCGCTTTCCCACCAGGGCCAGCCACCATCAAACTGTTGCGCTTTTTGCAGCTTATTCAGCAGATAATTCATTTCCTTTTCATTTTTAAAAGGTTGCTGCAGCTGTAGTTTTATTTTTTTCTCCAGTGTATAGCCGGTAAGTTTACTGGCAGTTTGTTCCATGCAGTAGTAAGGATATTGTTTCAGGTGTTCCAGTTCATCCAGCAATACTTCCAGCGTATTATTTTGTGCATACAGTGTAATTTCTTTTGCTGTGGCAGATGCTTTGTATTGCACGGTGGTATCTTTTTGCAGCACCCAAAAAGCACCCACAGTTTCTTCAATACCCTTTTTAAACACCGGTATTTTTTTCTCTTCTCCATCTTTAAAGCCTGTAGTGGTTTGCAGGTTATAGCCAACAGCCACTGTGTCCCTGCTTCCAATAATTGCCTGCACATCTTCCAACGATTCTTTTGGCTCTACTGTTTTACTCACTGTATTCTTTTCGTTGCCGTTAATGCGGAAACCGGCAGAAATGTTATATGCATCATCCGTATAATTTTTTGCTTTGCCTAATACAAATGCTGTATCACCTTCCAATAAAAACTGCGGCAATGCCAGTTGTGCCACCATGGGTTTATAGGCTTGTGTTAAAACAGAAGTTTTACCCATCCGTCTTTTTTTATCCATGCCCACTACAAATGTGCGCCAGCCGGTAATATTATCCGGGTATTGAACATCAAAAGATGCTTTGCCATTGTTATCTGTAAAGAAATTGGGTTGCCAAAAAGCATAGTCACGGAAAATGGTACGTTGTGTTTTTGTTTTGGTAGTGATGACGATAACACCATTCGCCCCCCTTTCACCAAAAAGCGAAGTGGCTTGCGGGCCTTGCAAAACAGTAACATCTTCTGCATTATCCATGCTAAAATTATCAGGCAATTTATCATACAAAATACCATCTATTACATAGAGCAGGTTGGAGTCTCCTTCCAATGACGCTTCACCTCTCAATCTTAAAAAGCCATTTGTGCCTAATCTTCCATCACTTTGTCCTCTAAACTGAATGCCGGGAACTTTTCCCATTAGGGTATTACTAAATTCCAGCTCTTTTGAACTGATTCTACTAATACTTCCGGCAACACTTTTTTTAACGCCATAGCCTGAAGTTACTACCACTTCATTCAATGCTTGTGATGATACATTCAACTGCACATTAAAGTTTTTAACTACACCATCAACTACATCCACTGTAATTTCTTTAGTTGTGTATCCCACTGCTGCAATTATCAACGTATATTTTCCGTCTCGCAGTTTAGCCCGGTAATTACCCGCCGCATCTGCAGAAAATCCAACCTTACTTCCTTTTACTCTAACAGATGCAAAGGGTACAGGATTACCACCTTTATTGTCAATTATTTTTCCCGTAACATTTGCAGCCACAACTGAAGTCGTAACAATGTCATTATAAACTTCTTTAGCAGATACCTGTTCTTTCGCAGGCTCAGGTTTTACCGGTTCATCTGGCTGCAAGGCTTTTTTATACAGTTCGTTCATATAGTTATTCTCTTTTTCAAACAATGCCGTTTCTGTTTTAACACAGGTGGTGGCGGCTGAATTAATTACAATGTTTTTTACTGTTGCTGTATAAAAATTATTTGTCACAAAGTACACATCATACAAACCGGGAATAAGATTATTTACTTTATTACTGTAGCTGTAATTGTTATCGAGTATTAATGCTGCACCGTTTTCAGCTTGTATTATGATATAACGCACCGAAGTATCTTTTGGCAATGAAAACTGCAAACGGCCCCTGCCGTTTATATGTGAGGCATAATACTGGTATTCGTATGTATTGGACGAAGTTTTCAAATACGGCACCGCTTTTTTCTCAACAAATTTTATTGGCGGTGGTTCCTGCAACGTATCTCCCAACAGCAGTTTTGCATCGTAGTAAGGCAGATAATTATTAATATCCCGGCGGGGAAAAATGGCTTTCTTTTCCAGCCGCTCAATTTGCTTGGACAGGCTGTATTCATAACCCGGCTCAAACAGAAATTGTATATCAAAACTGTTTGGGTTAAAAAATGTGAGATAATTGAATGATGTAAACGGCCCAACAATATGATTTTGATTGCCTCTCATTTTTACCACTCGCCCATACTGCCATATCCAGGCATCGTTATTCTGATAATCATTTTTCATTTGCCACAGGCTGCCTTCCAGTAAATACATTTCAGCATTGCTCCAGTATTTTTCAGCAGGTTCAATGGTGGAATGTTTTGGCAGGTTATTTAAGTCAAAGCTCAAGTCGTGTTTGTAATGCGGCTGCATATACAGGCTGTCTATTTCAATAATTTTATCTTTCAGTCTTATGCGGAGCTGTACATTCTCTGGCATGGTTTCAAAGCTGTAGCGCATTTTATCTGTAACACCATTGTAATACACCAACTGGCGGTTTACATACAGTAAATAAATTTCCTGCGGTACACCATTTTGCACCACGTTTACAGAAAGCTGTGGCAGCACCCCATCAATTAAAGTAACGGCATCATAATATGCTGTTGCAGGAAAAAGCATTTTGTAATACACCATACTGTCCAGCGAAAATTTTTGCACCCATGCTTTGTTTTTACCCAGCAAATATTTTTTATTTAAAAAAACTTCCCCGTCGTTTTCAAAACCTTCGTGCAGTAAATATTTTTTGCCTTTATACTTTGCCAGGTAAGGCGGCTGCGGCACACGAATATCTTTACTGAACTGGTTATTATAACTCACGGCAGTAAGGTTAACATTGGCAGCAGGGTTTCCCAGGTAATCTTTCACTTCAACATTCACTTTATCCTTTTGGCCGGGAAAAACAGTTTCGCTGGTATTAATTTTTATATCCAGCAGTTTGTAAAACAGGCCAATACTTTCTTCGCCAAACTTTTCTTTACCCGCCCATATATATTGCCAGCGCACTTTATAAGCATGACGATGATTGTTCATTTTCTTTTGCCAAACAATATTACCGTCACTGCTTTTGCCTGCAGCAATAATTTGCTTACCAAACAACACGGTGTAATACACAGGTATTTTATACGGGTTGCTGATGATAAAACCGAGTGTATCATTTTGGCTGGTACGGTTAAAGTCCACCCGGTAATTTTCTTCAATTTCTTCTGTGGCGCTTATTTCTTTCTTTGTTTTGGCATCGGTGTAATAAAAAGTATAATCTTCTGCAATGGGGTCAATCTTTGCAATGTACGGGTATTGTATTTTTTTCAGTTGTTCATCATTCATCTCTACTTCGCCTGCGGCGGATATTTCTTTGCCATTAATAAAAAGCACGGCTTTAATACTGTCCTGCTGTTGCGTTACCGTTATGCTGGCTGCTTCATATACATAACTTACTGTTTCGTTTTCTTCATGCAGTTCATTATTACTGTTTTTAAAAATCAGTTTTGCATTCAGTGTAACATCCGCCATAGGCAACTGGCTAGTGTAAAAAGTAAATTTGGTGTCTGCAGTTGTCAGCAGTTTTTTTTCTTCCCGGTAAATGGTATCAGGCACAAATAATGTGTCTTTATAAAACTTGCTGATGTTGCCGCTGGTAATAATCAACGTAGCGGTGGCATCCAGCACATTCAGCCCGTTGGCATCTTTACTGCTGGCAGTAAAAAGAATGCTGTCGTTTCTGTAAACAGTTTCTTTATTGGCAGTAAAACTAAAACTGCCCATTTCATCCAGCACATAATCTTCAATTTTAAAATTATTGCGGATGATTTCTTTGCCATTGGCTGTTTTAAAATACAGTGTGCAGTTTATATCTGAAGGAATGGAATCCACCAGTACAAACTCACCGGTATAAGCACCATCGCTTACCGGCTTTAAAGTTGTTACCAACTGGTTTACCAGTGTTTGCCGTGCATAGTAACTTAAATACACCTGCACCGGTTTGTTGTATTGCCGCCATTTTTTATCAACTGCATAACCCTTAAACTTTACAGTGTCTAATGGTTTATATTTTGGCTGGTTGAAAATAATGTAACCCTGCGCACCAATACGGAAGCTTTTGTATTTTCTGCGGTGTGTTACCCAACCTTTAATTTTTGCCGGCAGCCAGTTGAGTATTTTATAAATTTTTGTGTAGCGGTAATTCTGGCGGCGCTGTTCACTTAATGTACGGTACTGGTCATCTTTGCCGGCCAGTTCAATAAACGTAGTATCTCCGGGTGTGCAAATTTTTACAATGGCTTCATCCAGCTTGTGCTGTTTTATCCAAAATGTTTTTGAAGAAATATTATATGGAACTGATTTACCTTTTATAAATGCAGTTGCCGTTGTTTGCAGCTCACCGGTTTTAGTGCGTACATCTAACTGTAAATTATTTTTGTTATTGATTGTAAGTACATGCAGGTTAGTGTTGTTAAACAGCCATGCCTGCACCATATTTTCCACCACACGAATTTCCACATAATGCCCGGCGGGCAGGCTGTCGGTATCCACCGAATCTGCCAGTGCCGCTAACACGGGTGCTGCATTTTCAAAGCGGCTTACGGGTATAGAGTCCCACTTCATAAACTGCTCCGCATCATTGGCAGAAATTTTAAATATTGCCGTTTGCCAGCTTTTGGTGCGGATTTGTTTTAGGCTTTGCTGGCTGTATGCAGTTACTGCAAGCAGCAAAAGGGTGATTAGGGTAATATGCTTCATAAACAGAGTTGTAATAACCGGATGTACTGTTTATAGAAATTACATAAGAAAAGAAAAAAATTATAGAACGGGCTTTAGATACATTATTCTGCATCGTTGTGAACTTGTTCTGTTATCCTTTTCTTTCAGTGAAAGAAAAGGATAATATCACTTGTGCAGATATAGCTTTATTGGGCTTTTATTGAAGCGTAGATTGTTAGTAAAGTGACCCGTAATGGCAGCGTTTTTCAATTTCTTCCAAACCCTTATCATTCGTATATTTGCCGCCTGAAAAAAGCCTGATGGCAGTACAAATTTTGAACGGAGCGTCGCCACTGCCGCTCCACCAAGGCACTGCTGCTGGCTAACAAAAAACTTATAATTCATCATTCATAACTCATAATTAAAAATGTATCGTTCTCATACCTGCGGACAATTAAGACTTACAGATAAAGGAACCACCGTTACCCTTGCCGGCTGGGTACAAACCGTTCGCAAATTTGGCAGCATAACGTTTGTTGACCTGCGTGACCGCTATGGCATTACTCAATTACTCTTTAGCGAAAACCTGAATGCACAGTTGGAAGCGAATCCGCTGGGCCGTGAGTTTGTATTGCAGGCTACAGGAACAGTAAATGAACGCAGCAGCAAAAACGCAAATATTCCTACCGGTGAAATTGAAATTGTGGTTACTGAATTTAAAATTTTGAATAAAAGCGCCGTGCCGCCTTTTAAAATTGAAGATGATACGGATGGTGGTGATGACCTGCGTATGAAATTCCGCTACCTAGATTTACGCCGCAATGCAGTAAAGAAAAATTTAGAATTGCGTTATGCCGTAGGCCGCAGCACAAGAAATTATTTGCATGAAAATAATTTCATGGATATTGAAACGCCTTTTTTAATTAAGAGCACACCGGAAGGCGCCCGGGATTTTGTGGTGCCCAGCAGAATGAACCCGGGGCAGTTTTATGCATTGCCGCAAAGCCCGCAAACATTTAAGCAGTTATTAATGGTGAGTGGTTACGACCGTTATTATCAGATTGTAAAATGTTTTAGAGACGAAGATTTACGTGCCGACCGCCAGCCCGAGTTTACACAAATAGATTGTGAAATGTGTTTTGTGGAGCAGGAAGACATCATTAACATGTTTGAAGGTTTGGTAAAACGCATTTTTAAAGATGTAAAAAATATTGACTATACTGAAACGGTGCAGCGCATGACATGGGAAGATGCGATGTGGACGTATGGTAACGATAAGCCCGACATTCGTTTTGAAATGAAGCTGTGCAATTTGAAATATCCGGCGCATACATTCCGTGGAAGGGAAGATATATCATCGCTTATTGCCGGTGAGTTTGCTGTATTTAATGATGCTGAAACGGTAATTGCTGTTGCTATACCGGGTTGCAGTGAATACACACGCAAGCAAACTGATGAGTTGACAGAGTGGGTGAAGCGTCCGCAAATTGGCATGAAGGGTTTGGTGTTTATTAAATGCAATGCAGATGGTACATACAAAAGCAGCGTAGATAAATTTTACAGCGAGGATAAATTAAAAGCCATTGCAACTGCTGCTAATGCAAAACCCGGTGACCTGGTTTTAATTTTAGCAGGCACAGAAGAAAGAACAAGAAAAGCCACCAGCGATTTACGCATGTACATGGCCGACAAACTGGGTATGCGTAAAAAAGATGAATTTAAATTATTGTGGGTTACAGATTTTCCGTTGTTTGAATTTGCACTGGAAGACCAGGATGGCGGTGGCGCCGGCCGCTGGGTGGCAAGGCATCACCCGTTTACAAGCCCACGCCCCAGTGATGTGGAAACGATGATAAACAACAGCCCTAAAGTGGAGGATTTAGATAAATACTTAGAACACCCTTATGCAAACATTAAAGCTAATGCATACGATATGGTGCTGAATGGTAATGAAATTGGTGGCGGTTCTATTCGTATTTTTCAAAGAGAGCTGCAGGAAAAAATGTTTGCCGCACTGGGTATGGATGCAGAAGAGCAGCAACATAAATTTGGTTTCCTGCTGGGTGCATTTGAATATGGTGCACCGCCGCATGGTGGTTTGGCTTTTGGTTTCGACAGGCTATGTGCAATTATCGGCGGCAGCGAAAGCATCCGTGATTTTATTGCCTTTCCAAAAAACAATGCAGGCCGTGATGTGATGCTGGATGCACCGAGTGAAATTGCAGAGAAGCAGTTTGATGAGTTAAGTATAAAGTTGAATTTGAAGGGGTGATAAAGAAACAGAGATGAGATATTGATTTGCAGAGATAATTTTTTTAAAATGTCATCTCCTTTTAAATGAAGCGGCCCGACAGGTAAAACTGGTTCAGCAAGTTTTATGTAACTTATGTATGTAATGCTAGAGTCAAACTATAAAAGACTGGCCTACGTTGGCATATTGTTATGGATTGGAATTGCTGTTTGTGAAGCCGCACTATTAACAGATGATTCGGGAATTCATTTAGAATTGGGAGTTGCGCCCAATATTATTATTGCTGCCATATTTTCTTTGATACTTGTATTTTTTCTGCTCCCGCTTTTTTATATAAAATCATACAGCCGAAGGTTGTTTATAAGCATTCTGGTTATAGGTGCGCTTACGATTGCTTTTCCGGCAAATGATGCGTGGGAGACTGTAACAAGGTGGCTTGCTCCAAAGGAAAATACATTTTTTTCAAATCTCAGTCTTTTCAAAGTTTCAGCATTCAGAGCAAAAGTGAATAACATTGAAAATGCAATCCTTCTTGGCATATTTATTTGTCAACTGACTATACTCATCTTAACTTTTATAATAAGAAAATTAAATGCCACTAAAAATCCGGCAAATAATAAAAAAGTTGGCTAATGAGTGTTTTACTGTCAGAAAATACCGAACGCAGATAGCACCGTTTTAATTAAGAGCGCTTTGCAACAATATTTAAAAAGCAGTAACTTTAGTTAATAAATAAATGTATTATGGTTATTGAAATACCTAAGGGTACCCCGGAACATAAAATAAAAAGCATCCTTAATAAAAGAAAAGGCCGCCGTAAAGTTGCAAAAAAAAGTGTGGATGCATTTTTTGGCAAACTGCCTAAAATTGAGGATGGTTTAACCTTTCAAAAAAAGACAAGAAGTGAGTGGCAATAATTTATTGTAAGACACCAATATTATAATTTATGCAATGAAGGGCCTGGCATCTGTCAGGCCTTATTTTGCAAACGCACCTTTCATTTCTGTAATTACCGAAATGGAAATTACAGGGGTAAAAGATATTTCAGAAAAAGAAATGAAGACAAGAGAAGCCGCTGTTGAATTCTGTAGCATAATTCCATTCAGCAATAAAATTAAAGAGCGCACAATTGCCATTAAAAAATTGGTGAAAATTCCATTGCCTGATGCTATAATTGCCGCTACTTGTATAGAAGAAGATTTAACATTGGTAACAGCAGACAAAGGTTTTAAAAGAATAAAAGATTTGCAGTTGATTTTAATTGAAGTCTAAAAAGTAACTTCAAATTACAACCCTCTTTATTTTTATAAATTAGGCAGTCAACATAATTTATTTTTTCTCACTCCAATTTTTCTTCAATTTTGAAGAGTGAATAATCTTCCCCCACTCGCCGAACGCCTTCGCCCCAACACACTCGATGATTTGGTGGGCCAGCAGCACCTTACCGGCAAGGGCAGCATTTTGCGTAAAGCCATTGAGCAGGGCAAAGTGCCCAGCATGATTTTGTGGGGGCCGCCGGGTGTGGGCAAAACCACCATTGCTAATATTATTGCCAATACTTTAAAAGTTCCGTTTTATACATTAAGTGCAATATCAAGCGGTGTTAAAGAAGTGAGGGAAGTAATTGACCTTGCAAAAAAACAAAGCAATGTTATTTTATTTATTGATGAAATACACCGTTTCAATAAAGGCCAGCAGGATGCATTGCTGGGTGCAGTGGAAAAAGGCATCATCACTTTGATTGGTGCTACTACAGAAAACCCATCTTTTGAAGTAAACAGCGCCTTGCTAAGCCGCAGCCAGGTGTATATTTTAAAAGCGCTGGATGAAAAAGATTTGATTGAACTGCTGCATCATGCCATTGAAACAGACGAAGTGCTGAAAACAAAAAACATTCAGCTTAAAGAAACCGAAGCATTAATAAATATTTCCGGAGGCGATGCAAGAAAGCTGCTGAATTTACTTGAATTAGTGACAGCCTCCCCAAACCCCTCCCGTGGAGGGGCTTCCGAAGCTAATACTGAGGAGATAGTTATCACTGATCAGTTAGTGATGGATACGGCCCAGCAGCGCATTGCCTTGTACGATAAAAAAGGCGAACAACATTATGATATCATTTCCGCTTTTATAAAATCCATACGTGGCAGCGACCCCAATGCGGCTGTTTATTATTTAGCCAGAATGATTGCCGGCGGCGAAGACGTAAAGTTTATTGCAAGAAGAATGCTGATACTTGCCAGTGAAGATATTGGCAATGCAAACCCTAACGCTTTGCTGTTAGCCAATGCCACTTTTGAAGCAGTGAATAAAATTGGTTACCCGGAAAGCCAGTTGATTTTATCACAGTGCGCCATTTACTTGGCCAGCAGTGCTAAAAGCAACAGTGCCACCGTTGCCATTGGCGCTGCCATGAGTGCAGTAAGAGAACACGGCGATTTATCTGTGCCTTTACACATACGCAACGCACCCACAAAGCTGATGAAGAAAGAAGGTTACGGTAAAGGCTATGAATACTCTCACAATTACGATAACAATTTTTCGCCGCAGGAATATTTGCCCAAAGAAATAAGCGGTACTTCTTTTTACGAGCCGGGCAAAAACGCAAGAGAAGAAGAACTGCGCAATCATTTAAAAAAGTTGTGGAAGGAGAAGTATGGGTACTAAACTGCAAGACAATGAAAAAATTTACAAGCACATTTATCATCATAAACATATCGCTGTCTGTACTTTTTTTAGTGCTGGATTTTTATGCATTGTTTGCAGAAGTAAGAAATGATAAAATTCCATTTGTATTTTTCAGTTATTTTCTTCTCATGTTTGTTTGTTTTATATGCACAGCTATTTACCTTTTTAAATTGCAAAAAACAAATAAACAGCAACTGGCATTTACTAAAGTGCAAATTATGTGGGGCAACACATTGGCAGTAATGAATATTATTCTTGCAGCAAGCCTGGTTTTCTTTATACTGGTGGGAGCAGCAGTGTTTAAAAACTTTGCCACACAGCCACAAATGTCATACTGGTATATTTATGCAGCTTTTTTATTGCTGCTGCTGATAGCAGCTTTAACCGCAATATTCAATGCCGTTAACTATTTCTTATTAAAAAAGGAGAATAGAAAAATTGTTAATACCCTGGTAAATAATATTGGCAATACTAAGTAACCGGTTGTTTCGTTTAATAAAGCATGCAAAAGAATTATCTTTCAGTATAAATAAATTTTTATGAAAGTATTACAACAAATCCTGTTTATTGCAACAGCAACAGTTATAATTACTTCCTGTAAAAAAAGCAGTACAGATAATGGCGGCACCACCAATCCTGCTGTTGCTCAATCTTACTCAAACATAAGTTATGGCACCGATGCGGCACAAAAAATGGATGTGTACTTACCCGCCAACCGCAGCACCGGCAGTACCAAAGCAATGATTATTATTCATGGCGGCGCATGGAGCACGGGTGATAAAGCCGATTTAAATTCTTTTATTGATACACTTAAACGCCGCATGCCCGACTACGCCATCTTTAACATCAACTACAGGCTGGCAACAGGCACGGCAAACTTTTTTCCCACGCAGGAAAACGATTTAAAAGCCGCTGTTGAATTTATTTACAGCAAACGCAGCGAATATTTAATAAGCGATAAGTTTGTTTTGAACGGTCAAAGTGCCGGTGCACATTTAACATTGCTGCAGGCATACAAATACACCACACCTGTAAAAATAAAAGCAGTAATAGATTTTTTTGGCCCAACTGATATGGTTGATTTATACAACAATCCCGGCATGGTGCCCGCCGCCACCATTGCATTAATTGTGGGCGCCACACCAACAAGTAATCCAACTTTGTATCAACAGAGCAGCCCTATAAATTTTGTTACGGCACAATGCAGCCCAACTATTATTTTACAAGGCGGTGCCGACCCGTTGGTAAATGCCAACACACAGTCGGTTGCGTTAAAAAATAAATTGGTTACTGCAGGTGTTACCAATCAATATGTATTTTACCCAACTGGCGGCCACGGCGACTGGAATGCTGCCACCTTCACCGATGCATTTAACAACATACAGGCATTTTTAGCAGCCAATGTTCAGTAAATTTGTGGTTTAAATACCAACTTTAGTTTTTCATGCTTGTCCCGCTGTTGTATATGTGTGTGCGTAAGCGGGAGCAGCATCGGGTTTTTTTATAATCACATTATGATACCAGCAGTATCTCATAGCTCATCATCGTTGCAACGCAATCTCGTCAACCGCATACATAATGGCAGCATTACAGACCGTTTGCGATATGTGTTTGCCGTTATTCTTTTAGCAATAAGTTTTACTGCAACTGCACAAACCGACAGTATTCCTATTTACAAAGGAGCCATTGCTGCCAACCGTGCCAAAACTTACAACAACATTGTAAAAAACGCCATCACTAAAAATTTATCGCTGCCGTTAACAGACAGTACCGAAGAAAACTGGCAGGATGCTTTTTATGCAATGGAAGTATTGCAGTATAAACAGCCGTGGGTTCAGGAAAAAGTAAAACAATCTTTTGATGGTATAGAAGGAAGAAGTGAGGGATTTCAAAGAGCACTGATGGAATTGGTATATACAAACTACAGTAAAGAATTCCGTGAATCAGTAAACAATTTATTTGTAAAAACCAAAAACGCAAAAGTGTTTGCAATGTGTGCGGCATATTTGTTAAGAATTAATCCATCACTAGAAAATATTGATAAAGTTGGTAGTGTCGTTTATACAAAAGCTGGCACCGAATTTAATAATACTGAAGCTGGTTCCTTAATTACTTATGAGTTGCTTTGGCCAATTATGCAAATAGCTGAAAAAGATGATTACAAAATTCAACTACAACCCGGCAAAATACTAAACGCCGATTTCCTAAAAGGCAACACAATTATTTACAGCATCCAGCGCAAAAACCGTAATTTTCCTGGCATTGTCATTATAAGAGACAGCACAGGAAATTTTATTAAAGATTCAACAGGCAGTATTTTTTCTGTACCACAATTAGCAAGAAGCATCACCAACTTGCCAGGCTATTTAACTAATGGCAATACGCCACAAGGGATTTTTCGTATGAATGGTTTTGCTGTTAGCCGCAGCGCTGCTATTGGCCCTACAGAAAACATACAATTAATGATGCCTTATGAAACAAGTCCGCAATTTTTTTTAAAAGACAGCAGCATAACTGATACTGTTTGGACAAAAGAACTATACGAAAGGTTATTGCCAGATGCTTTAAAGAAATATCACCCTTTGTTTGGAAGTTATTATGCCAGTGCCATTGGCCGCACCGAAATTATTGCACACGGCACCACGGTTGACCCCTCTTATTATAACGGCGCAACTTATTATCCTTACACACCCACACAAGGCTGCTTATGCACCAAAGAAATTTGGAGTGATGTAAATGGGAAGCGAACTGTAAGCGACCAGCAGAAATTAGTGAATGCTGTAAAAAAAGCCGGTGGTGCCAATGGCTATGTTGTAGTAATTGAAATTGATGATAAACAACAGCCTGTTACCATGCAGGATGTTTTACCTTTTTTACCAAAACAAAAATAAGTGAACGATATTACCACCAGGGCAGATATAGAAAAATTAATCATCGCTTTTTACGATAAAGTAAAAGCTGATGATGTAATCGGTTATATTTTTAATGAAGTGGTTGATATGAACTGGCCACACCACATTCCGGTTATTGTTGATTTTTGGGAAACCATTTTGCTGGACAACCCGGTGTATACCAAAAATGCCATGGAAGTACATTATGTGCTTAATAAAAAAGAACCATTATTGCCGGAACATTTTAAAAGATGGGTACTGTTATTTACCAGCACGGTTGACGAATTGTTTGAAGGCAAAACCGCAGCGCTTGCAAAAACAAGGGCAAAATCAATTGCCGGTGTAATGCAGCATAAAATGAATAATAACAACAACCGCTCAATAATATAACGCAGGAAAAGCTGAATGAAAAATTGATGCTGAAGTATGCCGCCGAATAAAGTTATTTCGTACAAGTGTGCGACGCCAATGAAGTTGAATAGTGAATAACTGATGGGTTCATAAAAAACATTTTTAAAATAATAGAATCTGCCAAAGAAGAATGGAGCAACAATTTAAGTTCCCCTTTAGGGGACAGGGGCAATTAACCTGGACCTTAAAAAAATTTGATGAATTAACTTCGCTTGAATTATACCGCATTATGCAATTGCGTAACGAGGTTTTTGTAGTAGAACAAAACTGTGTGTACCAGGATGCAGATAATAAAGATATCAAAAGCCATCATTTTATGGGCTGGGATGGTGATGTGCTTGTAGCCTATACAAGATTGCTGCCACAAGGGCTTTCTTTTACAGAGGCAAGTATTGGCCGGGTGGTAAGTAATCCAAAATACCGTGGCACCGGTGCAGGCAGAGAACTGATGCAGCGCAGCATTGAAAATACTTTTATACTTTTTAACTGTAATACAATCAGGATTGGCGCCCAGCTGTATCTTAAAAAGTTTTACGAAAGCCTCGGTTTTGTGCAATGCAGCCCCGAATACCTGGAAGATAATATCCCGCATATTGAAATGATACTGGTAAAATAGTTGTAATAACAGGCAATAATCAGGCTTAAGTACCGTTATAATCCGGTGATGTTGTTTTTTGTGCGTGCATTTTGTGGCAATACTGCCCAAAAATCCAATTACTGTAGAAAACACTAAATCTGAATTCTGATGAAACCAAGTTTACACAACTTTGTTGGTAAAACCTTACTGCTGTTTTTTATCTGCACTTCACTGATTGCAAAATCATATTCCCAGGCATTTATTTTTGGCAACGAAAAAGTTAAGTGGGAAGTGGGTTTAAATTTTGGTCCCAGCTTCTTTCTTGGCGACCTTGGCGGTAACTCCGGTAAAGGTAAAAACACTTTAAAAGATGTTAACCTGGAGTTTACCAAACTAATGAAAGGCGCTTATATAACTATGTATCCTGTAAAATGGGCGGGGTTAAGATTAGCGGGAAGCCTTACTTATTTAGAAGGGGATGATGCTGTAATTAATACCATGGGTATTGATGAACTTTGGCGTAAGCAGCGTAACCTTGATTTTAGAACAAATATTTGGGAAGCCAATGCATGTATAGAAATATACCCTACCATGATTTTTAGTACCGACCCGGAAAATGAACCAAGGTTAAGGCCCTATGGTTTAATTGGTGCAGGTGTTTATCATTTCAATCCGCAGGGTTCTTTAAAAGATGCCAATGGCAATAAAACATGGTATTACCTTCACGACCTGCATTTAGAAGGCCAAGGCATGGCAGAATATCCCTACAGCAAACCATACGATTTAACCCAGTTTAATATACCCATGGGTGGCGGTATAAAATATTTTATTAGCGAAAGAGTAAATGCGGGTGTGGAATTGCTATACCGCAAAACATTTACTGATTATATTGACGATGTAAGCCAGAAATATATTGACTACCGGTATTTTGCAAAATACATGCCTGCAACACAGGCGTCGCTGGCTACAAAATTATCCGATAAATCAATTGGTATCATTTATCCCGGCATGACAAGGTATCCTGCAGGCACACAACGTGGCGATAAAAAAGATGCTGATACTTATTTTTCAGTGGTGGCAAAAATTGGTTTCCGTTTAGGCCCTATTTATGCAAATTCATTTGCACGCAGGGCTGCAAGGCAAACCAGGTGTCCGTCAGTTTATTAATTATGTAAAATCCATTATCATGAATAATAATTTACACATTAACCCGGTTACTTTAAAAGCAGCATTTGTGTTGGCCACATGTGCCGCTCTTATTCTGCATTATTTAAAATAAAGAGTATGTAGTACAAAGCGATATAACAGAAGTTGACCCCCGAGGAACCAAGGAATTTATTTAATTTCCTTGCTTACCCCTGAAACCACAACATTACGATTTCGTTACTATCCTTTGAACTAATTTTTTGTTGTACAAGTTGAAAAGAGAATCCCCGCAATTGCGGGGATTCTCTTTTGCGGCATCCTGTAAAATCCTGTTTTTACAGGATGCCGCATACCTTAAACACAAAATACATTTACATACAATTTCTTTATTTATGTTACCAGCTTTAAAAAATCTTTCGTTCAGCCGTGCGCAGCAATGGTTTAGTTACAGTAAAATGATTACAGCAGCCGTTTGTATTATTTGCGGTGTGCAAACCGGCAAAGCACAAAAAGTATTTTCGGTAAGTAAATCTGCATTAACAGGCATTGCACTGCCCAATGGCAGTAAACAGGATAAACGCATGCTGATAACAGCATCTGTAAACATACTTATGACAGATGCCGGCAAAAAAAACAACGTAACCTTAAAAAGTGCAGAAGTAATTACTGTACCGTTAAATTTTACTGCAGATTCTTTAGCCGCAGCCGCCAAACAGGCGGGCTGGAATATTACTGCCGATAATAACAACGATACGTTTTACTGGCTTGAGCAAAATGGTAAATACATACTGGCCAATTTTTATTTAACCAAAAAAGAAGGCAACATCTATTTTGCAGAAAGTAACAAGGCACCTTCCGGCACAAACAATACACCAGCAGGCAATAACACTGTTCAAAATAATAATACAGTTACACAACAAAACAACACAGTGCCGGATCCAGCACAGGAAAAACCAGCACTGCAAAGCAATAACACTACGGCAGTTGTAAATTCATCTTTTAAATTCAGTACCACCAATTTTGATGATGGATGGGTTGCTACCGAACAAACTGATTGGGTAGAAGTAACTAAAGGCGATATTAAAGTGTTGCTGCATTATCCAAAAGACGGCACTGTTTTTCCTGCCGACCCGGAACCGCTTACCAACGCAGCATGGAATATTTTAGTGGCACCCCGTTACAGCAATTTGAAAAATTATAAAACAGCTTATATTAACACGTACAGCAGGCCTTACCTCGGTATGGGTTATGCAACTGAAAAAACAACAGGTAAAGATGTGTTTGTATTACTCTTCAGGCAGGGCGGCGGCTGGCTGGAATTTGTAACGCCAGATAAAAACACGTTTATACAGCAATACAAGTTCGACCCTGAAACCATTCGCTGGGATAGT
This sequence comes from Ferruginibacter sp., assembly GCA_044225605.1. GTDB lineage: Bacteria > Bacteroidota > Bacteroidia > Chitinophagales > Chitinophagaceae > Ferruginibacter. The sequence goes on from JBGAIJ010000006.1 coordinate 236,262, forward strand.
GAAAGTGATTTAATGAATCCATTGCTAAATATGGCAAACTATAACAAGTTTGCTGTAGCAGCATCCGATTTTAAAGGTAAATGGACCAGCGATTTTACAGGCATACAACAACTCTACAATGTTTACACCGGCGCATATGGTGGCATGCATGTAAACCAAAGCAATGAGGAGTTTGTTTTTGGCAGCAATAACTCTTACAACTGGAAGCTGCTGGTGGTAAATGGCATGGTGGGCAGCTCTCAATTCAACCAGGTAAAATCATCGGGTACTTTTTCTGTGCCAAACAACTGGCAGGTAGTATTTACTAAAATTGAAAACAAACCGAAAACATGCCATGCATTCTGGTCTTGTATAAAAGGTGCAAGAATATTAAACCTGCTGGATGCCAATTATCCGGGCAGCGGAATGTATACGCAATATGGTTTATCTAAATAAATCGTTCATTTAAAAAAACAACAACATGCGCAATTTCATTTGGTTATTATTATTGCTGCCGTTTGCAGCAGCAGCACAAAAAACTGATACATACATTAAACTTACCGATGCTGCCGGCCAGCAAATAAAAGGCGATGCTACAACCAAAGGTTTTGAAAGAAATATGGGTGTTTTATCATTTGCCAGCAATGGAAAAAATAATACACAGCTTTCATTCACTATGAGTATCAGCGGTGCCGCTGCTGATTTAAAAAGAGCAGTAGCCAGTGGCAGTTTACTGCCCAATGGAATATTAACAGTAACACAAGCTAACGGCAGCGGAATGCCAATAGTTTCATACACCATTAAAATGGAAAACATAAAAGTAAACAGTTGTACAGAAGTAATGGGCTGTAATAATGTGTTAACCACCACAACTGTTTTAACAGCCACACGTATTGGCTGGACGTATTATCAAACCAGCCCCAGTGGTGCACAAACAGTATCCCGTAAATATGGTTTTGACAGCGATACCGGAAAAGAATGGACAAACTTTTAAACAATTATATTTACTTATAATTCTATCATCATGAAAAAAATAATAGCAATTTGCAGCAGCCTGCTGATTTTTGCAGGGCTTAAAGCACAAACAGCACCAGCACCGGTTGTAAAAAAGGAAACCGTTAAACCTGGTGCTGTACAACCTGGTGTAATCGTGGACTCGGCAAAAACGGTGGCACATAAAGATTTAAGTCATAAAGATTTTAAAATGACTCAAATAAAAAAAGCCCCTGTTGTGCAAATGAAGGAAACACCTGTGCAAATGAAAGAAACCCCGGTTACCAAACCACATAAAGGCTGATGTTTAGTTTTTTAAAGCAAAACAAAATTTACCAGCCAGCGGGTATTGCAATAAAACAAAGCAGCATACACGGCAAGGGAGTGTTTGCATGTAAAAAATTTAAAAGCGGCGTTGTTATTGAAACAGCGCCGCTTATTTTATTAACAGCGGCAGATAAAGCTTTTTTGCAGGGCACATCATTATTCAGTTATTATTTCTTAATTGATGCTGCAGACACGCCTGCAGCATTAGGGCTGGGTTACAGCTCTGTTTATAACCACTCTTATACTGCAAATGCGGTTTACACTATTTCGTTAGAAAAATGTGCCCTGGTAATTAAAGCATGCAACGTTATTTTACCGGGTGATGAAATTTTTCTTAACTACAATGGTACACCCGGCGATGCAACACCCGTTTATTTTCAGCCGGAAACAAAATGAGCAAACCACTGTACATAAAAAATGTAACCGGCAAAGGCCGTGGAGTTTTTTGCAAAAAACGTATTGCCAAAGATGAAGTGTTTGAAATTGCACCTTTAATTGTATTGCCTGCCACAGATTATAATACCGCCACTGCGTCTGCACTTACCGATTATTTTTTCAACTTTAATAAAGAAGAGAAAACATTAGCCTTAGTATTAGGTTTTGGTTCTCTTTATAATCATGCAGTACATTCCAATGCAGCATATATACTAAACCAGGAAAATAAAACCATGGAGTATTATGCACTACAGGATATTAAACCCGGTACAGAAATATGCATTAACTATGGCGGCGAAAGCGGTAAGGAATATAAAGAGTGGTTTGAAAGCAGGAATATTGTTTTTAAACCCGGTTAACTGTTAATGCCCGCCTGTATTGTATTTTGTTTTATTTAATACCCACGTCCTCATCACCTGTAATATTTTTTGTAATTTTAAGGCATCAAGTACTGACTACTGCTTATGCCCGACCAAACTTCCGTTACTGCACTTTTACAAGAATATTTACCTGCTTTAAGTTCTTACAACGAACTTTTTTACAGCAACAATGCTATGCGGCCGGAGTGGGAAACTTTTTTATCATCCCTTAAACAATTAGGCGCTGCAGAAATTTTAAACCGCAACAACGATATTCAGCGCTTGCTGAAAGAAAACGGTGTTGCGTATAATATATATAATGATCCATCCGGCCAAACAAGGCCGTGGGAGCTGGACCCTATTCCGCAAATAATTACTGCAGAAGAATGGAATACCATTAATGCAGGCTTAACACAACGGGCCGAGTTATTAAATTTATTACTAAAAGATATTTACGGGCCGCAAACATTAATTAAAGAAGGCATTATTCCGCAGGAATTAATTTATATGCATCCCGGTTTTTTAAGGCAGTGCTGCAATATTCAATTACCGGGCAAACAGCATTTAATATTTTATGCGGCAGATATTGCTCGTGGCAGCGACGGACGCATTTGGGTAATAAGCGATCGTACACAAGCACCTTCCGGCTCCGGCTATGCGCTGGAAAACCGTTTTGCCATGTCAAGTGTACTGCCGGAATTATTTGCAAACCTGCAGGTAAAAAGATTATCGCCTTATTTTGATTCGTTGCAACAGGCATTAACAGCTATTGCACCGCATAAAACGGAACACCCCCGTGTGGTAATTCTTACACCGGGCCCCGATAATGAAACTTATTTTGAACACTCCTATTTAGCGGCATATCTTGGACTTACTCTAATACAGGGTAACGATTTAATGGTGAAGGATAATTACGTTTGGCTGAAAACGATTGAAGGGCTTGAAAAAGTAGATGTGATTTTACGACGAATGGATGATGTGTATTGTGACCCGCTGGAATTAAAAAGCGACTCTTTATTAGGTGTGCCGGGTTTGCTGCAGGTGGTAAGAAAAGGAAATGTTGCTTTAGCAAATCCTTTAGGAAGCAGCGTGGTGGAGAATGCAGGACTGGTTCCTTTTTTACCGGCTATTGCCAAACATTTTTTTGGTACAGATTTATTGATGCCATCTATTGCAACATGGTGGTGTGGCCAGCCAAAAGAAATGCAGTACGTTATTGACAACATCCGCAACCTTGTTGTAAGAAGAATTTTCAGAACCAGCAGTGGCCGCTCTGCCATTGATGGTGCATCGCTTTCACCATTGGGTATTGCAAAATTAATTGATGATATAAAAGCCAACCCGTACTTGTATGCCGGCCAGGAAAAAATTAATTTTGCCGCTGCACCTTATATGAAAGATGGCAAAATACAGGCAGGCCATTCTTTAATAAGGAATTTTTTAGTAAGCCATAATAACAGTTACATGGTGTTACCCGGCGGCTTAACACGTAGCAGTAATATCGAAAACAGTTTTGTGGTTTCTGCACAGGAAGGAAGCGTAAGTAAAGATACCTGGGTATTGTCTGCTGGTGATGAGCATGAACAATCTGTAAAACTGCAATTAAAAACAGACGATATTCCATCAGCCTTACACATAAGGGCTTTACCAAGCCATACTGCAGAAAATTTATTTTGGGTGGGCCGTTATACCGAACGGGTAATTTTTAATGCAAGGCTGCAGCGCACTGTAATGCAGTATGTTTTGCAAAACAATCTTTACAGCGATGTTGATATACGAACCAGTACAGAAACGTTGCTGCAAACTGTAACGCATTGTACTTACACATACCCTGGCTTTGTACCTGAAGATGATAAACCTGTAACAGCACTTATTGAAAACCCATGGCCAGAGCTGACAGATATTTTATATAATGAAGAAAGAGGCGGCAGCCTTAGTGCAAACCTGTTAATGCTGAAACGTGCCGTTTACAGTGTGCGCAACTTTTGGGCATTAGATACATGGCGTGTATTGCTGCAGCTGGAAGAACAATGGAACAATGCAAAGAAAACAGCGCAGCATGACCACTTGAGTATGATTGGTACTATTGATGCATTGAACACTTCTATGTTTGCATTTTTAGGAATGAACCGGGAAAGTGTACGCCGGGAACAGGGCTGGACTATTTTAGACCTTGGCAGAAAAATTGAACAATCGTTATACATAATAAGCCTGCTGCAAAATGTGTTTCAAAAAAAACAAACAGAGCAAACAGAACATGATTTGCTGGAAGCTGTTTTAAATACCACACAAAGCCTTATTACTTACCGTTATACTTACCGTGATCATTTACAATTACCATTGGTGCTGGAGTTAATGATGCTGGATATGAATTATCCAAAATCGCTGGTGTATTTGGTAAATAAAATAAAACGGTATGTGGAAACACTGCCCAAGGCAAGCAAAGAACAAACATTGAGTGAACAGGAAAGACTGATGCTGGAAGCAGAAACATTGCTGAAGCTTGCAAATGGGATTACATTGGCACAGCCGGATGCCACTGGTGCTTACACTGCATTGCAACAGTTCCTTACAAAGCTGTATGCTTTAATTGCAGAAAGCAGCCAGCTGGTTTCTAAAACTTATTTCAAACATTCCGTTTCGCAAAAGCAATTATACATTGCAAATTATATTTAGGGCAGCATGTTATATTCTGTTACACATACCACGCTTTACAAATACCACGAAACAACAGACCTGTGCCATAATATTGCTATGCTGTGGCCACGCAATACTGCCACACAAAACTGCCAGTCATTTAAAATTTCAATTAACCCATTGCCGGAAGTTATAGAAGAGTACGAAGATTTTTTTGGCAATAAGGTTTGCTACTTTGTGGTGGAACAGGAACATGAAGCTTTATCAGTAACAGCAACATCGTTAATAGAAAAAATAAACAGTACTGCACAGCCAATCAATAAATCATTGCAAAGCTGGGAAAGTGTGCATGATTTACTGCACTACTCTGCCGGGCAATATATTTATGAAAGGCAATTTGCCAGTACTACGCCTATTACCAGTACCACAGCAACGATAAAAGATTTTGCCGCTGTTTCTTTTACACCCGGACTTCCATTATTTGATGCCGTGTTTGATTTAATGCAGCGGATTTATACTTCGTTTAAATTCACGCCGGGCTTTACAACAGTGTCAACACCATTATCAGTTGTAATGGAAGAGAGGAAAGGTGTTTGCCAGGATTTTGCACACCTTGCTATTGCCTGTATGCATGCAATGGGTTTACCGGCAAGATATGTGAGTGGTTATTTAGAAACCATTGCGCCGGAAGGAAAAGAAAAGTTAGTAGGTGCCGATGCTTCACATGCATGGTTCTCCGTTTTTATACCTGAAATGGGCTGGGTTGATTTTGACCCCACCAACAATCAATTACCAACAGAGCAATACATCACCATCGGTTGGGGAAGGGATTATTTTGACATCATTCCTTTAAAAGGTGTTATTATGAGTGGTGGCAAGCATGAGTTAAAAGTGGCGGTTGATGTGAGGAGGCTGTAGTAATAAAGAAGTTATTTTGGTTATTACTTTTTGATTTCTACTTTTTAGGTTTAAAAATTTTTTTCATTTCCTTTTCTAAGTATTTTTGATTGTCACAGATTGGACAAATGTGTGAACGTTGTTGTCGAGCTGATTTTTTAAGATTATACTTTGGCTGGTGATAATGGATGGCTAAACACTCCATTTTATTTAATCGTTTTGAATTTCCTGTATGAATTATTTCGATTTGTTTTGCGCCTGCGAACCAGTATTTTGTAAAGTGGCTTAAAGGTCTTGACCCGCCATTTCCCGTTCTTCCTATATAAAGACATTTTTTATTATTGCCCCAAAAAATATAAATCAAATTTTTGGGTACCCTACCATTAAACCACCAGTCAACTTTTTGGGATGTATTTTCACTTTTATACCATTCTGCAAAATTCCTTTTTTTAGCCTGCACACCTTTCCCAGATACATTCCATTTGATTTTTAAAAAATCTAAATCAATGAATTCTTCTTTATACCTTTCCTTAATATCCTCTTTAGTTATTTCATACTGTAGTGTTTCAATCTGATTCCTTAAAAATTCTCTTGATAGACTTTTTCTTCTAAAGTTTTTTGTAGTTTTTAAAAATGACCTTATATCATGAGTTTGCAGAAAATGAAGATTGAGTAAAATGTTATTATAAAACTGTTTACTTGCCATAATTTGTAATACTGACTTTGTGTAACAAACCTACATTTGTGTCCTATCACACAATGTAAATAAAAGTAAACTTACTACTAAAAAACTATTTTTAATCGTAATGCATATCTTAATAAGTAATCTACAAACTCAGCCCTGTCGCCAAAGTAACTATACTTCATCTCTTATCTTTCTATACGCCGCTGGTTAAAAACCAAGCGGCGGCGAAGAACTGAGCAAAATATCGACTGGTGGAAATGAATGCTCAATAAAGAAATCTTGTAAAAGAGTGCGACGCCAATGAAGCTGAACAGAGTTATACTGCCTGGTACAAAATTTTACACTTATTTCTTTAACCGCAAATCAAGCGTACACGGAAACTCATTATTTATTTCCGGCTCCGGTGCATCAAACACAAAAGGCTCCCGGTTGTTTTCAATATAATGTGCTGCGGTTGCAATACCGGGTTGTATAAACTGCTGCTCCTGCGTATGGCTGGTATTTCCAAAACGGCTGATGCGCCTTGACTCTGCTTCGTAACTGTTTACCGGGTACACATCATAACTTCTGCCGCCGGGGTGCGACACATAATACGTACAGCCACCAACAGAACGGCCATTCCATGTATCCACAATATCAAAAGTTAATGGTGTATCAACCCCAATTGTGGGATGCAATGCACTGGGTGGTTGCCATGCCCGGTAACGGATGCCGCAAACATATTCTTCTTTAACTCCTGTTGCAGTAAGCGGCACACGTATGCCATTGCATAAAAGAATATAACGGCTGTCGTGTATGCCATTTAGTTTTACCTGCACCCGCTCTAATGATGAATCTACAAAACGTGCCGTGCCGGAGCTGCTCATTTCTTCTCCCAGCACATGCCAGGGTTCAATGCCCATGCGCAACTCCATGGTAATATCTTTAATGGTAACTGAGCCATAATGCGGAAAGCGGAATTCAAAAAATGAATTGAACCAGTTTATGTCAAACGCATAACCGGCGTCATTCAGGTATTGCACCACATCGGCAATATCCTGTTTAACGTAATGCGGCAATAAAAATTTATCGTACAGTGCAGTACCCCAACGCACCAGTTTATGTTTGTATGGTTTTTTCCAAAAGGCTGCCACCAATGCACGTATTAACAGCATTTGCAGTAAGCTCATGTGTTTGTGTGGTGGCATATCAAAACCACGGAATTCTAAAATGCCTAAACGCCCCGATGATGAATCGGGAGAATATAATTTATCAATACAAAATTCTGAACGGTGTGTGTTACCGGTTAAATCTGTAAGCAAATGGCGGAAGATGCGGTCGGTAACCCAGAAAGGAATAAAGCCTTTATCAGGCACCTGGCTAAAAGCAATTTCCATTTCATACAAGCGGTCTTCCAAACCTTCATCCACACGTGGTGCCTGGCTGGTGGGCCCAATAAATGAACCGGAGAATAAATAAGACAAGCCGGGATGATGTTGCCAGAATGTGATAAGGCTTTGTAATAAATCGGGCCGGCGTAATAACGGACTGTTAGCAGGCGTTACACCACCAATGGTAATATGGTTACCGCCGCCGGTGCCGGTATGCCTGCCATCCAGCATAAATTTTTCCGTGCCTAATCTGCTCAGCCTTGCCTGCTCATACAATGTTTCTGTATTGCTGCATAAGTCTGCCCAGTTTTTTGCAGGGTGAATGTTTACTTCAATCACACCGGGGTCAGGCGAAACTACCAAACGTTCCATGCGGTTATCCCGTGGTGGTTCATAACCTTCAATATGCACCTGCATTTTTAATTTTGTAGCAGTGGCTTCAACGGATGCAATTAAATCTAAGTAATGCTCTAAATAATCTACCGGTGGCAGAAAAATATAAATGTAACCTTCTCTTACTTCAACGCTTATGGCTGTTTTAATCGTAGCCACTTCAAAAGTTATTTCCCTTTCAGGTTCTTGTTCTTTTTTTTCTTTTGCTATTTTTTTCTTTTCTGCTTCCGTTAATGCTTGTTCTTTTACCTGCGGTTGTATGCGCTGCGGCGGCGATTCATGTATAGTGATAGAACCATAGCGTTCTGAAATGGTTTGATGAAAATTTTCCAATGCCGGCAGTTCTTCAAATAAACTGCGTTCCACACGTTGCGGTTGTTTGCTTTTTGATACAACCGGTAAAGACTCTAACGGCAACCGCAAACCGATGGGTGAATTGCCGGGTATTAAAAAAAGTGTTTCCCTGTTAAATAACCATTTGCAGCTTAGCCATTGATTGTTCCAGTAGTTCCATTGTAATGGCAATACATAACCAACCGGTTCGCCAAGCCCTTGATTTAATAACTGCGTTAAAGTGCGGCGTTCAAACGGGTCTTTTAAATTTGATTTTAATGGGTCGATGTTTACGGGATTTTTTCCTTCCGTCCATAAAAAATAAAATACGTCTTCATAGGCTGCACTTACATTTTCTGTTGTTACAGCTAAATATTTTGCCAGCTCTTTTATAAAAATCCCGGCATCTGTCTGCGTATATTTTTTGGCTGAGTTTTCATGCGCAATTAAACTCACATCATTCCATACCGCCAAACCATCTTTACGCCAGTACAAACCATATTGCCAGCGGGGCAATCCTTCACCGGGGTACCATTTGCCCTGGCCATAATGTATTAAACCACCGGGACCAAACTTGTCCCGCAATCTAAAAATTAAATCATGCGATAAAATACGTTTCTCTTTTCCATCAGCCGCAGTATTCCATTGCGCCGATTCCATATCGTCAATGGAAACAAAAGTTGGTTCGCCACCCATTGTCATGCGTACATCACCGGTTTCCAAATCTTTATCCACCTGGCAACCTATTGCATTAATGGCAGCCCATTGCTGCTCCGTAAATGGTTTTGTAACACGTGGGTCTTCATAAATTCGGGTTACTTTATTTTCAAAATCAAAACTTACTTCACATTTATCAGTAGCACCCACCACTGGTGCAGCGCTCACATAATCCGGAGTACATGCTAAAGGAATATGCCCTTCGCCTGCAAACAAACCTGATGTAGCATCTAAGCCAATCCATCCGGCACCGGGCACATACACTTCTGCCCATGCATGTAAGTCTGTAAAATCCACTTCAGTACCTGATGGGCCGTCTAACGATTTTTCATCGGCTTTTAATTGCACTAAATAACCTGATACAAATCTTGCAGCCAAACCTGCATGGCGCAATACATGCACCAGCAGCCATGCAGAATCCCGGCAGGAGCCAATGGCTCTTGACAATGTTTCCTCTGGCGTTTGCACACCTGCTTCTAATCTTATTGAGTAAGAAATATCCTTGTTGATTTTTTGGTTCACTTCCACCAAAAAATCAACAATGGGTTTGGGTTTTGATAAGTCAATATTTTTCTCCAGCCATTGTTTAAATAACGGGCCATGATTATTGGTTTCTAAATAAGGCACCAATTCTTTTGCCAACACCGGAGCATACTTAAAGGGAAATTTTTCAGCGTATTCTTCTACAAAAAAATCAAACGGGTTTATTACCTGTAAGTTGGCAATTACTTCCACATCTACCACCAGTTTGGTTGTTTTTTCAGGAAACACCACTCTTGCCTGGTAATTTCCAAAAGGGTCTTGCTGCCAGTTTAAAAAATGGTCTTTGGGGGTTACTTTAAAAGAGTATGCTTCTATAGGAGTGCGTGAGTGGGGCGCAGGCCGCAAGCGAAATACATGGGGAGATACCGACACTGCCCTGTCGTAACTATAAACTGTTTTATGTTTGATTGCCACACGTATAGCCATAGATGTAATTTATTTATGCTGCGGCAAGCAATCTTTGCTAATTTAAGATTGAATACGTGTAATGGGAAATTTATTTCTGGTTTTGCTTTTATTTAGTTGATTTTTCAATGCGTAGTACCTTAAACTCTGCTGGTTTAACAGTGGCAATACCGCATACCAGTATCATTTTACCTGCGGCGATATCAGCCGCTGTCATCGTTTCGATGCCCATTTTTATATAATAAGCTTCTGCCGGTTTGGTACCCAGCAGTTTTCCATTTCTAAAATACTGCAATAAAATATTGTCAGCACCTTGTCTTATGGTCGCCCATGTTGCAGCAGTATTGGGTTTGGTAATATTAGCCGCAACTATCGCATCCAGCTCTTTTGCAATGGCTTCTTCAGTTGTTACAACGGGTACACTTTTAATTACAGCGGTTTTTTTTAAAACAGGCTTTGCAATAAGTGAATCCTTAATATATAACTGTTGTTGTGCAACGGCATTGTAAAAAAACAATACCATCAATGTTGGCAGTAATACTTTCATGTTGCATTATTTAAAGCTAAAGTATGCACTTTCTTTTTTTTATAATTCCCCCTTTTAGAGGATTGATGACACTTTACAAGCAACATACTTTTATACTGTAAATTTTAAGCAATGAAAAAATATAAAATAGCCGCTGCTTTTATTGCACTGTTGTTAGTGCAGGCTTGCAAAACCGTTCCGGTTACGGGCCGCAAACAATTAAACCTGGTACCCAATGCACTTATTACCAGTATGGCTTTTACAGCGTATGATTCTGTGGTGAAAACAAGCGCCACACTTTCCCAGGCAGATGAACGGGCACAAATGGTAACAAGAGTGGGCAGCCGCATACAACAGGCTGTGGAAACCTACATGCAGCAAAATAATATGAGTAAAGAACTGAAGGGTTTTAAGTGGGAGTATAACACTATAAATGATAAAGAGATTAATGCATGGTGTATGCCCGGTGGCAAAGTGGTGGTGTACACAGGGTTGTTACCTGTTTCTCAAACCGAAGAAGGACTGGCTGTAGTTATGGGGCATGAAATTGCACATGCTATTGCACGCCACGGCAACGAACGCATGAGCCAGGGATTAATGATACAGCTTGGTGGACTGGTGCTGGAAGAAGCATTAAAAGAAAAAAAGCAGCAAACACAACTATTGTTTTTAGGATTGTATATGGTAGGTGCCAACCTTGCGTATGCATTACCTAACAGCCGTATGCAGGAAAGCGAAGCTGATAAACTGGGGTTAATATTTGCAGCAATGGCAGGGTATAATCCTGATGCTGCAATTCCCTTCTGGCAACGCATGGCGGCAAATAATAAAAGTAAAATGCCGCAGTTTTTATCTACACATCCCAGTGATGAAACAAGGATAAAAAAATTATCAGAGATTATTCCGGAAATAAAAAGTAAATACTATAAAAATTAAAGTATGAAAAAAATCATTTTACTAGCAGGCGTTTTTATTTCATGTAAAACATTTGCCTTTGATACCTGGTGGCATGCAGAATGCACAAGAAAGGCCATGGTGGCCAATGGATTTTCGGGTGATGCAAGGCTGGCAACACAGGTATCCAATTACATCACCGATTTTCAGTCGGCTGTATTATTTGGCAGCGGCATACCGGAAAAAGAACGGGTGGAAGTGTTTAAGCTGAAACAGGAAATGTCGTATGAGTATATGCACTTTGATGCCATTTTTACAACAGCCGATATTGAAAAGAACTGGCAGCTGCTTTTTAGTAATACCGTAAAAACGCTTAAGAAATTTAATAATAACCCTGACGTTAAAAGCGGTTTCCGTTTGATAGTGCTGTTCAATATAGTTGGCGCCTCTTTACATACGGTGCAGGATTTTTATTCGCATTCCAACTGGGTAAACACTTATATATCGCTGAAGAAAACACCCATCCCCACCTGGTATGCGGAAGACAGCGCTTACCGCAGCAGCCTGCAGTTATATACCGGCGCTTATCCCGATGGTTCGGTAAAAGGCAAAAAAAATCATGCAGAACTGAATAAAGACTGCTCGGCCAAAGCGCTGAATAAAGAAGCGGTAGAAGTAGCTGAACGAGCATCTGCAGAATGGGTAAAAAAAATTATGGAAGCCACACCCGAACTGCCTTGGGGTGAATTAAAAAATTACAATATCCAGGGCGACCCCATACTAAAAAACTTTTTGGTAAAACTGGATGCCACTTTTCTTACCTCCAGTTCGATCATGGGGCCGGATGGCGGGCACCTTGACGGGCCAACACCGGTAAAATTTGTTTTTACAGCAGACAAAAATATAGAAACCGAAAGAGCCAAAGCCCGTGTGGCATTAAGTTATACCATCAGTGAATACTCCGCCTATTTAGCACTGGAAAGAAATATGTACAAACTACCATCGCCTTACTGGGCCGGTTTCCGTGTTTACTGGATCACAAGGGATATTGCAGACGGGTTAAGCCACAGCAATAAAAAATACAGCAAGCCCAAAACCGAACCTGATAAAAAACCAGGCTGATTAAACAAAACAGCCTGCTTCCAATTTATTTATCTTCGCAGCAATGAAAGATTTTACAGCACTGCGGATAGTTTTTATGGGCACGCCGGAATTTGCGGTGGCCAGTTTAGATGCGTTGATAAAAGCCGGTTGTAATATAGTTGGTGTAATTACGGCACCTGATAAACCGGCAGGCCGTGGTATGCAGTTGCAGCAAAGTGCTGTAAAAAAATATGCAGTGGAGCATAATTTAAAAGTGCTGCAGCCTGAAAAATTAAAGAACCCGGAATTTTTAACGGAGTTAAAACTGCTGAATGCCGATTTGCAAATAGTGGTGGCATTTAGAATGCTGCCCGAAGCAGTTTGGAATATGCCGCCGATGGGCAGTGTAAACCTGCATGGCAGTTTACTGCCGCAGTACCGTGGCGCCGCACCCATTAACTGGGCAGTTATTAATGGAGAAAAAGAAACCGGCGTTACCACTTTTAAACTAAAGCATGAAATAGATACCGGTGATATATTGCTGCAGCAAAGTTTTACTATTGGAGAAAATGAAACTGCCGGGGAAGTGCATGACCGCATGAAAGAAATAGGTGCAGCTGTTTTAGTGGAAACAGTAAAAGGGCTTGCAGCTAACACACTAAAAGAAACTCCACAACTGTCAACTGTCAACTGTCAACTCTCCACTATAAAACATGCGCCTAAAATTTTTACTGAAACCTGCAAAATAGATTTTAGTAAACCGGTGGATGAAGTGCATAATTTAATCCGTGGGCTTTCGCCTTTTCCGGGTGCGTTTACTTTTTTAAATGGTAAGATGCTTAAGATTTATAAAAGTGAAAAAGAAGCAGGCAGTAATAACGCTGCACCCGGTGCATTTAATACCGACAATAAAACATTTTTAAAAATTGCCTGTGCCGGGGGTTTTGTTTTGGTAAAGGAATTGCAATTGGAAGGCAAAAAGAAAATGCTGGTGGAAGATTTTTTAAGAGGTTACCGTTTTGAGCAATAGTGCAAAACACAGGAAAAGCTGAAGGTTAGCTGAAAGATAAAGTGATTGATTCAAAAATGTTTACTTAAAACATTTTTGAACAGAACAAGTTCGCAACGATATTAAACAGAATTACTGAAGCCAGTATCAAAAAATAAAAAAACGCTGCAAATAATTGCAGCGTTTTTTATTTATAAAGAAGTTACTATTTTATTTTCAGTTTTTCCAGCAGCTTTTTATCAATAGCTGCCTTGGGTATTACTAGTGTAATAGTGTTTATAGCAAAATAACCTTCGCTAACGTTAATATAACCATGATAAGGGCCTACATCTCCCCACGAATTTTTTACCCGGAAAAAAGTAGCACCTGATTTTGCTTTTTCCAAACCGATAATATGCATCAGGTGATCATCTTGTGTAGTTAGGTCTTCAAACAATTTCTGGCGTATAGCGGCATCCCATTTGCCATCTTTTGCCACACCTGTTATTAAATCTCCTTTTTTGGCATTGCCGGGAGGCAGGTTATTAAAATTTACTGCTGCGCCCATACGCTGCTGAAAGCCATTATTACTTACATCCGCATCCCATAAAACTGAGTACCCGTTATTCAACGCATCTTTTGTTACCTGCAGCATTTCTTCTAAAGGCAAATTGTAATAAGCGCCATTGCTGAAATTATCCGGCACTTCTACTATAAATGGTGCATAGTAAGGATGATGTGTAAAAGAAGTGATGTAAACATAATCATCAGCATTAAAATGCAGCACATCTGCAGCAAAAGTTTTTGGTGTATACGTTTTGCCATTGTAGGTAAATTTTTCAGGAGGTGTGCCCAGCGCACTGTCTAAAATTTTTACATACCCTTTTTCCCAGTCTTCCGGTATAGTGCTTGGTTTTAAAAGAGAGTCTAAATATTTTTTAAGGCTGCTTACCAGCTCCTGGTGGTTGTGTTGTGTTTGCCCGGGCCTTAAACCGCTGTATACACTTTCTGGCACAGCACCGTATTTTGATACAGCATTAATTAAATCATGGCCAAGCCCGCCTTCGCCAAACTGTGTATGGCCCTGGCGTAATAAATAATTTTTTGCTTTGTCGATGTAAGTATTACGTACAGTATACATTTCGCTTAAATCAAACTCTCCAAAATTGTATTTAAGGCACTGGCTTTCTAGTAATGAGGTGGAAGAAAAACACCAGCAGGTGCCCGTCATTGCCTGGTTTTTTACTGTTGTTGCAGGAATAGCTTTAATTAAAGAATAAACAGTATCATTCTTTAAATCCTGTTCAGCTTTTTGTTTGGCTTTTTCTTCTTTTTCTTTTATCAGCTTTGGGTTTTCCTTTTCAGCGTCGTTTTGCGCTGATGCTGCAAAAACAGTAACAGTGGCAAAAGCCATTAAAAACAATTGCTTCATAAGTTTATTTTGTGTAATTAAGTGTACAGTCAATTTTATCGGCGGTAATACCCAATACATCGGCTGCCGAATTGCTTACGCAAATAACCAACCCGTTGTTTTGTTTTATATCGGGCATAATGTCCAGCACTTTTGCGTATACCGATTTGCCATTGGCATTGTTTGTAATTTTAATAATGGTGCCGGGGGCAGCCATGTTATGCAGACAATAATATTTCCCATCCTGCCAGCCGCTGTTGCTTTTAAATACACCACCATTACCATTTTCGGTTATGGTGTGATTAGCCTTTGCCTGCTCATCATAATCTGTTTTAAAAATACCTCCGTTAAAATTGCCTGCTTTTACAGCAACTGGTGCCGGGTTTGTTTCTTTTTTTACTGCAGGCACTTCTGTTTTAACAACATCTGTTGCAGGCTGCGTGCGGGGGCTTTCATCTTTCTTTGTAACAACCGGTAACGATTTTGGTTGCTCCGGTTCTTTATCTGTTGTAACCGGCTGTGTCATTTTATTTGTTGCGCCAGAATAACCAACAATTATTTTTGCTCCTTCGCTAAGACCATCCGCCGATAGGCTGTTCCATTTTTTTATATTATCAACAGTGGTATTATACTGTTTGCTTATAGCGTATAATGTTTGCTTTTTTTCCACTGTGTGATAAATAGGTATTTGCGTTTGCTTTAATACAGGTTTTGCTTCGGCAGGTTTTTCCGGCACCGGCGCAGGTGTTTGTACAACAGCATTGCCCGGTTTAATTGGAATTTTTAAAACCTGGCCCAGCGACAGCCCTTTATCATAATCGATATGATTGTAGTTAGCCAGCTCCCTGCCATTAATATTATATAAACGGCCAATGCTGCTTAAACTTTCTTTGGGCCCAACAATATGCGTTTTATAATCCTTTTGCGCCATAGCAGCAAAGGGTAAAATAAACAGCAGAAAAAAGAGTTGCTTCATATTAGCCTTTTACGGGTTACAAATATCCAAAAATTGTGCATTAAACTGTGTAATTACTTGTTAACAATACGCCAGGCAGAAGGATAATAATTATTAATGCGGTTGGGCAATATTTTTACCCAGCCCAGTGGTAAATTTTTATAACATATAAGTACCCAGCCTTTAAGAGTTGTGTCAATTTTAAACTCCTGCCGGCGCAGGTATTGCAATGCGGTGGCTTCGTCTGTATTAATAAAGGGTAATTGATTGTTTACCCCGGCGCTTATTGCCAGTTCATGTTCGGGCACTAATCCGTTGCGTATTACTTCTCCTGTTTTTATGCCTGCCTTTTTTATGTATAAGCATGATTGCAGCAATGGCAATTCTTCCTGTAATGAAAGCGGCAGTGCCAATACATTGTTCTGCTGTTTTATATAAAAAAAAGATTCGGGAGCCTTTAAATAAGTTTTTATTACAGCGGCTTCTGCAGCGGTAATTTTTTCTGGTTTAGCCTTTGGTCTTTTAAGCTGGGGCGAAGCGCTGTTTTGCTTTTTAAATGCAGCAATAAAAAAACCTTCTCCTTTTACTTTACCGGGATAAAACCTGTAACCCAATGCATGGTTCCCGACAGATGTTGTTTCAACAATACCCCAATCTGGTTGCAACTGCAGCGGTATACTTTTTAAATTATGTGCTGTAACCAGCCAGTCTGCAATTGCTTCGTCTTCTTCTTTTGAGTAAGAGCAGGTGGAATAAATTAAAATCCCATCGTCTTTCAATGCCGGCAATACATCTGCTAAAATACGCTGCTGCCGCTGGCTGCACAGCAATACATTATTTTCACTCCACTCGTTTATTGCCGCAGGGTCTTTTCTAAATAATCCGCTGCCGCTGCATGGTGCATCCACAACAATTGCATCAAAATAATTTTGCAGCCGGTCAAAATCTTTAGGATCATTATTTGTTACCACTACATTGGCAGCGCCCCATTTGGTAATATTTTCTGCCAAAATGCTTACCCTTGTTTTTATTACTTCGTTACTTACTAAAAAACTTTCTTCATTCAGTAACGATTGAATTAAAGTTGACTTGCCACCTGGAGCAGCACACAAATCAAGCACTTTTAAAGGTTGCGATAAATCAATGGATTGTTTTAAAGCCTCTTCCAAAAACATACTGCTGGCTTCCTGCACATAATAGGCGCCAGCATGAAACAGCGGATCTAAAGTAAATGACGGACGTTGTGATAAATAAAAACCATTACTGCTCCAGGGTATTTTTTGGTGCAGTTCAACGTTTGAAAGCTGTATATTATATTTAGCCGGGTTAATACGCACCGATGTTACCTGTTCGCCTGATTGATGAACATGCAGAAATTGTTCTTTATTAAATCCGTTTATTCCCTTTAATGAATGTATGAGTGCAACTGGCAAATTCATGAAAAATAAAAATACAACAGATTGCACATTTACACAGCAGAATCAGCCTTAATTTACCTTATAGTTATTTTAACATTTTGCAGGGTTTGCTGTTGTGTATTAAAGCCGCTTTACTCATCATATCTGCAAAATTGATTAAAATGAAAAATTTAGTGTTACTGGCAGGAATGCTGGCCGTTGTAATTGCATTGCAGAGTTGTGGCAACAATAAAAAAATTACAGCCGGTAAAAATTTACAATCCGAAAATGTATTTACGCCCGAACAAATGAAACTGAACGGCACATGGGAACTGAATTATATATCAGGTTTAAAAATTGCTTTTAATGGATTATACCCAGGCAAAAAACCTTCTATTGTTTTCAACCTGCCTGGTATGGAAGCCGTTGGAAACAGCGGTTGTAATAATTTTAGAAGCCGTATAAAACTTGACAGTAATAAAATAAATTTTGCAAACCCGTTAAGCACTATGATGTT
This sequence comes from Ferruginibacter sp., assembly GCA_044225605.1. Classification (GTDB taxonomy): domain Bacteria; phylum Bacteroidota; class Bacteroidia; order Chitinophagales; family Chitinophagaceae; genus Ferruginibacter. Next base: position 254,106 of record JBGAIJ010000006.1, read on the forward strand.
TTGTGAAGGCGGTGGCGAACAGGCTTTTTTCAATACGCTTAAAAAAATTACATCCTTTAGTGTAACTGATAATACACTTACACTGATTATGGATGATATTGCCATGATGCGTTTTGCAAAAAAATAGTTTACCCGGTTTTTAGCCAGTAAGTAATAATTATTTGCACACGCCGGTTTTGCTGCCTGCCTGCAGCAGTTGTATTGGTTGCCACAGGAAACTGTGATGCTTTACCTGCTGCTGTAATTGCAGATTCAGCTACAACTGATTTTTGAATAAGGTAATTTTTTACTGCAAGCGCCCTTGCTTCAGAAAGCAGCATATTATTGTTTTCATTGCCTGTACTGTCGGTATGCCCGGTAATATGTACCTGCACCATATCCCGTTGTTTCAATACAGTTAAAAGACTGTCTAAAATTTTTGCAACAGGTGCTTTTATATTGCTTTTGTTTACATCAAATAACAAACCGGGTATAATAACAGTATCGCTAATAAATTTTACCACCGGCATGGCAGACTTTTCTTCTTTAAAAACAGGCATATAATTGTTATGCCTGTAATTGTAAGCAAAAAGTTTTTCGGTATTAGCTTTATATTCACTGCATAAAGGGATGGCATCAATACTTTGCATTGAAATTTCATCAATAAAATATAATACATCCCCGCTTTTATTCATCGCCTGTTTCATTTCATATTCAACCGGAGGCAAACCATTTGTTGAGAAGATAAAAAACTTTTCGTTACCATTTGCAGTATATATGTATTCAAAAAAACGCCAGTTGCTGCGTGGCATTTCTGTGGTGGCAGATTTAGCTACTGCTACAGCGCCAGTATCAGTAAGGCTTGCCGCATTTGATAACGAAGGCTCATGGGCTGTAAAAAAAAGATTAAACAAATTTTCATTTGCAAGCGAAGTGCAGTTGATATAAAAAGACAGTTTATACTTTTTATCTTTTTGCAATGGGCAGCAAAGCATTGTAAAAACAAAACGGGGTTTATTAAAGTTTTGCAATACACTGCCTGCCGGTATTATCAGCAGCATATTGCCCAATAAAGGTTTGGGCGCAATGCGGCTATTCACCAAAAAATTACCTGCCGGAATATTAAACCATGCTTCGGGGGCACAATCTGCATGATACTCTGTACAATTATTTATTGCTTCAAAACCGGGGTTGGCAAAAAGATTTTGTGCAGCTACATCACCATAAATTAATTGCAACAGCAGGCAACAGAAAAACAATGACTTCATTACTTATTACAAATTCTGTTTCAAGTTAGCTGATAAATTTTATTTTCGCTGTAGTTTTAAAAATTCATTATGTCATTACAATTAAACCGCTCCACATTTGGCAACACCGCCAATGCAGGCAATGTATTAAGCCGTGAAGCTGCAACTGCCTTATTAAACGACTGGGTAAAAAACGAACGCCTGCAACTGCACATGAAACAAGTGGCACATTTAATGAAATGCTGGGCAGCAGAAAAAGAAAGTTTACATGAAGCAGACCAATGGCGTTGGGAAATGGCGGGACTATTACATGATGCAGACTGGGACCAATGGCCCGACCAACATTGCAAAAAAATTATTAAATACCTGGAAGAAAAAAATATTGACCCGGAAATTATACGTGCTATTGCCAGCCACGGCCCCAACCATTTTGGCGTGCAGCCTGAAACGAAGATGGATAAAATGCTGTATGCATTTGATGAGCTGAGTGGCCTTACACATGCTTACAGCTTAATGCGGCCGGAAGGTTATGAAGGCATGGAACTGAAAGGCATGAAAAAACGTTTTAAAGAAGCCCGTTTTGCGGCCAACGTAAACCGTGATGAAATTATGGATGCTATGCAGCGTGCCGGTGTGGAATTGGAAACTATTATGCAGTTTATTATTGAAAGGCAGGGGGCGGTAAAATAATTTTTACGCTTTTATGAAAGATGAATAATGGTAGGCGGTACAAGTGAGATTATCTTTTTCTTTCAGTGAAAGAAAAAGATAACAGAACAAGTTCACAACGATGTTTAATCAGGGAACAAAAGCTTGCAACAAAATATTCAATCAAGCAGCTTTCTTCAGCGGATGGCTTTGTCGTTCCTACTCGCCAAGACGCAAAACATCATCTTCGCTGGTTCCCCTTCAGGGGGCGAAGGGGGTTTCTACACTGACTTTATCTCCGCCACTAAATCCTGCAATACTTTTTTAGCATCGCCAAACAGCATGCTTGTTTTAGGCTGAAAGAATAAATCATTTTCAATACCAGCATAACCGGGCTTCATACTGCGTTTGTTTACAATTACATTTTTTGCCTGCTCCACTTCTAAAATAGGCATGCCGTAAATGGGAGATGAAGGATCATTTTTTGCAGCAGGGTTTACCACATCATTCGCACCTAAAATCAATACCACATCAGTCGTTTTAAATTCATCGTTTGCCTGTTCCATTTCTTCCAGCTTATCGTAGGGTACATCTGCTTCTGCCAGCAACACATTCATGTGGCCGGGCATACGGCCTGCCACCGGGTGAATGGCATATTTTACTTCCACTCCTTTTTCTTCCAGTAATTTTTCCAGCTCATGACAAATATGTTGCGCCTGTGCTACCGCCAAACCATAACCCGGTACAATAATTATTTTATTGGAGTATGCCATCAGCATAGCAGTGTCGGCCAAGCTAATTTCTTTGTAATGGCCTTGCTCTTTGTTGCCTGTGCCTGCTGCTTTGTTACCACCGCCAAATGAACCAATCAGTACATTGGTTAAAGAACGGTTCATGGCTTTGCACATGAGTATGGTAAGCAATGTACCTGCAGCACCTACTAAAATACCACCGGTGAGCATGGCTTTGTTATCGTACAAAAATCCGCCGCAGGCTGCGGCCACGCCGGTAAATGAATTGAGCAAAGAAATTACAACTGGCATGTCTGCACCGCCGATAGGAAAAACAAAAAACACACCATACAATAATGATAAAGCCAATGTGATATAAAACAACAGTTTTGTATTAGCAGGCTGCCAGCCAATGATATATGTTGCCAATGCAAAAATTACAAGCAGCAATGCAATATTAAAAATGTGCTGGCCTTTAAAAGAAAAGTCTTTTACTTTTCCGTTTAGTTTGCCCCATGCAATTATAGAACCTGCGAAAGAAACAGAGCCGATGATTAAGCCAGCCATGATAACTAATAAGAAAGGAACTAGTGAACCTTCAATATGAATTGCTGAAGAAGTAAATTCACCAGCTTCAGGGTTTATCGCAGACCATAAATGATTAAACTCCACAATAGAAATCAACATGGCACAAGCGCCACCCATACCATTAAACAAACTCACCATTTCGGGCATGGCAGTCATCTTTACTTTTTTTGCAGAAAGTGTGCCTACCACTGCACCAATTAATAAACCACCAAAAATCCAAAGGTGATTGTGCAACTTTTGGCCATTGTCTTCGTACAAAAAAATAGTACCGATAATGGCAATCGTCATACCAGCCGCTGCCACTAAATTTCCTTTGCGTGCAGTTGCGGGGCTTGCAAGCATTTTTAAGCCAATAATAAATGTTACCGAAGCGATAAGGTAACATAACGTTAGTAAGTTAAGTTCCATATAATATGCGCCAAATGGGGCTACTGTTTTTAATTAGTGTAATTCGTTTTAATTCGTGCCATCACTTTTTCTTCTTAAACATTTCCAGCATTCTATCAGTAACCACAAATCCACCCACCACATTCAGTGTACCGAGTATCACAGCCAGGAATCCTAAAATCAGTGCTAAATAATTATCCGTTTCTGCTTTGCCCATAACTATAATGGCACCAATAATTACCACACCATGTATGGCGTTGGCACCACTCATTAATGGGGTGTGCAATACACTGGGCACACGGCCAATAACTTCAATACCTACAAAAATCATCAGGATAACGATGTAAATAATTTGCTGGTTGTGAGAAATCCATTCAAGCATAAAATTATTTTTTAGTAATTTATTTTTCGAAAAAAATGAATGACGATAAATTATTGGTAACCATTCACGGCTCACTACTCACTACTCACCACTCACGGCTTGTTTCACTCTTTCATTTGTTACTTCACCATTGTGCACCACACAAGTTCCCTTCACCAAATCATCTTCAAAATTCAAATTCAGTGCGCCATCTTTTGTGATAATGAGCTGCAGGAAGTTTAAAATATTTTTTCCGTACAGTTTACTGGCATCGCTGGGCATATCACTCGCCAAACGGGAAGTACCAACAATGCTTACACCATTATAAACAACCGTTTCATCATTTTTTGTTTGTTCGGTATTACCGCCTGTTGCTGCAGCAATATCAATTATCACCGAACCATTTTTCATGGCAGCAATCATTTCGCTGGTGATAAGTATGGGTGCTTTTTTACCGGGTATTTGTGCAGTGGTTATCACTACATCTGCCTTAGCAACGCTTTCTGCAATTTTAGATTTTTGCCGCTGCATAAACTCTTCGGTTTGTTCTACTGCATAACCGCCTGCTTTGCTTGCATCAGCAGCGCCTTCCACTTCTACAAACTTGGCTCCTAAACTTTGTACTTCTTCTTTTACTGCAGGCCTTGTATCAAATACTTCCACCACAGCGCCCAAACGTTTTGCAGTTGCAATAGCCTGCAAGCCTGCAACACCTGCACCCAATATGAGCATTTTGGCTGGTGGCACACTGCCCGCCGCCGTCATAAACATGGGAAAATATTTGGGAAACAAATTTGCCGCTGACAACACCGCTTTATATCCTGCAATATTTGCCTGGCTGCTTAATACATCCATGCTTTGTGCACGGGTGGTACGGGGCAGCATATCCATACTGAAAACAGTTACATTATTTGCTGCAAAATCTTTTATTAAACCAGTATTATATAAAGGCTGAAAAACACCTAATACAATTTTAGATTTTAGATTTGCAATTTCGGATTGGCTGATTGGGTTTATTGATAAAACGATATCACTGCTTTGCAAAATTTCATTCCGTGATTTTATAACAGCGCCTGCTTCTGTGTATTTATCATTATTGGCAAATGCAGTAACGCCTGCTCCATCTTCAATTTGTACAGTAACATTCCATTTTTTAAACGTGGCAATATGTTCTGGAAGAATGGATACTCTTGTTTCGAGCTGTGGTTCTTTTAAAACACCTATTGTCATACGCAGTAATAATTACAGCTAAGGTAACGAAAAGCCCCTATCCCCTGAAGGGACATTGCCGATTATTTTTTTATTAATGACGAATGGTAAAATGCTGCTTTACTTTTATACCGGAACTGATACATACAATACCAATAAAAAAAAGGTCGATGGTGAGTGTTACTTTTTCATGCGCTTGAATTTGCTGCCAGGCGGCTTCCATTTCGCTGCTCCAGTGTATATCGTCAAAAACAAAAATGGTTTGCTCGTGTGCATTTGTAAGCAGTTGTTCAAAATAAGCAAGCGTGGGTGCTTTACGGTGGTTGCCATCAATAAATACAAAATCAATTTCAGGCAATTGTTGTACAAGCGGTGGAAGGGTTGCTGCAAAATCTCCCTGCTGCAACTGAATATTTTTTAATTGCAGGTTATTAAATGTTTGTTGCGCAATGGCTGCTATATTTTTGGCGCCTTCGCAGGTAAATACGGTGGCATTTTTATTGCCTTCGGCAAGATAAGATGAAGTAATTCCAAATGATGTTCCTAATTCAACAACTACCGCTGGCCGATAATACTGTACCATACGAAACAGCAACTGCGAATATTTTTTTGGTTTAAGGGATGAAGCCGCTATCTTTTTCACCACCCGTTCATTCGTTTTAATAACAGATGAACCTGCACCAAAATCTTCCACTTCAATAATACTATTGTCATTCAATAATTCATTACGGCGGTTTTCAATAGTTGTATAACAAGCATATTGCTTTTTATCATTTAATACTTTTTCTATAAACTCATATACAAAAGGAGAATGTATGCCGTGGCCTTTGCCATTGGCAGCAGTAAAATAATACTGTAAATATTTTATGGCAAGTTTAAAGGGGCTGTGCATCGTTTTTAAAAAACAAAGATGGGTGAGGTAATTTTTTCCGCTTGTTTAGTATCCAATAAGTACTAATTAATACAACAGGTAGCAATACCCACTTAGATAATTTTTCCCAAAAGCTTTCATCATAAATTACAGACCAGCTTGATGGCAAATAATCTCTATTAAATTTTAAAAGCCAAATCCAGACAGCGCCTGCATTAAACACAATCAAAAAGACAATAACAAACCAAATTCGCAACCTGATTTTTTTACTTAAAAAGAAAAGGCCTAAAAAAGAAGGCAGTAACAAAAATGTATACAAAAGCACAGGGTTATTGGTCAATCCATATCCCCCTTGAATAAAAGTATATACATCATAAGAGTTTTGGTCGTACCATGCTACAATGAGTTCTAGTATCCAATAAAGGAAACCTAATAATGAAACATATCCCATTAAAGTGTTTAAAACATACAGCCAGTTTTTTGCTTCATGAGAGAATTTATTTTTAATTACTGCAAGTGCAAGAAGTAATATTACTGCATATGTATAACATGACAGAAACGAATTAGCAAAATACCGGTAATAAAAAAGAAAGTATGACGACCAATCTGTCATTTCCTAATCCACTTTTGAAATGAATATGCATACTGGTGTTTCAAATCACTTTCAAAATCTTCATTAGACACTAACTGCCACTTGCTTTCATCTATTGCAGGAAAAAAGGTATCGGCACCTTCAATAACCGCATGCACACGGGTTATGTAAATGTTATTGGTAATTTCCATTGCCTGCTTATAAATTTCGCCACCACCAATTATAAAAACTTCTTTACAATTTGTTTCTGCAGCTTTGGCAAGGGCATCATTTAAATCTGTGGCAACAATTACATCATCTGCTTTCCAGCCTGTTTGCCTTGTAATAACAATATTAAAACGTCCGGGCAGCGGTTTATTTACACTTTCAAATGTTTTGCGGCCCATAATTACGGGCATGCCCCAGGTAATGTTTTTAAAAAACTTTAAATCGTTGGGTAAATGCCACATCAGTTGGTTGTTTTTACCAATGGCATTATTTTCTGCGGCGGCTACTACAATGGAAATTATCATGTGCTGAAATATCAGCGGTAAAAATAAGGAATTATGTTTTTGCCACGGATTACACGAATTAACACGGATGAATTAATCAGTGAAAATCCGTTTAATCCGTGGCTATTTTTAATTTTTCAATATCGTAAACTCCACCCTCCTGTTTAACTGCCTTCCTTCGGGGTTGTCTGTACCATCCGCATTGGCATTGGCGGCAACGGGTTTTGTTTCGCCATAACCTTTGCTTATAATTCTTGTGGCGGCAATACCTTTTGATAAAATATATTCCCTTACAGATTTTGCCCTGTTATCACTCAGCGTCATGTTATATTCATCACTTCCTTTACTGTCGGTATGTGCGCTCATTTCAATTTCTACGTTCGGATAATCATTCAGGAATTTCACCACACGGTCTAATTCCACAAAACTTTCGGACCTTAAACTGTATTTATCAAAATCAAAAAACACATTATTCAGGCGGAACACCTGGCCAATTTCTATCGGCACTAAATACAAGTCTTTATGTATTTCTTTATAGCCGGCTTTTACCAGCGAATCTAAATTCAGGTTTTCAGAAATGGCAAAGAATTTATCGGCGCTGGCACGTATGCTGTAATTTTTATCGTAGGGCAATACCATTTTAAAAGAACCATCCACCGGGTTGCTGGTGCCGTTACCGGCTTCAGTACCTTCCGGCAATATTTCATATACCAGCGATGCACTCAATGGCTTTTTTGTTTTTGCATTGTACACATTGCCGCTAACCAATACCACCGGGTCGGGCATTTCTTTTTCCAATAATTTCACCCTTACAATATCACTGGCGCCATAAGCGCCTTCACTGCTTGTAAGGTATGCATACTCGCCGCCTGCATCCAGCGTAAAAAATGCTTCTGATTTTTCGGTGTTGATGGGCTTGCCCAAATTCACAGGCTCACTCCATTTTGTCCAACTGTCGTCTAAACGTTTGGCCATCCAAATATCATTTTCGCCAATGCCGCCGGGCCGGTCGCTGCTGAAATACAGCGTAACACCATCAGCCGCAATAAAGGGACTCATTTCATTATAGTCAGATAAATTTATTTTTTTACCAAGGCTTTTAGGCGCTGTCCAAATATTATTGCCTTCGTAAAACGATACATACAAATCGTTATAGTAACTGTTCTTTTTATCGGTCATGTAAAACAACAAAGTCTTTCCATCCTGCCCCATACTTGCGCCAAACTGTTGTGTAAAACTGAATTTTTCAAAATTGCGGATGCGGAGCATTTCAGGTGCCGACCAACTGTTATCTTCCATGCGGTGCATCATACTTACACCCATGCCGTAATATTGCCCATCAATAAAAGCACCTTTAATCAGCATGCGGTTCAAGTCCGGCGAAATCCAGAACATGGCATTGTAGTGCGATGCATTTACGGTGCTGTTTAAATGTTTTGCTTTGCTCCATTTGCCCAAGGTATCTCTTGTGGAGTACCAAATATCCTGTGCATTGGGCACTGTGGAAATTTGCACATTGGAAGGATGCCCCTGCCTGATAAAAAATAATAAATTACCATCGGCAGAAATGGTAGGCCGCATTTCGGGGTATTCGGTATTGATAATTTCGCCAAGGTTCTCCACCTTAACAATGGTTGATTCCTTGATGATGTTTTCCTTTTGTTCTTTAAGTTTTACAGTGGTATCCTGCAACGGCTGGCAAACAGCAGCAAAAGGCAAAAAAGTGATGCAGAAAGTGTACAGTTTTTTCATACGGTAACATTGGTACGTTACTATAACGAAAAAATGCACTTTTTAATGTGAGGAAACTAACGTTATTTTCTGCGGAATTTACACCGCCACCGGCGCCTTAATTCCCGGGTGACACTGGTAATTCACCAGTTCAAAATCTTCAAACTTAAAATTGAAAATATCTTTTACTGCCGGGTTAATTTTCATTTGCGGCAGCGGAAAAGGTGTACGTGTTAATTGTTTTTCCGCCTGCTCAAAATGGTTGCTGTATAAATGAGTATCGCCGCCTGTCCATACAAAATCGCCGGGTTCTAAATCGCAAACCTGTGCAATCATCATGGTTAGCAAAGCGTAGGAAGCAATATTAAAAGGCACGCCGAGAAATACATCTGCACTGCGCTGGTACAACTGGCAGCTTAGTTTACCATTAGCTACATAAAATTGAAACAGGCAATGGCAGGGCATTAATTTCATTTTGGGTAAGTCAGCCACATTCCAGGCACTTATAATCATGCGGCGGCTGTCGGGGTTTGTTTTTATTTGATGAATTAAATCCTTCACCTGGTCCACCACCACGCCGTTTGCACCTTCCCAACTGCGCCATTGCTTGCCATACACAGGGCCCAAATCGCCGTTTTCATCCGCCCATTCATCCCAAATGCTTACGTTATTATCTTTTAAATATTTTATGTTGGTATCGCCCTGTAAAAACCACAATAACTCGTAAATAATACTTTTTAAATGCGTTTTTTTAGTGGTTACCAGCGGAAAGCCTTCGCTTAAATTAAACCGCATTTGGTAGCCAAAAACACTGCGGGTGCCGGTTCCGGTGCGGTCGCTTTTATCGGCGCCGGTATCAATAATATGCTGTAATAAGTTTAAGTATTGTTGCATGGCTGCAAAGTAAGCCAAAAGTTAAAAGGCAAAAGTCAAAAGTTTTCAACTGCCAAAAAACTCCCTAAATCGAAAAGTACTGCTATGAACCATCAACCATGAACCATGAACTAAGCCCTATCTTTGCAGCGGAGATTTTTTATGAGTACAAAAGGAAAAGTTTTAGTGGCTATGAGCGGCGGTATTGACAGTACCGTGGCGGCTTTAATGCTTCATAAACAGGGGTATGAAGTGGTGGGTATTACTATGAAAACATGGGACTACGCCACCAGCGTGGGTACTACCGGTAAAAAAGAAACCGGCTGCTGCAACCTGGACAGTTTTAACGATGCCCGTATGGCGGCAGTGCAACATGGCTTTCCGCATTTTATTTTAGACATACGGGATGAGTTTGGCGACTTTGTTATTGAAAATTTTGTGGAAGAATATATGGCCGGCCGCACGCCCAACCCCTGCGTTATGTGCAATACACATATAAAATGGCGGGCATTGTTAAAAAGGGCGGATGCGTTGGGCTGCGATTTTATTGCCACCGGGCATTATGCACAAATTCATCAGCATACAAATGGCCGCTTTTTTATACGTAAAGGCATTGATGAAACCAAGGACCAAAGCTATGTGCTGTGGGGCCTGCAGCAGGATTTGCTGAGCCGCACTTTATTGCCGCTGGGCACTTATCATAAAACGGAAATACGCCAAATGGCGCATGATTTTGGCTATCCCGAACTGGCTAAAAAAAGTGAGAGCTACGAAATATGTTTTGTGCCCGATAACGATTACCGGGGCTTTTTAAAACGCCGGGTAGATGGCTTAGAAGAAAAAGTGGATGGCGGCAATTTTACCAATAAAGAGGGTAAAATTTTAGGCAAACACAAGGGCTATCCTTTTTACACAATCGGGCAGCGCAAAGGGCTGGATATTGCCCTGGGCAAACCGGCTTTTGTTACCGGCATTATACCCGAAACCAATACCGTTATTTTAGGCGATGAGGAAGACCTGAACCGCAATGATATGAAAGTGGCCAAAGTAAACTGGATTAAATACGATGGTATTACTGAGGGTATGGAAGCCACCACTAAAATCCGGTATAAAGATAAAGGTGCATTAAGTAACCTTTACACATACGAAAACGGTATTAATGTTCGTTTTTATGAATATGTGAAAGGTATTGCCCCCGGCCAAAGTGCGGTTTTTTACGAAGGTGATGATGTTATTGGCGGCGGAATTATTCAGCGCAGTGAGCAGCCTTTTGCAGTATAACAGTATCTTTATATTTGTAACCTCCCACTTATGAGAAGAATTTCCTTATTATTTATTGCGGCAGCATTGCTTGTTATAAGCAGTTGTAAAAAAACTGAAGAGTTGCCTGTACTTCCGTTAAGTGATTATTACCCGTTAAAAGCAGGTAAATACGTTACCTATAATTTAGATTCCATTGTTTATTACACCAACTTTAATACATCTGCAGTTACAAAAAGCTACCAGGTAAAACTGGTAACAGATGCGCAAATTACTGATGCAATGGGCCGGCCGGCCTGGCGTATTATTCGTTACATACGTACCGGCGCCACCGGGCCCTGGACGGCAGACAATGTTTTTATGGCGGTAAACACCGGCAACAGTATTGAATATATTGAAAACAACCTGCGTTTTATTAAACTGGTAAGCCCCATACGGCAGGATTATACATGGCAGGGTAATAAATATATTGATGTATCCTCTTTAGGATCGCAAATAAAATATTTAGACGGCTGGGATTACACTTACGACAGTATTAATGTAAAATCAACCATTGGCACCATTCCGGTTGACAGCACGATTAAAGTGGCGCAAATAGACAACCGCACTTCTATTGACCGTACTTTTAGCGAAGAAAAATATGCCAAAGGCATTGGCCTGGTATACCGCAATTTTATATACTGGAATAATGGTACTGTTAACGGCACATTTACAGATAACTCATACGGTGTTATTATGAAAATGATTGACCACAATTAATTTTTACAATACAATTTATTAAAAGCCGCAGCAAAAGTTGCGGCTTTTTTGCTGGCTAAAATCTTCTACCGCTCATCCTCATCAGCTTGCAAGCTTGCCAACTCTTGGTTATATTTACTAACCTCCGCTTCCACAGCACGCCATAATCATTCACTAAAACTTAAAAAACATCATGAAAAAATTTTGCTTTATTGCAGCATTAACGGTTGTTATTATTGCATCATCGTGCCAGCAAAAAAAAGAGGCAGAAAAAGAAATGCCTGCGCCATTGCTGGATATGAAAACCTTTTTTAAGAATGGCGAAAAAAGTACTTTTCGCATTTCGCCGGATGGTAATTATTTCAGCTACCGTGCCGATTATAAAGGCAAGATGAACATTTTTGTGCAAAAAGCCGGCGACAGTAATGCTGTACGTGTTACCAACGATACACTCCGCAGTATTGGCCAGTATTTTTGGAAAGGAGATCGGATTGTATATGCACAGGATCTTGGTGGCGACGAAAACTTCCAGTTGTTTTCTGTAAAAGCAGATGGCAGCAACCTTAAAGCGCTTACACCTTTTCCCGGCATACGCACCGATGTTATTGATGCATTGCTGGAAATTCCCGGAAAAGAAAAAGAACTGATTGCAGGTATAAACAAAAGAGTGAAAGAATATTTTGATCCTTATCTTATAAATATTGAAACCGGCACATTAACACTGCTGTATGATAATAAAAAAAATTACGACAGCTGGATTACCGATAATGCCGGAGTTATACGCCTGGCATCTAAAACAGATGGTGTAAACATTACCTGGAATTACCGTAACAACGATAAAGACAGTTTTACAAGTTTAATCACCACATCTTTTAAAGATCAGTTTGCTCCTTCAGCCTTTGATAAAGAAAATAAAAACATGTATGTACTTACCAATATTGGGCGTGATAAAATAACGCTGGTGGAATACGATCCGGCTGCTAAAAAAGAAGTAAAGGAAATTTTTGCAGATAAAGATTATGACCTTGCCGGTATTTTTTACGACCGTAAAAAAGGTGTGCTGGTAAATGCCAATTGGGACGCTGAAAAAAATGAGCAGCATTTTTTTGATAAAGAATGGGAAGAAATTCAACAAGGACTTGATAAGAAATTTGAAGGTTACCAGGCAGATGTGGTAAGTTATGATGATGCCCGTTCTAAAGCCATAGTATGGGTGGGCAACGATCGTTCTCCTGCACACTATTACCTGTACGATTTTAAAACCAAAGAAGCAAAAGAAGCCGCTAATCCTTTTCCGTGGATAGATGAAAAACAAATGAGCCACAGTAAACCGATTGTTTATACATCAAGAGACGGGTTAACCATACACGGTTACTTAACATTGCCTGTAGGTGTGGAAGCAAAAAATTTACCCGTAGTGGTTAATCCGCATGGCGGCCCATGGGCAAGAGATGGCTGGTATTTTAATAATGAAGTACAGTTTTTAGCCAACCGTGGTTATGCGGTGCTGCAAATGAATTTTAGGGGAAGCACCGGCTATGGCCGTAAATTTTGGGAAGCCAGTTTTAAAGAATGGGGCAAAAAAATGCAGGATGATGTTACCGATGGGGTGGAATGGCTGAAGAAAGAAGGCATTGCCGACCCTAAACGCATTGCCATTTACGGAGGCAGTTATGGCGGCTATGCCACACTGGCCGGTGTAACTTTTACACCCGATTTATATGCTGCCGCAGTGGATTATGTTGGCGTAAGCAATATGTTTACATTTATGAACACCATACCACCTTACTGGAAACCTTACTTAGACCAGTTTCATGAAATGGTGGGCAACCCCAAAGATGCAAAGGACAGTGTATTGCTGGCATCTGTATCTCCGGCATTACATGCAGATAAAATAACCGCACCTTTATTTATAGCGCAGGGCGCAAACGACCCAAGGGTTAATAAAGCGGAAAGCGACCAGATGGTGGCAGCGCTGAAAAAACGTGGTGTAGAAGTGGAATACATGGTTAAAAATGATGAAGGCCACGGTTTTCATAACCAGGATAACCAGTATGATTTTTATGGCGCCATGGAAAAATTTTTAGATAAGTATGTAAAAAACAAACAAGTAAACAAGCTGCAGTAACTGCATTAAGCAGTCGAAAAAACTGATACTAAAAAAGCAATGCCGGCACAGCATTGCTTTTTATTTATACTTGGTATATTTTTATTTACGCACCCTGCTCCAGGTTATAAAATCGGTAGAAGGTATTTTATCAGTTTCGCCTAACTGGCGCAGCATGGTTACCAGTTGCCCCCGGTGAAATGTGCCATGATTAAACACATGCACCAGCATATCATGCACCACTGTTTTGTATTGTTCTTTCTCCCGTATGTATGCAAACACATGTGCAAGTTGCATAAGTGTCGCATTGTCCACCCACTCTTTCCACAACAGGTTTTGCTTATTTAACTGGTTGTACAGTTCTGCAAAATTGCCTGTAAAACTGTCGCTTTGTGCCACGGGGTTTTCCACCAGTTTCATTCGCTGCCACCACAACTCTTCTGCACGCCACATATGCTGCATGGTTTTGTAAAGAGAAGGAAAACTGCTCGGCACTTCCTGCATAATTCTTTCATCGGGCAGTTTGCCTATGCGGTCTGCCAGGGTTTTAGTGGCCCACACATTATAAGCAGCGTATTGTTGCAATAATTCCTTCATGGTTTTTGTATTTTTGGTATTACTGTTTGCCTGTAAATTTATTGCATAAGCAAAAGGCTTCATTAAATTATCTTCAACAAATTGTTCACCCGTATTTTAAAAACAAATGGAAATAACAATAAGAAAGGCTGTAAGAGAAGATTGCACACGTATGATGGAACTGATAAAAGAACTGGCCGTGTATGAAAAAGCGCCGGAAGCAGTAACAGTAGATTTTAATCATTTTGCAGAAAGCGGCTTTGGCCCAAACCCTGTTTGGTGGGCTTTTGTGGCCGAAGCGGATGGAAAGGTAGAAGGCTTTGCACTTTGGTACGTACGCTACAGCACCTGGAAAGGCCAGCGCATGTACCTGGAAGATTTACTGGTAACAGAAAAGATGCGGGGCAAAGGTTTGGGTAAATTATTATTTGATAAATTAATTGAAGAAGCCAAAGAAAAAAATTACAGCGGCATGATGTGGCAGGTGCTGGACTGGAATGAACCGGCTATAAATTTTTACAAAAAACTGCCCGGTGTAAATTTTGATGGGGAATGGGTGAATTGCAGTATTAATTTTTAAATAGAAAAAATATTTAATTATTATATTCGTTATGCAATTAAAGCGTATGAAAGTAAAATCAGCTCTTATATTTTTATTGATTGCTTTGTTAGCAAACAGCTTGTTTTCATCTTGTAAAAAAAGCCGTAAGTCGCCTGCCGATACCTCAGAATATATTCACTATGTAATTAATGGTACGGCTTATAATTTTGATATGCCGGTTGACAGTGTTTTTGCAGATTCAGTAGTAGAGGCAAGTACTTTTACAAGCGGAAAAAATGTTTATGGAAAAAGAAACAGTATTAACACCGCAGATTTTGTAAGAGTTATTTACAACATACCTAATACACAAATTACAGTTGGCAGCCAGGCTACACTATATTCATTTTATACAATGCAAACAGGTTTGTATCCACAATACACCACATCTGCCACTCCTGTAATTATAAATTTTATTGAGATTGGGATGGTTAATGAATACATGGCTGGTAATTTTTCCGCAACATTAATTGGACCAGCACCCTCAAATACAGTTTTTGTTGTTAAATGTGATTTCAGGGTTAGAAGGAGAATTTAAACCCCTTATCATTTTATCTTGTCAGAGACTGTTTCAGCATTACACAAACCTTTATTTTTGTAGCCTGTTAGAGGCTGCTGCCGTTGTTGATCGCTGACCAACAACTTACGCTGCAATAAAAGTTCAATAAAGAAATACTGTACAAGAGTGCGACGCCTGTGAAGTTTATTAAAGCTTTGCAGCCCGGCTCCAAAAAAACTAAACATACACTATGGCAGAAAAAATTACAATGGGTGCAGATGGTAAACTAAATGTGCCCAACAATCCAATTATTCCGTTTATTGAAGGCGATGGTATTGGCCCTGAAATTTGGCGGGTGGCTGAAAAAGTGTTTAACACAGCCGTAGAAAAAGCGTATGGCGGCAGCCGCAAAATTGAGTGGAAAGAAATGCTGGCAGGCGAAAAAGCTTTTAAACAAACCGGGGAATGGCTGCCTGCAGAAACATTGCAAATTGCGAAGGATTATATCGTTTCTATAAAAGGGCCGCTAACCACGCCAATTGGCGGCGGCATCCGTTCTTTAAACGTTGCCATGCGGCAGGATTTGGATTTGTACGCCTGCGTTCGCCCCGTAAAATGGTTTAAAGGCGTGCCATCACCAGTTGTACATCCACAAGATGTGGATATGACGATTTTTAGAGAAAACACCGAAGATATTTATGCCGGCATTGAATGGAAAGCAGGCTCACCGGAAGCAAAAAAGTTTGAAAAATTTTTAGTGGAAGAAATGGGTGTAAAAAACATCCGCTTTTTAGGCACCAGCAGTTATGGTGTTAAACCTGTTTCTGTGGATGGCACCAAACGTTTGGTACGCAGCGCTATTGAATATGCACTGGAAAATCATTTGCCCTCTGTTACGCTGGTACATAAAGGCAATATTATGAAGTTTACCGAAGGCGGTTTTAAAAGCTGGGGGTATGAAGTTGCAAGACAGGAATTTGGTGATAAAACTTTTACATGGGACGAATGGGATGAACTGAAAAAAACGCATGGTGAAGCACACGCCAACGAAGTGCAGCGCAAAGCATTAAGTGAAGGAAAATTATTGGTAAAAGATATTATTGCCGATAATTTTTTACAACAGATACTGATTGCACCAAAAGATTTTAGCGTGGTGGCTACACTGAACTTAAACGGCGATTACATCAGCGATGCGCTGGCTGCCGAAGTGGGCGGCATTGGTATTGCCCCCGGCGCCAACATAAATTACAAAACAGGTTACGCTGTGTTTGAAGCCACACATGGCACAGCGCCTAAATTTGCCGGAACGGACAGCATGAACCCTTCCTCAGTAATTTTAAGCGGCTGCATGTTGCTGGATTATATTGGCTGGAGAGAAGCAGCGCATTTAATTACAGAAGCTTTACAGGCCACCATTATGCGTAAAAGGGTAACCATCGACTTTTATAATTTAATGACCGGTGCCACACTTTTAAAAACAAGTGAGTTTGGGGAAGAAATTATTAATAATATGGGCGTGGTAACAGCCGATTTTATGCTGAAGAAAAGCAGTGGACTGTAAAAAATATTTTCAGTTTCGCTGAAAATTTATTTGCCACTGAGGTACTGAAACACTGAATTTATATCTTCTCTTTTTTGTGCTTCTGTGCCTCAGTGGCAATTTTATGGATGCATTGATAACGTTTCCGTAATTCCCGCTGGTTTAATATTTTGAATGATTTACATTTGCAATCAATAAAAAAACAGCATTATGGCAAAAATAAAAGTAGCAAATCCCGTTGTGGAGTTAGATGGTGATGAGATGACAAGAATCATCTGGAAATTTATTAAAGACAAACTGATTCTTCCTTACCTGGAAGTACCCATTCAATATTATGATTTGGGAATGGAGTACCGGGACCAAACCAACGACCAGGTTACCATAGATGCTGCCAATGCCATTAAAGCCTGTGGTGTGGGTATTAAATGCGCCACCATTACTCCTGATGAAGCAAGGGTAAAAGAATTTAACCTGAAGCAAATGTGGAAGAGCCCTAACGGCACCATCCGCAATATTTTAGACGGTACCGTTTTTCGTGAGCCAATTGTAATGAGCAATGTGCCACGCCTGGTTACCAACTGGACGGCGCCTATTATTGTTGGCCGCCATGCTTTTGGCGACCAGTACAGGGCTACCGATACTGTTATTAAAGGCAAAGGAAAATTAACCATGACTTTTACACCCGAAGGTGGTGGCGAAGCGCAAGTGTTTGAAGTGTACAATTACAAAGGCGATGGCGTTGCCATGACGATGTATAACACGGATGAAAGTATTTATGGTTTTGCACGCAGCTGCTTTAACATGGCGCTGAGCAAAAAATGGCCGTTGTACCTTTCTACAAAAAATACCATTCTTAAAAAATACGATGGCCGCTTTAAAGATATTTTTGAAGAGGTGTATCAAAATGAATTTAAAGCAAGCTTTGATGCTGCAGGTATAGTATATGAACACCGCCTGATTGATGACATGGTTGCCAGCGCATTGAAATGGAACGGCAATTTTGTTTGGGCTTGTAAAAACTATGATGGTGATGTGCAGAGTGACACCGTAGCGCAGGGGTTCGGTTCATTAGGTTTAATGACTTCTGTGCTGGTTACGCCTGATGGAAAAACTATGGAAGCAGAAGCGGCGCATGGTACTGTTACCCGCCACTACCGTGACCATCAGAAAGGCAAACCTACTTCCACCAATCCAATTGCTTCTATTTTTGCATGGACAAGGGGCCTTGCCTTTCGTGGTAAATTAGATGGCAACCAGCCACTGATTGATTTTTGTAATGCACTGGAAGCGGTTTGTATTGAAACCGTAGAAAGCGGTAAAATGACGAAGGACTTAGCAGTTTGTATACATGGCAATAAAGTAAACCACGGCGAACATTATTTGTACACCGAAGAGTTTTTAGATGCGATTGATGCGAACTTGAAAGCGAAGATGGGATTGTAAATTTCATAACATCATAATAAAAACGGGTAACACATTTGTTACCCGTTTTCTTTTATATTTACATCATCTTTAATTTAAACAAACTAAATGAAAAAAATTACTGCCTGCATCATCTGCCTGCTCGCCATTCTTAACTTCTCTTGTAACAATGGCCCTAAAGGAGATGCTTATACAATTAAAATGAGGCTTAAACAAGGCGACAGCTTTAACCATAATACTAAAATGAAAATGGATATGGCTATGAATGTGCCTGGCCATCCCATTGGTATGCAAGTGGGTATGAATGCTTTTGTAAGATTTGACGTAACCGGATCGGTTGGCGAAAACAAAGAGCTTAAACTTACCTATACAGATATGAATATGACGATGGATATGGGAAATAGTATGCCTGCTACAGTAAATATGGATAGTATTCTTAAGCAAGGTGCAAAACGGGTAATTGGTAAATCGGTTATAATGGAAATGTCGCCAAAGAATGAAATTGTGGATGTAAAAGGATTTGATTCATTAATGGTTAACACGGATTCAGATGCCGCCAGTCAGAAAATGATGGAACAAATGTTTTCGAAAGACCAAATGAACAGTTTATTTGGTGTTATGTTCAATATGTATCCTGGTAAGGCAGTGAAAGTAGGTGAAAGCTGGACGGCGAAAAATAAATTGAATGTAAACAATATGGATATGCTGGTAAATGCAAAATACACACTTGTGGGTGTAAAAAATGGCATTGCTGATATTGACCTAGATGGAGTAATTGATGGTACAGGCAAGATGAACCAGGGAGGAATGGCGCTGGATGTGAGTATGAAAGGAAGCCAAAAAGGAATGCTTACTATAAAACTGGATGATGGGTATTTACAAAATGGTTCATATAAAATGGATATTAAAGCTGAAATGGAAATGATGGGGCAAAAAGTACCAATGACTATAAAAGCGGATTATACACTTAGCAACAAATAAAGCGGATTCAATTGGCACAAAAGATTTTTACTGCCGATAAAATTTTTACAGGAACTGAATGGCTCACCAATCATGCGGTTGTTATTGAAAGCAACAGAATTTCAGCAATCATTCCTGCAACAGAAAATGCGGAGCATTTTGCCAATGCTTTTATTGCACCTGCTTTTATTGATTTACAGATTTATGGTGCAGGAGAAAAACTGTTTGCTGTTTACCCTGAAAAAGATTCTTTGGTGCGATTGGTTGATTACTGCCGGAAAGGTGGTGCTGCATATTGCATGCCAACAGTGGCCACACATCCGTACGAAACATTTTATAAATGCATTGATGCCATCAAAGATTACTGGAATGATGGCAGCGCCGGTGTTTTAGGTTTGCATATTGAAGGCCCGTGGATAAGCGCTGCCAAACGTGGCGCACATGTGGAAGCATGTATTCATACACCCACATTGCAACAGGTGAAAGATTTACTGGAATATGGCAAGGGTGTAATTAAAATTATTACGTTGGCACTAGAAGTTTGCAACCAGCAAATTATTGACCTGGTGCTTTCTTACAACATTGTAATATCTGCAGGGCACAGCAGCGCAACCTATGAGCAAGCAACAGTTGCTTTTAATAACGGCATTACCACCGCCACACATTTATATAATGCCATGAGCCCGCTGCAACACCGCAGCCCGGGCATGGTGGGTGCAATTATGAATCATCATAAAGTAATGAGCAGTATTATTCCCGATGGGCATCATGTGGATTATGCCGCAGTACGCATTGCCAAGCAAATAATGAAGGAACGCCTGTTTGTAATTACAGACGCAGTTACTGAAACAACAGAAGGTTTTTATCCGCATCATTTAGCAGGCGATAAATATGAAAGCAACGGCATACTCAGCGGCAGCGCATTAACAATGGCAAAAGCGGTTAAAAATTTAGTGCAGCATTGTAATGTTGAATTAAGCGAAGCATTGCGTATGTGCAGTTTGTATCCTGCAAGGGTTATGCAACTAGAAAATGAATATGGTATTATTAAACCCGGCGCTGCTGCAGCAATGGTGGTAATGAATGAAAGCTTTGATGTGCTGCAATTAATAACAGGTTAAACTTTTTGTGGCTTGTTTTGTTATTAATTTCATTATACAGAAACTTTACCTATGGCTTTAAATACAAAAACTGCTGCTGCAATTGGCGCTGTTGCCGGTTGGTTTGCGCTGGTGTTGCAATTGTATCTTATTATTGTTAACCGCACAGCTTCCATACCAGAAACCATTGCCCGTTACTTTGGTTTTTTTACCATACTCTCAAATATTATAGTGGCAGTAAGTTTTACAATGGTGTACAAAAAAGGTATTGGCAACAGCTTTTTTACAAAGCCCAATACTTTAACGGCCACTGCGGTATACATTACCATTGTTGGTTTAATCTATAATATTATTCTGCGTTTTTTATGGGCACCACATGGGTGGGATAAAGTGGCTGACGAAATGCTGCACTCCGTAATACCTGTATTGTATATTTTGTTCTGGTTAAAGTATGTGCCCAAACAAAACATTCAATGGAAAAACATTTTTCCGTGGCTGATTTACCCGCTGGTGTATTTAGGCTACACTTTGCTGCGTGGCAGTTTTGTAAACTGGTACCCCTATCCTTTTATTAATGTTGCTGAAATTGGTTATAACAAAGCCCTTGTTAACAGTGGAATGGTTACAGTGGCGTTTATAGTTGTAGCCTCGCTGTTTGTTGGTATTGCAAAAATGATGCGTAAAAATAATCCTGAGACTGAGTAAACCCGGTTTATTTCACATCTCTCGTTCCTTCATACAACTCATACTCAAACAACCGGCAGTCAATTTTACTGGTAAAAAATTCAATGCGGCGTTTTGGTTTAAGGCCAATTTTTTTTGCAAGTTCTAAATTACCTGTAAAAATATAACCGGTGTAGCCTTTGCATTGCTGCTTTAAAAAATCACCCATGCGTTTGTATGTTGCAGCCAGTTCATCTTCCACACCAAGGCGGTCGCCGTATTCAGGGTTAAAATATACTATGCCCTTATTGCTTTGCGGAACAGTGGTTTTTGCAAAATCACACACTTCGTATGTAAGCATATCTTTTACTCCGGCAATGCCCGCATTCACTTGTGTAACATTCACCGCATCATCGTAAATATCACTTGCTACAATTTGTAAACCGGGCACAGTGGTTATTTGTGTTTCCAGTTTTTTCTTTTCGCTTTCATAAAATGTTTCATCATACCCCAGTAAATGCATAAATGCATAATTGGTGCGGAACAAACCCGGCCTTCGGTTGGTGGCTAACAATGCTGCTTCAATGGCAATAGTGCCGCTGCCGCACATAGGATTTATTACTGCAGATTTTTTATTCCAGTTGGTGGCAAGTAATGTACTTGCCGCCAAACTTTCCAGCATGGGCGCCCTGCCGGGAATTTTTCGGTAACCATGTTTACTTAATGTTTCACCGCTGGTGTCAATAAAAATTTCTGCAAAATCTTCTTTCCAGTATAAATGAATAACTGTTTTGTCCAGCTCCGGCCCGCTGTTGGGGCGCTGCCCGGTTTTTTCACGGAAGCGGTCCACCACAGCATCTTTCACTTTTACATTGGCAAATAAATTATTAGTAATGGTTTCATTACTCACATTGCTGGTAATAGAAAAATAACCATCAGCAGCAATGATATTTTCCCATTCAATATTAAAAATGGTTTTGTAAACATCGTTTGCGGTAAATGCTTTAAACTCTTTAATGGAAAATAATACCTGGCTGGCGCAGCGCAAATTCAAATTCAGTTTTATGCAATCCTGCAAAGTACCTTTTAACTCCACACCTGTTTTAAAAGTGCGTACGGGTTTAAAACCCAATTCAATAATTTCTTTTTCTAAGTAAGGAGAAAGGCGGTTGCTGCAGGTAACTACAATGCGGCTGGTGAGTTGGAAAATTTGCATGTGCAAACTTAGCTTAAAAAATGCCTACGTACTTTCAGGGCTTTGTCAGAACGCAGATTTTTATGATGGTTATGATTTCCGCAGATTAAAATCATAACTTATCATCAGTATCATAACAATCAGCGTTCCCCACTATTCCAAATAAATACTGATTTTTCGAAAAGAAAGCAGGGGCTTATATTTGCAACATGCCATCTATTAGCAACCGTGGCCATTTAATGCCACCCTCTCCCATTCGTAAATTGGTGCCTTTTGCCGAAGCGGCGAAAAAGAAAGGTATTAAAGTATATCACCTCAACATTGGCCAGCCCGATATTGAAACGCCCAAACAATGTTTGGATGCAGTGCGCCACGCCGATTTTAAAGTGCTGGAATACAGCCACAGCGCCGGTAACGAAAGCTACCGCAAAAAACTAACCCAGTACTATAAAAAAGTGGGTATTGATGTTACGCCTGAACAAATTATTATTACCACCGGCGGCAGCGAAGCCATCATTTTTGGTTTTATGGCTTGTATGGATCCGGGTGATGAAGTAATTATTCCGGAACCATTTTACGCCAACTACAATGGCTTTGCGGTGGAAGCTGGTGTAATTGTAAAACCCATTACGTCATCTATTGAAACGGGTTTTGCATTACCACCTATTGAAGATTTTGAAAAAGCTATTACTGCAAAAACAAAAGCCATTGTTATTTGCAACCCCAATAATCCTACCGGTTATTTATACAGCGCTGCCGAAATGGAAGTGCTGAAGCAAATAATTTTAAAACACAACCTGTATTTATTTGCGGATGAAGCATACCGTGAATTTTGCTACACCGGCACACACACCAGCGCCATGCATTTAACTGGCGTGGGGGATAATATTGTTTTGATGGATACCATCAGCAAACGCTACAGTGCCTGCGGTGGCCGCATTGGTGCGTTTGTTACAAAAAATAAAGAGTTACTAAACGCTGCCATGAAACTTGCGCAGGCCCGTTTAAGCCCACCCTCCTTTGCGCAAATTTTAGGTGAAGCGGCGGTTGATTTACCCGATAATTATTTTGATACCACCAAGGCAGAATACAAACTGCGTCGTGATACTATTGTGGAACGCCTTAATAAAATACCTGGTGTATTTTGCCCCAACCCCGGCGGCGCTTTTTACGCCATGGCCAAACTGCCTATTGACGACAGTGATACTTTTTGCCAATGGCTGTTGGAAAGTTTTAACTACAACAATCAAACGGTGATGCTGGCGCCAGCCACCGGTTTTTATGGCACACCCGGACTTGGTAAACAGGAAGTGCGTTTGGCATATGTGCTAAACACTACGGCCATTAATGCAGCAATGGATTGTTTGGAGAAAGCGCTGGAGGTTTATCCAGGAAGAGCTAAATAAATATTACTTCGCCAAAGTTGGTCGCCTGACCAACTTTGATTGTTTGGTTACGGGCAGTTAAGCTTTTGTCAACATTGTTGCGTCGCACTCTTGTACTGTTACAGCTTTATTCACCTTTTATCTTAGCGTAGTTGTTGGTCAGGCGACCAACAATGGCGAAAGCATAATGTTATTTTAAATGCCCCTTTAAAAAAACAACTGCTTTATCCATAGCATCAGCTGTGTTTGTGGCATTAAATCCATGCCCGTCAAAATATTCATAATACTCATTGGGCACGCCTAAAGTTGTAAGCTGTGCTTTAAGCCACTGGCTTTGGTACAGCGGCACAATAGCATCTAAAGTGCCGTGAAAAATAATGGTGGGTTTTGATTGTGCCGTGGCAACAGAATAAGGGCTGTTACCATCGTAAATGGGTATATCCCACGCCGAATTATTATAACGTGTTAATACATCTTTTACCGACTGGCCCACCCAAACATTAAAACTGTTATACCAGCTCCAGTCGCTTAGTTTTGCCGGGCCAAAAAAATCGGCCACACATTTTACCTTATTATTAGTATTGTATTTATAAGTGTACAGCATTGCTAAATGAGCACCGGCACTTGCACCCATCATGGTTAGCGTATCAGATATTACAAAAGCGTTTTTATTATTCAGCATAACATTTACAGCGGCAGTAATATCATTCATAATCTCTGTGCTGTGCACCGCAGCGTTACTGGTAAGCCGGTAGTTAACAGAAGCCACTGCAGCATCCGGCCATTTTTGCCTTAGTATATTTACCATTAAAAGATATTCCGCATCCGACTTTGAGCCGCTTTGCCAGCCACCACCATGAACAAACACCACTGTTTTTGTTGCAGCCGTTCTGTTGGCCGGCAAATAAATATCCATTTTTTGATTGGGGTCTGTACCATAAGCGGTATCATATATAATTCTTTCAGGAAGGTTGCCGGTTCCGCCACCACCCGTTCCACCACCGGGAGCAGGGTCTTTAGTACAGGATGTAATTGTAAAAATTAAAACAGCAATACAGGCATAAAATTTTTGCAAACAAAATTTCCTTTTCATAAATATTTTTTTGTTACAAATTGTATTCAGGATAAAGAAAATGGCAGTACCAAGATATAATTTATAACTTATCCGGGAAATAAAAAATATAACGGCTGCAACTAATTTTAACAATTGTAAAAAAATGACCGTTGAAAACGAAATACTTAGGCGAAGCAAATTATTTTTTTCGTGTACTGTTAATAGTA
The DNA here is from genome assembly GCA_044225605.1 of Ferruginibacter sp. GTDB lineage: Bacteria > Bacteroidota > Bacteroidia > Chitinophagales > Chitinophagaceae > Ferruginibacter. The sequence continues at coordinate 279,138 of JBGAIJ010000006.1, forward strand.
ACGATTTAACAATTTTATACTGTTGTTAGTCAAGCCATCAGCAACTGCATACATTCTGATTTACTTTTTTACTTCCACCCGCCACTCATTGCCGCTGTACACTTTATGTGCCGCCGAAAAATTACCCATGTTGAGTGCAAATGCCACCTGCATCAAACTGTTTAAATACAATAAAGGCCTGCCTTCGGGCACACTGCCAAAAGTGGTGCAATATGGCATGGTGCCTGTGTACACTTTTTGTTTGTTGTGGTAAACTGTTACAGTTAACTTATCACCCACTTTTGCATTTAACTGCTTAAATAATTCTGAAGGAATGTTTGTCCAGATATTACCATACTGCACATCCAAAATTGCAATAGTTCCCTTCAGCACATTATTCTCCAGCGTTGCTTTTTGGTAAGCTATACTTACTACTTGCTTTGGTAATTCTTTTCCAACCTGTTCATAGGTAATCTTCCCGCTTGCAAGCCTTGCGGCTGCATATGCATACACATCACGCCCATGAAAAGTGTATGATTTTTCAGAATCCTTTCTTCGGTTTACCGCTTCATCAATTTCCCTTACTTCTGCAATGCCCAGTGATTGTGCAATCAATGTAAGCGTTCCATTATCCGGCGTTACAATAAAATGCCCGCTGTTTGTTTTAAGCACCACCGATTTTCTTGAAGTACCAACACCCGGGTCCACCACGGAAACAAACACGGTGCCTGAAGGCCAGTAAGTAACTGTTTGCTCTAAGCGGTAAGCTGCTTCCCAAATATTGTAAGCCGGTATTTCATGGGTAAGGTCAAACAATTTTAAACTGCTGTCCACATTCATACTTACGCCTTTCATGGCACTTACAGCACCATCTTTCAAACCAAAATCTGTTTGAAACACCACTATTTTATTTTGTGCTGTTGCAGCAGCAACCAGCATTATAAAATATAATTGAAGCAAACATTTTTTCATTGTATTGTATTTAAAAAGGGTTGACAACTTTTAAACTGTTGTCAACCCTGTAATAGAATTAATAAAATAACTGTCTTAAAAGTTAAACGCCAGCTTGGTAAATATTCTTCTTCCGTTAAAGCCCATCTGCACACTGTCCCATGGCCCTCCGCTTTCATTATCTCCATTAAAATAACCTTTAGCCAAAGGGTTTACACCAAAATCGGGGTGCATGTTTAACAGGTTATCACAGCCAACAATTAAAGTTGCCGCTTTACAAAACTTATACGATGCATATACATCTGTTACCATTTTTCCGTTATAATTAAATATTTCAGGCACCATTTTATTAGGGTCAGCGTCAGAAGGTATCATCGGGTTTATACCTGTGCCATCGTACCCAAAACCAGTAAGCACCACTTTACCATAATAAGTATTGTGTATACCAAAACCAATTTTCTTTATTGAGTAGTCGAGACTTAATGCAATTTTTTCTTTTGGCGCCGATGCTTTTACAAAAGCCTCTTCCCTGTCGCTGAAAAATGTTTTTTGATGCAGGTAAGTGTCATTTAATAAATCCGGTACATGTATTTTATCAATACGTATGTTTTGAAAATTACCGGCCAGCAATGCTTTAAAATTACCGTTGCCTATTTTATGTGAGTAGTCTAATACAACATCAACACCTGTGTTTGTTGTATTTACTGCATTTGTAAAAAATTGCGAAGTGGCAACATTTAATGAATTAAGCAGGTTGCCAAAAGATGTTGACAAAGTATTATCGAAAAGGCCTGAAAGCACCACCCTGTCTTTAATTTTTATCAAATAACCGTCTATTGTTACGGTAAATCCACTTGCAGGTTTCCATGCAAAACCGGCGCTGGCATTTATGGATGTTTCCTGTTTTAACTTGGGTATACCTGCTGCATTTGCCAAGTCGCTGCCATTACGTGCAATGCGGCTTTGTACTAATTGCCCGCCGCTAAAAGAAGTGAGTGTGTTGCTGAAATTAATTTGCTGCAAAGAAGGCGCCCTGAAACCTGTGCTTGCAGATGCCCTCAGGTTAAAATTATCAGTTACTTTATAACGTGTGGCTAATTTGTAAGTAAGCACACTGCCAAAATCAGAATAATTTTCTCCACGCAGTGCAACATCAACCAGCCATTTATCTGTTATATTTAATTCAGCATCTGCATAAACACCCACTACATTGCGGGTGGATGTTACAGTATCTGCAGGGCTGAAACCAGGAAAGCCCTGAGAGCCGCCTGCAAGGCTTTTGCCGTTAAACCTTGTAACAGTATCATATATTGCATAAGATGCTTCTTCGCCCTGGTTGATAGAATACTTCTCATTCCTGTATTCAAACCCATAAGCAAAATTTAATCCGTGCATCACGGTTTTAAAAGATTTGCTGAAGTCTAAATCGAAAGTTGCCTGCCGGAAACGGAAACCGCCATCGTTAAAAAATGTTTTGGAAGTGTTGCCTAATAAAGAAGCATTAAAAGTTTTATCTCCGTAATACTGGAAATTATTTTTTCCGTCTGTAAAACTTGCATCCCAGTTCCAGTTTTTTGCTGATTGGCCTTTAACTCCTAAAACGATTGAAGCATCATCAATATTTGTACCTATGTGCGGATTATAAAAAATTTCGCCACTGCTGCTTTTACGCATTATTTCCGGAACAAAAATTACATTATTAGTACTGTTTGTAGGAAACCTTTCCGGTTTTTCACTAAGATTGCGGCTGTATGCATACGCATCTGAATTTTTATGATTTACACTGCCAAAAGAATAAATAACTGTTTTGGTATTTTTCACAGGCAGTTCAACATTGGCCATAAAACCATTCGTTTCAACAGAGCCATCCCCAAAAGCCCTTCTGCCGGTGTTAATAAGCATCCCGTCTTTTTTTGTAATGTCGTTACTGGGCGCCTGCCGGAATGTTTTTCCCTGTTTTAAATAATCAAAAGTAAAATTTGCAAAACCGCCGCTGTTTCCAACTTTAAAACCATTGTTTAATGATAAAGTATAAGCGCCGCCATCAATTTTGTTACTTGTATAATATTGCGTGGGGTCTTCGCTTTTTAATGCATTAAATTTTGTGTCATAATATCCGCTCCATCCTGTATTAATCGTCCAGTGGTTAACATCTTTTTTAAGACGCACATTTATAACGCCAGCCATTGCATCGCTTCCATACTGTGCTGATGCACCGTCCCGTAAAATTTCTATCCTGTCTATTGAACCTTCGGGAAACGCATTCATATCAGTGCCTGAAGCGCCACGGCCCCTTGTACCAAACAGTGCAACGAAAGCAGTTTGGTGACGGCGTTTTCCATTAATAAGCACCAGTGTCTGGTCTGGCCCCAGGCCTCTTAATGCACCTAAGTCTAAATGATCCGCACCATCTGCACCACTTTGTTTATTGTAATTAAATGATGGTGCCGCCATATTTAAAAGCGAAGTAAGATTGATGTTGCCTGAAGGCTGAGCCTGGTTTATTTTTATTACATCAATAGGCACTGCTGTTTCCACTTTGCTTCTTGCCGCACCACGGGAACCTACCACAACTATATCACCTAAATCTAACAATGCTGGCTCTAATTGTACAGTAAGTTCCAGTGCTTTTGGTAAACGCACCATTAATGGTTTATAACCCACACTTGTTATTGCAAGCATATCACCTGCAGTTGCAGTTACGGTAAACACACCATCTGCACCGGCAGCAGCACCTTTACCTGTTGACTGCACTACTACAGACGCACTGGTAACAGGGTTGCCGGTTTTAGCATCCACTACTTTTACAGTAAATGTTTGTTGTGCAAAAACGAGATAGCTGGAGAAGATAAGGGTTAAAGACAGAAACAGTTTTCTCATAAAAAAAGAGTTTTGGTTAACAATGAATACTGGCAGCGCATAAAATTAACAAATTAAATTCATCAAGTGCAAATATGAAATGTACTAAGCCTGGTTTTACATTTATGCGTTTAAAATAAAACAGCCGCCTGCTATTGCATGGCGGCTGTTTATTATTTATTCAATATTTTTTTATGCTTCTTTACCGTGGCAGTTTTTAAACTTTTTTCCGCTGCCGCAAAAACAAGGCTCGTTTCTTCCGGGTAATTTTTCTACACGTACCGGCTCTTGTTTAATGGGTGCCGATGGATCATGATATTCATTTTCCTGGCTTAAAAATTCCGGACCGCTTCCACCTGCGCCTGCAAACTCTTCTTTGCGCTGACGCATTTTACTCATATCGGTTTTTTGCTCACGCCCTTCACGTATGTTACCGGCATTGGTTTGCTCCATGGGTATACCACAATGGCAAAGGAAGCTTACAATATTTTTGTTTACTTCATCATCCATTTGCTTAAAGGCGCTGAACGCTTCTATTTTGTAAATAACCAATGGATCTTTTTGTTCGTAACCTGCTGTTTGCACGCTGTGGCGCAAATCATCCATGGCACGTAAATGTTCTTTCCATGCATCATCAATTAATGCCAGTGTAATACTGCGTTCCAGTGCATCATTCAGTTCCCTTCCTTCGGTAGCCAAATACCTGTCTAAATTTGCCAATGCCTGTATTGCTTTTTTACCATCGGTAAAAGGCACAGCCACATTCATTATATGATTACCCTGTTCTTTGCGTATGTTTTTTATTACCGGCAATGTTTGTGTAATCATTGCATCGGTTTTACGGCGGTAATTTTCTATTGCTTCGTTGTATAAACGTTCTGCTAATTTGTGTGCATCATCCTTGCCCAGTTCGTCGGCAGTAATTGTTGTATCTATACCAAAATTTACAATAGCAGCCAGCTTAAACCCTTCATGGTCTCCTCCCTCTTTGTAAGAGTTTATTAAACCATCTGCAACAGAATAAAACGCATTATCCAGATCCAGCGCAAGGCGTTCTCCAAACAACGCATGGTTACGTTTTCCATAAACCACGTTACGTTGTTTATTCATCACATCATCATACTCCAGCAAACGCTTACGAATGCCAAAGTTGTTTTCTTCTACTTTTTTCTGTGCCCTTTCAATTGATTTACTAATCATGCTGTGCTGTATCACTTCACCTTCTTTGTAACCCATACGGTCCATAAGGCCGGCAATACGTTCACTGCCGAACATGCGCATTAAATCATCTTCAAGGCTTACATAAAACTGGCTGCTTCCGGGGTCGCCCTGGCGGCCTGCACGGCCACGTAACTGCCTGTCCACACGGCGGCTTTCATGCCGCTCTGTACCTAATATTGCCAAACCACCGGCTTCCTTAACACCGGGGCCCAGTTTAATATCGGTACCACGGCCAGCCATGTTGGTAGCAATAGTAACAGCACCTGCTAAGCCAGCTTCTGCAACCACTTGTGCTTCTTTAGCATGTTGTTTTGCATTCAAAACATTATGCGGAATATTTTTTTGCTTCAGCATACGTGCCAGCAATTCACTCACTTCTACTGATGTGGTACCAACCAGGGAAGGCCTTCCGGCTGCACGCAGTTTTTCAATATCGTCAATTACGGCTTTGTATTTTTCCCGTTTGGTTTTGTACACCAAATCCTGTTCGTCTTTACGTATGGCTTTTACATTGGTGGGAATATTCACCACATCCAGTTTGTAAATACTCCATAATTCTGCCGCTTCCGTTTCTGCAGTACCCGTCATACCACATAATTTGTGATACATACGGAAATAGTTTTGCAGCGTTACAGTGGCATACGTTTGAGTAGTTGCTTCAATCTTTACATTTTCTTTTGCCTCCAGCGCCTGGTGCAGGCCATCACTATAACGGCGGCCTTCCATAATACGGCCGGTTTGTTCATCCACAATTTTTACCTCGCCTTCAATTATTACATACTCCACATCTTTATCAAACAACGTGTAAGCTTTTAATAATTGCTGTACGGTGTGTATGCGGTCTGCTTTTAAAGAGTATTCATTCAACAACTGCTCTTTATTATGCAGTTTTTCTTCCGCAGGTAAATCGCCTTTTTCTATGGCGGCAAGTTTTGTTGCAATATCAGGCAGTATGAAAAACTCAGGGTCTTCTCCGGCACGGGTAATTAACTGTATACCCTTATCTGTTAACTCAACCTGGTTGTTTTTTTCATCAATATTAAAAAATAACTCCGCATCTACTTTTGGCATTTCCTTTTGCTGATCGGCCAAATAATAGTTTTCGCTTTTTTGCAGTTTTACACGAATACCGGGCTCACTTAAATATTTTATCAGCGCACCATTTTTAGGTAAGCCACGGTGTGCACGCATTAACGCAAGCCCGCCATCTTTGGGGTCATCATTGCCTTCTGCAATTTTCTTTTTTGCTTCAATTAAATATTGGTTAACTGCTTTGCGCTGTGCCTCTACAATTTTTTCAATACGGGGCTTCAGTTCAAAAAACTGCTGTGTGTCGTTATTGTGTCCAACCGGGCCGCTTATGATTAATGGAGTACGGGCATCATCAATCAAAACACTGTCCACCTCATCCACCATTGCAAAATGGTGTTTGCGCTGTACCATTTCATCGGGGCTGTGCACCATGTTATCACGCAGGTAATCAAAACCAAATTCATTGTTGGTGCCGTAAGTAATATCGGCGTTGTAGGCGTTGCGGCGGGCATCTCCATTGGGCTCATGCTTGTCAATACAATCTACTTTTAAACCCAGCCATTCAAATATGGGACCGTTCCACTCACTATCACGTTTTGCCAGGTAATCGTTCACTGTTACAATATGCACCCCTTCGCCGGCCAGTGCATTTAAGTAAGCAGGCAAAGTACTTACCAGTGTTTTACCTTCACCGGTTGCCATCTCTGCAATTTTTCCACTGTGCAAAACCGTACCACCAATTAACTGCACATCATAATGCACCATGTTCCAGGTAATTTGTCCGCCACCTGCTGTCCAGGTATTTTTAAAAATAGCTTTATCACCATCAATAGTAATGTAATCTTTTTTTACAGCTAATGTTTTGTCCAGCTCTGTAGCTGTACTTTCAATGGTGGTGTTTTCTTTAAAACGACGGGCAGTTTCTTTAACGGTTGCAAAAGCTTCGGGCAACAGTTCGTTCAGTATTTCTTCAATTTTTTTATCCCGGTCTTTCTTTAGCTCATCAATGTCCTTATAAATTATATCCCTCCCATTAATATCAGCTGTGGGTAACGCTTCTGCTTCCTGTTTTTTATCATCAATTTGTTTATCAATAGCCGACAAATGGGCAGCAATCCGCTTGCGGAATTCCTGTGTATTGTTCCGCAACTGATCGTTACTCAGCGATTGATATTGGGCAAAATATTGATTGATTTTTTCTACCTGCGGCGAAATTTTCTTTACATCTTTTTCGCTCTTGCTGCCGCCAAATAGTTTAGAAATAATGCCAATCATAAAACTTCAGTGTTATTGGGTATTTTTAAAATTAGTTTTTATTAAGACTTTTAATTTGTCAAATATGGTGCTTAAAACAGGTTTGAGCCAAATTGACAGCGTTTGCCCTTTTTATGGGGAAAGCGAAGGTACGAATTAGTTGGAGGTTGATAGGTGTAAATCCTGTTTTTTGTTAACCGGCAATAAAGCCCCATTGAACTGCATTGGCGACGCTCCGTTCAGCTTTTGAATTACTATTAGACTTTTTTTAACGAACATTTTTAAGCAAAAGCGTATTACATAAAAACCATCAATATGAAATTGATAAAAGCAACCGTTTCTTTTTTAATTGCAGCTGTTACTTTTACCGCCTGCTCCAGTAATGAAATTGGCGAAAGTAAAGATGTGGCGCAGGACAAAATTTACCAGGGCTATTCCGTTAATTACACAGAAGGAGACGAAACTGCTGAAATTTTCAGCCAATTCCGCTTTGCAGGGCGCAACGGCACCACGCTGATTTTAAGCCAGCCCAGCCAGCTGCAGTTTGACGGCGAAAAAATAAAAGTAGACAGTGGCGATTACAGTGGCGCTTATTACAAAACATTAAAACCTGCAGCGGGTTTTTACGGTAAACATACTTTTACGTTTACCACTACCGATAATAAAACCTACAGCAACAGTTTTTCTTTTGATGGATTTAAACTGGTGAATATTCCTGCTGCTGCTTCAAAGTCAAAAGACCTGCTGCTTCCTTTTGAAACACCTGCGTTAAAAGGCGATGATTATATAAGTGTGGCAGCCGTTAGCACCGACAGTACTTTCAGCATCAGCCATAATTATGCAGACGGTAATGCAGTAAAAATTCCTGCTGTGTACTTAAAAAAGCAAACGGGCAAAGAGCTGACACTGGAAGCCCGGATTGTAAGAAAACCTGCTTTACAACAAACAACTTCCGAAGGCGGCAGCCTTATAATTGAATACCGCTTAAAGCCTGTAAAAATTTCATTGACAGAGTAAATTATTTGCAGGGCATTACAGTTTACTAAGCAGCAAAGCATATTTGTTAATCCTTTCTTAAAGACAAAGCATTTGTAAAAAATAAATGGCTGTTTAAATTTGCTGCGCTATTTTTACACGAAAATATTCGTAGTAGAATAATAACTGTTTATGAAAAAATTTACCCTTATTCTTTTCTTACTGGCATTGGCATTTGCTGTAAAAGCACAGGTTAAAGGCACTGTAATTGACAGCGCCGGTAAAAAGCCCATTGATAAAGCTGTAATTGGCCTGGTGGTTAAAGATAAACCGGCAGACACCACTTATACTTTTACCAATGAAAAAGGTGAGTTTAGTTTTGACATTGTTCCTCCCTCTAATTTTTCTGTAATTATTACCAACAGTGGTTATGCGCCTGTTGCCAAATTTGTGCCTGTAAAACAACAGGAAAAAACCATACATATTGGCACTGTGGTATTGGCCGAAAGAGCAAAGCTGATGGATGAAGTAACCGTTGTATCTGCACCAATTGTTATAAAAGAAGATACGGTGGAATACCGAGCCGATGCTTTTAAAACAAAGGAAGGCGCCGTGGTGGAAGACCTGCTGAAAAAACTACCGGGTATACAGGTGGATAAAGATGGTAAAGTAGTAGCGCATGGCAAAGAAGTTACCCGTGTTAAAGTAAATGGTAAAGATTTTTTTGGCGGCGATGTTAAAACTGCCACTAAAGAATTGCCAGCCAATATTGTTGACAAAATTCAGGTGATTGATGATTATGGTGACCAGGCTACAGTAAGTGGCATTAAAGACGGCGACCCCGATAAAGTAATAAATATAGAACTGAAGAAAGATAAAAATCATGGTTTTTTTGGGCGTGCCACCGTCGGAGGCGGAACAAAAGAACGTTACCAGGCTTCATTTAACGGTAATTACTTTAACAACAATACGCAAATTTCAATGGTGGCCAACAGTAATAACACCAACGCATCGCTTTTTAATTTTAGTGGTGGAGGAAACCGTGGCATGAGCAGTATGATACGTATGGGTACCGGCGCCATGAGTGATGCTGGCGGCGCAAGCAACATGATGCAAATGGCAGACCTGGGCGGCGGGGGTAATTCATCGGGCATTAGTGCAACAAATTCGTTTGGTACCAACTACCGGGATCAATGGGGTAAAAGGGTAAGCGTATATGGCAGTTACTCATACAGCCACCGCAATACTGCCAAAGAACAATATACCAGCAAAACCATTGTACAAAACCTGAATAATGAGGATTTAAATTCACTCAATATAAATAACAGCCACAGGGCAACATTTAATTTAGAGTATCAAATTGATTCTTTTAATTACCTCAAAATAACACCTAATGTAAGTTTTAGCGGCAGCGAAGGAAACAGCAAAACCCTGTTGAATTATAAATTGCTTACAGGCCAGCAAACACTCAGCGGCTCTAACAATAACTTATCAGACTCTAAGTCGCCTAACCTGGGCCTGAGTATTTTATACAATCATAAATTCCGCAAAAGAGGAAGAAATTTTTCCTCCAGTATCAGTACCGGCAGTTCCGAAAGTAATTCCAATCAAAACATTACCAACCTGAGCAATATTTATCTTCCGTCAGCAAGCTATAAAAACACATTTCAGTATATAGACCAGGCAAATAATAATTACAACTACGGTGTACGGTTTACTTATTCTGAACCCATCAGTAAATTCCGCACACTGGATTTTTCTGCATCGCATAATTTTAATTACAGCCGCAATAACCGTAAAACTTACAATGTGGATTCGCTTACCAAGTTTATGACGGTGAACAGCATTTTAAGTAATGATTATGAAAATAATTATTACAATGACCGTGTGGGAATTTCTATGCGTACCACCATGAAGAAGTACAATTATACATTAGGTGTAAGTGCTCAGCCGGTTGATTTACGTGGAAAATCACTTACAAAAGACAGCGCTTACAAACCCATAACAAGAGTAAACATTTTTCCTATTGCACGCATGACTTATAACTTCAGCCGCAGCAAAGCAGTTAATATGAGTTACAATGGTAATGCCAGCCAGCCAAGCTTTAGCCAGCTGCAGCCCGTGGCAGATTCCAGCAATCCGCAAAACGTAGTTATTGGTAACCCTAATTTAAAACCGGGCATAACCCACAGTGTAAATCTTACTTACAATAATTTTAATTTCATTAGCGGAAAAGTGCTGTTTACCAATTTAATGCTCAGCACTGTAAAAAATCAAATTGTAAGCAATGCTGTTTTAGATGCAGTGGGCAAGCAAACCACCACATACGATAATGTGAATGGTTATTATAATGTACTGGGCTTTTATACTTTTTCCAAGCCTTACAAAAACAGGCGTTATGTGTTTACGCTAAATGGTTCTGCTAATTATAATCATAACGTAAACATGTTTAACAATAACCGCATTATTGGGCAAAACTGGGTACTTAGCCAGGGATTTGTTTTTGAATTTAATCACAAAGAATGGCTGGAACTGGGCGCCGGCATTAATTACAGTTTAAACGATGTACACTATAAAAAACCAGCCAGTGCATCGGCCAGCAGTTTACAAAACGCCAGCAGCAACGCATATACATTTACACATTATGCCAATGTGGATGTTACCAAACGCCTTATTTTAAAATACGATATTGACTACACCATTAACAATGGCCTTAGCAGCAGCGTAAGTCAAAACCCGGTACTCATTAATGCATCACTTGAGCAGCAGTTGTTTAAAAAGAAAAACGGTATTTTAAAATTTGCTGCTTATGATCTGCTAAAGCAAAACACCAACATCAGCCGTACTGTAAACGGTGCTGCCATAACCGATACCAGGGTTAACCGCCTTACACGTTACTTTATGCTTACGTTTACTTACCGGTTGCAAAAATTTGCAGGCCAGTCAATGCAGGGAGGCGGCATGAGACCCGGTGGTATGGGTGGTAACCAGCAAATACGCATGTTTTAAGCTGTTAAAAAGGTATTCACACAATCTTAAACGGGCAATTGGGCGGTGTTTGTGTCTTTTGCAGTTAGTACAAAATCCAAATTAATTGCCATGTGTTGCAACTTGCCTGCATTAATCTTCATCTATAGGACGTACAATTAAAATGCACCTTATACATGAATACCCCTATTGCGCAAGCTAAAGGCTTAGTTTTTAATTATATACAGGAAGACTATGAAAAATGGGTACAAAATTTTGCCAGCCATTTAAAAATTTCCGGAACTGATGAAAGAATGCAATATCCTGAGGAAATTGGAACAGGATATGCAAAAGCAAAAATTATTGAACCGGGTTTTTCTTACCGTATTGCCAGTTATAATTTAAATGCTGATGTTGAATACCAGCGTGCCCCAACAGAAAAATTTCAACTGATACTTTACTTTTACCAGCTTGAGTTTGAAGACCAGGTTTATTGCAAAATAGATGATACTGTTTTTGAAAGCAGGGAAAAAGCATACAGCATTGCTTTACTTACCACAAGTTTTACTAAGCAAACGGTGCAATTTAAAAAAGGTACAAAAGTAAAAGGCCTGGCTGTACAAATGGATGAAAACTGGCTTACTGCAAATATTAAAGATTTTGCAGCTTACCGAAATGAAATGTACCGCCAAAAAAGTTACATAATAGATTTTATATCAGCTAAACAGCGCAAAATTTTAAACGATATTTTTAGTGGTGCAGATAACTCTCCAATGGTTGATTTATTTGTAAAAAGCCGTGTGCTGCGCCTTACCGAACAATATTTAACCAATTTATGCCGCAGGGGACTTACAGATATACCAGACTTTACCAATCAAAAAGATTTTCAATCGTTGCTTAAAGTGGAAAACCTGTTGCTGCAAAATTACAGCAGCCAGTTTCCTTCAATTGAAACGCTGGCAAAAACAGCACTGATGAGTGAAAGCAAGCTGAAAAAATTATTTAAAAAAGCTTTTGGCCTGGCACCGTATGAGTACTATCAAAAAAATCGAATGCACAAGGCTAAAGAAATGCTCCGTACACGTAAACACAGCGTAACGCAGGTGGGCAGTATGCTGGGTTACCAAAATATGAGCAATTTTTCTGCGGCATTTAAAAAAGAATTTAACTGCCTGCCCAGCCAGGTGCATGAAGTGGCATAATTGCAAAAAACCTTCCCGGCCATATTTAAAGCTGCTGAAACCTCAAATAAACAATCCGCATCCTTATTTTTGCAGGGTGTTAAGAGTTAAAGCCCGTTTTTGTCCGACATCCGTTTAAAACCAATCCAGCCCCATGAGCTTATTAAAACCCCCTATTGCAGCAAAATATTGAAGTACTTTCTGTGAAACCACAAGAAAGGCCCGTTAAACGGGCTTTTTTTCATTAAAACCCCTTGTTGCTTTTTACCCGTTTTGCCATACCTTTGCCACCCGAAAACAACTTATAATTCTTTCTAATTTTTTTATATGTCAGGTGCATTAAAAGAGGTTCGTAACAGGATAAAGAGTGTGCAAAGCACGCAGCAAATTACCAAGGCCATGAAAATGGTAAGTGCGGCTAAATTACGCCGTGCGCAGGATGCCATTACTCAAATGCGCCCATACGCACAAAAACTGCAGGAAATGCTTAGCAATATTGTAAGCAATACCGATGGTGATGTAAAAATGGAACTGGCAGAAGCCAGGCCCGTGGAAAAAGCTTTGATAATTGTAGTTACCAGCGACCGTGGCCTTTGCGGCGGTTATAACAGCAACCTTATAAAACTGGCTAAGCAAATTATAAAAGATAAATACGCCGCACAAAATGCAAAAGGCAATGTGCAGGTATTGCCAATTGGTAAAAAAGGCTACGAGCATTTTACCAAAAATGGTTTTAAAGTAATAGATGCATACTGGGATATTTTTTCCGGTTTAAGTTTTGATAAAGTGCAAACAGCAGCACAATATGCTATGACGGCTTTTGCCAATAAAGAAATTGATGCGGTTGAATTAGTGTACAGCGAATTTAAAAACGCCGCCACCCAGCGTTTTGTAAGCGAACATTTTTTACCTGTACAAAAAGTGGCAAAAGTGGACGGTCAAAAAAATGCCGACTTTATTTTTGAGCCTAATAAAGATGTATTAATTGCTGAACTGATGCCTAAAATTTTAAACACTCAATTGTTTAAAGCCACTTTAGATGCACACGCCAGCGAACACGGTGCCCGTATGACGGCGATGGACAAAGCCAGCGATAACGCCAACGAATTATTAAAATCACTGAAGATAAGTTACAACAGGGCAAGGCAGGCAGCTATTACAACTGAGTTAACTGAAATTGTGAGTGGCGCAGCGGCATTGAATGGATAAAAACCGTTGACCGTTGATTGTTGTTCGTTTTTTACGGCCAACGAACAACGTAAAACGAACAACCTTAAAACATGGAACTCTCTCAAATTATTCCACATATAGAAGCATTAATTTTTGCCAGCGATAAACCGCTTATTGCAGAAGAACTGGTGGAGTTGGTGAACAATGCTTTGGGCTTTATTGAAGACCGTGCCACTTTAGAACAGGTGGAAGCCGCTATTGAAGGCATTAAAGAAAAATACAGCGCCGAGTTTTATGCTTTTGAATTAAAACAAAGCGGCGGCGGACTGCAATTTTTAACCAAGCCTGCTTATTATAAAACGGTAGCCTTATTAAACGGCGATAAATTCTTAAAACGCCTTTCTACAGCTTCGCTGGAAACATTAGCCATTATTGCTTACAAGCAGCCTATTACTAAAAGTGAAATGGAAGCCATACGTGGTGTAAACTGTGATTATGCCGTACAAAAATTATTAGAAAAAGATTTAGTGGTAATAAGTGGCAGAAAGGAAGAAGCCGTAGGGCAACCATTACTTTATTCTACTTCAAAAAGTTTTATGGATTATTTTGGTATTAACAGCCCGGCTGATTTACCAAAAATTAGTGAAGTAATGCTGGAAGAATTGGTGCAGGCAACTAATGTGCAGCAGGCGCAAGAGGAAATGGAGGAGCAACAGATTACTGATGCAGAAACAACTGCTGTATTTGCAAACGAAGAGGTAGCGTACGAAGTAAATGAAGCAGAAGCTGTAACTACTGAAGAAGTTGCTGCCGCTGATGAAGAAACTGTAATTGCTGAAGCAAACACTGCAACAGATGATGAAGAAGAGCAACAACAGGCTTAATTAAAAACACAACATAATTAAAGGCATGAATACACTTCATGCCTTTTTCTTTAAAACAAAACTGTAAATTTTAAAACCCATCATCCTTCGTAAATTCGCAGCATGTCATTAACCAATCAGCAATTAATTGAAGCCGCCAGCCAGTTTGGAACACCCTTGTATGTGTACGATGCAGATACTATTACTGCACAATACCAAAAACTCACCAGCGCTTTTGCAAAAACAGATACCAAATTTTTTTATGCCTGCAAGGCGCTTACCAACATCAGTATATTAAAGCACATAAAAAATATTGGCTGCAATGTGGACTGCAGCAGCATTAACGAAGTAAAGCTGGCGCTGCATGCAGGCTTTGAGCCCGGCCGTATTTTGTACACTTCCAACGGCATTCACTTTAGCGAAATTGAAGAAGCAAAAGAACTGGGTGTGCATATTAATATTGACAGCCTGAGCAACCTGGAAAAGTTTGGAAAAAAATACGGTCACAGTTATCCCGTTGGCATCCGCCTGCGCCCCAATATTATGGCAGGTGGTAATATTAAAATTTCCACCGGGCATGATAAAAGCAAATTCGGTATTCCGGTAACGCAGTTAGATACCATCTTAACCATTGTAAAAGAAAACAACATCCACATAAAAAACCTGCACATACACACCGGCAGCGATATTAAAGATGTGGATGTGTTTGTAAAAGGCATTGAAGTTTTGTTCGACATCATTCCGCATTTTAACCAACTGGAGTCGGTTGATTTGGGTGGCGGTTTTAAAGTACCTTATAAAGAGGGCGATGCCGAAACCGATATGCCTTTGCTGGCGCAAAAAGTACAGGAAGCATTTGCCAATCATCCCAACCCTAATGGCAAGCCCTTGCAGGTTTGGTTTGAGCCCGGTAAGTTTTTAGTAAGCGCCTGCGGTTATTTAATTACCAAAGTAAATGTGCTGAAACAATCCGGCGATATTACGTTTGCAGGTGTTAATAGTGGCTTCAATCATTTAATACGCCCCATGTTTTACGATGCCTATCACCGAATAGAAAATATAAGCAACCCAAGCGGCGAAGAAAAAGTTTACAGTGTAACCGGTAACATTTGCGAAACCGACACTTTTGCATGGGACAGAAAATTAAACGAAGTACGTGAAGGCGACCTGCTGGTATTTTACAATGCCGGCGCTTATGGTTTTGAAATGAGCAGCAACTTTAACAGCCGCTACAAACCCGCCGAAGTAATGATTACAAACGGGCAAATGCAATTAATAAGGAAGAGAGATGTGTTTGAAGATTTGTTGCGTAACCAGGTGATTTAATTTTTGTACACCAGCAAACTTTCATAATTCAACTCCTGTCCCGCTTTCCGTTACAAGTCCGGCGCAGGCTTTACACAAATCTTCACCGGGCTTTTCAATGCAATCGGGTGTAGCATTTCACCTGTAAACCTGTTATCCGCATTTATAAAACAAACCGCTTTTATAAATCTTTTAACTAAAATCCTCAAAAAAGGGTATTGCACATTTCAAAATTTCTTCCAACATTTACGTAATCAAAACACAGTAAAGCCGTCCTGGTTTTACTGAACAATAAAAATTCAAAACTTATATGGTCCCCGACCGTGTTTTTCGCTCTGAAAAGTTCAGTGTAACTTTTTTGCAGCTTGTTGTATCCTTTTCTGTTTTTTTTATGGTTTCACTTTCATCCTGCAACAAAAAAGAAAAATGGATTGAAGTAGACCCAGCCTTCAGTAAGTACATTGATGCCTACACCACCGGTATCATTTCCAAAACATCTGCCATCCGCATTCAGTTGGCAACAGAAGCCAGCACCACACATGCGGTGGGTGAAGAAGTGAAAGACGCTTTATTCAGCTTTTCTCCTTCTGTAAAAGGAAAAGCATTTTGGCTGGATGCCCGTACCATTGAATTTAAACCTGAAAGCTGGTTAAAGCCCGACCAGCAATACACAGTAAACTTTCGTTTGGGCAAAGTAACCAAAACAGCCGGCAAGTATGAGGACTTTAAATTCAGCGTAAAAACTGTGAAGCCTTCTTTTAAAGTAAGCGATGAAGGCCTGCGCAGCAATGGCATAAAAAATAAAATGAGTTTAAGTGGTGAACTGGAAACTGCCGATATAGAAGAAAGCAAAAAAGTGGAGCAGTTGCTTACTGCAAAACAAAACGGCGCCGCATTAAAACTAACCTGGCAACATAACGACGCATCAAAAAATCACAATTTTACTATTGATAATATTGCAAGAAACACATCAGCAAGTAATATTGAACTTGCCTGGGATGGCAAACCCATGAACATGGAAGTAAGCGGCAATAAAGGCATTGCGGTTCCATCAGTCGGTGACTTTAAAGTGCTGGATGTGGTTGCAGTAAATGATGTGCAGCAATATGCATCGGTGCAATTCAGCGACCCGGTGGCAGTTGGGCAGGATTTAACAGGCCTTATAAACATCAGCGGCCAATCCGATATTTCTTACACCATCAGCGGCAGCGAAGTAAAAGTTTTTGGCAATGGTAAATTAGATGGCAACTACACAGTAAACATTAACGCAGGTGTAAAAAATACATGGGGCGATGTACTGGATAAAGGTTTTACTTCCAACATAAATTTTGAAAACCGTTTGCCCTCTGTAAAAATTCATGGCAAGGGAAATATTTTGCCCAACAGCGGAAGATTAGTGCTGCCTTTTGAATCCATCAACTTAAATGCAGTTGACATCAGCATTATAAAAATTTACGAACGCAACGTACCACAGTTTTTACAGCAAAACGATTTAGCCGGCAATGATGAACTGCGTCGTGTGGCAAACCCCATCGTACAAAAAACATTGCGGCTGGATGATGATAAAACTTTAGACCTGCACAAAAAACAACACTTCAGTTTAGATATTGATAAATTTTTAAAAACAGAGCAGGGCGCCATTTACCGTGTTACTATCGGCTTCCGCCCACAATATTCTTTGTATCAAAAACAAGGAAGCGATACCGCCGCTGTTGCTGCAGACGATAAAACAGAAGAAGGGTATGATGATGGCTACGAAAGTTATAACCGCAATGGTGTGGATGATGACGATGAATTTTGGGACCGTTATGATGATTACTATCCCTATGGTTATAACTGGGAACGCCGGGATGACCCAATGAGTAAATCCTATTACAACAAAGACCGCTGGGCCACCAGGAATATTTTAGCAAGCAATATTGGTTTAACAGCAAAGCGTGGTAATAACAACAGCCTTACTGTTGCCGTTAGCAATATTCTTACCACCGAACCAATGGGTAATGTTGATTTGGAAGTTATGGATTACCAGCAAACCATCATTAATAAATCACAAACCAGTGGCGATGGTTTTGCAAATATTGATTTAAAAAGAAAGCCCTATTTGCTCATTGCAAAAAAAGGTACAGAACGTGGTTATTTAAAATTAGATGATGGAAATTCTTTAGCGCTCAGCCGTTTTGATGTAAGCGGCGAAGAAGTAAAGAACGGTATTAAAGGTTTCATTTTTGGCGAACGTGGTGTATGGCGCCCCGGTGATACTATGTACTTAAATTTTATTGTGGAAGATAAAGAAGGCAAACTGCCTAAAGACCACCCGGTGGAATTCAGTTTGTTTACACCCAGCGGGCAATTATACAAACACCTGGTGCAAAGCGATGCGGAAGATGGTTTTTATTTATTTAAAACAAATACAGATGCATCATCACCCACCGGTAACTGGCTGGCAAAAGTAAAAGTGGGCGGCGCCAGTTTTGAAAAACGCATTAAGGTGGAAACTGTAATGCCCAACCGCTTAAAAATAAATGTAGATTTTGGTAAAGACCCGATGCTGGGTGAAGGCAGCAACGGCACCGGTACACTCAATGCCAAATGGCTGTTTGGTGCACCGGGTAAAAACTTAAAAGCAAAAATTGATGCATCGTTGTATGCAAAGGCAACTTCCTTCCCCAAGTTTGCAGGTTTTGAGTTTGATAACCCCACTGCCAATTACGAAACACAACAGAAAACAATTTATGAAGGCACATTGGACAGTGCAGGCAACACATCTTTAAAACCAAATTTTGAAATTGACGAAACTGCACCAGGCATGTTAACTGCAAGCCTTGTGGTAAAAGTTTTTGAACCCGGCGGAAGTTTCAGCATTGACAATGTAAGTATTCCTTACAGCCCATACAGCAGTTATGTGGGGTTAAAATTACCTGATGGTGAAAAACCATTTGACTTTTTACTGGCTGGAAAAAATCATACAGCACAAATTGTAAATGTAGATGCCAAAGGAAATTTAATAAGCGGCAGCAACGAAGTGGAAGTGGAATTTTACCGCATACAATGGCGTTGGTGGTGGGATGATTATGGAGACAACCTGAGCAACTTTACACAAAACGAATACAACAAGCTGCTGAAAAAAGAAACCGTTAAACTCACTAACGGCCGTGGGCAATATTCATTTGGCACAAGCGAACATGAATGGGGCCGTTATTTAATTTTAGTAAAAGATGTGCAAAGCGGCCATGTTAGCGGCAGCACTTTATACATTGATGAACCGGGCTGGCAAAGCCGTGGTGGCAATGATGACCAAACGGCTGCTTCCATGCTTCAATTTCAGCCAAATAAAGAAAAATACAATGTGGGTGAAGAAGTGGCACTAACAATACCAAGCAGTGCAGGCGGCCGTGTATTAGTAAGTATTGAAAACGGCAGCAGGGTTATAAAATCTTTTTGGCAGGAAACAAAACAAGGCCAAACCATTGTAAAGTTTAAAGCAGCTGCAGATATGGCACCGAATGTATATGCCACAGTAAGCCTGTTGCAAAAACATTCGCAAACCATTAATGATTTGCCCATACGCATGTATGGTTCTGTCCCCATTTTTGTGGAAGACAAAAACACCATTTTAAATCCTGTATTAAATATTGCATCTACCATTCGCCCCGAACAAAATGTTTCTTTTACAGTAAGCGAACAAAGTGGTAAGGAAATGACGTATTGTGTGGCGATAGTAGATGATGGTTTATTAGACCTTACACGTTTTAAAACACCCAATCCGCATGAAGCATTTTATGCACGGGAAGCGCTGGGTGTAAAAAGTTTTGACATGTACGATTATGTGATTGGTGCATGGGGCGGCGATTTGGAACGCATCCTCACCATTGGCGGTGATGCAGATGCAGGCCCAGGCAAACAAAAAACAGCCAACCGTTTTAAGCCTGTTGTAAAATTTATGGGGCCATTCCACTTAAACAGCGGGCAAACACAAAAACAAAGTTTCACACTGCCATCATACATTGGTTCGGTACGTGCAATGATTGTTGGCGCACACAAAGGCAGTTACGGTGCAGCAGAAAAAACCATCACCGTTAAAAAACCTTTGATGATGTTAGCAACGATGCCAAGGGTATTAGGTCCCGGCGAAACCATCAAACTGCCCGTTACTGTTTTTGCAATGGAGAACAATATTAAAAAAGTAAACGTCTCTTTGCAAAGCAATCCGTTTTTAGAAGTAGTCGGTTCACCCACACAAACTGTAAACTTTACGCAACAGGGTGAGCAAATGGTTTATTACGATGTTCGTGTAAAACCAAATGTGGGCATTGGCAAAGTAAACCTGCTTGCTTCAGCAGGTAATGAAAAAGCAGATTATGAAGTGGAGTTGGATATTCGTAATCCAAACCCGCCGGTAACAAGTATTAGTGAAATTACTTTATCTCCCGGCCAGCAATGGAAAACAACAGCATCACCTATTGGTGTGGCAGCAACAAGTTCTGCCACAATCGAAATCTCCAGCATACCATCTATGAACCTGCAAAAGCGTTTGGATTATTTGATAGATTATCCGCATGGTTGTATTGAGCAAACTACATCTGCTGTTTTTCCGCAGTTAGTATTAAATCAATTAACTGATTTGGATGATTATAAAAAAGCGCAGGTGGATAAAAACATTCGTGCAGGCATAATGAAACTGCAAAACTTTCAGCGGCCCGATGGTGGCTTTAGTTACTGGCCCGGCTTAAACGAAAGCGATGAATGGGGCACCAACTATGCAGGGCATTTTTTAGTGGAAGCTCAAAGCAATGGTTATTTGGTAAGCGATTACATGCTGCAGCAATGGAAAAATTTCCAACGTGGCAAAGCCAACAGTTGGGTGCCTTCAACAAATAATTTTTACGGCGGTGATTTATCACAGGCGTATCGATTATATACACTGGCATTGGCAAAAGCACCGGAGCTGGGCGCCATGAACCGCTTGAAAGAATTCAAGTATTTATCCAACGAAGCAAAGTGGCGTTTGGCTGCCGCATACCAGTTAGCGGGGCAAACAAATATTGCATTGGATTTAATCAGCGGTTTGGCAACAACCTTTCCTTCAAGAACAAGCTGGGGCTTTACCTATGGCTCTGATACCAGGGATGAAGCAATGGTGTTGGAAACATTAACACTGTTAGGCAAAAAACCAAAAGCAGAAGAGCTCGTTCGCAGCATTGCTGCAAAACTTTCGCAGGATTATTGGTACAGCACACAAACCACTGCATACAGTTTAATTGCCATTGCAAAATTCTGTGGTAAAAATCCAAGCGGTGCAAAAATTGTTTCATCAGCAAGTATTGATGGCAAACAAACCGACATTAATGCAAACACTTATTTGCGGCAGTTACCGGTTGTATTTAAAAGTCAGAACAGCAGCAATGTTGTTATTACTAACAAAGGCAGCAATACCTTGTATGTTCGTTTAATTACAAAAGGTCAGCCACTTTCTGGTGATAGTTTAAAAGTAAACAACAACCCTGCGGTGTTAGCCATGAGTGTGAGTTATTTAACACAGGATGGCAAAGCCATTGAAGTAAATCAATTAAAACAGGGAACTGATTTTGTTGCAAAGGTTACTATCAGAAATCCCGGTGGCCGTGGCCGTTATAGTGAAATGGCTTTGTCACAAATATTCCCCAGCGGTTGGGAAATTTTAAATGCACGCATGTATGGCGGCGAAGGCGCATTTAAATCTTCTCCATCTACTTACCAGGATATTCGTGATGACCGTGTGTACACTTATTTTAACATAAACCAAAATGAAACACTCACGTATTACATACAACTCAATGCTTCATATCTCGGCCGTTACTTTATGCCGGGCACATTTACCGAAGCCATGTATGATAATACCGTAAGCGCCGGTGTAAATGGTAAGTGGGTTGAAGTGGTGCAATAGAGAAATGGAACGCTGATGATGCTGATTGGGCTGATTTACGCAGATTTAATCTGTGCTTATCAGTTTCATCCGTGTCATCAGTGTTCTATTTTTATAACAAGCATTTGTAATTCTTCCTAACATCGTTGTGTCACTCACTGCAACTGCATAACTTTATTCAGCTTTTATCTAAGCGTAAAAAATTGAACAAACTTTTTTCGTTACTGCCAAAATTCTCTCTCCGCAGCACCTCCTCAAAAATAAAACTGGCAGTGCTGCTGGGGTTGCTATTATGGTTTTGGTTTTCGCTTCCTAAAAAATTATTCAATGCACCCACCAGCTATGTTATTGAAGATGCCAATGGCAATTTATTAAATGCCACCATTGCTGCCGACGGGCAATGGCGTTTTCCTTACAATGAAAATGTACCGCAAAAATTTATTGACTGCATTACCACATTTGAAGACAAACGTTTTTTTAAACATCCCGGAGTTGACCCCGTTTCTATTGGGCGGGCTGTTGTAAAAAATATAAAAAATAAAGAAGTGGTGCAGGGCGGCAGTACCATTACCATGCAAACAGTAAGGCTGTGGAAAAAAGATGATAAGCGCAGCATCTGGAACAAACTGAAAGAAAGTATACTGGCGGTACGATTGGAAATGTCTTATTCTAAAAAAGAAATTTTAGCATTGTATGCAAGCAATGCACCTTTTGGCAGCAACGTGGTAGGACTGGATGCAGCAGCTTGGCGTTATTATGGAAGAAGCGCCGATAAACTCAGCTGGGGCGAAATGGCCACATTAGCTGTATTGCCCAACGCACCTGCTTTGGTGCATCCCGGCAAAAACAGGGAAGTACTGCTGAAAAAAAGAAATGATTTACTGGATAAACTATTAGTCGCAGAAAAAATTGACAAAAGCAGTTGCGATTTAGCAAAACTGGAACCTCTGCCCGGTGCACCCATTGCATTGCCGCAGTTTGCACCACACTTATTGCAACGTTTTAAAAAAGAAAATAAAGAAGGCATTACTAAAATTAAAACCACGCTGGATGGCGCATTGCAAAAAAATGTTGCCAGCATTATAAAGCAGCACCAAAGTATTTTAAAAGGCAACGGCATTAACAATGCCTGTGCGTTGGTATTAGATGTTGAAACTGGTAACACGTTAGCATACGTTGGCAACATTTACGAACCGCTGAATAAAGAAATGGAAAGCGATGTGGATGTAATAGCAGCGCCACGCAGTCCCGGCAGTGCATTAAAACCAATTTTGTACGCATCTATGTTAAGCGATGGTTTGATTTTGCCCAATTCATTAATTGCAGATATACCTACACAAATAGGAAGTTATGCGCCGCAAAATTTTGATTTGGGTTATGATGGTGCCGTGCCGGCCAACAGGGCATTGGCAAGAAGTTTAAATGTGCCGGCTGTAAAATTATTACAGCAATACAAATACCAGCGTTTTTATGAAACATTGCAGCAATGCGGCATCACCACACTTAACCGCAGCGCAGATACGTATGGCCTTAGTTTAATTCTCGGTGGCTGCGAAGTAACCATGTGGGATTTAGCAGGCACATATGCAAGCATGGCACGTACACTCAATCATCAAACAAAAAATTATGGCAAACTAAACAACGAAGATTTTCATTCAGCAAAGTATTACACCAACCAAACCACAAACAATAAACAACAAACCGCAAACTTCCCTCTCGACGTTACCTCCATCTACTTCACCTTCCAGGCCATGCAGGAAGTAATGCGCCCCGGCGAAGAAGGTCTGTGGCAACAATTTACTTCATCGCAAAAAATTGCATGGAAAACAGGAACCAGTTTTGGTTTCAGGGATGGCTGGGCAGTTGGCGTAACACCAAAAAATGTGGTGGCCGTTTGGGTGGGCAATACCGATGGTGAAGGAAGGCCGGGATTGGTTGGTGTGCAAACGGCTGCGCCCATACTATTCGACATTTTCCGTTTATTGCCAAACACCAGTTGGTTCGAAAAACCAAAATACAATTTTACGTATGCACCGGTTTGCAGGCAAAGCGGCTTTCGTGCAAATATAGATTGCCCTGATGTGGATACATTGTTTATGCCGCCCAATGCATTAAAGGCACCCTTATGTTCTTATCATAAAATCATTCACTTAGATGCAACAGGCACTTACCGTGTTACTGCGGATTGCGAAAGCCCTTCCTCCATGCAGCACAAAAGCTGGTTTATTTTAAGCCCCGCCATGGAATATTATTACAAACAAAAAAATGCTGATTATAAAATATTACCTCCATACAAACCCGGTTGCGAAACAACTGAAAGTGGCAAAGCAATCGAACTCATCTATCCACAGGCTGATGCAAAAATTTATGTACCGTTGGAAATTAACGGGCAGCGGGGCAACACTATTTTTACTGCGGCACACCGCCGTAGCAGCGCTAAAATTTTCTGGAGTTTGGATGATAATTTTATC
The DNA here is from genome assembly GCA_044225605.1 of Ferruginibacter sp. Taxonomy (GTDB): domain Bacteria; phylum Bacteroidota; class Bacteroidia; order Chitinophagales; family Chitinophagaceae; genus Ferruginibacter. Next base: position 303,268 of record JBGAIJ010000006.1, read on the forward strand.
GGCACCACACAAAATTTTCATCAAATGGCGCTCAACCCATCACCCGGTAAACATATTATTACTTTGGTGGATGAAAATGGCGTAAGCATCAGCCGGCAGTTTGAAATACTGGAAAAGGAAAACTAACCTTATTTTTGCTGCAACCTTTCCTTCATGAATTATTACCAAATAATTTTTACTTTTAATTATAAAACATTTTGCTATGCCAATAAGAATGACTGACGACCCGGAAAATCAAAATGATTATAATGAACAGGATGACAACAGTGGTGGTGGAGGTGGCCGAAGTAATTTTCCCGGTGGCGGGGGCGGCGGTGGATTAATGAATTTTTTACCGCTGTTGTTGGGATTATTCCGTGGCGGCAAAAAAAGCTTGCTGCTGCTGGCCGTTATTGGCATTGGTGCATACTTTTTATTTTTCCGCAATGGCGGATGCATGAATTTATCAGGCGGCGGCGATAACCCCATCACTAAATTATTTTCTAATTCTGGTTACAGTTATAATCCTGATGAATTTAAAAAAGCAAGCGTTTACGAAGGGCTTACTGACGATAATACAAAAAACCCATTGCCGGAAGCTGTATCGCTGGCAGCATTTGCACCACAACGTTTAAACCAGGGCGAACAAGGCAGTTGCGTGGCGTGGAGCAGCGGTTATGCAGCACGTACAATTTTAGAAGCAGCATCCACCCGTCAAAATCCGGAGCAAATAAAATTCAGTCCCGCATTTTTATATAATTACATTGGCTTAGATGGTTGCCAGGGCAGTTATATACAAAAGGCAATGGAATTTATGAATCAAAACGGCGCACTGCCTTTTAATGATTTTCCTTACGACCCAACAGACTGCCAGCGCCAGGCATCGCAAGCATTAATTAATAAAGCGCAGAATTTTAAAATACATGGCTTTACCCGTTTAACCGAGGGAGATGAATTGACTTCATTCAACATTCGTGCAATAAAAGAGCATTTGGCAAAAGATGCACCTGTTGTAATTGGCATGATGGTAGGCGGCAGTTTTATGCAGGGCATGATGGGGCAAAAAGTGTGGCATCCCACATCATCTGACCGGCAGCAAATGGGTTTTGGCGGCCATGCCATGTGCGTAATTGGTTATAACGACCGTTTAGAAGGCGGTGCATTTCAAATTATGAACAGCTGGGGGCCCGAATGGGGAGAGAATGGTATTGCCTGGGTGCGTTATGCAGACTTTAAAGATTTTGTACGTGAAGCGTATGGTGTTGACCCATTGCCAAAACGTGGCGCTGCATTAAACATTCCTTTAGAGTATAATATTGGTTTGGTAGATAATGCTACACGCCAGTACATACCTTTAACCAATGCAGGCGGCAATGTTTTTAAAACCACCACACCCATAAAAAAAGGCACCCGCTTTAAAATGGAAATTAAAAACAGCACCGAGTGCTATATTTATTTATTTGCATCGCAAACAGATAACAGCAGCCAGGTATTGTTTCCTTATAAACCCATTCACTCTCCATACTGCGGCATTACCGGTTACCGTTTATTTCCCCGTAAAGAAAGTATGGAAGCCGATGCAGTGGGTGATAAAGATTTTATGGCCATTGTTGTAAGCACACAGCAGTTAGATTATAATGCTCTCAACACATCCATCAATAAAAGTACAGCAGCAACTTTTCCTGCGAAGGTAAATGAAGCATTAAGCAGTACAGCAATTAAAACAGCGCAATACGGCAGTGCAGGTGCAGGCATTATGAGTGTAAAAGCAAATAACCCGGGGCAAAATGGTATGGTGGTAACAATGGTGGAGGTGGATAAAAATTAAAATAGAACACTGATGACGCTGATTGGGCTGATTTACATTTATCTGTTTTAATCAGTTTTATCTGTGTCATCAGTGTTCCATCCTGATATGCAAAATAAATTTCTTCAGTTAATACAACATCCATTAAAATTCAGGATGTTTTTATTGTATAAACTGCCCAGTGCATTTTTTAGTGGCGTACGTGTACAATATGCTGATGAAGAAAAATGTATAGTAACCGTTCCCTTTAAATGGTTTAGCCAAAACCCTTTTAAAAGCACTTACTTCGCCTGCTTAAGCATGGCCGCAGAAATGAGCACAGGTGTGCTGGGGCTGGCGCATATACACGGCCGCAAACCTGGTGTAAGCATGCTGGTGGTAAATATTAAAGGCGATTTTATGAAGAAAGCCGTTGGCAAAACAACCTTTACCTGCAACGATGGCGCCGCCATTAAGCAAACAATAGAAACAGCCATTGCCACCGGCGAAGGAAAAGCAGTAACAGCAAAAAGTATTGGTGTAAATGAACAGGGCGAAACAGTGGCTGTGTTTGAAGTAACGTGGAGTTTTAAAGGGAAGAAAAATTAATTACTCAACACTTCCCTCATCGCTTTCACCTTCAGCAAACACTCTTCATATTCTTTCTCTGCATCGCTATAAAAAGTAATGGCACTGCCTGCAGAAAACGAAAGATATTTTGCAGCAGCATTATAAAAAATACTTCGTATTACAACATTAAAATCAAAATCACCATTGGGTTGTATATAACCAATGCTGCCACTGAATAAGCCACGTTTTGTTGCTTCATATTCTTCTATCAGCTCCATCACCCGTTTTTTAGGCGCCCCGGTCATGCTGCCCATGGGAAAAGTTGCTTTCACCGCATCAATCCAGTTAAGGCCATCTGTCAATTCGCCACTAACAGTACTTATCATTTGGTGTACCTGCGGAAAACTGTACACACCAAACAGTTCATCCACTTTTACAGTGCCCTCTTTACAAATCTTGCTTAAGTCATTCCGCACCAAATCAACCACCATCACATTCTCACTGCGTTCTTTTGCATTTAAGCTTAAATAATTTTTGTTGGCGGCATCCTGCTGCCGGTTTTGTAAATCTCTTTTGCTGGTGCCTTTTATAGGCTGAGAAATTATTTTATTCACATCTTTTTTTAAATACCGCTCCGGGCTGGCGCAAATACAAAACCTTTCATTCACTTTATACAATGCAGCAAATGGATTAGGGGAAACAGATACCAGCTTATGATATACTGCCAGTGGATTTATAACTGCAGCAGCATAAAAATTCTGGCAAAAATTTATTTCATAACAATCGCCGTGTAAAATATGTTGCTGCAGTTTTTTTACCGCATCAACATAAGCTCTTTTATCAATACTGTTTTGTATTGATAAAACACCTGGGGTTTCTTCAATCACAGCGCTTTCATTTTCCACCGCTTCAAAAATTGCAACAGCATCTTTATCGCAATATATTTCAACACCGGCGCTGTTTAATTTTATAATTATTTCAGGTACAAAAAAATGCGCATCTGCAAAACCAATGCTGTCTGAATTATTGCTCTGCAGTTTCTCTACAGCATTTTTTAAATCGTAACCCAAATGCCCAAACAGCCACTCCCCTTTTTGTGCAGCATAAAAACTTTGCAGTTGCTCAAAAGCATTTTCAAAACTTACTTCAATATTTTTTTTGCAACCGGCCGCCAGCAAACATTCAAAGGCCGGTTGCTCAAAACTATACTGCTGGTTATCCAGCAAACAAAAAATGCTGAACCGGTTTGCCCAGTTCAGCATTTTATTTTTAAACTCAGTAATATTATTAACGGAAAAAGATTGTGGCGCTTTTGTCACAGTTTATTTTATTCTCCCTGTAAACAAGGAGCATTAAAAATCATCATCATCATCGTAGCCGCCGCCACCGCCGCCCATATCATCAAAGCCTAAGTCTTTAAAATCGTCGTCCATTTTAAAGTCATCGTCATCATCCTTGCCCTTTTTACCACCACCGGCTTTTTTAGACTTTGATTTTGGTACATCAAACTCATCAAAGTCAGGATCCCAGTTATCTTCTTCTTCAGGTTTTTCCCAATCATCTTCCACTTCCACATCATCGTCATCATCATCGTCATCATCTTTTGCTTTCTTTTTAGATGCACCTTTTCCTTTGGCAGGTTTTTCATCTTCCATATCATCGTCATCATCTAAATCATCATCATCTTCCTCTGCCTTTTTTTTAGGTGCAGCTTTTTTTGCAGCTTTAACTTCAGGAACTGCGGTTTTTTTTGCAGCAGTTGTTTTTTCGGATTTTATTGCCATAAATCAAACAGGTTGTTACTGTAAAATTTCAACGGTATTTTTAAATTGCCAAAAAAAATTAAAGAAATTTTTTTTGATTTTTATGCTTTTACTATTTGGTCTCTGCCCGGCCCATTGCTAATATATTTTACCGGCACACCTAAAAACTTATTCAGGTAAGCAATATAGGTTTTCATTTGTTGCGGCATAGCAGCATAATCTGTTACAGCCGAAATGTCTTTTTTCCACCCTTCAAACGCTTTGTAGCCCGGTTCTATATTTACTTTATTCATTTGAAAAGGCACCATGCTGTGCTCCTCGCCATTTACCTTGTAAGCATTGCACACTTTAAGTTCATCCAGGTTATCTAATATATCAGCCTTTGTCATAATAATTTGTGTAACACCGTTTACCATGCAGGCAAACTGCAATGCCACCAAATCAATCCAGCCGCAACGCCTTGGGCGGCCTGTAGTACTGCCAAATTCGTTACCGGTTTTACGTAATATCTCCCCGGTTTCATCCAGCAGTTCCGTAGGAAAAGGCCCGCTGCCCACCCTGGTGCAATATGCTTTGCTTACACCAAACACTTCTTTAATTTTTTGCGGTGCCACACCCAAACCTGTACAGACACCAGCCGATATAGTATTGCTGCTTGTTACAAACGGAAAGGTTCCAAAGTCCACATCCAGCATACTTCCCTGCGCACCTTCGGCCAAAACCTTGCTGCCCTTTGAAATTTTATCATTCAAAAAATATTCGCCATTTACAATTTTAAACTGGCGTAAAAATTCTATTGCATCAAAAAACTCTTCTTCCCATGCACTTATGTCTTCATGAAAATTAAGGCTGTCTAATATTTTCTGATGCTTTAAACGCAGCTTAATATACTCTGTAGTAAAACTTTTATCCAATAAATTGCCCACACGTAAACCATTACGGCCGGTTTTATCCATATATGCAGGGCCAATGCCTTTAAGCGTACTGCCAATTTTTTCGTTGCCCTTGGCCAGCTCACTGGCTTTATCAATGGCACGGTGTGTAGGCAAAATAAGGTGCGTACGTTCGCTTATGTACATATTTTTGCGGTAATCAACACCAAATGCAGCCACATTCTCACATTCTCTTCTCAACGTAACTGCATCCAGCACTACGCCACCGCCAATAAGGTTGGTTTTATCTTCATGAAAAATGCCGCTGGGTATTTGGTGCAGCACAATTTTTTTATCGCCAACATACAGTGTGTGGCCGGCGTTGGGCCCGCCCTGGAAACGGGCAATAACATCATAACCCGGTGCAAAATAATCAACAATTTTACCCTTTCCTTCGTCGCCCCACTGAAGGCCTAATATTACGTCAACCATTATCGATTTTTGAATTTGGTATTTGGAATCAACAGAATTTCTTTATTCAACATCGTTGTGTCACTCACTTTTACGGCATACCATTATTGGGCTTTTACCAGTGCGTAACAAAACAACGGCGCAAAAGTAAATTGAAATAAAACAATCACCTAAAATGATGGTGTAATGTTTGAAAGTTGGGGAGAAATGGACGATGTGCCCCCATTAACTTGCCTGCTTTTCTTATACCAACTCAGAATACTTGTTTTAGTAAATACAAGTGGCGCAGTTTCTTCTTTATAAATCAACAGGCTGTCATTAGTGAATGAAATCCATATTGGCTGTTCATTATTAAAAAGTCCGTTTAACGTACTTAGCGCATGAATCACCTTACTAAATTGTTCAGATTTATTTTTAACCAAGAATATTGAATCATTTTCTTTATAATACCCTCCTTTAACTACCTCATTTTTTACATATCCGTGATATCCATCGCTTTTACCAGAACAGCTATATTCCATAATAAAAGTAGAATCAGAAAATATGTTAATTTCAAAATCTTCAAACCAGCCCTTAATATACTTTGGTCCGAAACATTGGGCTGTATATTTATCTTTAACTTCAAAATGTCTTTGAAAAGAATGCAGCAAAGTTTTTGTTTGGCAAAAACTGGTAATTGGAAAAAAAGCAATAATAATTGCAGTAAAAATTTTAATGCGCATACATTTTTTATAGTCAGTTAAAAGACTTCAGTAACCTTACGCAACCTTCAGCATACTCAACTTACTGCTGCTGAATTTGCGCTGTGCATATTCCAGCGTAACATCAAATGTTTTTATTTTTTGAGAAGGCAGTTCATACATCGCATCGGTTAAAATGCTTTCGCAAATGCTGCGCAGGCCACGGGCACCCAGTTTGTACTCCATCGCTTTTTCCACCATAAAGTCAAACACCAGGGGCTCAAACTTCAGTTCTATACCTTCTATTTCAAACAGGCGTATAAATTGTTTTACTAAAGCATTTTTCGGTTCGGTTAAAATGCTGCGTAACGTTACAGCATCCAATGGATTTAAATACGTTACCACAGGCAAACGGCCCAGCAATTCAGGTATTAAACCAAAATGTTTTAAATCCACCGCATTTACAAAATGTAACAGGTTATCGTGCTGGTATTCCTGCATTTCCTTATTTACATTAAAGCCAATAGCATTGGTATTAACACGGCGGGCAATTATTTTATCAATGCCATCAAAGGCACCGCCGCAAATAAAGAGAATATTTTGTGTGTTAACTTTTATCAATTTTTGTTCGGGGTGTTTGCGTCCGCCCTGTGGTGGCACCAGTACTTCTGTGCCCTCAAGTAACTTTAATAAGCCCTGCTGCACACCTTCGCCACTTACATCACGTGTTATACTTGGGTTATCGCTCTTGCGTGCAATTTTATCAATTTCATCGATAAACACAATGCCTTTTTCTGCAGCGGTTACATCGTAATTACATGCCTGCAACAAACGGCTCAGCATGCTTTCCACATCTTCGCCTACATAACCTGCTTCGGTAAACACAGTAGCATCTACAATAGCAAAAGGCACATTCAGCATACGTGCAATAGAGCGGGCCAGTAATGTTTTGCCTGTACCGGTTTCACCCACCATAATAATATTGCTCTTTTCAATCTCCACATCATTCTCTACTTTTTGGTTAAGGCGCTTGTAGTGATTGTAAACGGCTACGGAAAGTATTTTTTTTGCATCATCCTGCCCTATTACATATTCATCTAAAAAATGTTTTATCTCTATGGGCTTTTTTACAACAAGTTTATTAGCGTTGGGGTGCGGATGTTTAAAGTCTGCATTACTGCCCAGTTCCTGCTCAATTATTTCTTCAGCATGTTCTACACAGTTTTCGCAAATGTGGCCATCTTGCCCGGCAATTAAAATTTTAACCTCATCTCTGCTTCGTCCGCAAAAAGAGCAATGTAATGTTTGTTGTTTTGCCATTGTAGTGGTTTTTGCCCGGGTTTAGCAATTTAATTGTTTAACAAAGATAGAAAAGCTGTACCCAAAAAACGATAATATAAAGACAATATTATAGTAACAATTGTTGCATTTGGGCAGGTTTCCGTATTAATTTGATGATATTATACCCCAAAAAGATGGGTTACATTTTAGGAACCTGGGTAAGATATTTTTGCAACGTTTGTTTTAACTGCCTTTTTACAACGGCTCCCATGGTTTTGCACCTTGAAAAATAGTTGCTTTTAAAATGCTCATTCAGCTCCTCACGCAGCATTTTTATTTTATACCCTTCGCTTAGTTCATCATGCATCATAATGTTTATCAACTCCATTAATTGTTTACGGCCGGCAAAAACACGGTGTGCCATGGCTGTGCGCTCTTCCTCCTGGTATTGTTCTATTACATCGGGGCTAAGGCTTTTTAAAACCAAATCCACGTACTCAAAATTTTCTTTATAAAACTGCGGCAGGTATAAATTTTTACGGCCTTCATAGCATTGCTGGTCAAAATCTATTGCCCGTAAGCGGTATTGGTAATCTTCAATATCAGGAGTAATATCCACTACAAAATTATAGCTGCGCATGTCTCCCAGCAGCCTGTTAAAACAACGTTCGTTAAACTTTACAAACTCTTTTGCAATGCGTACTTTATTTGTTTCGGGTAACTGCAGGTAATCCTGTAAAAAAATATCGCCGGGTATGCCGGGTATATGCTCTTCCACCAATGTGTTTTTGTGGCAGAAAAAAGTAATCCGGTTAGGAGAGAGTAAATGCTCCAGCTCCAGCCCGTAAATACGGGAAGCATCGGCAACTTTAATATAGAAATGATCGTAATTATCGTTAACCTTATTTTTTATGCGTATGCGAAAAGGCACACTGTTGCCAAACTCACAAAAATCTATCCGCTCAACATCCAGGTGTTTAACAAAACTCATATTGCCTTCTGTTTTAAGAATGGCATATGTTGCAACAAGCCCTTCACGCAGGTATTCCATTTCCTTTAGGTCATACACAGCCGTTTCCCAATGCGTAAACTTTCCGTTTTTATCTTTTAAAGAGGTTGCGTAGCGGTAATTCAGCAGGTCTTTATAAACAACAGGCAGGTTAACATCACGCCCATAATTATTCAAATAGCTGCGCAGGCCATTGCTTAACGGAAAAATATCTTTTTTCATTAAGGGCCTGTCTGTTTCCTTACTTAAACGGGCATTTACAATTTCGTTAAACTGCATATTGTAAAGTTACACTTGCAAAACAAAAAACTGCCTCAATTTGTGAGGCAGTTTCGTTGTATTTTTTATTAATTATAATTTCGTTAATTCAGCATCTACAATTCCAAAGGCAATAGATTCTTTTGCATCCATCCAGTAATCCCTGTCAAAATCTTTCATTACTTTTTCAAATGACTGCCCGCAGTTGTCAGCAAGCAATTTAGCCCCCATCTCTTTTGTTTTGCGTATTTGCTCTGCCATAATTTCAAGGTCTGCACTGGTGCCTTGTCCGCCACCACTTGGCTGGTGTATCATTACTTCTCCATGCGGAAAAATAAAGCGCCTGCCTTTTGCACCACCACTTAAAAGTATACTGCCCATACTTGCTGCCATACCCATGCATATAGTGCTAACAGGGCTGCTTATCATTTGCATAGTATCATAAATAACCATACCGCTGGTTACAATACCGCCTGGGCTGTTAATATAAAAAGTAATTTCTTTACCGGGGTCTAATGCTTCCAAATAAAGCAGTCTTGCAGTAATGTCTTTAGCACTTTTATCATCTACCACACCCCATAAAAATATTTTACGCTGCTCTATAAATTTTTTATCAAACTGCCAGCCACTCATCATTTTCTCCATTGGGTTTTCTGGCAATTCTTTTGGGTTTTCTTCTTCGTCAAACCGTATGCGGCTTTTATTATAAAAATTCATTTGTATTTTTTTTCTGTTGCAATAATGATTCTGTTATTTGTCTTTCTTTTGTTTGCGTGGGTTCATCACCAGTACTTCATCCACCATGCCGTATTCTTTAGCTTCAGTACTTGTCATCCAGTAATCCCTGTTGCTGTCTATAGCCACTTTCTCAACTGGCTGGCCTGTATGCAAAGCAGTTATTTCGTATAACTCTCTTTTTATTTTTTTTACTTCGTTCACTGTTATTTCTATATCAGTTGCCTGCCCGCCGGCACCGGCACTTGGCTGATGCATCATAATACGGCTGTGTTTTAAAGCGGTTCTTTTTCCTTTGGCACCTGCACACAATAAAACCTGGCCCATACTTGCTGCCATGCCTGTACAAATGGTTGCAATATCAGGCGTAATAAACTGCATTGTGTCATACATACCTAAGCCGGCATACACACTGCCACCGGGGCTGTTAATATACATTTGAATATCACGGCTGCGATCGGTACTTTCTAAAAACAATAATTGTGCGGTAACAATATTTGCCACTTCGTCACTAATAGGATATCCCAGGAAAATAATCCGATCCATCATCAGCCTGCTGTATACATCCATTACAGCAATATTCATGGGTCGCTCTTCAATAATATTAGGTGTAAGGTTGGTTACGTTGTGTTTTATATAACCATCCAGCGTATTACTGCTTATGCCTTTATGCTTTACTGCATATTTTTCAAACTCTTTTCCAAAATTCATAATTATAAATTGCCTGATTAAAAATTGATTTTACAAATATAACTGATAGTTGTTTCGGTGCATTTAAAATTAATCTTCTCTTGTTCTTGACTGGTAAATTAAAATATATTGCACCAGCATGGCTATAGATGCTAATGCCGAAACCACATAAGTAAGCGCTGCCCACTTTAATGCATCTTTTGCTTTTGTATGTTCTGATGGAGTTGTAATATTGGCAGTATCCAGCCATTTTAATGCCCTTGCAGAAGCATCAAATTCAACAGGCAGTGTTATTACAGAAAACAACGTGGTTACTGCAAACAATATAATACCAATTAATAAAATTGTTGGATTACCGCCGCCAAAACCAAACATACCCAAGCCCGCTATTATAACCCATTGCGATAGTGTGCTGCTTATTTTTACTGCCGGTACCAGCCGGCTGCGCAACATAAGCATTGAATATGCTGTGGCATGTTGTACAGCATGGCCACATTCATGAGATGCTACTGCTGCAGCAGCTACACTTCTTCCATTATAAACATCGGGGCTAAGGTTTACTGTTTTATTAACAGGGTTATAATGGTCGGATAGAAAACCATCGGCAGAAATTACCTGCACATCATAAATGCCATTTTCTTTCAGCATTTTTTCTGCAATTTCTTTACCGCTTAATCCGCTTGATGTGGCCACCTGCGAATACTCGCTAAACTTGCTTTTAAGCCTGAACTGCACCACCATACCAATAATCATAAAAAGTATTGATACAGCTAAAATTCCTATTGTCATTGCTATTACTTTCGCAAACCTGTTCAAAAAGTATTCCTATTAAAAAACCTGCCAAAATTGCAAAAACAAAAAAAGGTCTTCTGGATAAACCAGAAGACCTTGATATGAAATACTTGGTATTAAAACCTTATCTTAATATTTCCACTCTGCCGATAGCGAGCCTGTTACCGTTTACATCCACTACTTCAATCCAGTAAACACCTGTTCCGTGATTACGTAAATCAACATCCATACGCTGGTATGGCGCATTTACAGCATAGGAACTTGTAAGTACCCGTTTGCCTCTTGCATCGTATACATTGATGCCTCTTGGTAAACCACTGTTGTTGATAATACTGTAATAACGTACCTGGAACTGGCCATTATTCGGGTTAGGATAGATAAACACTTTGCCGCTTGCTGAGTCTTTAAGCGATACCGTGTTGGATGTATTGGTACATCCGTTTACATCCGTTACACGTAATGTATAATCTCCTAAACCATCCACATCTACCACCAAAGTGCTGCTGCTGCCGCCTGATACGGTGGCTCCGTTTTTAAGCCAGGTATAAATGCTGGCCGCAGGGCTTGTGGTTGATGATAACGTGGTTTTTAAGCCAGGGAATAAACGCTGGTATGGACTTGCAGTAATGACTACTGTTGGCAGCGGATTTACTGTTAGTGAACGCTGCGCTGATGGTACTGATGCACATGGTGCTGCTCCGGATACTATACAACGATACAGGTAACCGTTCATTGACACCGGTGGTGCTGTAACCGTTAATGTGGCAGTGGTTGCACCGGCATATACTCCTCCGTTAGATACATTGGCAAATGTATTACCGTTATCGGTGCTTACCTGCCATTGATAAGTGGGTGTTGTGCCTGTTGCTGCTACTGTAAAGCTGGTTACTTTATCTGTACATACTACTGCATTTACAGGTTGTGCTGTTATACTTATTGGCTGGTTTACTGTTACTGTTAAGGTTCGTGCCGGTGATGTACATGCTGCTACTGCACCTGGAGCAAACTTAACTGTTCCTATAAAGCCCCGGGGCGTATTACCCGGTATTGCTGGTATTGCGCCGCCGCCATAACCAATATTATCGCCGGTAATAATGTCACATCCGTTAGCAGAGAATGTATATGTTCCTGCTGCCAGTGTGCTGTAGCCCATATTAAAGCCGCCGCCGGTGGTTTGACAACCTACCAGTAACCTGTACGTGGTATTTGCTGGTACTACCAGTGAAAGTCCTGACATAAACGGATCAACTGTTGTACCGCCGGTTGCATTAATGGTGGCTGAACCAAACTGGTTCCAGCCATTGGCTGTTGTAATTGCTCCGGGTGAACCGGCAATATTGGTTGCATTATAGTATGCCACCACATTGCTTGTGCCGGCTGCAAATGCAAGGCTGGATATATCTGTAATGGTTACAGGATATGCATTATTGTTTTTGAAGTTAAATGTAATTACATAGTTACCGTTACCTGCTGCAAAGTTGGTGCTTACAGGCGTAGAAGCTGGTGGCAGGCTGTTTACTGTAGCCTGGTAGCTATATACTCCTGATGGTGTTGGCCTTACCCACACACTGTCTACTGCTGTACCTGCAACATATGGAATGTTGGCTGCGGCATTGCTGTATAAACCTGCTATTGGTGACCATACGGCCGGTGTGGCTGGTACTCCCTGTACATATGTAATAGTGAGTGTCCAGTTTTCTATAAATCCAACATCGCCTGCTCCATCATCTGCTCCTGCTAAAGTCCATGTGCCATTAGGAACAGAATATAAAGCCGCCCAATTGGCTGCCGTAGCGGCATAACCGGTTGGATCACCATAGGTATAACCTGGTGTAATACCGCCGTTTATCAAATCTGCTTTAAATGTAGCAGTATATGGTTGCGTGCCTCCGCTTAAGGCGGCGGTTCCTGCTGAACTGATTACGGTATTAGTAAAATTAGCTCCCGGGTTACCTGTTGCACCCATGTTCTTGTCAAGGTTTAAAACCTGTCCATTAGGGGCCTTTAAATTAAACGTCATGTCAGCTATGTACGTATGTGTAACATTGAGTTTAACTGAAACGGATGTAATTGTAGCTCCTGCCGGTATACTTGTTACATTTAAGCTCGTGGGGGCTGTTCCTGCTGGATCAGCATCTCCGATAGGTATATGTAACGTAGCAGACGGGAACGATACCGTTGTTGTTGTTGATGATGAACTCTTCACTAACACTGCTGGGTCGCCCAGGCACATTGTAACAGGGTTAGGTGTTACACTTGGTGCCGGTGGTGTGTAATTGATTAATGCAGTGGCTGTATTAATACAACCGGTAGTACTGTTAGTGCCTGTTACTGTATATGCTGTAAACGTTGTTGGTGCTGCATATACGGTTGACAGGTTGGTTCCTGTATACACTGTTGAAGCCAGCGTATTTGTATACAAGCCTGAACCTGCGCCGTTGGGTGTCCATACATAACTGTCTGCGCCGGCGGCTGTTAATGCCAAACCATTAATACCTGCCACACCGCCACAACCTGATGTTGGTGTAACTGTTACATTAGGCAGCGCTTTAACGGTTAATATAGCTGCATTTGAGTTGGCGGCCGGTGTACATGTTCCGCTTACAACACAACGGTAGCGGTAGTTATTCATAGCTGCTGTTACCGGGTTTACTGTAAGTGAGTTTGTACTTACACCGCTATATGCACCTCCGTTCGTCAGGTTCGTCCATGTTGTTCCGCCATTGCTGCTTTCCTGCCATTGGTAGGTGATACCTGTTCCTGTGGCTGTAATGCTAAAGCTGGCTGATGTATTGGCACATACCGATACATTGGCCGGCTGGGCAGTTACTGCAGGGCGTTGGTTTATGTTCAGCGTAATGGACGCTGTTCCTGTACAACCGCTGCTGTTTGTTGCAACTACTGTATATGTTGTTGTGGTTGCCGGTGAGGCGGCCACAGGGTTGGTATTGGTTGCATTCAAGCCTGCTGCAGGACTCCATAAATACGTTAAGCCGGGATTATTAGAAAGCGTATTATAATTTAAAGTTAATCCCCAGCTTGTTATTGTACCTACATCCCCGCCTGCATTATCTCTTGCTCCAAACAACCATGTACCGTTTAATTGCCCTGCTGTACTGTACAACGGTGCAAAAGTGGTGGCGGTTGGTGTAAAGCCTGCAGGAGCGGCGGCGGCTAAACTGCCGTCGGGAAGGAATGTGCCTGTAAAGGGCGCTGCGCCGGATGCAATCGGTGTTACGGCTGTTGAACTGATAACTGTGTTTACAAAATTATCGGCCGAACCGCCCCGTGCATTTACCAGGTTTAATACCTGGTTGTTGGGCGCTTTTAAGAACAGGGTTAAATCTCCATCCCATGTATGGGTAATATTAAATGATACGCTTGCGCTGGTTCCTACTGCTGCTGCCGGTACACCTGCTACTGTAAGCGGTGTGCTTACTCCGGTTGCATTATTATCCGGAATAGCTACACTGATAGCTCCAGAACTTACCGCTACGGAACCCGGGGTGGCAGACAACGCTGTCAGCATCGCAGGGTCCCCAGCACACAACGTCGTGCCGGCATCTGAGGTAATTACCATCGTGCCTACTCCAGCAGCTACAAACGTTATTGTTGATACAGATGAATAGGAAGCAGTACAACCTGTACTTTGAACAAGCACACGGTATTGTGTTGTTTGAGTAAGGTTTGTAACAGTTAATGTGTTAGTAGTGTTGGCTATTATTGACCATGTTGCACCACCATTAATTGAAGATTCCCATTGAATAATATTTCCTACATATCCATTTAGTGTTAAGGTTGTACTGTTAGGTCCGGAACAAGCTGTTGTGCTTGAAGAAGACAAAGTACCTCCTTGAGATAAAGTAGTAATGGTAAGAGTTGCTGCATTACTTGTGCCAGAGCCGCAAGAGCTAGTTCCTACACATCTGTATTGATATCCATTTTGAGAAGCAAGGGCAGTAAAAGAATATGTACTTGCTGTTGCACCTGCAATATCAGCCCATGTACCACCGCCGTTAGTGCTTAATTGCCATTGATACGTGATTGGAGGATTACCTGCAGCCACTGCATTAAATGAAGCTGTTGTTCCGGCACAAACTGTTGTACTTTGAGGCTGTGTAGTAAATGTTGCTGCACCGCCACTTACACTTATGTTGAAAACACGTGTTGCATTACCAGAGGTAAATCCTGATATAGCACCACCATATTGTGCGGTACCCCAGAATGATCCTAAAATAGTAGGATCTGCAGCTAATGTATTATAATCACCCCACCTGCTTGCAATTGTATGAGAAACAGTTCCGTTAACAATTGTTTGTTCAGGTAACGTCATTTGACCCAAAGGATCGCACTCATTACGTCCGGTATATTTAATAGAAGGAAATGCAGTTGAACCAGAAACATTATACATTAATCCAATGTTTCCATTATTATCCATTGAAATACCCGGCATCAATCTGCTGTTACCATCCGATCCAGTAATGGTGCCTTGTTGATATAAACCCCATACACCTCCAGTCCGCCTCATTTCATACCATCTTACTGCAGAGAGACCAGAAGTTGTACCTGCAACGGTGTGACCTATTAAAACAGATTCTGTTGAACCTCTTTTACGGTAACTAAGCCTGTACATAAGGCGCTGGCCTAATGTTTGAATTGTTTGTGCTGAACCCTGTTGACTAACAGATCCCGGAGGTAATGAATAAGCAGCAACTGTAATTGGAGTTAAAGGCCCAACAACAGAGTTTGCCGGAGTTACAAAATCCGGTGTGAATTCAAATATATTTATTGTTGAATTGGCTTGGTTAGGAACCGCAAAAAGACCGCTTTGAGATGATGTTGCAGTACCATCTAAACCAATAGTATTCATATTATAATAAGACAAAGCGCCATTATCTGTTAACCGTACACGAACCATGGCAGCCGTTGCAGCACCCGCAAGCATTGCAGTTCTGTCAAAAGCCCATATAGAACCGCCTAAAAATGCAGTTCCTGCAGCATTAAAATCGCTGGTACGTGCATAATATGCATTATGCCAAACTGAAAATTTAGGATAGTCTGGAAAGAAAGACGGGTCTGTATACTGATAAACTTTATAACTTCCCGTAGGATCAGAAGTTACCGAAACTGCTACAATAATACTATTACAGCAGGCGCTGGGTCCAAATTCAGTCAGCATCCACCTGTCTGCTAACTGATCGTAAACAACAACCGGATCACCAGCACCAGAAACACCGGTTACTGTTGACAAAATGGTGCCGGCTGCATTACCAACTACTGCACCGGTAGTTTTATTCCAGATTTTAAACCGGGAACCAGAGACATCATTTATAATTTGTATTACATGATTTGGTCCAACCGCAAGATTGTTATCAGAAGGATCAAAACTGCTCCAGGCTAAGCCGTCATAACTCTGATTTACAGAAGTTATGGGAACACTGGGGTTTACAGATGAATTAACCCCGAAAGATGATTGAACAGCGCCATCAGTGTGTTTTTTCGCCAAGCGCTCAAGTTTGCGCTCAAGCCTTTCTTCACCTTCTTCGCTGATTCCAATAATTCCTTTTAAATTACGGGTAACCTTAAGCGGTTCGCCGTACATTGTTTTAGGATCGATGTCAGCTAATTTGGGTGTTACCCTGA
Source organism: Ferruginibacter sp. (assembly GCA_044225605.1). Lineage (GTDB taxonomy): Bacteria > Bacteroidota > Bacteroidia > Chitinophagales > Chitinophagaceae > Ferruginibacter. The sequence continues at coordinate 319,797 of JBGAIJ010000006.1, forward strand.
TTAGCTTACCAACAACCGAGGAGATTTGGGGATTTTGGCTTTGTTGTGAAAACCCCGTACTTACATACAGGATTAAAGCCAGCCCCGTGAACAGTAGTTTTGTAAATTTGTTCATAATGGAACTGTTTAGTTTAGATATTTATATTTGGTGGTGGTAATACAATATTTGTGTAGCCTTCAATTGCACGCTCACTAAAATCAATATGCCTTTTTTCCATTTCCGGAATAACTTTAAGCATTGGCTCAATACTTTTTTCTTCAAATGCCCAATCCTTAAAGCTTAGTTTTATTGTTGTTTTTCCAGAATTAGAAGTATTATTATCAGTAATATTTTTCTTTATTTCAGCTGTCAATGAACTAAGGACTGCGTCTTCCTTTTCATCACTTATACACACTACAAATATTTTTCCTTGCTCTTTTTTAAAGCGCACCACATCATACATTTTTCCATCAAGCTTAAATTCTGTATTATTATCTTCCCACTTAATAGCATCTCCATGCTCCGCTACATCTACTACCTTTAAAAATTTTTCCGGAATAGTTTTAAGTACTTCAAGTTTAGCCTCTTTTTTTACTTCGTATAGCTGAAATGAATAAAAGCAATAATACCCCCACTGGCTGAGGATAATAAGTGTAAGAATTGATATTGCAGTTAATTTTTTCAAAAGAAAATATATCTCGGCCTTGCAAGGTAAGGAAATAATTAAAAAAAAAAAATCCCGATTTTTTACTGCTACTCAAAATAAATAAAGCCCCCCGTTAATACCGGGGGGCTTTATTTATTTTCAGGCATTACAATATTTGTTGCCTGTTTATCTTATTTAACAGCTTTATTATCGCAGTACATCCACTCTGCCGATAGCGAGCCTGTTACCGTTTACATCCACTACTTCAATCCAGTAAACACCTGTTCCGTGATTACGTAAATCAACATCCATACGCTGGTATGGCGCATTTACAGCATAGGAACTTGTAAGTACCCGTTT
>JBGAIJ010000012.1:0-54875 GCA_044225605.1 Ferruginibacter sp.
TATCCATCATATTATTAATATCATATTGGGGGTTCCAGCCTAATTTTGTTTTTGCCTTTATATTATTAGCATAAATAGCAACAACATCTCCGGCACGGCGGGGTGCCAACTGGTAATTTAATTTTAAACCGCTTACTTTTTCAAATGCAGCTATGGCTTCCAACACGGTATACCCGGTGCCGGTGCCTAAATTAAACACTTCGCAGTTTGCTGTATTTTTTTCTGCAATTAAGTAATCAAGCGCCAGTGTGTGTGCATGTGCAATATCGCAAACATGTATAAAATCACGGAGGCAACTGCCATCCCTGGTGTCGTAATCAGTACCATAAACCTGCATGGCGGGTAATTTACCAATTGCGGTTTGTGTAATAGCGGGTACCAGGTTTGCAGGGCGGCCAATGGGCAATTCGCCAATGTTTATAGAAGGATGAGCGCCAACAGGATTAAAATACCTTAGCAGGATGCCTTTTAATGAACTGCTTTTTACAGCATCTTCCACTATACGTTCGCCCATTTGTTTGGTGGCACCATAGGGCGACTCTGCAGGTTTTTGTGGTGTTTCTTCAGTTACAGGAATTGCATCGGGATTGCCATAAACAGTACAGGAAGAAGAGAACACAAAATGCGGCACTTTAAATGCGGTTGCACATTTTAAAATATTTACCAGCGAAATAAGATTGTTTTCAAAATACAGCAGGGGCTTTTCAACTGATTCTCCCACTGCTTTATATGCAGCAAAATGAATAATGCCGTTTATATCAGGATTTTCCTGGAAGATGGCATGCGTATCATCAAAATCACATAAATCTACTTTATAGTTTTTTACTTTCTTTCCTATAATTTTTTCAACCCCTGCAAGCATGCCTGCGTTACTGCGGCTGTTATTATCAACACAAATAACATCATAACCGTTTTCAACTAAATCTACTATTGTATGAGAGCCGATGTAACCACAGCCGCCCGTTACCAGTATTTTTTTCATGCTACAAAGAAAATTAAAAAAAGCCGCAAATGCGGCTTAGTTGTATAATTTAATATGCTATAAATTATTTAATAAATAAATGAAGTATTTTAAAAATACCCATTGCCATTAACCCGCTGATGGGTATTGTTATTACCCATGCCCATATAAGGTTTACTGTAACGCCCCATCTTACAGCACTTAATCTTTTTGTAGCACCTACTCCAATTATTGCGCCTGTTATTGTGTGTGTTGTACTTACCGGTGCGCCCAAATTTGCTGCTGTAAAAAGTGTAATTGCACCTGCAGTTTCTGCACAAACACCTTCTAAAGGAGTTACTTTGGTAATTTTTGTACCCATGGTTTTAATAATTTTCCATCCACCACTCATGGTACCAATGGAAATTGCTGAATAACAAACAATGGGTACCCATGTTGGCATAGCATCAAAACTGGGTATATAATTATCTGCAACTAATGCAGCAGTTATTATTCCCATTACTTTTTGAGAGTCGGAGCCGCCGTGCCCAATACTGAAAGCTGCTGAAGAAACAAGCTGCAATTTTTTGTACATGCTGGCTGTTCTGTATGCATTTTCACCTTTGGAATAATTGTAAAAATAAGAAGCAATAAAAATTACGCCTAAACCAAGCAGCATATACCGTTCAATCTGTCCTTTTTGCCCGTGAAATGGAACAAATATTACGCAAGCTGCCACAATCGTGGTAATGATGCTGATTTTTAACCAGAACTTTTTTTGGACCGTAACTAGTGTAATAAAAATAGCTATTATCATGCCTATAAACGGCGCCAGCACAATAAAAATAAGTGTTTTAAAAATCATAGCGGTGTCTATACTGTCAAACCCTGCATGGGCAATTGCTGCACCTGCAAACCCGCCTATAAGCGTATGAGAAGAAGAAGACGGTATACCGTACCACCATGTTAACAAGTTCCATATTATTGCGGCAATAATGCCGGCCAGTATAACAACCAATGTTATACTTTCTTTGTGAACGGTTTTTGCAACAGTGTTTGCAATGGTATGTTCAGTAAAAATAAAAAAGGCAACAAAATTGAAAAAAGCTGCCCAAACAACCGCCTGAAAAGGCGTTAATACTTTAGTTGAAACTATGGTGGCTATAGAATTGGCTGCGTCATGAAAACCATTTATATAATCAAATGCAATGGCAAGAAAAATAATGACTATAAGTAAGGGTGACATATCAGGTAATTAAGATTTCGGTTGCCTTTATAAAGCGCTTCTTTTAATAATGATTATGCATATTTTACAATAATGCTTTCGATAACGTTTGCTGCATCTTCACACTTATCAGTTACTATTTCCATTACCTGGTAAATTTCTCTTTTCTTAATCACTTCTTTTGCATCACTTTCTTCGGCAAACAGTTTTTCAATGCTCATATCAAAAATATCATCTCCCTGGTTTTCTATACTGTTTATTTGTACCAGTGCATCAGTTATTTGCCGCATATTTTTCATATTGCGTAACTCTTTAACTGCCGCATGCACTGCCACACACCCATCTGCTATAATACCGGCCATTTTATGAATACCGGTGTCATTAGGGTTAACACGGTAAAAGTTTATTTTTTTTGCTGAAGCATAAATATAGTCTGCAATATCATCCAGGGCTGTTGCCAGGTAATGTATATCCTCCCTGTCAAAAGGAGTAATAAAGTTTTTTCCCAGTTCGGTAAATATCTGGTGCGTATAATCATCATTAACATGCTCCATGTCCTCAATCTCTTTTATGAGTTTTGAGCGTTCGTCAAAATCGGGCTCATTCACAATTTCTTTCAGTTTTTCACCCATTTTAACCAATTCGTCCGCCACATTTTCAAATAATTGAAAAAACACTTTGTCTTTGGGTAAAAAGATTTTTAAAATCGAATTCAGTCCGGCCATAATTAAAATTTTGCGGCAAAGGTTCACCATTGTACCAACATACAAAAGGGCTTTGAAATTGGTAATAATTTCTTAACACAGAGGTAACATTAAATTATTATTCCTTTGCGCATAATTTGTTTTATGCTTAAGAAGAAATTGCTGCTGGCAGGTGTTTTGCTTTTATTATGCCATATTACAAAAGCCCAGTATTTGATGGATATGGTAGATACTACAAAAGATGTGGGCAAAGGCTTATTGGCACTCTATAACAGAATGGATAAAATCCGCATTACAGGTTACATACAGCCACAATATCAACTGGCACAAAGCAAGGGCACAAAAAATTTTTCAGGAGGCGATTTTGCCCCACTAAGTAATAACCGTTTTTTATTAAGAAGAGCAAGGGTGAAATTTGACTACATTCATTTTCCTAAAATACCCAACCAGCCTTCATTGCAATTTGTATTTCAGTTTGATGCTACGGAAAGAGGTGTGAACGTAAGGGATGTTTGGGGCAGGGTTTTTGAAAATAAATGGCAGTTGTTTTCCTTTACAACAGGACTTTTTGCCAGGCCATTCAGCTATGAACTTAATCTTTCCAGCGGAGACAGGGAAAGCCCTGAGCGGGGGCGCATGAGCCAGATTTTGATGAGGGTTGAAAGAGACCTGGGCGCTATGGTTTCATTTGATCCAAGAAGAAAGGATAACAAATGGAAATTTTTAAAAATAGACCTGGGTGTTTTTAACGGGCCGGGGCTTTCTTCAACCACCGATTATGACGATCATAAGGATATTATTGGAAGGGTTACTGTTAAGCCGCAAGCACTTTCTAAAAAAATTACATTAGGCGTTGCTGCGTCAGTGTTATACGGCGGTATTGTGCAGAACACAAAATATGTGTACACCACACAAAATATGGGTGGCTTTAAAACCTTTACAGTAGATTCATCAATAGCGAATATTAATAAAATTGCGCCACGCCATTATTATGGTGCAGATGCCCAGCTGAAAATAAAAAACAAGGCTGGCTTTACAGAATTGCGGGGAGAATTTATAAGCGGCGTACAAACAGCATCGGCTACCAGCAGTGAAACTCCTGCTGTGCTGTTTACGGGATCTGACGGCTACTACATCCGCAAATTTAAAGGGGCTTATTTTTATTTTTTACAACACCTTGGCAACATTCATCATCAAATAGGAATTAAATACGACTGGTATGACCCCAATACCATGGTAAGCGGCGATGATATTGGAAAAGCCACTTCAAACATAAACGCTGCTAATATCAAATACAGCACAATTGGGTTTGGATATATACATTACTTTACAGATAACTTCAAAATTCTTTTGTGGTACGAAAAAATTAAAAATGAAAAAACCCAATTAAACGGTTACACAACCGATGTGAGGGATAATATTTTTACCTGCCGCATGCAATTCCGGTTTTAGCGCTTAACATTACCGTAACATTGTCATAATAATTGCATAACCTTCCATTCATTTTGAGGTAACGTTAACATAATCTCTTTGCATAAAATTTAATTGCATGAGATTATTGTTATCGGTGCTCATTTGCTTAAGCAGTTTAAGCTTGTTTGCGCAAAAAGGAAAAATTGAAGGAAAGGTAACCGACACAAAAACAGGAACTGCTGTACCCGGTATTACTGTTATACTTAAAGAAACCGGGAAAAACACCATAACAGATTTAGAAGGCCGCTTTTCATTTAACGTTGAATTTAAGAAAAAATATACTGTAACAGTTAGTTCTTCCAACTACGAGGCTAAAGAAATTACAGAAATAGAAACCGGTGCTGACGGAGTTGCCCACATTGATATATCTGTAAACCCCAAAACAAAAACCGGCGAGGAAGTAATTGTACGCTCTACATCTACTGCAAGAAAAGAGAGTGTAAACGCACTTATCAGTTTTCAAAAAAATACTAATACGGTTGCCTCTGTAATTTCTGCAGAAGCAATACGCCGCAGCCCCGACCGCAACACAGGAGAGGTATTAAAAAGAACCCCCGGCGCCAGTATACAGGAAGGTAAATTTATTGTGGTACGTGGCCTTGCTGACCGGTATAATCAGGCAATGCTGAATGGCATTTTATTAACCAGTACCGAGCCAGACCGCAAAACATTTTCATTCGATCTTATTCCGGCACCCATGATTGATAACATCATTATCAATAAAGCATTTGTACCGGAATATCCCGGTGAGTGGGCTGGTGGTTTAATACAGGTTAATACAAAAGATATACCTGCAAAAAACTTTTTTAACATTCAAATTGGTACAGGCTTTAACACACAAACCATTGGTAAAAAATTTTATAAAGACAATGGCGGTAAAACCGACTGGCTGGGTATTGATGATGATACAAGGGCTTTACCTTATGGTTACACCACTAAATCAAACTTTGACACTGCAAGCCCCGCAGTTAAAACTGCTATGGGTAAAGGAATGCGCAATGCATGGTCGCCTGTTGAAAGCAGTGCCCCTGTTAATGTATCCTTTCAAATAAATGGCGGTATTAATACAAAAGTTTTTGGTAAAAAACTGGGTGCCACTGTAGGTATCATTTATAATAAAAACAACCGCTATTTAAAACTGCAAAACCGGTCCAACTCTTTAAGTAACGGTGTGTTCAGTGTAAATACAGATTACTCGGATGACCGCTACCAGCAGGATGTAAACCTGGGTGCTATGGGAAGTTTATCATTGCAGTTTAATCCGCTTAATAAAATATCAGTAAAAACAATTGTAAATATTACTTCGCCCAATGCAGTAACCAAAAGAAATGGTTTTGATTACAGCAGGCAGGACAACCAGCTTACAGGTACAGAATTTACTTTTAAACAAAACACATTTTATACCACACAAATAAGCGGTGAGCATGGTTTAATTAAACAATTAAAATTAAAATGGTACGGTGCATTCAATATTTTAGATGGACATGTGCCTGACCAGCGCCGCATTTTATATTCTAAAATAAGCGGCACGCAAGACCCTTATAAAAACATTATTGCAAACAGCCTTTCGCAACAAAACGGCAGCCGCATTTTCCAGGATTTGAGCGATTATATTTATACAGCCGGCGGAGACCTTACTTACACTTTATCCAAAAAGCATACAGTTAAAGGCGGATATATGCTGCAAATAAAAGACAGGTTGTATGATGCTAAACTGTTTGCTGTTTATTTACCAAGCGGAAGCACTGATGCAATAAGAACTTTACCTGCTGATCAAATTTTTGCTTCGTCAAATTTTGGCAATGGCACATCGCCTAATTTATTTGGGTTTGATGCTATTAAAGGCAACAGTTTCCGTTACCTGGCCAATACCATTTTAAATGCCGGTTATATACAGTTTGATAATGAAGTGGTAAACAACCTGAGGATAGTTTGGGGTGCACGTGTTGAAAATTATGACCAACTGGTGGGCAGCGTTAAAAAATGGGACCCCAGGCACACATACTCTAAAGTAACAGATATTTTACCCGGTCTTAATGCCACTTATAAGGTAAGCAATAAAATCAACCTGCGCTTATCAGGTTCTCAAACAGTAATAAGGCCTGAATTCAGGGAACTTTCTGCATTAAACCTGTACGATTTTGAATTGAATGCTTCAGTACAGGGCAACCCATCATTAAAAAGAACTAAAGTTACCAATGCCGATTTCCGTTTTGAAATGTACCCACGCAGCGGCGAAGTTTTAACTGCCGGTGTTTTCTATAAATATTTTGCAAACCCTATAGAACAGATTTTTAATGAAGGTTCTGGCGGCGCCAGCACATTCAATTATCAAAATCCGGAAAAAGCAATTTCATATGGTGCCGAAGTGGAGTTTAGAAAAAAATTAGACTTTACTACAGCGCTTAAAAACTTTACGCTGCAGGCAAACGCTTCTTATATACACAGCCGTATTACAGATACAAGGTTTAAAGTAGACAGGGCGCTTCAGGGACAGTCACCATATGTTTTAAACATTGGCCTTTTATACGATTTGGAAAAACATGGCTTAAATGCAACGCTTTTATTTAATCAAATAGGTGAGCGTATTTATTTGGTGGGGGATCTTTCTTCTGGTGCAGGCTCTCCTGATATTTATGAAGCATCAAGGCCTTTGCTTGATTTCCAGGTGGCTAAAAAACTGCTAAAAAATAAATCGGAAATACGCCTTAATATATCTGACATACTGAATAAAACACAGTACTTCTATCAAAACGGCAACAGCAACGAAAAGTTTCAGAAGAATGTGGATGCATACCGATTTACAAGGACATTCGGAACCAACTTCAGCATAACATTTAATCACTCATTATAATTATAAACATAAATTTTTTAAACATAACAATCATGAAAAGGAACATTTTGTATTTAGCCGCTCTTACTGCACTTGTGGCAACAAGTTGCCGTAAAATTGAAACCGACGGCGAAAAAGAAGTTATTATTATCAACGGCGGTGGCGGCGGCGGTACAACAACCGGCCAAACAATTTACCTGCAGGGCCGTATTAATGCTGATACTATTTTAAGGAAAGCCAACACATATATTTTAAAAGGATTGGTTTATATGGTGGGCAACCACACTATGACAGTGGAAGCCGGTACTACTATTAAAGGTTCATTTGCCGGTAGTGATGTAGCCGCTTTAATTATTACAAGAGGTTCTAAAATTGTTGCGCAGGGTTCTCCTACAGAGCCAATCGTTTTCACTTCTGCTTCTCCTAATCCTCAATCTGGCGACTGGGGTGGTATTGTACTTTGTGGTAAAGCAGGATATAATTTAAGTTACAACGGTACTGCCGGCCTGTTCCAGGTAGAAGGTGGTATTGATAATGCATTTGGAGATGGCTTAGCTGGCTCCGGCGATGCTGTTGCACCAACAGTTGTAGATAATGACAGCTCTGGCGTGTTAAGTTATGTGCGCATTGAATATGCAGGATATGCGTACCAGCCGGATAAAGAAATTAACAGCCTTACATTAGCATGTGTTGGTAATAAAACTGTAATTGATCACGTACAAACAATTTATGCAAAAGATGATGCGTTTGAATGGTTTGGCGGCAGCGTAAACTGTAAATATCTTATTGCTTATAAAACCCAGGATGATGATTTTGATACTGATAACGGCTTTAGCGGTAAAGTACAGTTTGGCTTAATCATCAGGGATTCACTAATTGCTGATATTTCTACCTCTGAAGCTTTTGAAAGTGATAACAATGCCAGTGGCACTACTTCAACTCCAAAAACAAGAGCTATTTTCAGTAATATAACTGCTATTGGCCCCAAAGCCACTTTAAATAATACAGGCAGCAGCTTATTCCGTGCAGGCGCTCAAATAAGAAGAAACTCTGCCATTTCAATTTTCAATTCTATTATTGTTGGCTGGCCACAAGGAGTGTTAATTGATGCAAGTACCGGTACTCCTACTGATTTAAATATTAATGACAGCTCATTACGTATACGCAATGTAACATTTGCCGGTAATGCTGTTAACTTTAAGTATTCTGTAAGCGGAAGCGCAGCAACAGGCTCATCAGATGCAAGCATTACCAGCTGGTTTACCAACCCTTACTACGGTAACGATATTCTTACCAATGTATCAGATGCTAAATTAATTCAGCCTTATAATTATGGTGCCTTAGATCCTACTCCATTTGCAGGCAGCAATGGTAATGCTAAAATTAATTCCGGTGCAGATTTTACAGATGCTAAATTTACCGGTGATACATTCTTTGATAAAACAGCTACTTTCCGTGGCGGTATTGCACCTGCAGGCGTATTGGCAAGCTGGTGGAAAGGATGGTCAAAATTTTAATTGTTCCAAAGATTTTATTTATAAAGCATCCCGGTTAACAGCCGGGATGTTTGTTTAACTTAGTTTTACTTTTTATCAATGAAGAATTACACCTTGCTTTTTTTTATAGTGGCTGCAGTTGCTGGCTGTAAACAGCAAACAGCACAACACAGCACCAAACTTGATACTGCCTGGCTCAATTCAATTATAAAAAACAGCGACAGCAGTTATACCAAACCCTACTTTCGTACAGATTTTGTAACTGCATCGTACTACTTTACCAAAAAAGATTCATCGCTTTGCCAGGTAATGAAAGATTCTGCCGGAAAAGTGCGGCAAATAAGCATTGCGCAAAAAAATATACGTACGTTTTATGGGCAATACTACGCAAACGGTCAATTGCAGGCATGGCTGCCTTTTGATGCAGCCGGGCAATACCACGGCGATGCTGAATTTTATTTTGAAAACGGAATTATACAAAGCAGCGGCACTTACACACATGGCTTTAAAACCGGCAAATGGACAAATTACAACGAAAAAGGAAAGGCAGTTTCTGCAGATGAATTTGATAACAGCGGGCAGTTTATAAAATCTATAAAGCCATAGCAAAATAACATTCTCATAATTTTCAGGTAATTATTTAATAACACACCTGCACCATCTTACATCCGGGTTTAGTTAAAAAGAATTGAATTTTCTTAAGCAAACAGCAAGTTTTTCTCATGCTTGTTACCACCCGTTAGTCTTATCTGGGTGGTTTTTTTATTTTTGCGGTATGAAATACCTATTTGCCCTTATTACAATTACCGCATTATTTTCCTGTAAAGAGTCTGTAACAAAACTGCCTGCCAAAATAATTGACAGCGACAGTATGGCTATTAACTGGTTTAAAGGAGACGGCACTATGGATACGGTAGTGGCTGTAAAAATTATAAAAGATAAAAATATCATTAATACCCTGGCGAAAATGGCGGGCGGGTATGTAACAGATAAAACCGGGTGCGGTTATGACGGTTCATTACATTTTTTTAAGCTTAACCAGGTAATACAGGATATCCGTTTTAGGTTTACCGATGCTCAATGTGCTCACTTTGAATTTATAATAGATAACAAATCATACAAAACTGGGCTAAACCAGGAGGCTGTTGCGCTGCTGCAATCACTGAAAAAGTAATACGGGCTAATGTAAAGCCAATGTTACGTAATTGTTACTATGCACATTTAAATCACATTTTAATACACAGGTTGCATTTACCCGTTTTGCATTCTATTTTCACTGCCGCAAAACCTCAACATATGAAATGGGTTCAAGTAAATTCCAACACACCTGCAGAAAGATTTGAGTTATGGAACGGCGACAGTAAAGTAGCCGGTGCATCATTTAATAATGCCAGCCGTATTGTTCGCATGGCAAGTAACGCAGGTAAGCGGCTTTTCTTTTATGGCAAAAAAGGATGGTTTGCTCCAAAATCATTTATAAAAAATGAGTATGGTATAACGCTTGGTAAACTTGAAACAGAAACAAGCAAAGGAGAAAAGGGGCATATTGAGCTGGATGGAAAAAAATATTATTACCGTATTGATGATAATACACACCTGGAAGTTTTTGATGAAGAAATGATTAACAATGTAGCCACCTGCAGTTTTGGTAATGTACTTTCAAAAAGCTTTACCAAAACAAACACATTAATGAACACCCGTTTTCCGCAATTATTATTATTGCTTTGCTGGTACAGCCTTAATATGCACCATAGCGGAAGCCAGCAACCGGCTGCTATTTCTTAGTTTCTCCCCGCTTTAGAATAAATATATTTTACAAACGCCTGTTTTATGCAGGCGTTATTTTTTGCAACTGCTTCATTTAATATTTACCTCATATTGCCGTAACCCTTCGCTAACCTTTTGGTAAGTCATTGGTAATTTTTCCCTCATGCTGTTACCAGTATTCAGCTTTGCCAGGTAACTAATAAACGGGCGGGTGAATTAAGAAAAAAGATTTAAAAGAAATTGAGGGTGCAGACCAGATTTGGTTTGCTGTTATTGGACCAGACACAAAAGCAACGGGAGAAGCAAAAAAAGCCCGTTCAACTATACCAAAAACAATTTGCCGCCTCTTTTACAGCCATGCCGGGCCTTCAATTTAAACCAACACATGTTGCAGCACCGCCAATTGACTTAACTTTATTGTCTCAATAACAATATTATTTATGAAACGCTTTCTTTTTTCTGTGCTATTGTTTGCCGCAGCCGGTAATAGCACCGCCCAGCAAAACGTTCTATTGCCTAATGGCTGGTCTTTATCTCCTGCAGGCCGTTCTTTACAGTTAGGCGATTTACCGCTTAACATGGCAGTATCATCATCAAAAAAGTATGTGGCTGTTACCAACAATGGTCAAAGTATACAAAGCCTTCAGTTAATTGATGTTAAAACAGAAAAAGAACTGGACAGGGTAATTGTTCCAAAATTGTGGTATGGATTAAAGTTCAGCAGTAACGAAAAATATTTATACGCCAGTGGAGGCAATGATAACTGGATTTTAAAATATGCAATAGAAAATAATAAACTTATTTTAAACGATTCTTTTTTACTTGGAAAAAAATGGCCGGTAAAAATTTCTCCTGCAGGTATTGATATTAATGATGCAACCAACACCATGTATGCAGTTACAAAGGAAAACAATTCCCTGTACGTGGTTGATCTTGTAACAAAAAACATTTTGTTTAAGGACACTTTAAACGATCCTGCTTATTCCTGCCTGTTATCAAAAGACAAAAAAGAATTGTACATATCTGTTTGGGGCGGTAAAAAAATTGTGGTGTTTGATGTGGCCGCTAAAAAATTTACTGCAACCATAAATGTTGGCGAAAACCCCAATGAGCTGTTACTTTCAAAAAATGGCAAACTGCTTTTTGTTGCTAATGCAGGCGATAATGCAGTAAGTGTAATTGATATTGCAAAACGCAAAGTATTGGAAGTGCTCAATGCGGCATTGTATCCCAACGCACCAACAGGCTCAGCAAGCAACGGGCTTGCATTAAGCGAAGACCAGAAAACTTTATACGTTGCTAATGCCGATAATAATACATTGGCAGTATTTGATGTAAGTAAGCCGGGTTTTAGCAAATCAAAAGGATTTATACCGGTTGGCTGGTACCCCACCAATGTTAAAGTAATTGGTAAAAAAATATTTGTAACCAACGGCAAAGGCTTTTCATCAAAACCAAACTCAAAAGGCCCCGACCCTACAAAACATGACCAGGAAGTAAACTATCAGCATGGTGATTTTAAAAACAAACAAAGCCAGATGGAATACATTGGTGGCTTGTTTAAAGGCACCATGAGTATTATTGACGAGCCTGCTGCTGCACAGTTAGCCGCTTATTCTAAACAGGTGTATAAAAATACACCGTATACAAAAGAACGGGAAACTGTTTCAAAAGGGGAAGCCGGAAACCCCATACCCATGAAAGTAGGTGCGGCTTCGCCAATAAAATATGTGTTTTACATTGTTAAAGAAAACCGCACTTACGACCAGGTGCTGGGTGATGTACAGGAAGGCAATGGCGATACCAGCTTAGTATTGTTTGGCAAAAACATTACACCCAACCAGCACAAACTGCTAAAGGATTTTGTGCTGCTGGATAATTTTTATGTAGATGGCGAAGTAAGTGCAGACGGGCACAACTGGAGCCTTGCTGCAAATGCCAATGATTATTTGGAAAAAACATGGCCGACAGATTATGGTGGCCGTGGCGGCAGTTATGATGCGGAAGGTAACCGGGAAGTGGCTAACCCCGACCGTGGTTTTATTTGGGATTATTGCAAACGTGCCGGTATTAGCTATCGTACGTATGGAGAATTTGCAGATGATTACAAAGCCAATATTAAAGTGTTGGAAAATCATTTTTGTCCATACTATACCAGCTGGGATGAAAGCATAAGAGACACCACACGTGTAGGGCAATGGAAAAGAGAATTTGATTCACTACTGGCAGTTAACGCTGTTCCCCGTTTTAATTCGTTGCGTTTAATTAATGATCATACAGAAGGGCAGCGTTTAAAAAAGCCCACGCCTTTTGCGCATGTTGCCGATAATGATTTGGCAGTGGGTATGTTTGTTGAGTACTTATCTAAAAGTTCCATTTGGAAGGAAAGCGCTGTGTTTATTGTGGAAGATGATGCACAAAACGGGCCCGACCATGTAGATGCACACCGCACCACCGCATACGTTGCAGGTGGTTTTGTAAAAAGAAATTTTGTGGATCACACCATGTACTCCACCTCTTCAATGCTCCGCACAATTGAATTAATATTAGGTTTACCACCTATGAGCCAGTATGATGCAGCTGCAGAACCTATGTGGCGCTGTTTTTCATCAACGGCTGATTTAACACCTTTTGCATCGGTACCTGCACTGGTTGATCTAACAGAAAAAAATACAAAAAACACCGCCAGTGCAAAACTGAGTGAAACATTTGATTTTAGTAAAGAAGACCGTATACCGGATTTAGTATTCAGCGAAGTAATATGGAAAGCAATTAAAGGGGAACACAGTGTAATGCCTGCACCCAGGAGAAGTGCATTTATTAAAGTTTCTGACAAAAAAGATGATGATGATTAACTGCAGGTAATTTTTATAAACTATTACAAAAAGGGTTTTCAACTATGAAAACTCTTTTTTTTGCGCCAACAAATAACGTTTACGTAATAATTGCTTAAGAAGCAGTTTATATTAAGCTGGGTACTTTGCTAAACCTGTTTATCACCATGAAATTGCTAACCGCCCTGTTTTGTCTTTTTGCAACAGTATGCGTAAAGGCGCAGCAACCCGGTGTTGCTGAAAACATTTTCATAATTACTACAGATGGCTTTCGCTGGCAGGAAGTATTTAACGGCGCAAACGAAGAACTGGTAAGTGATGCAAAATATACAGCTGATACATTGTTAACAAAACTGCAGTACTGGGACAGCAGCATTACAGAAAGAAGAAAAAAACTGATGCCCTTCTTCTGGAATGTAGTGGCAAAACAGGGACAGTTAATGGGCAACCGCAATTATAATAACAATGTAAATGTGTCAAACCTCTATAAATTTTCTTACCCGGGTTACAATGAAATACTAACCGGCAATACCGACCCCTTTATTTATTCAAACAAAGCCGTTGTAAATCCCAACAAGAACATCCTGGAATATTTGAATGAAACAGAAAAGTATAAAGGAAAAGTAGTGGCTTTCAGCTCGTGGGCATTGTTCCCTTTTATTCTTGGCAAAGAAAGAAATAACCTGCCGGTTTACAGTGGTTATGAAGCCTTGCCCGATACCGGCAGCAATGAAACGATGAATACACTGAACGAACTGCAGGAAAAAATTATTACCGAGAAAAAAGCAACCCGGTATGATGCTGTTACTTTTTTATGCGCTAAAGAATATATTAAAACACACCAGCCAAAAGTAGTTTTAATAGCATTAGGTGAAACAGATGAATGGGCACACAGCAGCCGTTATGATAACTATTTACAACATGCTGCAGCGGCAGATAAAATGATTGCAGATTTGTGGTATTATATTCAAACAAACCCGGTTTATAAAAATAAAACTGCCCTGCTTATTACAACCGACCATGGCAGGGGCAGCAAGAAAAACACATGGAATAAACATGGTTTTTTAACCACCGGTTCGGCACAAACATGGCTGGCTGCAATTGGTGCCGGCATTGCACCAAAGGGAGAAATAAAAGAGCCGCAACAATTATATCAAAAACAAATTGCCGCAGGTATTGCTGCATTACTGGGTATTGATTTTAGTAACAGTGAAGGCTTTGCCACAAAACTCAACTTTAATAACGCCGAAAATTAAAAAGCATGAACGAGGTAAGAGCGCAAAAAATTGCAGACGATGTTATCGCCCTGTATAAAAAATATGGCAGCACTGTTTATGCCGGGGAAAAAGTTACACAGCTGGAACACATGATGCAGGCTGCTGCGCTTGCCAGGCAGGGTGGTTATGATGATGAAATGATACTGGCAGCTTTTCTGCATGATATTGGCCACATCTGCGCCGCATCGTATGCCGGTAACTCAATGGGTGGCTTCGGGCTTATTAATCATGAAAAAATTGGCGCACAATATTTACGCAACCGGGGCTTTAGTGAACGTATTGCAAGGCTGGTGGAAAACCATGTTTCTGCAAAACGCTACCTCACATTTAAATACCCGAAGTATTATGAAGGCTTATCCGAAGCAAGTAAAAAAACACTGGAATACCAGGGCGGCAGAATGAACCCTGATGAAGCAGCCGTTTTTGAAAACGCTGAATTATGCGAAGATTTTATTGAAATGCGCCGTTGGGATGAACAGGCTAAAAAAGAACATCAGCCACTGCCGTTGCCGTTTGAATATTTCGGCCAGTTAATCTGTAATCACTTAGTAAAGCAAAAATCTGTATTGGTAATTGTGTAATAAAAATATTCAACTGGCGGTGTTTGATACAAGAGAAAATATTTACCGTGTTTACTGATGAAATGGTGAACCTCTATGAAAACAATCCTTTACTTGAGCCGGTGCCCGATGCTGAATACTTTTTTTCCAGGTACCGGTAATGAATATAAAAGTTGCTTTAAATACAGGCTTTGGCAGTTTAATAACCGAAGTAATTTTAAAATGTTTGGAGTGGAACGGGTATTTACATTTTAAATAGATTTAGTTGTGCCGGTATGATATTGTCATTTGGCATTGCCGAAGAAACAATCAATAATTTATGAGTCCTTTAATGCAAAAGTTAAGCTGGTGGCTACAGGCAATTGCTGCGGTGGTAATGCTGTTAAATACTGCTTAGTATTAGTTTCATAGTAAGTACCCTGTCGTACCAATTAGTCCTGCCCTTTTCAGGGCAGGCGCTATTTTACACTATGGTAACGTTGGGGTAACAATTAAGTATCTGCGGAATAATAGTTTTGGCAAACGCATTTTATGAAACAACTGTCTGCAACATTTGCCACCAACAGGTTTTTTTACATAAGCTGCCTCTTGTTTATTGGTGGTCTAAGTTTATTGGTGCTTTTATTATCTAAGCCGCAAAGTTTTATATTGCTTAATAATTACCATTCTGCTGCCTTAAACATATTTTTTGTAAACTATACTTTTTTTGGTGATGGAATTTTTGCATTGGGCTTAGTTGCATTTTTATATTACCGCAAACAAAAAAAACTGGCATTGCTGATATTGGCAGCCTACCTGTCATCCGGCTTAACAGCACAACTGCTTAAAAACATTATTTACGCTCCCCGCCCACGAATATATTTTGAAGCCAGCCAGTACATTTATCACTTAGATAATTTTGGCAACAGTGGTGGCGGTAACAGCAGCTTTCCATCGGGCCATACTACATCTGCTTTTGCATTAGCCACCGTACTGGCGCTATGGTTTCGTAAAAAGTGGATGGGTATTACTTTAGCATCAGCGGCAGTTTTAGTAGGCTATTCAAGAGTTTACCTGGCACAACATTTTCCTGCAGATGTACTTGCCGGTGCCTGCATAGGCATTGCATTTGGTACATTAACAATGTTACTTTTTAGCAGCACTCTTCGCCTGCGCAAAGCAAAAAAATCAAACTATACAAAACAACCGGGCTGGAACAGTTATTTGCCGGAGCCTGCCTTATCATAAAGCAGTACATTTCATAAATACTTTCCGGAAACTATGGGCAAAAAAAATAAAGCCACAAGACTATGGCTTTATAATATTCAAACTAAACGCAACTGCTATATTCCAGAGGCAGCACAAAAGTATATTGCGGTTGTTATACCAGTTTTATCACCCGGTTAAGTAATCGTTATTGATTCGCTTTTTAAAAAATTACTGTACCACTCACCGGATGATTTTATAATACGCTGTTGTGTGGCAAAATCAACATACACCAAACCAAAGCGTGGCCGGTAACCTTCTGCCCATTCAAAATTATCCATCAGCGTCCATACAAAATAGCCGGTTACATTTACACCTTCCTCTTTTGCCTGCAGCATTTTATGCATGTGGCTTTGCAAAAAATATTTCCGTTTTCCATCCTGCACACAGCCATTATCAAGTTCATCATTAAAGGCTGCGCCATTTTCTGTTATAATAATTTCTTTAATGCCTTTATATCTACTTAACCGTTTTAATGATTCATAAATACAATCCGGGTACACCTCCCAGTTCATGAGTGTATGCTCTGCATTGCGCTTTTTGGCACTTATAATTTTTGCCTGTACAAATGGTATAAACGGGCTGTACCGCACCAGCTCTCTTGTATAATTTTGCAGGCCGATAAAATCCATATCAAATGCCAGTTTACCTTCATCACCGGGATACATAAAACGTTCTATACGCTCCAGCACTTTTACATCCTTTGAAGGATATCCCATGCCCAGCAGTGGTTCTAAAAACAACCGGTTTAATATGGCATCTGCTTTTTTTGCAGCCGTAATATCACGTTGTGTATTGCTGTAAGGCTCAATATGCGAATAAGAAAAAGTGGTGCCTACTTTACAATCTTTACAAAGTGTTTTAATAATACGGCCACCTTCTGCCTGGCATAATGCAGCATGATGTGCTGCAGCTAAAAAACTGGCCAGGCCTTTTTTACCCGGCGCATGCACACCTAAAAAATAACCTGCCCCGGTAAACACCATGGGCTCATTCAGCACCATCCAGTTTTTTACCCGGTCGCCAAATTGTTTTACGCAGCAGTCAACATAGTATCCAAGCCAATGTATTACATCCCGGTTTGTCCAGCCGCCCTTTTTTTGCAGTTCGTGTGGTAAATCCCAATGGTATAAAGTAACCCATGGCTCTATACCCAGCTCTAAACAAAAATCAATTACACGGTTGTAAAAATCTATGCCTTTATGATTAAGCGGCCCAATACCTTGTGGCAAAATACGGCTCCACGAAATGGAAAAGCGGTAATTAGGTATGCCCATTTTATACAGCAGTGCAATATCATCTGCATAATGATTATAAAAATCACATGCAATATTACCGTGTTCGTTATTGGCAATTTTACGGCGCCGTTTTACAAACTCATCCCAAATAGAAAGTCCTTTGCCATCAGCTGTATGGCCACCTTCAATTTGATATGCTGCGGTGGAAACACCCCATTTAAAATCTGCACCAAAATCTTCTTTTGTAAATAACATAAATTACCCTCCTGTTTGCTGCAGTATTTTTCCAAGGCTTATTTTCTTTAATTTTTTTGCAGAGTAAACAGCATCCCCCAGTTCGGGCTTTACTTTACTATTGGCTGATGCATGTTTTTTAATAAGCTGGTTAATTATTTTTTCAGTAAGATTAGGGTAATTAACGGTAATGTAGTTTTTACTGTTTACCCATTTATCAATTTTATCTGCATGCTTTAATTTTAAACTTTTTAAAACAGGTATGCTCATAGTTGCTAAAGCAGCTGCATTGCATTGCTGTTCATACTGGCCCTTCATGGGTATTACCATTAATTTCTTTTTTAAAAACAATGCTTCTGCAGGTGTTTCAAAACCGGCACCGCATAAAATACCCGTACAGTTTATAAGGCTTTCTACAAATGAATCGTTATTAATGGGCCGGATGTGTACATTCTTTTCTGCATACTCTTTTTTAGTGTGCTTACTAAAAACCTGCCAGTTTACCTGCTTAATTGCACTGAGTACTTTTATAATGCGGTCATCGTCATAAGCAGGTAAATAAACTGCAAAGTGGCCACCATTAACCGGTTGTGCATTGCGGATTTGGCTGCGTATTACCGGCGTAAAAATATCTTTATCGTAAGCACCAAAATGAAAACCATAAGCAGCAGTAACCGGCGCATAATTATTAAGAATTGCTTTACCTACCGGATCTTTCTTTTTGGGACGGGGACTTTTTTTATTGATGACTGCTGCCTGGTGGCTAAGTCCAATGCACGGTTTGTGCTTCATTTTACAAGCCCATGCACTCACTGGCTCAAAATCATTTATCACTAAATCATATTCTTCTACCGGCAGGCTTTTTATTTCTTTATACAGCCGTTTTAAATTTCCTTTGCGATAGGTAGCTAATAAATCAATACCTCCCTTTTTTCCAAAAATAAAACTGAGGCCTTTAAATTTATATTTTACAGGATAAGGTAAATCCACATCAGCCTGTATGCCACTTACTAAAATATCCAGTTCGCCTTTTTGCTGCAGCAGCGGAATAATATCTCTTGCACGGCTTAAGTGTCCGTTGCCCGTTCCCTGTATGGCGTATAAAATTTTCATCAGTTGCGCAGCAGGTTAAATTCTTCAATCATGTTATCAAAAAGGCGGTTGTTATCCAATTCATCTTCTTCTGCGGCTATGGCAGTTTCAATAAGCCATTCCTGTTCATCAAATTTGTACAGCTCCCATTTGCCGTTTGCGTAT
This sequence comes from Ferruginibacter sp., assembly GCA_044225605.1. Classification (GTDB taxonomy): domain Bacteria; phylum Bacteroidota; class Bacteroidia; order Chitinophagales; family Chitinophagaceae; genus Ferruginibacter. Next base: position 19,084 of record JBGAIJ010000012.1, read on the forward strand.
TCCAGCGCTGTTAAATTTTCAATCCAGTCGCCGCTGTTTAAATACATTATTTTTCCTTCAGCAGTTTCAATCAGCCGCATTTCGGGCTGGTGAATGTGGCCGCATACCACATAATTATATCTATTGCTGATGCCGATGGCTGCTGCAGTTACTTCAAAGTCATTAATAAACTTAACAGCGCTTTTAACGCCGTTCTTTATTTTTTTCGACAAAGACAATTTGCCTTTCTTAAATATTTTTTCTGAAATAAAATTTGCAAACCGGTTTATGATTATTAGCGTATCGTACCCAACGGCGCCTAATTTAGCAAGCCATTTGCTGTGCTGCATGGTAACATCAAATACATCGCCATGAAAAAACCACGCTTTCTCTCCGCTCTCCAAATCAAGCACTACTTTATTTACAATTTTAAAACTGCCCATTTTAAAACCGGTAAACTTCCGCAGCATTTCATCGTGGTTGCCGGTAACATAATAAATCTTTACTCCTTTGCTCATCCAGCCCATTAAATGCTTCACCACTTTCATATGGCTTTTAGGCCAGTAGCGTTTGCTGAACTGCCAAATATCTATTATATCGCCGTTTAGTATTACTGTTTTGGGTTTTACACTTTTAAGATAGTGCAGCAACTCTTTGGCATGGCAGCCATAAGTACCCAAATGAACATCGGAGAGCACGAGTATATCCAGCTTTCGTTTTTTAACTGTCTCCATTAATGCAGTTTCAAAAACTTAAGCGGTGTAACAAAAGCAAGGTAAACCTGTACCAATAATTCTGAAAAGAAAAAATGTATGTTATTCATAAGCATCATTTTTCCGGTGATTATTATTATGACAATGTAAAGAAACACTCTTAATATAATCAAATTGTTACCGCAAGTTTACCGATGTGTTACGCAATAATTACATAACGGTTAAGTTTTGCCACCACTGCATAAGCATACGCATGGCGCTGCAATTTTACAATCCAAAAAAAACTGTTTATGCAATTTTTAAAAAGAAGATGCCGGGCAATCTTCCTGATTATTTTTATTACAGGCTTTGCAGCAAAGCCGTTTGCGCAAACCATAAAAGGCAAAGTTACCGATGCTGCCACAGGCGAGCCGCTTGCCGGTGCTACTGTAAGTATTGATGACACTAAAATTTCAGCAGTAGTAAACCTTGATGGTTCTTATACCTTAAAAAACATACCGGCAGGTGTTTATGAAATTAAAGTGAAATACTCCGGGTACGAAAAAGCCAAGGAAAAAGATGTGGCAGTAAAAGCAGGTGAAATTAAACTGCTGAATTTTCAACTGAAAACAGAGCTGAAAGAATTGGGGGGCATTACTGTTATAGCTTCAAAAAATGCAGAAACAGATAAAAATGCAAGAGGACTGGAACACCGTTCTGACATGGTGCAGAATATCCTATCACAAAAAGCAATTGAATTATCGCCTGATGTAACGGTGGCAAATTCTTTGCAGCGCATAAGTGGTATAAGCATAGAAAAAAGCAGCAGTGGAGAAGGCCGTTATGCAATCATCAGAGGTATGGACCAGCGGTATAACAACACGTTGGTTAACGGTGTAAAAATTCCCAGCCCCGATGATAAATACAGGTATGTACCCATGGATCTTTTTCCCAGTGATTTACTGGAAAGGCTGGAAGTTATAAAAAGCCTTACTCCATCAATGGAAGGCGATGCTATTGGAGGCACTATGAACCTTGTAATGAAAAATGCCCCTGATAAGTTTAAACTGAATATAAATGCAGCCGGTGGGTTTACAGGCTTATTCAGCGACAGGCCTTTTATGTCGTTTAACAAAGGCAGCATCAATAAAAAAGATCCTACGCAAATTAACGGGCCATCTTACATTGCTTCCGATGCTGATTTTACCCGTAGCAGTTTAAAGTACACTGATAAGAATTCTCCTAAAAACGTACAGCTGGGTGCCACCATTGGTAATCGTTTTTTCAATAAAAAATTAGGTGTAATACTGGGCGTTAGTTACCAGGATATGTACCGTGGCTCTGATAATCTTTTTGTGCAGCAATATGCACAGCCCACCTACATACAAAACCTGGGCGGCAGTAATGGTGTTAATTACGATAACTATCCTTTATTCAGCGATACATATAACCGTAAATATTCCACAAGGCAGGAGCGCCTGGGCCTTAATAATAAAATTGATTTTGCCATCAATGAAAAGAATAAAATTTCATTATTCAATTTATATGTGCACATGAACGATTTTCAAACGAGGTACAGCATAGACTCGAATGTAAACACCAATCCCAATGTGGTTTCTGAATTATACAGAAGCCGCTGGCAAATACAAAGCATTTACAATTCAACATTACAGGGCTTGCATACAGTAAACAATAAATTAAAAATTAACTGGAGTGCCGTGTATTCACTTGCAAAACAAAATGTACCCGACCAGGCAGAATACCAGGTGGATAATAACTATAATGCTATTCCGAAAACATATACGCTTAAAGGAATGAGCCGCACCTGGCTGCACAACCAGGATCAGGACCTTACGGGTTATTTGAATTTTATTTATACACCGCAAATTTTTAAAACTGCGGTTGAATTATCTGCCGGTGGTATGTACCGTCATAAAACAAGAGATAACTATTACAATCGGTACGATCTTTCTGCGAAAGGAACACAAACATCCACTACAGGTTTTAATATCGATTCTGCTAAATATAATTTTAATACAGCAGATGGTGGGCTTGGCTCACAAGCCAATGGAAATACGTACGATGTAACAGAAAATGTGGCAGCAGGTTATTTACAGGCAAAATTTAACGCAGCTAAAAAGTTGCAGGTGCTGGGTGGTGTGCGTATAGAAAACACCGACCTTACTTACAGCTCTGCATTGCCTAAGGTAAGAGATGCTGTTAACGGGCATATTTGGTATTACGACTTATTACCCAGCCTGCATTTTAAATACGCCGTTAATAAAAAACAAAATGTACGGCTATCCTATTTTAAAAGTTTTGTACGCCCCGGTTTTTTTGAAATTGCACCTTACTACATACAAACAGAGTATTATGATGAGCAGGGTAACCCTTATTTAAAACACACCACTGCCGATAACTTTGATCTGCGTTATGAATTATTTCCCAATGGTGCCGACCAGGTTTTAATAGGCGGATTTTACAAAAAAATACATAATCCTATTGAAACGGGTTTTGCAAGAAATCTTTCTACCGGCGGTAACTCAGCACCGGGTACACAAATTTTAACGCCGCTTAATTATGGCACTGCCACCAACTATGGCGTTGAAGTTGTGCTTACAAAGTTCTTTGGTAAAATTGGTGTAAACGCTAACTACACTTATACCCATTCTGAAATTACCACCGACCGTAATTATCTTTTTTACAATGCAGCAACCGGAAGGCCTGATACAAAAATTTATGAACAAACAAGGCCATTGCAGGGACAGGCAAACCATATAGGCAATGTATCATTAATTTTTAAAGATGGTAAACATGGTATGGATGCACAACTGGCTTATGTATACACAGGCGAACGTATTACGCAGGTATCGCTGTATTACGGTTTAGATTCATGGCAACAGCCGTACAGCCAGCTTGATTTTTCATTGGAGTGGAAGTTTATTAAACACTTTTCGTTCTATACCAAAATAAATAATCTTACCAACACAAAAAGAGAAGTGATTATTAAAGTACCTAACATTTTAGAAAACACTTTAAATAACAGGGCCGGTATTTACAATGATAATAAAAACCACATCCTTATTCAGCGGGACATTTATAAACTTAATGGACTGTTTGGTTTCCGTTATAAATTTTAAAACAATAAAGAAATTATACAATGAAAAACAATAAATATATTCTGTTCATACTGGCAGCAGTTATTGCAGCAGCAGGTTGCAAAAAAAATCATTTTGATAACCAGGATATTTACAAATATGTGGCGCCGCCTGCAAAACCTATAAGCGATGCTGCACCACTTTGCGGAAGCATTAATGGCACTATGCTGTCCGGTAAAACATATACAGTGGTTTCCGACATTCAAATTAATGCCGGCGACTCATTAGTTATTGAACCGGGTGTACGCATTAATTTTCAAAACAGTGCCGGCATTATTGTAAGAGGTAATTTTTTCTCACTGGGTACAAAAGACAATCCTGTTTATTTAACAGTAAGCAATCAAATAAAAACAGACGATCCAAAAATAAATTACAAAGCCGGTAATGATTCTGCATTCCTGGGTAAATGGAAAGGCGTGCTGGGTGATATTACCTGTAAATACATGATATTTAAATGGACGCATTTAGAATATTGCGGTGCGCCATTAGGTGCAGGTAAGGCAGATTGTACAGGTGCTGCTTCTGCGGCTTATACCGTTTTGGGCCTAACTGCTTCTGATAATTCATATGCTGTATATTTTTCAAACCCAAATGGCTATTTAGTGTTTGAAGACTCATGGATTTACGGCACTATTGATGATGCTATACGAGTGGGCGGCGCTGGTGGAAAGTTTGCTATTTTACGAAGTACATTTGAAAAATGCGGTAAGTCTGGCGGCGACGTATTGAATATAAAAGCAGGCGGTGTGGGTGATATGGGTTATAATTTCTTTATGGGCTGTGCCACCAATGCATTAAAAGCAGCAAACTCCGGCAGTGGCCCCGGCATTGATCAATGCGAAGCAAATATTTACAACAATACTTTAATAAGCTGTGGTTACAGGCAAACAAAAACAGGCCGTGGCGGTTCTATCAATTTTGAAAACTCGGCACGTGGCAAATGCTTTAATAACCTTATGGTGAATTGTAAGTTTGGGTTACGCCTTAGTTCAAATGTGCCGGATACTGCCTATCTCTATAACAACAACTATGGTTACAATTATTATTGGGTAGATAGTTTGGTTACTGCCAATCAAATTTTTCCTTACACACCGGGTGCTGTAACCAAACCCGTTGAAACAGATTATCCACGTCCGTACAGTTATTTACCAGCCGGATATAATTACAAACCCTGTGTGGCGTATGATGGAAGCGCTGCAGTACAAAAAAGCAATCCTTTATTTTTTAATTATCCATTACCGGTTACAGGTGGTTACTATTTGGCAGACATGAACGCAGTTGGAAATTTTAAGTTTACTTTGAAACCCGGTTCTCCATGTATTGGAAAAGGCTATACAGGTTTTTCGCCTTTACAAAAAGTTCCGGTAGATGCTAAGTATGGTGTAACAGAATATACCATGCCCGGAATTGACATTGGGTGTTATCAATATATTGGAACAGGAAATCAGCATTATTAAAAAACATACATGAAGAAAATCATTTTATCTACTGCCGCATTAGTATTATTTACAACAGCTTTTGCACAGCAAACAGCACCTGCAAAAACAGACGAACTTACCCTTACAAAAAAAGCAATAAACTTTATTGCCATGGGGGACTTTGGCCGTAACGGAGAAGACAATCAAAAAGAAGTAGCTGTGCAAATGGGTAAAACTGCCAAACAATTAGATGCAGATTTCTTTGTTATAACGGGTGATAATTTTTATCCCAGCGGTGTGGCCAGCACCCAGGATTACAGCTGGACAGCTTCGTTTGAACAAGTGTACACCGCACACAGTTTACAAAACCCCTGGTACGTTGCATTGGGCAATCATGATTATAAAGGCAATGTGCAGGCAGAAGTGGACTATACAAAAATCAGCAGGCGCTGGTATATGCCTGCAAGGTATTACACACGTACAGTTTCTATTGATGATGATACAACTCAAAAAATACTGTTGATATTTATTGACTCTTCTCCTTTTATAACCCAGTATTACAGCAGTGCCGACCATAAGGAAAACGTAAAATCACAGGATACTGCGGCACAAAAGAAATGGCTTGAAAATGTACTGGCAAACAGGGCTGCTGATATTAAATGGACTTTTGTTGTGGGCCATCACCCACTGTACACCGGTGGCAAAAGAAAAAATGCGGAAGACACTTATCAAATGAACAGTTCGTTTAAACCTATTTTTGATAAGTATAAAGTAGACGCTTACATCTGCGGGCATGAGCATAGCCTGCAATACATAAAGCCTGCGGGCACTACACACTATTTTATAAGTGGTGCCGGCAGCGAAACTACCAAGGCAGATTTATATCCTGAAATTGGCAAGTTTGCAAAATCAATTAACGGGTTTATGTGTTTTTCGGTAACTGCTAAAGAAATGCTGGTGCAAATTGTGAGTGTGGATGGAAAAGTGTTGTACAAAGAGAGTATAAAAAAGCAAGTGCCTTAATCCTTTTTACTTTGCAGTGTAAACCCAAACGTACTGCCCACATCAATTTTGCTGCGTACATGAATGTTTTGCCCGTGGGCTTCAATAATATGTTTGCAAATAGCAAGGCCTAACCCGCTGCCGCCCACTTTGCGGCTGCGGGCAATGTCAGTACGGTAAAAACGTTCAAATATGCGGTTTAAATGTTCTTCTCCAATGCCATATCCATCATCACTAATTTCCACCAGCACCCTGCGCCCATCCACTTTATAAAAACTGCTTTCAATAGTGCCATTTTGTTTGCCATACTTAATTGCATTTTCCACCAGGTTTATAAATACCTGGCGTATTTTTTCCTTATCTGCATAAACACTCAGCGGCACCTCACATCCTTTCTTAATTATAAGTGCAATATTTTTTTCTGCGGCAGTTATTTCCAGTGTATCATAAACATCTTTCAGCAATTCCTGTATTACAAAGTTTTCCTGTATCAGCAATTGTTCCCCGCTTTCCAGTTTAGAAATTTCATCCAGGTCGCTTACTAAATTCACCAGCCTGTCAATATTACGGCTGGTACTTGCCAAAAATTTTTTATTTACATCGGGGTTTGCCAGTGCGCCATTTAAAAGTGTATCCACATAACCTTGTATGGCAAAAATGGGGGTCTTCAATTCATGGCTCAGGTTTTGCAAAAATTCCTTGCGGTAGTTTTCGTTTTGCTGCAGCACTTCAATTTCAGCTTTTCGCTGTTCTGCCCACTCCTCCACATCTTTTCTTACTTCATCAATACCTTTTTGCGGCAAAATGTTTTTATAATAAAACTCTTCCCGCTTGCTGGCTTTTGTTTGGTAAATAAATTTATAAATGAGCTTTATTTTGCGGTAAATAAATTTTTGCAGTGTATAAAGTATCAATGCATAGCTGCCAAGAAAAACAACAACAAAAGAAATAACAGCCACTAACCAGTCGGGCTTAAAAATAAAAATACCAGCAGTTATAGGAACAGACAGCACGGCCGCTGTAAGTGCTGATAATTGTTGTGGCGAAAGATTTTTTTGTGAAAGCACTTTGGTTAAAGGTTAATTATTGAAAGTTGAAAACCCTTAAATAATTACGAAAGTAAATAACTATCAACTTTCAACCATCAACTTTCAACTACATTTCAAATTTATACCCCACTCCTTTTACTGTGCTGATGCAGTCCAAATTAAGCTTTTGGCGTATTTTACGAATGTGTACATCAATAGTGCGGTCGCCAACAATTACTTCGGTGCCCCAAATAGTATTTAAAATTTCGTTGCGCAAAAAAACCTTGCCGGGTTTGCCGGCCAGCAGCGACAGTAATTCAAACTCTTTACGTGCAAGAATGATGTCTTCATTATTATAACGCACAATGTACTTTTCCCGGTCAATTTCAAGCTCACCAACTTTAAGCACTTTGGGCTCATCTTTACTAAACCTGCGGAAGAGTGCGTTTACTTTACTTACCAGCACTTTAGGGCTAACAGGTTTTGTAAGGTAATCATCGGCGCCGGTTTCAAGGCCTTTTATTTCTGTGCCTTCATCACTTAGTGCTGTTAAAAAAATAATGAGGGTATTTTTAAAAACGGGCAGGCTGCGGAGAGTGTTGCATACTTCCATCCCGGTTTTGCCGGGCATCATAATATCCAGAATTATTAAATCAGGGAGGGCTCGTTTTGCTTTATCAATAGCCTCGTTGCCATTTTTGGCAGTTACCACTTCAAAGCCTTCTGCCTCCAGGTTGTATTGCAAAATTTCCAGGATATCAGGTTCGTCGTCTGCAATTAAAATTTTTTTAACAGTACTCATACATTAAACGTTGTGCAAAAGTAGTCTTTAACACTAAATTAAAGCCGTACTGCATGTATTATGAAATTGTTAAGTGAAAAAGCATTCATCCGGGTTATAACAGCTGCACAAGGCAACTCTAACCAAAATTTCAGCATCTTTGCAAATAGTATGATGAAAACTGTAATAATTGCTTTATTGTTAGCTTGTTTTACCAGTACAGGCATTGCCCAAATAGATACGCTTAAACCACCTATTCAGCGGCAGCGCTTTCACGATAAAATAAACGAAGAACAAAAACTGCTGGATAAAGCAGATGGTAAAATGGACGGGCTAGTAAAAGCATCTTCCAACGAAGAAATTACACTGGCAGTAACAGATGTATTAATGCGTAAAGTGGATGTACTGCAAAGCAATATTGAGCGCAACAGCAAAATACCCACCAACAATGAAAAGGTGCGCTACCTTACCTATTTAGAAAGTATGTTGCGGATTTTTCGCAACGACTGGAGAAGCCACAAAATAAATATACTGTATGCGCCGCAGGTGGTGGATAATTTTGAAAAAATAATGACTGCCACTATTGACAGTGTTAGCATGATTCCGCTTATTGAAGCACAGCCTTATGAAATTGCCAAAATAAATGCAGCCATTTTTATAAACAATATAGGCTATAACCAAAGCAGGAAAATAGTTTTTTTAAAATACTGTGCGCTTAACCCTGATAAAGTACTGGCCAATTTAGACCCGTATGTAAAAGAACCTTTTGCAGACAGTTTACTGGCAGTTGTTGCGCAAAAAGACCCGGGGCAACTATATAAATATTCGCAGGATGTGTATTCCCCGGTTGGCAAGCTTATACATAACAATACAAACGGACTGGTAAAAACAATTGCAAAATTGAGCGCCACCCCCGGCGCATTGCTTTATTTTCCTTTTATAGATGATATTGTAAGCGGTAAAAAACAAATTGACTCACTGCAAAAAATTATTGGTGATGGGGAAAAAGGTTATGACAGTGTGCGCTATTATAAAACGCTGGTGCAAACAGAAATTGATTACAGCAGGCGTATGAGTAAAGGCGATACTGCAGTGGCGTTATTTGGCGCCAACGGATTAAGGGATATGCTGCGTAGAAAAGCACTGCAGCATTTTATAACTCCCATTAATGAACTGCACGAAAAACCAGAGAACATACGTATGAGGGCGGTGGAACCCTTGTCGCCTGTTGATTTATATTACATGATTGTTACCAGCGAAAGTGAAATATACACCAGCAGTTATAAGCACAGCTTTGCCCGTATGCTGCAGCGCATGGGTAAAAAGCCTGCTACCGATTCACTGCTGATGAGTGTGAATTATGACTACTTTAAGAAGTTTATAAAAATGGCAGCCAATTTTAACCGGTTAGATACTTTTTTAAACCTGATGCCACCCGCCAGTGCCGAAAACCTGATGAAATCATTTGTGGCCAATTTGGAAAAAACAAATACCCTGGAAGATGCAGTGGATGTTGCAGACAGCTACAGCAGCATTAATAACAAAAACCTGCAGCATAATATACTTGCGTATGTGGCCGAAAACGAAAAACGCTGCAGCAACGAAAACAACCGCCGGGGTAAAATTATTTACAGTTTACTCAACACTATATTTCTTTCTGCAGATAGTACTAAAAATATTGATCTAAGTGCAGAACTAAGCATACCACCCATTTACACGCTGGATAATAAAGCAATTACGGATGACAGTGGCCGTATTGTGCAACAGGTATTTTTTTATGGTGATGATGATGGGAAAAAATTCTTTCCCTCTTATATCAATGCATTTAACAATAAAAGCTGGAAGATTGACAACTCTAATCCTGAATGGGTAACCATCAAATCTGTTACCGGCCCTAAAATATGGATATACGTAAACCGGCCGCTGAATAACGATAAGAATTTAGACGACACCGCACAAATACACCTTATCAGCTACCTGCGCAGGAATGATATTACACCTTCCATCATCACCCACCGGGGGCATAGCTACTGGTTAACACGTACCATTGAACGTATGCCCGGCGATGCTAAAATTATTTTGCTGGGCAGTTGTGGTGGCTACAAAAACCTCAGCCAGCTAATTGAGCAAAACCCTGATGCACATATTATATCAACCAAACAAATTGGCACAGGTAATATTAACCAGTTTGTTACCAATACGCTAAACCAAAATTTCCTTGCGGGCAAACCAATTATATGGAAAACACTTTGGAACAGCATGACTGCTTCGTTTGCAAAACAGCCTAAAGACATTAGAGAAGCATGGGAAGATTATGTGCCCCCTTATAAAAACCTGGGTGCCATATTTCTTAAAGCATATAATAAAAAAGCTGAAGCAGAATAAACAAAGTTTACATCCGTAATTTATATTACTTAACTGCCTGGTGCTGTAATGCTTAATGGTAAACGGTAATTTCTAAATAGTAAACGTTCTTATCTTTGAAAAATGAGCGAAACTGGCACTAAGAAAAAAGTATTCAACTTTTCTTTACTCCGCCGCATATTTCAATTTGCCAAACCTTACCAAAACCGTTTTTATGGTTCGCTGGCTTTATCTGTATTGCTGGCAATAATGGCACCGTTACGCCCCTTGCTCATTCAGCTTACAATAAACAATGGCATAAAAAATGATGCAGCCGCACATTTTATAAAAGGGCCCGGTGGTTTTATTATTGAAATAACCATTATACAAATTGCACTGCTGCTGGTGGAAACCGTTTGCAGGTTTTACTTTACGTTTCTTACAGCATCGCTTGGGCAAAGCGTGGTTAAAGATTTAAGGGTAACCACCTACCAAAAAATACTGCACCTTAACCTGCGCCAGTTTGATAAAACACCCATTGGCACATTAACTACACGAACAATAAATGATATTGAATCCATCAATGATATTTTTAGTGATGGTTTAATACCCATTATTGCAGATTTGCTCTCTATAATTTCTGTACTGCTGTATATGTTTATCACCAGCTGGAAAATTACATTAATCTGCCTGGCACCCTTTCCTATTCTTATTATTGCCACTTATTATTTTAAAGAAAGTGTAAATAAATCATTCATTCGTGTGCGTAACGCAGTTGCAAGTCTGAATGCTTTTGTGCAGGAACATATTACCGGCATGAGTGTGGTGCAGGCTTTTGCTTCAGAAAAAAGAGAGTTTGAAAAATTCAATACCATTAATAAAGAACACCGCAATGCTAACATTAAAGCCATTTTTGCGTACTCAGTTTTTTTTCCTGTGGTGGAATTGGTAATGGCTTTATCCATTGGCTTGCTGGTTTGGTGGGCCGCAAAAGATGCTGCTGGTATACAGGATGAAAAACTGCGTACAGAAATTGCAGGCGTCATTACTGCATTTATTATTTGTTTAAACTTATTGTTCCGTCCATTGCGGGTAATTGCCGATAAATTCAATGTGCTGCAAATGGGCATGATTGCAAGTGAACGTGTTTTTAAAGTACTGGACAATGAAGACAGTGCAGATGATAAAGGCACTATTGCATCCAAACAGGTAAAGGGTGATGTGGCTTTTGAAAATGTTTCCTTTGCATATATTGATGAGCAGTATGTTTTAAAAAATATTTCTTTCGATATTAAAGCAGGCGAAACCCTGGCTATTGTTGGCCATACCGGCAGTGGCAAAACATCCATCATCAGTTTATTAAACCGGCTGTACCATATTCAAAAAGGGCGCATTACCATTGACGGGCATAATATTGAAGATTATAAACTGGATGAACTGCGCAATCATATTGGTGTGGTATTGCAGGATGTGTTTTTGTTCAGCGGTTCTGTGCTGGATAATGTTACCCTGCGCAACCCCGATATAAAAAAAGAAGCTGTTATCAGTGCAGCCAGGCTTATAGGCATACATGATTTTATTATGCAATTGCCGGGGGATTATGATTATAATGTAATGGAACGGGGCGCCACATTATCACTAGGCCAACGGCAGTTATTAAGTTTTGTACGGGCTTTATTATATAATCCTTCTATATTAATATTGGATGAAGCCACATCATCAGTAGATACCGAAAGCGAAAACCTGATACAACACGCCATTGAAACCCTGATTGCCGGCCGTACTTCCATTGTTATAGCCCACAGGCTCAGCACTATACGTAAAGCCAGTAAAATAATGGTGCTGGATAAAGGGGAAATTAAAGAAATGGGTACTCATGATGAGCTGTTGGCAAAACAGGGCTTTTATTATCAATTGCATAAAATGCAATTTGAGAACCAGGCAAAAATTGCGTAAGATTAGTTTTTCCCTCCCTCAGATTTCCTATTTAACCTCGCCAACCTTATCTTTGCGCCAAAATCAGGGATTAGTATGCAGCAAAAGGGTCTAAAATCGTTACTGGCACTGGCTTTCAGCCTTTTTTTAACTGTTTTTGCCAACACCGCTTTTGCCGGTGAACCAGGGCAAGAAGGACACCCCACAGAAGAAAAAGGTAAACTGAATATTAAAGAGGTGATTTTTGGCCACATTATGGACGGACATGAGTTCCATTTTTTCGATTTTATTGAAAAAGACGGCACTAAAAAACCAGTAGGTATTCCTTTACCAGTTATTCTGTATTCTCCGCAAAGGGGTTTCTCTTCTTTTATGTCTTCCAACTTTCATCATGGGCATGAGCCGTATAACGATTACATGCTTTTGAATGCACATAATATAGAGCAAATGGGTTTAGACCCTAAAGTGTATAAAGCCGGTAAAATTATTCCTATAAAAGATGGTAAACTGGATGAAACCGTAAAAGTGTACGATTTTTCATTAACCCGTAACGTGGTGCAAATGATTTTAGCGCTTGGTTTACTGGCCTGGGTTATGGTTAGTATTGCAAAGCGTTACAAATCTGGCCAGGGTGTTACATCTGCACCCAAAGGCATGCAAAGCCTTATGGAGCCGGTTATTACTTTTGTTCGGGATGAAGTGGCAAAACCAAACTTAGGTTACAAAGCCAACAAATACTTACCATACCTGCTTACAGTTTTCTTCTTTATTTTAATCAATAACTTATTTGGGCTAATACCGGGCACAGCCAACGTATCTGGCAATATTGCATTTACAGTTGTGTTAGGAGTTGTTTCATTTGTGGTAATATTAGCCAGCAGCAATGGCCATTACTGGGGCCATATTTTTAACCCGCCGGGTGTACCGGGTTTTGTAAAACCTATTTTGGTGCTGGTGGAGTTTTTAAGTGTATTCATTAAACCATTCGCATTAATAATAAGGCTGTTTGCCAATATGGTGGCCGGCCACATTATCATTATCTGTTTAATATCGCTGATATTCATTTTCGGCAATATTAAACCGGCAGTAGGTTATGCAGCTTCGCCTGTATCATTAATCTTCACCATCTTCATTTACTTTATTGAAGTACTGGTGGCATTTTTACAGGCATTCATCTTCACCAACCTTACCGCTGTATTCATCGGCCAGGCTTTTGAAGGTGAACATCATCATGATGATGCACATGCCCACGCCCATTAATTAGTGATTTATTTTTTAACATAAACCGAAACAAAAATGAGTTTATTAACAGTTTTACTGGAAGGTGTTGCAAACGCAGGCGGTGCTGTAGGCGCTGGTCTTGCTGCAATAGGTGCTGGTATCGGTATTGGCCAAATTGGTAAAGGTGCAGTAGAAGGTATTGCCCGTCAGCCAGAAGCTACTAACGACATCCGTGCTAACATGATTTTGGCTGCTGCCCTTGTAGAAGGTGCTGCACTGTTTGCCATCATCGTGGGCTTCCTTGCAATGGTACTGTAACCGCCGTTGCCAAATTATTACTGCATCCAACGCACAGGGCAGCGGATGCAGTATTTTAAAAGATTTTTGATACCGGCTTTAGTAATTCTGTTGATCATCGTTGCGTCGCACTCTTGTACGGCATACCTTTTTTCAGCAACTAACAGCCGCAAACACTAAATATAATATGGAACTTTTATTACCGGAATTTGGCTTGCTTATTTGGACGCTGTTAGCGTTTTTAGTAGTGTTTTTCATTTTAAAAAAATATGCATGGCCTGCAATTGTAAAGGGTTTAACCGACCGTGAAAACTCTATTGCAGAATCATTAGCCAGTGCTGAAAAACTGAAACTGGAAATGGCGCAAATGAAAAGCGACAATGAGGCGCTTTTAGCAAAAGCACGTGAAGAAAGAGCGCAACTGCTTAAAGAAGCTAAAGAAACAAAAGACAAAATCATTGGCGATGCCAAAGAAGAAGCTAAAGCACAGGCAGCTAAAATTGTTGCCGATGCCAATGCTTCTATTCACCAGCAAAAAATGGCAGCATTGACCGATTTAAAAAATCAAATTGGTAACCTGGTAATTGAAACCAGCGAAAAAGTATTGCGTAAAGAATTAAGCAATAAAGCTGAACAGGAAAATTATATTAAAACGCTGGCTGGCGAAGTAAAGTTGAATTAAAAAATTACGAATTAGGAATTAGGAATGTACTGCATTCATAGCTCTTAATTCATAACTCATAGTTTATGAATAATCCACGTTTAGCAGGCCGATACGCAAAAAGTTTACTGGATTTGGCTAAAGAACAAAACCAGGTAAACGAAGTGTGTAACGATATGAAATGGCTGAATGCTGTTTGCAAAAGCAGTGCAGATTTCACTGCAATTTTACGCAGTCCTGTTATTAAAGCAGATAAGAAACAAAGTATTATTAACGCTGTAACTGCCACCGGCAAAGTAAGTAATCTTACTGCAGCATTTATACAATTACTGGTTCGTAAAGCAAGAGAAAACAATTTACCAGAAATTGTTACTGCTTTTATCGATCAGTTCAATGAAATCAACAACATTCAAAAAGTAAAAATTACCACTGCTGCGCCCATAACAGACGAGCTGAAGCAGGCTATTATGGCCAATGTAAAATCTGCGGTACCCGGTAAATCTTTCGAAATTGAAACCGCTATTAAAGATGAGCTGATTGGTGGTTTTACTTTAGAAACAGGCGGCCAATTGGTAGACGCAAGCATTTTAAGAGATTTAAAAGATATTCAGCGCCAGTTTATGGACAACCATTTTGTACACAAAATCAGGTAAGCTGATTACTTAAATAAATTAAAGGCTGTTACAAACTGTAGCAGCTTTTTTTATGCCTTTATTAAGCTGTTAACAAGTAGTTTTTACCGCCTGTGCAATAAAAACAGTTGCAGCACAAAACCTTATATTATATTTGAGTATAAAAATTAAAGGATGAATATTTTAGAACTGCAGAATCTTAAAAAATATTTTGCTACGCAAAAAGCGGTTGATGATATCAGCATGACGCTGGAACAAGGCCGCATTTTTGGTTTATTAGGCCCCAACGGTGCCGGCAAAACCACCTTAATAAGAATGATAACAGGCATTTTTTATCCCGATGCCGGCAATATTATTTTAAAAGGCAAAAAGTTTGACCCCGAAAATGATGTAAAGTACATTGGGTATATGCCTGAAGAAAGAGGCCTGTACAAAAAAATGAAAATTGGGGAGCAGGCATTATACCTGGCACAGTTAAAAGGTTTAAGCAAAGCCGAAGCGATGCATAAAATTAAAGACTGGTTTAAGCGCCTTGAAATGGAAAGCTGGTGGAATAAAAAAGTGGAAGACCTGAGTAAAGGGATGGGACAAAAATTACAGTTTGTTATTACTGTTTTGCATGAGCCGGATTTAATTATACTGGACGAGCCTTTCAGCGGGCTGGATCCCATCAATGCAAATCTTATTAAAGATGAAATTTACAGGCTGGCGCAAAATGGCACCACAATCATATTCAGTACGCACCGCATGGAGCAGGTGGAAGAAATTTGCGATCACATTGCATTAGTGAATAAAGGCAAAAAAATATTAGACGGTACAGTGCAGGGAGTTAAACAGGACTTTAAAGAGAACCTGTTTAACCTGCAGGCAGAAAATTTACCTGCAGCTGTAAACAGCCCTGCATTTGAAATAATAAAAACAGATAAAACCGGGGCTACTGTAAAAATTCATGAAGGCTACAAATCAAACGATGTACTGAGCTATTTTATAAACAATGGCGCAGGCATCATTTCCTTTAAAGAAATACTGCCCTCACTAAACGATATATTTATTAAACTGGTAGAAGGCACACCTACGGCCCGACAGTTTGAAAACATTTCTGCTTAACACTCAACACTATTTATTTTATGAGCAAAATATTTTTAATTATAAAAAGAGAATTTCTTACAAGAGTAAGAAAACGGGCTTTTATTATTGGCACAATCCTTTTTCCGCTGTTGTACCTGGGTTTAATTTTTGGAACAGGATACATTGCTGAAAAAACAAAAGAGAGTTTGAAGATTGCTGTTATAGATAACTCCGGGCTTTTTAAAAATGAACTCACCAATCCAAAATTTAATGGAGATACAATAAACACCATAAAATTAGTTACAGCATCAGAACAAAGGCTTAAGCAAAGTTTCGACTCCATGGGTTATGACGGATATATTATTATTCCGGAGAATTTTACCTGGCAAAAAGGGGTTGACAGCCTTGTGATTAATACAAAAAAATCATTTGGCATTGGTGCTGCAAACCCGGTTGAAAAAAAGATTAACCAAATGTGGAGTAAAATCAAGCATGACAGCCTTGGTATTGACACAAGCAAGGAAACCATTCTTTCAAAAAGTGTACAGTTAAAATTTCATAATGAAAAAAACAAAAATGCTGATGCAGGTATAGCCACAACCATTGGTTATGTGTGCGGCTTTTTAATGTACCTTATTTTATTGTTGTACGGCAGCCAGGTAATGATGGGTGTAACAGAAGAAAAAACAAACCGCATTGCAGAAGTGGTGGTTAGTTCCGTAAAACCATTTCAATTAATGCTGGGTAAAATTATTGGTATTGCCATGGTGGCGCTTACCCAGTTTTTAATATGGATTGCGTGTATTTTTTTAATTTACAATATTGGCAAAACTTCCGGTAGTGGTGGTGCCGCAGCAGGCGTTGTAGGCCAAATTCAAAATGTATTTACAAGCGTTAATGTACCACTTGTTATTGGCTGCTTTATATTTTACCTGTTGGGTGGTTTCTTTTTTTATTCCTCGTTATACGCAGCTATTGGCAGCGCTATTAATGAAGACATGAGAGAAGCACAATCACTCAGTTTCCCTATCACCATGCTGGTAATTTTTTCAATAGCGCTTATGACACCGGCAATTGCAAACCCCGGAAGTCCTTTGGCAACATGGGCAAGTATAGTACCATTTAGCTCACCCATTGTTATGATGGCACGCATTCCCTTTGGTGTGCCAAACACCGTTCCGTTTTGGCAGCTGGCATTATCAATGTTATTGCTGATAGCAGGATTTATTTTTACCACCTGGTTTGCAGCAAAAATTTATCGCACAGGCATATTGATGTATGGCAAAAAACCAAGCTGGAAAGAGATGATAAAATGGGCTTTTAGAAAATAAAAAAATGGCGGCTAAGTTAGCCGCCATTTTTATTTATTAATTTATTATGATGCTGCAGGTGGCGGTGTTTTAGGTTGAGATGCTTTTTCAATTGCTTTATTTAATTCTGCACCTACATACTGGCTTATTACCTTCCAGCTAACAGCAAGAGCGCCTAACAAAAAGCCAAGCAGTAAACCTATAATGGCATATGCTTTAGGGCTTTTGGCCGAAGGAACAAACGGACCTTCCGGCTTATCGAGCATTTCAATTATTGGAGTTTCTTTTTGCAGCTTATATGCAGCGGCTTCCCTGTTATTAACGGCATAATAGTATTGCGATTGAACTGTTTGTTTGTCATTTTCCAAATTTACTTTTGGCAGCCGGAAGCGTTTTAATTCCTCATTTGTAAAAAAAGTGCTTTCGTCCAGTTGAATAGCACGGCGATCAAGTGCATCTAATATAGTCTTTAGAGAATCTGCTTTTTTTACGGCAAATTCATAATCTACCTGTGCCTTTTTCTTTTTTAAATCCGTATAAAACTCAGATATTTTATTCACAAAAGTATAGCTCACTTCTTTTACAATATCTGTATTACTGTTGGTATAGTATAATTCCAGAATACCGTTTTTATTAATCTTTGCGCTGAATGTGCCAAAAAGCATATCGCTTGCTACATTCATAAGTGTAGCACTGTCTAAAGGAAGTTTAATAGGTTCATTTTGCATAAACCCTGTATGCTTATTATATTCTTCCACCAATAAATCTGCAATAGTTTTATTTTTTAGCGATGGTATTCTTGCACTGGCAACAGCTTCCATAGTGCGGCGGCTGGTGGCAAGCTCCACAATATTTATTGCGGCTTCAGATGTAAAAGATTTTGGCGCATCTGCCAAACCTAAAATATTACTGATAGCGCTGGTGGAAATAGTATTATCGCTGGTACTGTTTAACGGAAACACCGTTGACTTTGCGGTATAATTAACTACGCTTTGTTTTGCCATGTAAAAAAACAAGCCACCAAAAATTACTGCCAGTATTAAAATAACCCAGCTGTATTTTTTTAACCGTTTTATTAATAAGCGTATTAAATCAAAATTTGTCATTGCTGATTTTTTTTTAGCTGTGCATTAAAGGTTTGCAACAATTTTAGCCACTAATACACCAGATACAATTGTTACCAGCGATAAGCCCGCCTGTTTAACTATATCACCCACCTGGCTGCCCGATGGTTTTGTTGGTACATTTACCACACTGCCCTCTGCTACTTTTGGATAAAAGTGCATAAAGAAAAGGTTTTTGGTGCGTTTACTTTTTCCGTTTGCATATTGTACATAAATGCGGCTGCGCCATGGGCGGATGCCATACCCTCCCGCTTTATCAATATAATAGGTAAGATTAGTATGCTCTTTATCAAATGCTAATTTTAAAGGAGATTGTACGGTACCTTTTACACTTACAAATGGATTTATTTCCGGAATAAAAATTACATCACCTTCCTGCAGCACCACATCATATTTAGAACCCTTATATTTTAACGCCTTATACAAATCTATACTTACAGGCTCCTGCAACACTTCGCCAAGGCTTGCCTGTGCAGAATCAAGCGATACGCCACCTAAAGAATCGGAAAGCGCCGCAGCTTTTTTAGTGATGTTGTCCCTGAAGTACTGTATTTTTTTGCGGTATAAAATAGCGCCTGTAAGATCTGCCAGTTCTGTTATGCCACCGGCCCGTTCAATGTAAGAAGTAAGGCGTTCATTTTTATTTAGCCGTGGGTAAGGACCGGGATATTTTACAAGACCGTTTAATTGTATTAATTGCTGTAATTCAAATGTGGGGTTTTTCCGTACATATATTTGATCGTAAGGCTTTAAAATAATTTTTGCAGATACACTGTCAATATCAAGATTAGATGATACCCTTATTTGTTTAATAATAACCCTTGTAGGCTGTTGTTCATTTTTTGCTGAATCAATATCTACAACACTTGATATTTCTATACGGCCGTATTCTGCAGATTGTTTTAAGCCACCGGATAGGTAAAGCAGATCCTGTAAAGTCATTCCGCCATATTTATTTATTTTTCCTTCCTTCCTTACTTCGCCAAATATTTCTACATACTGCCTATCGGAAAAACTGTTTGCATTAAAAAGCAATATCTGATCATTAGCATACACTTCCACATTGTTTTTGCTTATTTCATTTTCTGCTTTTGTAATATCAGTAAGGTCAACCTCCAGCCTGTTGGAATTGATTTTTGTACTATCTCCACCACCACGAAAAACATACGCTCTTTGCAGGTAAGTATTTCGTGTAATACCGCCGGCCCGGTTAATAATGTCAAATAAACGATCGCCTTTTCTAATTTCATATTGACCAGGATATGATACTTCACCTTTTACTTCCACTTTATTGAAGAGCCCGGGATTGATGGCTATTACTTTAACTATATCGCCGTCTTCCAGTGCAAAATCCTGCCCGGTAAGCCGTGGGTCATTTGTAGGATTAATTATTGCCGTGGCATTCACATCTTTAATAACCTGTTGTTCCAGTTGCGTTCTATAAATTTTTACACCACTGGTAAATGCATCATTCAATAAACCACCGCTGTACTTTAGCAAAGCTTTCATTCCTTCATTTGGCTTAAGCTGGTAGTACATGGGACGCTTAAACTTTCCTTCTGCCTTTACCCGTTTTTTAACAGTTTGCAGTATAACAAAATCGTTATTTTCTAAATAAATATGTTTTCCAAAATCGCCGGTGGTTAAATATTTATAAACATCCAGTTCATCAATAACACGGCCATTGCGTTTAATTAAAATAGAACGCAGATCCGCTAAATCAGTAGGCCCGCCTGCCAACGCAATTATATTAAATGCATTGGTAAATGCGGATACTGTTACCGGGCCTTGTTTATCTATTTCACCTGCTACATTTACATTAATAGTGCGTGGCTGGCCAAGTGATACCGTTATGTTTGTTGATGCCGGCACATAGGATTTAAAGCGCTGAATGATGAGTGATCTTACCTGTTCAAATGTTAAGCCCTGTACATATATTTTTCCCAGGCCTGCCGGAAAAATTGAACCGTCCCTCGCTACGGTATAATCTAAAGTTGCCTCAGCGCCATTCCATAATGATACTATCAGCTGATCATAAACACCTATCGGATAATCAAGAGGGGGTGTGGAAAGATCTGTAACTTCTGCAACCACACCGTTTGCAAATAAGTGCATGCCGTATGTGGTTTCTGTAATATTTGCAGATTGCGGAGTAGATTCCCTCACCAAACTATCTCTTGTAATTTTATTTGCAAGCGGTTTATTTTTATCTATGCCAATAGAAGATTTAAGGGCATCCGGATTTTTATCTGCAAGCCCTTTATATAAATCAGATGGAGCTAAATTTACCGGGGGCACTACTCCACCGCTGGGGTCTGTTATAGGTGGTTGTGCCTGTGCTTTAACAGCTGCAATAAAAATAAATAAAAGCATCACCACGATTTTTAAACGCACCAATGCCTTATCGAAATTAATTGTCATTTTTTGGGGGTTGATTTTCAAAAAAATTGGTTGCAAAGATAGTGTTTTATTTTAGTGGCTGTTTTAACAAAGTCTCAAACTCCTGCCATATTTCTTCCACAATATCAGCTGCCGGTTTAATAGTGTTAATTAATGCACTTACCTGTCCTATTTCCAGTTCACCTTCATCCATATTTCCTTCAAACATGCCTTTTTTTGCACGTGCTCTTCCTAACAAATTCTTTAATTCTTCTGCCGTGGCACACCGCTCTTCTGCTTGTTTTACATCGTTATAAAATTTATTTTTTAAAAGGCGAACGGGTGTAAGCTCTTTTAAACTCAGCATTGTGTCTCCTTCTGCAGCATTTACTATAGCTTCTTTAAATTTTATATGAGACGATGCTTCTTCACTGGCTACAAAACGGCTACCTATTTGCACACCCTGTGCACCCAGCACCATAGACGCCAGCATTTGCCTGCCCGTTGCAATGCCGCCTGCAGCAATTACCGGAATATTTACTGCATTGCATACGGCCGGTATTAATACCATTGTCGCCGTTTCTTCCCTGCCGTTATGGCCACCTGCTTCAAAACCTTCCGCCACCACAGCATCACAACCTGCATCCTGTGCTTTTACGGCAAATTTGCTGCTGCTTACCACATGCACCACTTTTATACCGTTATCTTTTAAAATTGTTGTCCATGTTTTTGGGTTGCCGGCCGATGTAAATACTACCGGTACTTTTTGCTCTGTAATAATGGCCATATGCTTATCAATATCTGGATATAATAATGGCACATTTACGCCAAAAGGTTTATCGGTTGCTGCTTTGCATTTTTGAATATGCTCCCGTAATACTTCCGGGTACATACTGCCGGCGCCAATTAAACCCAGCCCCCCGGCATTGCTTACAGCACTGGCAAGGCGCCAGCCGCTGGCCCATATCATACCGGCCTGTATAATGGGGTATTTAATGCCAAATAATGAGGTAATGTTGTTTTGCATAACACAAGTTACAAAGCTCTGTTTAAAACAGTATTAAAAGTACTTTGAAACGCAAAGTAAAAGATTTTATTTTGTTGCTGCAAACTTTTTTGTAATGTTTTAGTGAAGTAATTAACCCCTGATACCGCCTCCCAGATCTATTGCGGTATTATCGCCAATATTCAGGCTGCGGCTTACACCCCGTACATCTGCATCGCTGCCAATAAGAGAGGTATTGAGCACAATTTCAAAAAGATTGGAGTATGACCCTATGATAGAGTCTTTTATAATTGAATGATTGAGTGTGGCAAAATCGCCAATGGCTACATTGGGCCCTACAACAGAGTTTTTAATTTCGCAGCCTTCTCCAATACTTACCGGGGGAATGATAATGGTGTTTTCGAAAGAATGACCGTCAGAAATATTACCGCCAA
Source organism: Ferruginibacter sp. (assembly GCA_044225605.1). Taxonomy (GTDB): domain Bacteria; phylum Bacteroidota; class Bacteroidia; order Chitinophagales; family Chitinophagaceae; genus Ferruginibacter. The sequence goes on from JBGAIJ010000012.1 coordinate 41,552, forward strand.
ATTTTTTAAGTAATGTGGCATTGGATTCAAGCAGGGTTTCTTTTTTACCGCAATCAAACCAGTTTTGCACTTTAAATGGTTGAAACTTCACACCATTTTGTATCATGCATTCCAGTGCATCGGTAAGGTTAAATTCATCGTAACTTTTAATATCTGCCTCTATTATTTTTTGTATGCAGGAAAATAAAAAACCGGTTTCTTTAATTTTATATACCCCAACAAGCGCCATATTACTTTTAGGAATAGCGGGCTTTTCCACCACACGGCTAATAAAGTTTTCTTCATCAATTTCAGCAACACCAAAGTTGCGTGGGTCATCCACTTTTTTTACTCCCAGCATGGAGTAAGGGCTGGCAATAATTTCTTTTACATCATACTCAGCAATAGTATCTCCCAGCACAATCAGTACTTCATCATCAGCAATAATTTCCTTTGTAAGTTTTATGGCATGGCCGGTGCCGTAACGTTCATTTTGTGTTACAAAATGGCTGTTTATAGCAGGGTACTTCTCTTTTACATAATCCTGTATTTTTTCGCCTAAATAACCAATTATAAAAACAAAATCATTAATTCCGGCTTCACGTAACTGATCGATTATTATGCTGAGGATGGTTTTTCCGGCAAGAGGAATTAATGCTTTTGGTTGTGTATATGTGTGTGGACGCAGCTTTGTGCCTGCGCCCGCTACGGGAATTATAGCCTTCATGCTTTAAATATTAATGACCCTCTGTTTAAAAAGGACGTGAAATTAATCATTTTTCATTTAGGGTGTGTATTTTTTACACCAGAAGCGTTTGGGTTACATTACCGCAAGCGTTTATCTTTGCGCCAAATTTACATTCATGCAAAAAGATACCGCTGTTTTCGATTTAATTAATAAAGAACTGGAGCGCCAGCGCAATGGCATTGAGCTGATTGCTTCAGAAAATTTTACCAGTTACCAGGTAATGCAGGCAATGGGTACCTGCCCAACAAATAAATATGCTGAGGGTTACCCTGGTAAAAGATATTACGGCGGTTGCGAAGTAGTGGATGAAATTGAACAGCTGGCTATTGACAGGCTGAAAAAAATATTTAAATGCAGTTGGGCTAATGTGCAGCCACACAGTGGTGCATCTGCCAATGGCGCCGTTTTTTTAGCTGTAATGAAGCCCGGCGAAAAATTCTTAGGCCTTGATTTAAGTATGGGTGGCCACCTTACGCATGGCAGCCCTGCAAACTTTAGCGGTAAAACATACCAGGCTTTGCATTATGGGGTTACTAAGGATGGTATTGTAGATTATGAACAACTGGAAGCCATTGCACGAAAAGAAAAACCAAAAATGATTATTTGCGGTGCAAGCGCTTACAGCCGTGACTGGGATTATAAACGCATACGTGCCGTGGCTGATGAAATTGGTGCTGTTGTATTTGCAGATATTGCACACCCCGCTGGTTTAATTGCCACTGGTTTATTAAACGATCCTTTTGATCATTGTCATATTGTAAGCAGCACCACACATAAAACATTACGTGGACCAAGAGGCGGTGTTATTATGCTGCGTAATGATTTTGAAAACCCATGGGGATTAAAAGATCCGAAAGGTAATTTAAGAACCATGAGCCAGTTACTGGATCTTGCTGTATTTCCCGGAAGCCAGGGCGGGCCTTTAGAACATGTAATTGCTGCTAAGGCTGTTTCATTTGGCGAAATTTTATCGGAAGATTTTAAAGCATATGGTAAACAGGTTATAAGTAATGCGCAGGCAATGGCAAAAGCATTTGTAAGCCGTGGTTATAATCTTATAAGTAATGGTACAGATAATCATTTAATGCTTATTGACCTGCGTAATAAAAACCTTACCGGTAAAAAAGCGCAGGAAACTTTAGATAAAGCACACATAACACTTAATAAAAATGCTGTTCCTTTCGATGATAAATCCCCGTTTGTTACATCAGGCATACGTGTTGGCGTGCCTGCCATAACCACAAGGGGTGCAAAAGAAACTGATATGGAAACAGTAGTAAATTTTATTGATAAAGTTTTAATGAATGCTGATGACGATGCAGTAATTGCATCTGTAAAAACTGATGTAAAAACATTTATGCAGCAGTTTCCTTTATATCCTGAATTAGGCTAATTTTAAAACACCACACTATGATACAACGCATACAATCTATATGGCTTTTGCTTGCTGCGGTTTGTATTTTTTTAACATACAAACTTCCTTTTTATGTTGGCACCAATGCAAAAGGCACTGTTGAATATAGTTTAACCGGTACAGAAAATTTTTTACTTATACTGGCAACTTTCATAACAGGCGTGCTTTCGCTGGTAATTATTTTTCTTTTTAAAAAAAGAACACTTCAGTTACGGCTTTGTGTACTGGGTATATTACTGGAAGCAATACTTATTTTTTTATATTACCAAGAAGTAAAAACATTTACAACGGGCACTTATGCACTGTGGGCTATATTACACAGCATTGTGGTAATTTGTTTTTTTCTTGCTGCCAAGGCAATAAATAAAGATGAAAAATTAATTAAAGAAAGTGATCGTTTACGTTAATTAAAAAATATTTATTAAAATAAAGCGCCTTACAAAATTGTAAGGCGCTTTTGGTTTTTACTGATTCTTTAGGAATTATCCGCTTATTGTTTTACAAATTTAACGGTGCTTATTTCTCCATTAGCAAATACTCCTTTAATAGTGTACATACCATTTTGCAAAGAAGCCACATCAATATTTACAACACTTGATCCTGCCTGTAATGACACCTGGCTCCTGTAAACCACTTTTCCTTCCATAGAAAGCACCTGCAGGTCGATATTATCTTTTTTAGCTGAAACAATGGTAAGCTGTGCACTGTTTGCCACAGGGTTTGGTGACACACCACTTAACCGCATTCCTTTATCTGAGTCGCCGGATATTTTTATTATTGAAGAGTATTTTACAACATCAACGTCTTCAATTACTTTAATACGGTAATATACAGTAGGCTGTGCGCCTGTCATATTATCTGCATAATCAAATGGCTGCTGGCAGCGGGCTTTACTGGCAACAATTGTATTAACAGGGTAAAAGTTATATCCATCTGTTGACCGTTCAACAACAAAAGTTACTTCAGGGGCCACACATTCAACCCACCAGTTAAGGTTGTTGTAACCATTGCCTTTTGCAACATTAAAATAATAAATTCTTATTGGCAAAGTAGCACCCGATGGGCTTAATATTGACCAGGCAAAAGCTGAGTTAGCAGCCTGGTTTGCTCCACCTGTACCGTAGGCGGCTTTAAAAGCATCAAAATGAGCCGTAGCACCATTTGATGTTTGCTCAATTGAAATTCTGTTGATAGCATTTGATGATGCCGGTGATGTTGATGGAGATGTAATATCTGCTCCTGAAGTTATTGATACATTAGCCGTTGCTGTGGATGGTTCAGACGCAAGGCCCGGATTAACCCACATATGCATTTGGTCATTATTAGTGCCTGATACAAAATCGTAACGCAGTACAACCAGGTAAGTTGTATTGAATGTAAAATCAGTAGAGGCAAAAGTTGCACCGGTGTTACCAGTTTTGTTAATGCCAAATTTTAAATTATTTGCGCCGGATCCATTATCGCCAATATAAAAATTACAAAATTGCGTACCACCGGCATTCAAAAGATAAAAGCATGATCGGGTGGCTGCATTGGCAGTTGTTGTACCTGATGCAGATGGCACCCTTACTACAAAAGAAATATAGAAGGATGAAGTTGTGGCGTTAACTGTAGTGCTGCCAATAAAATTTTTATAAGGATCATCTGCTCCCGATGCATTTTGGATAGTGATATAATTTGTTCCGCTGGCATAACCAGAGTACACTAGTGGTGTTGTATTAGTAACCTGGATGTAAGGCGAATTATCTGTGCTCGTCCAGCCACTGCCGGCATTATTTACTGCACTTAAATCACCTGCGTTTAAAGAAGTGAAATTTTCATTGATTAAAAGACTGCCGGTTTGGGCTTTTGTGGTTGTTGCTGCAATAAATAATGCAAGCAGGGGTAAAAACTTTTTCATGTTGTACATTTTAATTTTTAATTAAATAAGGCCTAGAATGGTTGCGGTTAGTAACAGTAATGTGGATTTACTCAGGGCTTTTTGAGGAATTGAAAATGTACGGGTATTAATAATTGAACAGGCAATTATTAAGACATAAAAAATCTTTTTTGGGAGAATACAATCGTTTTAAATGTGGGGCTACGGACGAAGATGTAACGTATTGCGGGGTAAAACTAAATATTTTATTTATCAAATTTCAATATTAGAGGAATATTTTTTTATAAAAAATATTTTTGGCTGATTTACAGCAGTTTATTTTTTCAAAAATTTCGATGTGTAACTTGCCTTTTCCTTTAAAAACCCTGCAATATTACCAGCATACACCAGTTCACCACCATTATTTCCTGCTTCCGGGCCTAATTCAATTGCCCAATCGGCACTGCGTATTACATCTGTATTATGCTCAATTACTATTATTGAATGGCCTTGTTCAATTAATGCATTAAAAGAAGCCAACAGTTTTTTTATATCATGAAAGTGAAGGCCGGTGGTAGGCTCATCAAAAATAAACAATATGCTGCCCTGGGCTTTTCCTTTACCAAGAAATGAAGCCAGCTTTACACGCTGTGCTTCGCCACCACTTAATGTATCTGACGACTGGCCCAATTTTACATAACCTAACCCCACATCGCTTAATGGTTTTATTTTATTTGCCACGGTGGGTTCATCAGCAAAAAAATCTACTGCATCATCCACACTCATTTCAAGTATATCGTAAATGTTTTTATCGTTGTACTTTACTTCCAGCACTTCATCCTTAAATCGCTTGCCGCCACATACATCGCAGGTTAAATGCACATCCGCCAAAAACTGCATTTCAACAATTTGCTCTCCTTCCCCTTTGCAGGCATCACATCTTCCACCATCTACATTAAAAGAAAAATGCTTTGGTTGAAAGCCTCTTATTTTACTCATTGGCTGGCGGCTGTACAAATCCCTTATTTCATCGTATGCTTTAACATAAGTAACAGGGTTGCTCCGGCTTGATTTACCAATGGGGTTCTGGTCAATCATTTCAATTTGTGTAATACTGTCCACATCGCCGCTTATAGCTTTATGCATACCGGCTTTATCAATAAACTCGCCTTTTATTTTTTTTAGTGCCGGATATAAAATCTGTTTAATTAAAGTGGTTTTACCGCTGCCGCTTACACCACTTACCACACACAATGTATTTAGCGGAAACTCTACCGTAATATTTTTTAAATTATTTTGCCTTGCACCCACTACTTTAATACTGCGGTTCCATTTACGGATATTTTTAGGCGGTTCAATCTGCAATGCGCCGCTTAAATACTTTCCTGTAAGGCTTTCTTTATTTTTTATCAACTCATCATAATTTCCTGCCGCCACTACTTCGCCGCCTAAATGGCTGGCAAGCGGTCCCATATCAATAATATGGTCGGCTTCTCTCATCATTAACTCATCATGTTCCACCACAACCACCGTATTTCCTAAATCTCTCAGCTCTTTTAAAACATTTATCAGCCGCTCGGTATCTCTTGAGTGTAAACCAATAGAAGGCTCATCTAAAATGTATAATGAATTGGTAAGGTTGCTGCCTAAACTCCTGGTAAGTTGTATGCGCTGGCTTTCGCCGCCGCTTAAGCTGTTTGCCAGGCGGTTTAAAGTAAGATAGCCTAAACCAACATCCATTAATGTTTTTATGCGGTGGTTAATTTCCAGCAAAATTCTTTTAGCAACCTGTGCATCAAAGTCACTTAATTTTAAATTGCTAAACCATTGTTGCAAGTCTTTAACCGGCATTTCGCATAACTGTCCAATATGTTTACCGCCAATTTTTACATACAGTGCTTCTTTGCGCAGGCGGTAGCCTTTACAATCTGTACATTGGGTGCGGCCCCGGTAGCGGCTTAGCAACACACGGTATTGTACTTTATATAAATTGGCTTCCACTTCTTTAAAAAAGTCATTAATACCTAAAACGCCATTGCTGCCATTCCATAATTCATTCAGCTGCTCATCGGTTAAATCAATAATAGGTTTGTGTACAGGGAATGCTATTTTTTTTGCTCCTTTAATAAACTGCTCTTTCCACCAGCCTAATTTTTCTCCTTTCCATGGCGCCACAGCACCTTCGTAAACACTTAATTGTTTATCCGGAATTATTAAGTCTGCATCTATACCTAATATTTGCGAAAAACCTTCGCAGGTTGGGCATGCACCGTAAGGGTTATTAAACGAAAATAAATTGGGCACCGGCTCTTCAAACACAATACCATCTGCTTCAAATTTGTTTGAGAAGTGTTTATGCTTATCGCTTCCGTTAATTTCTAAAAGCAATTCGCCTTCACCTTCATAAAAAGCAGTATTAACAGAATCAGCCATGCGGTGTTTATCATCCTGGTCAAAATCTTTTACTACAAAACGGTCAATGAGAAGAAAGGTTGATAGTTGATTATTGATAGTTGATAGTTTTTCTGTTTCCAGCAGATCTTCAATTCTTACAATTTCTTTATTGCTGTATAATCTTGAAAAACCTTTTTGCAATAAAATATTCAGCTCTTCTTTAAGGTTACGGTTTTTTTGCTGCTTAAAGCCTGCCAGCAATAATACTTTATCGCCATGCTTAAGATTTGAAATAGCTTCTACCACATCATTCACATCATCTTTTTTTACTTCTTTACCGGTTACCGGGCTAATGGTTTTACCGGCACGGGCAAACAACAGGCGCAGGTAATCATAAATTTCCGTCATACTGCCCACCGTACTGCGGGGCGTACGGGTTATTACTTTTTGTTCTATGGCAATAGCGGGGCAAAGGCCTTTTATATAATCCACATCGGGTTTGTTCATGCGCTGCATAAACTGGCGTGCATAGGCACTTAAGCTTTCGGCATAGCGGCGCTGGCCTTCGGCAAACAATGTATCAATGGTTAAAGAAGATTTACCCGAGCCAGAAACACCGGTAACAACAATTAATTTATTGCGTGGAAATTTTACATCCACATTTTTAAGGTTGTGCACACGGGCGCCTTTAATAAAAATGTCGTTGTTTACCGTAGTAATTTCCTGTTGTTGCTTTTTTACTATTGCCATAATTCAAAATTAGGTAAATATCACCGCTGCTCTCACAATGTGAAAATTGTCTTAAAGCTCTGTAAAATATTACTGTGAGAAAAAACAATTTGTAGCTTTATTCCGGTGTGATTAAAGGTTCTTTTCCTGTGTTTATATTATAAAATTACGAAATTGTTTATCGTAGTTTTACGAAGTATAAATACATTTTAAATCGGGCATCTTTACTCACACTATTTCTCAAACATCCAATTATTTTTACAGTCCAATATCCAAAAAAGTGAAAAGCCGTTAAAAGCCTATCATCAAGACTTCTACGTTTTTTTCTCATTTTTTGGGTTTCCTGAAATTGAATCCTAACAATCTAAAAACTGTAGAAGTTTATGAAATGCCTGAACAACTTAACCGACCAGCAACTGATCCATTTATATGTAGATGGTGATGCTGATGCCCTTGCAACAATTGTACTGCGTTACAAAGAAAAAATTTACACTTCCATTTATTTACTTGTTAAAGACAAGTATTTAGCCGAAGACATTTTCCAGGATGTATTCATCCGTATTATTGACACCCTTAAAGGTGGCCGCTATACTGATGAAGGCAAGTTTTTACCCTGGGCTATGCGTATTGCACACAATATGTGTGTAGACCATTTTAGAAAAGTAAAACGCAGCCCAACTATTAAAACCAGCGATGACCGTGACATTTTTGAGGTTTTAAACTTCAGCGAAGCCGGTGCGGACCAAAAAATGATGGATGGCCAAAGCCATGACCGCATTCGCAAAATGGTGGATATGCTACCGGAAGACCAGCGTGAAGTAATCATTTTACGCCACTATGCCGATTTAAGCTTTAAAGAAATTGCTGAATTAACCAAATGCAGCATCAATACTGCTTTAGGCCGCATGCGTTATGGTTTAATTAACCTGCGCAAGCTGATGGTGGAAAAACAAATTGCTCTTTAATTTTGTAACACCCAACTAATAATTAAAACCTCTGCAATTGCAGGGGTTTTTTGTTGCCCGCTGATGTAGCAGATAACGCAGATGATTGTATTTTTTCTGCGACTTCTGCGTTATCTGTGGGGGTTTCTTCTTTTATTTTTTATTAAACGCATCTAAACCGCATTGCAACCATGCTGCGTAGGCCTTTGCATTAGGCTCGTAAGCAACAGGATTGTTCAGTAATTTTTCATCGGGAGATATTAATACATAATACGGCTGTGAGGTTACACCAAAATTTTCTACCTGCATGGTGGCCCATTTATCACCCACTGTTATAATTTCTTTTTTAGCGCCTGTGGCAGTTGTGTATGTAAACTGTTTATGCGCCGGCAGTTTTGCCCTGTCATCTACATATAAAGACACTAATATAAATTCACTCATTAATTTTTTCACTTTTTCATCGGGCCAAACATTTTCTTCCATTTTACGGCAGTTAACACAGTTATATCCCGTAAAGTCAATCATTATTGGTTTATTTCTTTCTTTAGCCAGTTTTAATGCTTCGTTATAATCTTTTATTGGTTCATCGCAATAATAAGGATGCTGATAAACGCTATAACAATACGGCGGCGGAAAACCACTTATTAAAGAAAGCCTGGCATATTTTGTATTTGTAACACCAGGAATTAAGTAAACAGTAATTGCTGCAAACAATGCAGTGAAAAACCATTTTGCTTTTGTAAACTTAACAGGATATTTACGTTTAAACGGCGGCACATTCAATAAATACAATACTGTACACAAACCACACAATACCCAAAAGCCAATAAAAATTTCTCTTTTAATTACGCCCCAATGCTGTGTTAAGTCTGCATTGCTGATGAATTTCATTGCCATTGCCAGCTCAATAAAACCCAGCACTACTTTTACCTCCCCCAACCAGCCACCGCTTTTTGGTAAAGACGAAAGCAATTGAGGAAACAATGCAAACAACGCAAATGGCAATGCTAATGCCAAACCAAAACCTGCAAGGCCTGCCGTTAAATTTATGGCACCGCCTTTTAAAGCGCCTACCAATAAACTGCCTAAAATAGGTCCGGTGCAGCTGAAGGAAACAATGGCCAGCGTTAATGCCATAAAGAAAATACCCAGCACTGTACCTGTATTTGATTTAGAATCGGTTTTGTTAGCAAAACCGGATGGCAGTGTTATTTCATACAACCCAAAAAACGATAATGCAAACACTATAAAAATTACAAAGAAGGCAATATTTAACCAGGGATTGGTGCTGATGTTGTTTAAAATTTCTTCGTTGCCCTCTGGTAAAAAATAAAATGGTGTGCTGAGCAGTACATAAATTAACAGTATAAAAAAGCCGTACAGCAATGCATTGCCAATGCCTTTTTTACGGCTGCTGGCTTTTTTGGTAAAGAAAGAAACCGTAAGCGGAATCATGGGGAATACACAAGGTGTAAGCAAAGCAATAAGCCCGCCCAAAAAGCCAATTAAAAATATTTGCCACAGGCCTTTACCTTCTCCCGCTGCGTTACCACAGTTGGCAACAGGATTTTTTAAATCGATGGAGGGTATTTTAATCCGGTTATCATTTACTTCAACCGCTGCGCCGCCTTCCAGTTTAACTTCAAACTTTTCTCCTGCTTCGGTTAAAAAAGATTCGGCATTGGCAAAATTGTACACCAGCATTAATTTTAATACTGCCGGTACGGTTGACCGAAATTTTATTTTTTGAGTAACTGTTATTTCATTTTCAACAGTGCTGGCCTGCTGGCCCAGTGCTGCATCGTTGCCATTTTTTTCCGCACCTGTAATTTCAAGTTGCCCGTTTTTTTGAATGCTGCTGTCGGTAAAATTAATAGCGGCTTTTTCAAGCCCTTCAATTATTGTTTTGTTGGTATAAATGTGCCAGCCGGCTGCAATAGTACCTTTTGCAATTATGCTGTATTCTTTATCAGCTATTTTTTGTGATGATACCTGCCATTTTACCTGCCCGGTATTTTGCGCTGCAACAAGCAGCGATAAAAAAAGCAACGGCGTTATTACACACAGTTGCTTTACATATTTTGTAAATAAAAGCATTATTAAAAATTACTGCAGTGCTATAGTGAATTTTTCAGTTGTGCCGGGCATACAGGTACGGTCATTACAAATCATGCTTTCCACTTCTCCGGTAACGTTGGTTTTTACTTTGCCTTTTAATGTTACCACCTGTACAAATTCAACTTTGCCTTCAAAATACTTTACATTCACTTTAAAATTTTTATCGTAATAATCCACCAGCTTACCTGTTTCTTTTGGCTTGCCGCTTATTGTAACCAACGGATTTTTATTAAAAGTAAACGTAGTGGGCAAAGGGCCGCCATCAGGTGTGTTTTGAGAATAAATATGCCAGCCGGCCGGAGGTACAGCAGTAATGTGGAGTTCATATTTATTACCTGCCAGTTTTTTAGCAGTGTAACTCCATGATATTTTTTGGGCTGTTGCTGCACTAATAATAAAAAACAACAACACTGATACAAAGCCTTTTTTCATTTTAATTTCTTTACAATTTATATACGCATATTATTCAAAATAGTTTCCAAACCTTAAAAAAATACAAGGTTTTGCTATTTATTAACACTAATTCATGTCAAACAAATGCTCAAATACTTTTACGCCGTCTGTATTACTTAACTGTAAGCTGGTGGCTCTTTCCGGGTGCGGCATCATACCAAACACGTTTCTTTCTTTATTGCAAATACCTGCAATGTTATGAATAGCGCCGTTGGGGTTGCTTTGGGGGGTAATATTCCCCTTATCATCACAATACCGGTATATAATCTGGTGATGCATTTCCAGCTCGTTCAGTGTTTTTTCATTGGCAAAATAGCGGCCTTCGCCATGTGCAACGGGAATTTTTAATGCCTGCCCGCCTGTTGAAGCCGCTTCTTTCATAAAAATGTTTTTGCAAACAAACTGTTGGTGGGCATTGCGCAATAATACGCCCGGTAATAAACCACTTTCGCATAAAATTTGAAAGCCGTTGCAAACACCTAATACCTTACCGCCTTTGTTAGCAAACTCAATAACACTTTGCATCATGGGGCTAAAGCGGGCAATGGCTCCGCAGCGCAGGTAATCCCCGTAGCTGAAACCGCCGGGCAATACAATACAATCATCGGTTGTAAACATACTAATGTCTTTGTCTTTATGCCACAGTTGTATTACCTCCTGGTTTAAATCATTTTTAAGCGATTCCATCATGTCCCTGTCGCAATTACTGCCTGGAAAAACCACTACGCCAAATTTCATGTATTAATGTTTATTAAAGTGTTACTGTTAGTTGCTGATTTTTGTACTGCGGCTGAAGTGAGTGACACAACGATGTTGGGATATGTACAACCGCCGATTACAAATAATTATGTGCAAATGTACAATGCCTATTTTAATTAGCCTTTACGAAATAACTGATGGCTATTACCAATGCCACCATAACCCAATGCAAAACAAGGGGTATTAATTTTTTATTGGGGTATAAAAAGGCGGCGCCCAGCAAGGCAGAAAGCGGCACAGCGGTTAAAATCCAGTATTGAAACGAATGGGTGGCGTTAATAAAGGGCACAAATACTGCCACCAACAGGTATAAAAACACCAAGCTCCAGCTTTTACGGGCCTGTATGAGCTGCCGCCTGAAATTTTGCTGCACAAAAAAGAAACCTGCCACGGCTGTAATAATTACAATAACTATGGCGGCATATGCCCAGTTTGTCTGGTTAAATTTTGGATAAGTAACAGCCACCCCGGGAAGATGATAATCTTTTAGCTTACCCATTAAAAAAGCAATGGCCAGTACAAAATAATAAGGAGTAATAATACCAAACAATGCTATTAGCCACTCTGCCAGCCGGAAGGGGCGTATAATGGCAAGCCCTGCCACTACCAATATTACAAATGCTATAGACGGAAAATAAAAAAATGTGCCCAGGCCAATGGCAATACCAATATTAAATAAAGTGGTTTTGGGGCTGCTGTTAGTGTACAGGCCACTCATACGTGCCCATACCCAAATAAGCACTGTATTTATTATTAATGGCGATGAAAGTACATTCCACTCGGCAAAAAGTGATGTTACCAGCAGGTAACTCATGCCGGTAAGGTAATTGGGCTTTTGCATCAGCCGCAGTTCGTTTACCATTTTGTTAAATGAAACTGCCTGTGTGTATAGCAAAATAAATGTGATTATGGCATATACTGACGGAAAAGCAGCACCAAATGGCTGCAGCCATTGCAGCAATGCTTTATACAAAAAACCATCTATAAGCTGCTGCTGCGGAATTTTTGGATGCAGGAACATAGGCAACTTGAGCAAGATGCCATACAACAGCAACAAAAATGTATTATATGGATTGTTGGCTTTAAATGTACCCGTCACAAAGAAGTAAAAAGTAAAAAGTAAAAAAATGAATGCTTTGCAAAGGTGGTTAAATATTACAACTATTAAAAGTTTTTGTCAACTCCTTTTACAAATCAATCCGTGCAAAGCAAATATACCCCCTGTATTCGCAGGGAATAATAAGCTGGCTGGCACCTACCTGCTTGCTAAGCTTTGGCATAAACTGGTAACCCCGTTCCTGGCTTTTTAATGTGGGGTTACGGGTAACTTCTCCGCTGCCGGTAACGCTGTGGTTGGCAATTATCTGGTTACGGTTTTTATCGTCGTTAAATAAAAAGTGTATTTCGCCACCGCTGTTAAAAGTGGAGAAGGAAAGAAAGTTATCATTGTCATCATCAAACTGCTCTTTATGTATAATACGGCTCCATAACAGGGCGCCATTTTTATCGTAACTGAGTATTAAAATATTGGAGTAATAATAACGGGTGTTTTGGTTGCCAAAACTGTTATAGGGGCGGTAGTAACCTGTGTAAGGATTGTAATAATAATAAGATGAGCTGCCGTAAGGATTGTAATAATAATTATTAAGATAGTCCCAGCGGTTCCAGGAGCTGTTGTAACCTGTACGCTGGTAGGAGTAATCTTCGGCAGTAACTAAAAAGCCACCATCCTTTTTAGAAAATACCTGTCGAATAAAATAATCATCCAGTGCAAAACGCAATTGCCCGGTTGATTTTGTGGTATATCCTGATTATTTCTGGATGATTTACCAGTTTCAAAAGAAAAATACCCTTCATTGCATGGCAGCAAAAATGGATGCCAATGCACAAAAAATTGGCGACCCTGTTGAGATTGACACCACACAGAT